>NZ_NEIZ01000015.1:0-155624 GCF_002113645.1 Pseudomonas sp. B35(2017) | reverse complement strand
GGAGCGGTGGCTACTGTCAGATCTGACAGGGGTGGGCGGGATTCCGATGAGCGGCAGCGCAGCTCGTTTGCAAGCCGTCTGCGATGGCACATACCCGGATTGAAAGATCGCGCGCCCTTTTCGACGGGCGGGAGCAACTGTCTTGGCCCTGCCCTGCTGCCCCCCACTGACCGGGCAACGGCGCCTACGCCACCGGAATGTCCAGCTCCGCCGACATGAACTGGCTGATCCGCGACCGGAGCCAGCGTTCCGCCGGGTCGTTGTCGTGCACCCCGCTCCACGCCATCGACAGTTGCGCCGCGTCGATGGGGAACGGCGGATCCTCGGCCCGCAGCGCGCAGCCTTCCACCAGTGCGCACGCCGCGTAGTCGGGCACGGTGGCGATCATTTCGGTGCCGGCCAGCAAGGCGCGCAGGCCACTGAACTGCGGCACGCCCAGCACCACCCGGCGGGTGCGGCCGACCTTGGCCAGGTCCAGGTCGATGTTGCCGCTCAGATCGCCGGAGAACGACACCATCGCGTGGGGCCGCGCGCAGTACTCGTCCAAGGTCAGCGGCCCCGGACGGTCGTCGCCGCGCAGCACCTTGCAGGGAATGTCGCGCAGTTTCTTGCGTTTGGCGTTGGCCGGCAGATCCGTGGTGTAGCTAACGCCCACGGAGATTTCCCCGGAGGCCAACAATGTCGGCATCAACAGGTAGTTGGCGCGGCGGACCACCACCACGATCCCCGGAGCCTCCTCCTGCAACTGGCGCAGCAGCGGCGGAAACAGGCCGAACTCGGCATCGTCCGACATCCCGATGCGGAATACGTCGCAACTGGTGGCCGGGTCGAAGGCCTTGGCCCGGCTGACCGCGCCGCTGATCACGTCCATGGCCGGCTGCAGCTCGTCCAGGATCGCCAGGGCCCGGGCGGTGGGCTCCATGCCGCGACCGTTGCGCAGCAGCAACGGGTCATCGAACAGATCCCGCAGGCGACCCAGCGCGGCGCTCACCGCCGGTTGGCCCATGAACAGTTTTTCGGCAACGCGGGTCAGGTTCCTTTCGAACATCAGCGCTTCGAAGATCACCAGCAGGTTCATGTCGACGCGGCGCAGATCGTTACGGTTCATGGACGTGTTTTCCTTATGGAGTCAGGCGCAAGTGCTGCGCACTTTACCCGAACGACGGTGACGGGCCATGCGCGTTTGCGGCGGAATTAACAACGTTTAACTCGCAAGCCTCCGCCCCGCCGCCGAACAATGAATCCCTCTGCGCAGCGTTGTTTTTTCGACCTGAGGGAAGGCGCTGACCGTGCGTTCCCCCCGACACGGATTCTGGCCATGGCTCACCTACAGCAAACGCTCGCCCGCATGCCTGCCGGCGATGCGCCCAAACCTCAGACCGGCGGCCTCAGCCCGCAGCGGGAACGGTTGGTCAAACAGCTGATTCTCGAACGCCTGGACCAAAGCCTCGAAGTCACCGAACTGGCCCGCGCCTGTGCGCTGTCGCGCAGCCACTTTTCCCGCGCCTTCAAGTGCAGCACCGGGCTTTCGCCCCAGGACTGGATCCGCGCCCAGCGCATCGCCCGGGCCAAGCTGCTGATCCAGCACACGGACCTGAGCCTGACCCAGATCAGCCTCGAATGCGGCTTCTGCGACCAGGCGCATTTCTGCCACATCTTCACCCGCAGCGAAGGGATCAATCCGTTCGCCTGGCGCTGCCGGGTGGTCAAAGGGCTCTGATCCCTGCTCAACGCAGCGCCATGCGCTGAGCCAGGCGCGCCACGCGTTCGCCCAGGTGGGCGGCGGTGCGGCGGTCCTCGACCGGCGGCACCTGCCCGGGCGGCCGTTCGACGCACGACTGGGACATGGCGCCCAACGAACTGCCGAGCCGGTTCAGTTGCCCGTCGAACGATCCTTGGCACGAACGCGCCGGCAACAGGTCCAGGCCGACCCAGATCATCGAGTGCTGCGCGGCGAACACGGCCATTTGCTGGAGGGTGCCGAGCTTGTCGCCGCACAGGCTGCCGGAGTTGGTGAAGCCCGCCGCCAGCTTGTCGCGCCAGGGCCTGGCCAGATAGAACGCGGCCGTGGCTTCCATGAACTGCTTGAACGCCGCCGACGCGCTGCCCATGTAGGTCGGCGCACCGAAAACGATCGCGTCGGCGCGGTGCAGCCATTCCCAATGCGCGTCCACGTCCTCCACGGCGATCAGCCGGCAGGTGCTGCCCGAGTGGCGCGCAACGCCCAAGGCCACCGCTTCGGCCATGACCCGGGTATGCCCGTAACCACTGTGATAGACCACCACCACTTCGCTCATCGCAGCGTCCTCCGGACGTATGCATTCCTTCGCCCGCAGTGTTGGGGCGAGGCCGGCCAGGGACGAGTTAATCGTTGTTAATTTTTTCCGGTCGTCGGACGGGCCGGTGCAGGTTTCGGCCTTTAAATACAGTGGGTGCGACCCCGGATCGCCGCCGGAGCCCTTCGCCAGCACATTGCGCTCGCGGGCAATCATGGGGAATATGCCCGGAAACAGCGGACTAGACGCCCCGGCAGACCCTGCCGGCCACCGTCCGCCCCGGCCCTCGCCCCGTGAACGCGTGCGGCCGGGATCACAAGAAAGCGGTACAGGAGTGAGCGGTTGAGTCTTTCCCCGGATCAGGCCATCGGTTTCGGCCCCTATCGGATCCACCCCGGCCAGCGGCTGGTGCTCGAAGGCGACCAGCCGTTGCGCCTGGGCCGGCGTGCGCTGGACATCCTGCTGATCCTGCTGGCCCACGCCGGCGAGGTGGTGAGCAAGCAGCGGCTGATCGCCGGGGTCTGGCCCGACAGCGTGGTGGAAGACATCAACCTGCGGGTGCACATGGCCGCCTTGCGCAAGGCGCTGGGCGACGGCCAGGCCGGGCAGCGCTACATCGTCACGGTGGCCCAGCGCGGCTACAGCTTTGTCGCACCGGTGATCCGGCAGGCCATCGAGCACACGCCATCGCCGAGCGCGACCGGCCGGCACAACCTGCCGTTGCGCCGCACGCGGATGATCGGGCGTCAGGCGCTGGTCGACAACCTGATGGCCCAGCTGCCGCGCCAGCGCTGCATCACCCTGGTGGGGCCCGGCGGCATCGGCAAGACCACCGTCGCCCTGCGCGTGGCCGAACAATTGATCGGGCGCTACCGGGACGGCATCCGTCTGCTGGACCTGGCGCCGATCAACGATCCGCAACTGATCGGCTCGCACCTGGCCAATCTGCTGGACCTGTCGCTGCACGACAATGATCCGTTGAGTTGCCTGATCGCCAGCCTGCGCGACCGGCACATGCTGCTGGTGATCGACAACTGCGAGCACCTGATCGACGCCGTGGCCCTGCTCAGCGAAGGCATCCTGCGCGGTGCGCCCCAGGTGCACATCCTGGCCACCAGCCGCGAAAGCCTGAGGATCGAAGGCGAGTTCGTGCAGCGTCTGGAATCCCTCGACTGCCCGCCGCCGATCGCCGTGCCCGACCTTGCCCAGGCCATGAGCTTTTCGGCGCTGCAACTGTTCGCCGAACGGGCGATGGCCGGCCACGACAGCTTCGAACTGGGCGATGCCGACCTGCCGCTGGCCATCGAGATCTGCCGTCGGCTGGACGGCATTCCGCTGGCGCTGGAACTGGCGGCCGCGCAGGTCGCGACGCTCGGACTGGAAGGCTTGCTGATGCAACTGCAAGGCCGCTTGCCCGCCGGCGAGCGGATCGGCCAGAACCGGCACCAGACGCTGCGGGCCACGCTGGACTGGAGCTTCAACCTGCTCAGTGCCTGCGAACAGGCCTGCCTGCGCCGCCTCAGCGTGTTCCGCGGCGGCTTTACCCTGGAGTCGGCAGCAGCCGTGATCGTCGGTCGGCACATCGAACCGCACCACGTGTTCGGTTCGGTCACGCAACTGGTGGCCAAGTCGCTGCTCAGCGTCGAGGTCGGCGATGAAGAAGTGTTCTACCGCCTGCTCGACACCACCCGCCGCTATGCGCTGGAGAAGCTCGACCACGCCTTGGAACTCGACCAGACCCGCGAACGCCACGCCGAACGTTGCCTGGCGCTGATGCACCAGGCCCAGGCCGATTGGGAAATGACCCCCACCGTGCTGTGGATCGAACGCTACGCCCGTGGCCTTGAGGATCTGCGCGCGGCGCTGGGCTGGGCGCTGAACGGGGAAGGCCCGCAGGATCTGGGCGTACGCCTGACCGCGACCTCGGCGCCGCTGTGGCAAGAACTCTCGCTGCTCAAGGAATACGGCGGCCATGTGCGTCGGGCCCTTGAGTTGCTGGCGTCTGCCGCCTCGCCCTGCCCCCGCCTGGAAATCGCCCTGAAGCTGGCGCTCGGCAGTGCCTGCTACCACACCTTCGGCGGCACGCCGGAGACCATCGACGCCTTCGTCGGCGCCCATGCGCTGGCCCGGCAGCACGACGACATCGCCGGGCAACTGCGCGCCGTGTCCGGGCACATGGCGGTCAACCTCAGCTGCGGCCATTACCGGATGGCGCTGGAGCAGAGCGAGCAGTTCGAGAACCTGGGCCTGCACGGCGATCCGCTGTTGTCGTTGAGCACGCACCGCTTGCGGGTGCTGGCGCTGCATTACGCGGGGGATCAGCCGCAGGCCCGGATCCATGCCGAGCAGGTGATCCAGCGCATGGCCCAGAGCGGCCACCGCAACCGTTTCACCCATGGTTTCGGCGTGCAGTACGACCAGAGCGTCGCCTCGCTGACGGTGCTCGCCCGGGTGCTGTGGCTGCAGGGCTTTCCCGAACAGGCGTGGCGCACGGCCCGGCAGGCGCTGGACATCGCCGTGCAGATCGACCATGGCACGTCGATCTGCTACACCCTGGCCCTCGCCACCTGCCTGATCGCCCATTACAACGGCGACCGGCAGAACGCCCGCGCCCTGCTGCGCCAGCTGCACGAACAGGCGCAGAAGCATTCGGTGCTGCTGTTCCACACCTGGGCCCGGCAGTATGCGCAAGTGATCGACGCCGACACCGCCGTCGCCGTGCCGCCGGCCGACAGCGGGCTGGTCCGCGAGATCATGGTGACGCTCGACAGCGGCTTCATTGACGATGCCTTGCTGGAGCGCGCGCAGAGCGGCGCGGCGGGATGGAGCACGGCGGAGATCCTGCGGGCCCGGGCCGAGCAGCTGTTGCCTGAAGAACCGCTGCGGCTGGACGGACGCCAGCCTGCTGGCGATGGCGTCGAGACAGACACGGCCAGAACCGAAACCGCCGAAGCCGTTCTGCTGCAAGCGCTGGACATCGCCCGAAACCAGGGCGCGCTGGCCTGGGAACTGCGTAGCGCCACGTCGCTGGCCCGGCTGTGGCAGCGTCAGGCGCGCCACCACGAGGCGCTGGCGCTTCTCGATCCGGTCTATCGGCGCTTCACCGAGGGCTACGCGACGCCGGATCTGCGCAAGGTGCGCCTACTGCTGGACGAGTTGCGCAGCCAGACGGACGTCTGAGGCATCGTGCGTGCGCCCCCTGTAGCGGGCATGGCGCCGCTCCAGTTCAGCCAAGTCGCCGCTGTCCGCCGGCTGTTCGCCGAGGTAGCGCCGGGTGGTGTTGAGCAGGCGGTAGCGCACCACCCCGCTGCCCCGCTCCACCGTCAGCAACGATTTGGCCGCCAGCCGTTCAACCGCCGCCGCCAGCATCGACGGCGGCATTTGCGCACAGCTGATCACGGCCATCGCCGCGTCCAGGGTAAAGGCAGTCTTGAACACCGCCAGGCGTTGCAGCACGCGCCGCTCCTGGTCGCTCAGGTGCCGGCAGCCCCAGTCCAGCGCGGCGCTCATGGACTGATGGCGCGGCACCGCCGTGCGCCTGCCGAAACTCAGCCATTGCAGGCCGTTGTCCAGCTGGGCGTGCAGCCCGACCAGCGCCAGCGCATCGATCTGCGCAGCCGCCAGTTCAATCGCCAGCGGCAAGCCGTCGAGCCGCTGGCAGATCTCGCGCACCGCCGGCAGATCCTGCTCACGCAGCGCAAAGCCGTGCTGCCGTGCCCGGGCCCGGCTGACCAGCAACTGCACCGCCGAAAACGCCATGGCCTCATCGACATGGCAGCACGCCGACACACCGGGCACGGCCAGCGGCGGCACGTTCTGCACGGTTTCGAGGTTGACCTGCAACGCTTCGCGGCTGGTGACCAGGATCACCAGCCGCGGGGCCGCCGCCAACAGCGTCTCCAGCACCTCGCGGCAGGCTTCACGCCAATGGTCGGCGTTGTCCAGCACCAGCAGGGCGTGGCGGGCGGTCAGGGTGCGATAGTCGGTGTCCAGGGCTTGCAGCAACGCGTCGAGCAAGGGGGCGCTGGCGTCGATCAGCGAAAGATCCACCCGCCACACCCCGTCGCGAAAGTGCTGCAGCAGCAGCTCGGCCGCGCGCAAGGCCACGGTGGATTTGCCGACGCCGGCGGGGCCCGTCACGGTCATCAGCCGGCACAGCGGCAATTGGCGGACCAGGCCACCCACCAGTGAATCCCGACCGGTCACCGGGGTCAGCCGCGCCGGAAGATTGTGCTGGGGGGCCTGCAGGCTTTCGAACACCACCTGCGCAACGCTGTCGCCCTGCACCGGGGCGACGAAGCTGTAACCGCACTGCGGCACGTTGACGATGTAGCGCTGGCCCTTCTCACCGTCGCCCAGCGCCCGGCGCAAGGCGGCGATGTGCACCCGCAGGTTGATGTCTTCGACCACTGACGTCGGCCACACCAGCGCGATCAGCTGCTCCTTGCTGACGACGCGGCCGGCGCGCTCGACCAGCACCTGCAGGATGTCCAGCGCACGGCCGCCCATGCGCAATTGCCGATCCCCTTCGAGGATCAGCCGCTGGCGCAGGTGAAAGGCAAACGGGCCGAACCGCAGGACCGATGCCGTGCTCAAATCAACGAGGCTGTTCATGCCCGCTATCTTGGCAGGCCCCCATGACGGCACAACCGCCACACGGGGCGCAGCACGGACATCCGGGTGCCCGGGACGGACAGAAACGCTCTAGCTGAACTGTTCGCGGTACTGCAGCGGCGTCAGGCCCAGCTTTTCGCCAAACAGAAAGCGCATGTGGCGCACGCTGCCGAAACCGCTTTTGAACGCCACGGTCTTGAGCGGCAGGTCGCTGGTTTCCAGCAGATTGCGCGCACGGTCGATGCGTGCGTTCTGCAGGAACTCCATGGGCGTCATGCTGACCTCCCGGGCGAACACCCGCGCAAAGTGCCGCGGGCTCATGTTCGCGATCCCGGCCATCCGCTCAACGCTGAAGGCCTCCTCCAGGTGTTCCAGCACATGGTTCTGCACCCGCGTGACCGGCGTCTCCTGAGGGGCCACCGCCGCCATCAGCGGACTGAACTGAGCCTGTCCGCCCTGACGCTTCATCACCACCAGCAGCACCTTGGCCACGTCCTGGGCGAGCTTCTTGCCGTGATCCCGGGCGACCACCGCCAGGGCCAGATCGATGCCGGCGGTGACGCCGCCGGAGGTGATGAGGTTGCGGTCCTCGACGTAGATCCGGTCTGTCGCAACGATGGCCTTGGGAAACCCCTTGATCAGCCGCTCGGTGTAGTTCCAGTGGGTGGTGACGCGATAGCCGTCGATCAGCCCGGCATGCCCCAGCACGAATGCCCCGGTGCAGATGGAACCGTAACACCCCGCCCGACCGACCGCCCCCGGCAGCCAGGCCTGCAGCGACGGCAGCCTTTCGTTGTAGGCGCCGGGCCCGCCGGGCACCAGCAGCAGGTCGTAACGCTCGTTGTCGTCCTCGATGCACCGGTCGGTGTGCATCAAGACGCCATTGGATGCACGCAACGGCCCGCGTTCGGTGCCCAGGGTGGTCAACCGATAATGGTTCTGGGGCTTCAGGTAGCGGTTGGCCACCGAAAACACTTCGAGGGGGCCTGCCATGTCCAGCAGGAGAAACTCGGGAAACAGCACCATTGCCACGCTTTTCATGGGAGACACATCACTGAAATCTATGATTCGGCATAAGTTGCCGCATTTTGCCGCAGTACACCACGAGCGGCCCGAAAGACGCCGTGATCCGCAGCACAAAACTGTCAACTTGAGCAGGACAGTATTTCAATTTTCACCTACTTATTGCTCAAACCGGTAAATATTAATCTTCTCCTCAAGCGGACGAATCAACGTCCCGACAGGAGATTCCATCATGCTGACCCTTCGCAAAGCTTCCGACCGCGGGCTCGCCAACCATGGCTGGTTGAAGTCGTTCCACACCTTTTCCTTCGCCAGCTACCGTGACCCGCGCGAACAGGGTTTCTCGGACCTGCTGGTGATCAACGACGACCGCGTCGCCGCCGGCAAAGGTTTTGGCCAGCACCCGCACCGTGACATGGAGATCTTCTCCTACGTGCTCGAAGGCGCACTGGAACACAAGGACACCCTCGGCACCGGCTCGGTGATCCGCCCCGGCGACGTGCAACTGATGAGCGCCGGCAGCGGCGTGGCCCACAGCGAGTTCAACCATTCGACGAGCAAGCCCGTGCACTTTCTGCAGATCTGGATCGTGCCCGATGTGAGCGGCGCCAAGCCTCGGTATCAGCAGGAGCATTTCAGCCCGCAGAAAAAACGCGGCCGGCTGCAACTGATCATCTCGCCGGACGGCACCGACGGCTCGCTGAAGGTGCGCCAGGATGCACGGGTGTTTGCGGGACTGTTCGACGGCCACGAAAGCGCCACGCTGGAACTGCCGACCCATCGCTATGCCTACGTGCATGTCGCTCGCGGCAGCATTGAGCTGAACGGCGTGCAGTTGCAGGAAGGCGACGGCGTGCGGGTTCGTGAGGAACAGGCGCTGACCTTGAGCAACGGTGCTGATGCCGAAGTGCTGGTGTTTGACTTGAGGCCCCAAGAATTGCCAGAAATGCCTTGAGACAAACGCACCACCCAAAAACGGCCTTCATTTGAAGGCCGTTTTCATTGTTCCAGGGTGACCGGCGTGGCAACAGGCACGGGTGCGCTGGCCTCCTTGACCGACTGAACCGCCGCCAAGGTCGTCTGTATCGCGACCATCACGTTGGCCTGGTTGGTGTAGATGGCCCCCACCAGAATGGCCACTCCTGCCAGAAACTGCACGGCAACACCTGCCCAATAGCTGGTTCTGAAATTGATCACTTGCCTTGCCGCTTCCTGGGCCCCTTCGGCAGCCTTGAGCGTTTGCTCCGCGATCAGCTCCAGGCGCTTGTCTCTCTCCTGCTGGACCTTTTCACGCTCCAGCTGCGTTTTGTCCCGCTCCAACTGTGCCTTGTCTCGTTCCCGCTGTGCGACCTCCTGTGCCTTGTCTCGTTCCCGCTGTGCGACCTCCCGCGCCTTCTCCCGATCTTGCCGGGCCCTTTCCTGAGCGGCTTCCCATTCTTGCCGTGCTTTATCCTGTGCTGCGCCCTGCTCCTGCCGAGCCCTTTCCTGAGATCGCTCCCACCTCAGCCGTGCGCGCTCCCAGGATCGCTCCCGCTCCAACCGGGCTTTTTCCTGAAGCCGCTCACGTTCCAGACGGGTTTCCTCCCGGGCCTTTTCGCGCTCCAGGAACGCCTTGTCCCGTTCCGCCTGCACCGCGACGAACTCATCCAGTTTCGCGGACATGGATTCGATCCGGGCATCCATCCTGACTTCGATGGTCTCGATCCTGGCGTTGAATTCCTCTCGGCTGACGTGGTTCATGGATTCGGTCTTGTCGGTGGCTCTGGACATGTCGCATTCCTGAAACGGGCTGATTTCCCTTGCAATCAATTCCACACCTCTGCGGCTATCAATTCGTCCCTGATTGATCCCTTCAGAACGAGGGGTTTGTCTCGTCCGAGGTCTGGAAAACGATAGAGCCCGGCCCGAAAACCCACAAGCCGGCGAATTCCGCCCTTAATGTAGGCAATGTCGCCACCCGACGTAGCCTTGCCAAGTCCACGCATTCAGCGCGTCTGGCCTATCCGTTCTCCGGTGCGAACGCGTCCACGATCTGCTCGATCACCGCCCTGACCCGCGCCGTGTGACGCAGATCCGCATGGGTCACCAGCCACACTTCATAGGCTTGTGGCCGCGTGCGCTCCGGCCAGAGCCGAACCAGCCCGTCCCGCTCCCCCATGTAGACGGGAATTTCTCCTACACCGATGCCGGCGGCAATCGAACGCCGCACCAACAGGCTAGAACTCAGACCTGCCACGATACGCCCGCGCCCCACCGGTTCGGACGCCAGCGTCACCTCTTTTCCGGCCTTCACATAGGGTTGATACACCACCAGGTCATGGCCCTCGAATGCAGTGCCCGGCGACGGCACGCCTCGCGCGTCGACATAGGCCTGCGAAGCGAACAGCCCCACCGGCCAGTGCGCGATGCGGCGTGCGATGAGGTCGGGATCGTCAGGCCGAGCGTTGCGCACCGCGATGTCCGCTTCGCGTTTGGCCAGGCTCGAGAATTGCGTGGAGGCGTCCAATTGCACACGCACGTCAGGATGCAACTCATGCAAACGCGCGATGGCCGGAATCAGAAAGTCGATGGCCAGAGAGTCGGTGGTGCTGACCCGCACGTTACCGCTCAGCCGCTCGTCCATGCCCTGGATCCGGCGCTCCAACTCCAGCGCCGAATGCTCCATTTTCTCCACGGACAAGAGCGCAGCCTCACCCACCGTCGTCAACGCATAGCCATCGGAGGTACGCAGGAACAGCTTGGCGCCCAACGACTGCTCGAGTGCCGTGACGCGCCGTCCCACCGTGGCTTGATCAACCCCCAGGACCCGCGCCGCACCACGCAAGGTCGACTCGCGGCAAACCGCCAGAAACACCTTGGCATCATCCCAGTTCATATTGCCTCCCCCACTGATGCACAAATGCATCATCACTCAGCAAAATCGCTGCGCATGTGCAGCGACCTTAGTCGATATGCTCAGCGCCATAAACCTTTTGAGCAAAGGAGCCGCGCGACCGTTTCGTTCGCCACGTTTCAGGCGCTGGCCGGGTTCGCGTCATCGGCACTGTTCGAGGCCAGCGGAGGCAACCATGCGCTGCTGTGTTTGACGGCCGCCGGCTCATTGGCGGTGGCGCTGCTGCTGGAACTGGCCGCGATAGGGTTGCCTTACACCTTTGCGCGACACCGCTGCCTGAGTTGACCGACCTGTTTTCATCACCGAACCACACCTTGCGAGGCACCGAACATGACCCTGCCCACTGAAATGACCCGAATCGAGATCACCCGCCCCGGAGGTCCGGACGTCCTGCAACCCCGGCGCGTGCCGTTGCCGACCGTGCCGGAAGGCGAAGTGCTGATCCGGGTACGCGCGGCCGGCATCAACCGCCCCGATGCCCTGCAACGGGCCGGCCTGTATCCGATGAGGCCCGGGATGAACCCGATCCCCGGGCTGGAAGTGGCCGGAGAGATCGTCGCCCTCGGCGCCGGGGTGGATACGTTCGCCATCGGCGACAGGGTCTGCGCTTTGACTAATGGTGCAGGCTACGCCCAATACTGCAGCGTGCCTGCCGGCCAGACATTGGCGATGCCTGCGGGGCTGGACTGGGTGCAGGCGGCAGCGCTTCCCGAAACCTTCTTCACGGTATGGGCCAACCTGTTCGGCTTGGGCGGCGCCCGGCCAGGCCAGCGAGTCCTGATCCACGGCGGCACCAGCGGCATCGGCACTACCGCGCTGATGCTCTGTCGCGAATTCGGCATCGAGGCCTTCGCCACCGCCGGCAGCGCCGACAAGTGCACGGCCATCCGCGAACTCGGCGGTGAACCGATCAATTACCGCGAGCAGGAATTTTCCGCGCTCATCGCCGAAAGAACCGCTGGCCAGGGCGTCAACGTGATTCTCGACATCATGGGCGGCTCTTACCTCAACGCCAACCTCCAGGCACTGGCGATGGACGGACGTCTGGTGATGCTCGGCTTCCTCGGGGGCGCCCGGGCCAACGACGTCGATCTGCTGGCGATCCTGGCGAAACGGGCGGTGGTCACCGGCTCGCTGCTGCGCGCCCGCACCGGCGACGAGAAAGCGGCCATCGCCGCGCAACTGCGTGAACACGTGTGGCCGACACTGGCGGCCGGGCGCTGCCTGCCGATCATCGACAAGGTCTACCCGCTCACCGAGGCAGCCTTGGCCCACGCCCACATGGAAGCGGGGAACCACATCGGCAAAATCGTGTTGACGGTGGACTGAGCCACCGTCGCATCTTGCAATCATTGCTGGTGCGCGGCGGTCGAAAATCTCGCGCGCGGACGAAGGCTTCTGGTACAAAGCGTTCTTTGTCCGCGCTCCGGTGAAACGTTTAATGCTCCCCGCTTTCATGACCCGTCTGCGACGCCGTCGGCTGACGTTCGCCTGCATGGCTGCCCTGATCATCGGCTTGCCGACAAGCTGCGCCGTGCTGGAGCATGCCGAGCGCAAGCTGCTTTTTCGCATCGAACCCGGCACCGCAGGCTGGTATCACGGCTTGCCCGACAGCGTGCAAGAACTCGACCTGCAGCCGAAGCGCTTCAGGGCCGGGCAAAGCATTCACGCCTGGTGGTGGCCGGCGGAACGGGCCAACGCTCCGGCCATCCTTTATCTGCACGGCGTTCGCTGGAACCTGACGGGCCAACTGTTCCGCATCGAACAATTGCGCGCGGCCGGCTATTCGGTGCTTGCCATCGACTATCGGGGTTTCGGCAAAAGCCAGGGCGACCTGCCGTCGGAAAGCAGCGTCTATGAAGACGCCCGAGTGGCCTGGGAACGCTTTCAACAACTGCAGCCCGATCCGGGCAAGCGCTTGATCTACGGCCACTCGCTGGGAGGCGCGGTGGCCATCGACCTGGCCGCCGAACTGGGCCGCAACGCCGCCAGGGACCATACCCCCCTGCCGGTGCGCGGGCTGGTCATCGAGTCCACCTTCACCTCCTTGGCGGACGTAGCCGCCGCCGTGGCCGACACCTCATTGCCGGTGCGCTGGCTGCTGTCGCAGAAATTCGACTCCATCGACAAGATCGCCGATATCCACATGCCGCTGCTGGTGGTGCATGGCCAGGCAGATGCGTTCGTGCCGCCCCGGTTCAGTGAGCAGTTGTTCGCTGCCGCCCGGCAGCCCAAACGGCTGTTGCTGGTGCCCGGTGGGACGCATAACAACAGCATGGCCCTGGGCGGGCAGAGCTATCGCAAGGCCATCGATGCCCTGATGCGTGCGCCTAGGGTGGCCGGTTCGGCGCCAGGGCAAATCGCCCGGGACTCCTGACGTCCGACCGGGCATACTGCCGCCCCCCGAACGTCACGAAAAGGATCGCGTGTGTTGCCCCGCCCCATTGCCCTGTGGTTTTACTATCCCGTCTGCTGGCTCGCCTTGCTGGCCTTGATGGCGCACATCGCCTTTTATGACTGGAGCCTGATCACGCCCATCGACGTCACCGGCACCTTCATGGGTGGCTTGGGTGGGCAACTGTTCGCCACCGGCTGGCTGATCGCAACCTCCGGGTTGCTGCTGACAGTGCTGCTGCGACTGCCCGGCTCGACCGCCGCCTGCATCGGCGCCGGACTCCTGCCCCTGTCCATCGGCGCCTGGTGGCTGGCGAACTACCCTGAAGATTCCGACAACCTCATCTACAGCACCAGCCCGCAGGAAATCAAAATCGCCATGCTCATCGGCGTGGGATTCTTGCTGCTGGGCGCGTTCCAGCGCTCACGGCGCGCCCCATCGCTTTCCCGCTTCAAGTTGATTGTCCGCAGCGGGGTAGCGATTCTGCTGTCGCTCCTCTTCATCAGCGCGCCACTGATGGTCGCCAAGCAACGCTCGCTGCCGTATTGCGCATTCGACAAGGACGGGCAGCAACTGACCGTGTGCCTGGGCGACGAAGATGAGCGGGTGATCGTGGACTGACCGCTTCAGGGATAAGCCTGGCGCCAACCATGCGCAAAACATCTGGAAAAACACCGCCGCTCCCGATGTCCAACGCTTTGCTATGGTTCATGCGTCGAACGCGCTGCCGGGTGAACAATCGCCGCCGCCCGCGTTTCGACTTCCGGGAGCACTACCATGAAAATCAACCCTTACCTGATCTTCAACGGCGACTGCCGAGCCGCCTTCACGTTTTACGAGCAATGCCTGCAAGGCAAGCTTGAAGCGATGATGTCATTCGGCGAAACGCCTGCCGCCGAACACGTACCGAAAGACCATCACCACCTGATCATCCATACGTGCCTCAAGGTCGGCGACCAGATGCTCATGGCCTCGGACACAACTCCCGACCGCCCGACCCCGGGCATGAGCGGCTGCTCGGTGTCCCTGAACGTCGACAGCGTCGCCGAGGCGGAACGGGTCTTCAACGCTCTGGCCAAGGACGGACGCATCGACATGCCGCTGGAGGTGACCTTCTGGGCCGCTCGTTTCGGCATGTTGACGGACCGTTTCGGCGTGTCCTGGATGGTCAACTGCGAAAGCGACAAGTGACTTAGCACGGGCGCCAGGCATGAAAAAGCCCACCCCTGAGGGCGGGCCTTGTGCTCAGCGCTGCGCCAGCTCATGCCGCACGCATTGCTCGTAATAGGTCTGCTTGACCGCCGCCGGCTTGAGCCGGGAAGTGCTGTTGTAGGTCTGCTCGGTAATGCCCATGGCCGTCATGCGCATCCATGGCTGCTGGAACTTGCGAACCTGCAAGCGCTTGCGCGCGCCATACAGGGAAATCCCCGACAGTTTCGATTGCTGTGCGCCTGCGGCGATGTCCGAGCCCCACGCGCATGCAAAACGATGGCTCTTGCTCAGTTCTTTCGCTTGAGCCCCCAGCGCAAGGGCAGCCAGGGAAAGCGTTGCAACGGTGATGACAATCGTCCGCATATAGCCCACCTAACCTTTTGAAAAAAGGCGAGTTTGCCGATACGGAGATCATCCGGGGGCCAGCAGTTTGCCGTCTGCTGGCACTTTGAAGGCAGGCGGTACGGTCAGCGCCGTCCGACGCTGCCTATCCCTTGACGCACACCACCTGACGCAAGGTATGCAGCACTTCCACCAGCTCACGCTGCGCGTGCATGACCTTCTCGATGTCCTTGTAGGCCATCGGGATCTCGTCGATCACGTCCGCATCCTTACGGCACTCGACATGAGCGGTGGCGCGAACCTGATCCGCTACGGTGAAGGTATTCTTGGCCTTGGTGCGGCTCATGGTTCGGCCTGCGCCATGGCTGCAGGAGCAGAACGACTCTTCGTTGCCCAGACCGCGCACGATGAAGCTCTTGGCCCCCATCGACCCTGGGATGATGCCCAACTCGCCCTTCTTCGCCGACACGGCCCCCTTGCGGGTGATCAATACGTCCTCACCGAAATGCTGTTCCTTCTGCACATAGTTGTGATGGCAGTTCACTGCTTCCAGGGCCACTTCGAACGGTTTGCGGATGACGGTCCGGGTCGCACGGACCACCGCGTCCATCATCATGACCCGATTCTGCCGGGCGAAGTCCTGCGCCCACCCGACTGCCTCCACATAGTCGTCAAAGTGCCGGCTGCCCTCTTCGAAGTACGCCAGATCGCGATCCGGCAAGTTGGCGATGTGCTGGCGCATGTCCTTCTGGGCCATCTGGATGAACAGGTTGCCGATGGCGTTGCCCACGCCGCGGGAACCGCTGTGCAGCATGAACCAGACCCGGTCGGCCTCATCCAGGCACACCTCGATGAAGTGGTTGCCGCTGCCGAGCGTGCCGAGGTGATTGCGGTTGTTCGTGTCGGCGAGCTTCGGGTATTTGTCGGTGATCGCCTTGAACCGCGGAAACAGCGCCGCCCAGGCCTGGTCTGCCTGTGGCGGTATCTGATCCCACGCCCCTGTATCGCGCCTTGAGCGGGTCAGGGTTCTGCCGTGAGGGACGGCCTGCTCGATGGCACTGCGCAGGCCATGCAGGTTGTCGGGCAGATCGGCAGCCCTCAGTGAGGTGCGCGCAGCGATCATGCCGCAACCGATATCCACCCCGACCGCCGCCGGAATGATCGCCCCGACCGTGGGAATCACGCTGCCGATGGTCGAGCCCTTGCCCAGATGCACATCCGGCATCACGGCCAGGTGCTTGAAAATGAACGGCATCTTGGCGGTGTTCAACAATTGCCGCCGCGCTTCCTCTTCCACCGGGACGCCCTCGGTCCACAGTTTGATCGGCTTGCCGTCAGCGACTTCCAGCAGTTGGTAGGTAGGTTCTTTCATCGTCTCTATTCTTCGTTTCGTCACCCGGTCGGGCTCAGGCTTCGTTCCCCCCCCAGAAGCAGGAGTCTCCCTTCGGCATGGGCTAAGATAGACTGCTCCAGACACCTTCATGCATACAGAGTTGTATCAATGCTTAAGAAACACCCGGAAAGCAAAGCAGCCACCGCTGCCGAGATTGAACGCTCTATCCAGGCCTTGAACAAAATGGCTGAGCGTCTCTGGGGGGAGGGTCGGGAAGCTGAGGCAAAGGCCCTTCTGGATGCCTTGGATGCGCTGAACCGTGCCTTGGATCGAATCAGGATCGGAGAAAGTCGCAAGGTGGTGACGTTGCATTGAAATGAAGGTTTGCCGGGTGACAGTGACATTTTGCGCAGGCACAAAAAAGCCGATCTGACTGATCGGCTTAAGTGTCTGATTTTACTCAGGAATAATGGTCGGGACGGAGTGATTCGAACACTCGACCCCTAGCACCCCATGCTAGTGCGCTACCGGACTGCGCTACGCCCCGACTAGGCGTGAATCTTGTTCCTCATCTCGAGGAACGCTCAAGAATATATCGCAAGCTTTTGAAAACTGGAAGTATTTAAAAGCAGTAATTTATTGCTTGAGTACCACCAGCACATCTTCAAGCTCGGCGATCATCTGGCGGATCATCTGTTTGTACTGCGTGGTGTCGTCTTTGGCCTCATCGCTGGATAGCCTTAGACGTGCACCACCGATAGTGAAGCCTTGATCGTAAAGGAGTGCGCGGATCTGCCGGATCATCAGCACGTCCTGGCGCTGATAATACCGGCGGTTTCCGCGCCGCTTGACAGGGTTGAGCTGAGGAAACTCCTGCTCCCAGTAGCGCAGCACGTGCGGTTTGACCGCACACAGCTCGCTGACTTCACCGATGGTGAAGTAGCGTTTGCCCGGGATGACGGGAAGTTCGTCGTTATGACTTGGTTCCAGCATAAGCCTCAACTCGGGCCTTCAACTTCTGCCCTGGACGAAAGGTGACCACACGGCGAGCCGTGATCGGAATTTCTTCCCCCGTTTTCGGGTTGCGGCCAGGCCGCTGGCGTTTGTCCCGAAGGTCGAAATTGCCGAAACCCGACAATTTGACCTGCTCGTTGTCTTCAAGAGCGTGCCTGATTTCCTCGAAAAACAGTTCGACCAACTCCTTGGCTTCCCGCTTGTTCAGGCCCAGCTCTTCATACAGACGTTCCGCCATCTCAGCTTTCGTCAAAGCCCCCATACGTCACTTCCTTAACGTGGCGTTCAACCTTTGTTCGAGCGAGGTGAGGATGTTTTGCGTCGTCGAATTCACCTCATCGTCATTAAGAGTGCGCGATGGATGCTGCCAGGTCAAGCCGACGGCAAGGCTTTTTCTATGCGGATCAATGCCTTTACCCTGATAGACGTCAAACAGCCTGAGATCTGTCAGCCATTCGCCTGCATTTTCACGGATTACGTCAAGCACAGCACTGGCGGCGACGTCTTTGTCGGCCAACAGCGCCAGGTCACGACGCACTTCAGGAAAGCGCGACAACTCACGGAATTCAGGCATTTTGCCCTGCGCCACTTCAGCCAGAACCAGCTCGAAAACAAAGACCGGACGGTCAAGACCCAGGGCTTTCGACAGTTCAGGGTGAATGGCACCGATGAAGCCGACTTCGCGGCCGTCTCGCTCGATGCGTGCGGTCTGACCCGGATGCAACGCAGGGTGCTTGCCCGGTACGAACGTGAAAGCACCCAATGCACCGGCAAAGCCCAGCACCGCTTCCACATCGGCCTTGACGTCGAAGAAGTCCACGGCGTCGCGACCTTGCGCCCAGCCTTCCGGCAGACGGCTGCCGCAGACCACACCGGCGAGCATCGGCTCTTGCTTGAGCCCTTCCAACTGACCGACGAAGCGCAGGCCGCTCTCGAACAGACGGACGCGATCCTGCTGGCGGTTCAGGTTGTGCTGCAGCACCTTGACCAGCCCCGGCCACAACGACGAACGCATGGCGGCCATGTCGTTGGAGATCGGGTTGGCCAGCAGCAACGGCTCGACACCTGGATTGAACAGTTCGAACTGTTTCGGATCGATGAAGCTGTAGGTGATCGCTTCCTGATAGCCGCGAGCCACCAGCAGACGACGCAGTTCCGGCAGGTCGCTGCGCGCTTCCGCCTTGGCCTGCGGAGCCAGACGGGCTTGCGGGTAACGGACCGGCAGGCGGTTGTAGCCATACAGACGCGCCAGCTCTTCGATCAGGTCGACTTCCAGGCTGATGTCGAAACGGTGGCTTGGCACCTCGACACGCCACTGCCCTGCTCCTTCAGCCGAGATCTTCAGGCCCAAGGCGCCGAGCAGACGCTCGACTTCGGCCGAGTCCATTTCCATGCCCAGCATCTGCGCGATGCGCTGCGCACGCAGGGTGATCGGCGCGATCGACGGCAGATGCTGCTCGCTGACCGTCTCGATGATCGGGCCGGCCTCGCCGCCGGTGATGTCCAGCAGCAGGCCAGTGGCGCGCTCCATGGCTTCACGGGCCAGTTGCCAGTCCACGCCACGCTCGTAGCGGTGAGAGGCATCGGTGTGCAGACCGTAGGAACGTGCCTTGCCGGCGACCGCGATCTGGTCGAAGAACGCGCTTTCAAGGAACACGTCGCGGGTGGTCGCGGAGACGCCGCTGTGCTCGCCCCCCATGACACCGGCAATCGCCAGTGCGCGAGTGTGGTCGGCAATCACCAGCGTATCGCTGCGCAGACTGACTTCCTGGCCGTCGAGCAGCACCAGTTTCTCGCCCTCTTCCGCCATGCGCACGCGGATTCCGCCATTGATCTCGGCCAGGTCGAAGGCATGCAGCGGCTGACCGAGCTCGAGCATCACGTAGTTGGTGATGTCCACGGCGGCATCGATGCTGCGCACGTCCGCACGACGCAGGCGCTCGACCATCCACAGCGGGGTTGGCCGGGACAGATCCACATTGCGGATCACGCGGCCCAGGTAGCGCGGGCAAGCGGCCGGCGCCAGTACGTCGACCGGACGCACCTCATCGTGAGCCGCCGGCACCGGGGCCACGACCGGGCGCACCACCGGAGCGTCGTACAGCGCACCGACTTCACGGGCCAGGCCGGCCAGCGACAGGCAGTCGCCACGGTTCGGGGTCAGGTCGACCTCGATGCTGGCATCTTCCAGATCCAGGTAAACGCGGAAATCCGCACCTACCGGCGCATCGGCCGGCAGCTCCATCAAACCGTCGTTGCCTTCACCGACCTGAAGCTCGGATTGCGAGCACAGCATGCCGTTGGACTCGACGCCGCGCAGCTTGGCCTTCTTGATCTTGAAGTCGCCCGGCAGTTCGGCGCCGATCATGGCGAACGGAATCTTCAGGCCAGGGCGCACATTCGGCGCACCGCACACGACCTGAAACGTTTCGCTGCCGTTGCTCACTTGGCAAACGCGCAGCTTGTCGGCGTCCGGGTGCTGCTCGGTGCTCAGCACTTCGCCCACCACCACGCCGCTGAATGCGCCGGCAGCCGGGGTGACGCTATCGACCTCCAGACCGGCCATCGACAGACGGGCAACCAGCCCGTCACGATCTACCTGCGGGCTGACCCAGCCACGCAGCCATTGTTCACTGAATTTCATCCTGCTCTCCTAAGAATTCGTTACGACTAGCGAAATTGCGCGAGGAACCGCAAGTCGTTGTCGAAGAACAGACGCAAGTCGTTCACGCCGTAACGCAGCATGGCCAGGCGCTCGACACCCATGCCGAAGGCGAAGCCCGAGAACTCTTCCGGATCGATGCCGGACATGCGCAGCACATTCGGATGAACCATGCCGCAGCCCATCACTTCCAGCCAGCCGGTCTGCTTGCAGACGCGGCAGCCTTTACCGCTGCACATCACACATTCCATGTCGACTTCGGCGGACGGCTCGGTGAACGGGAAGTAGGAAGGACGGAAGCGCACGGCCAGTTCCTTCTCGAAGAACACCCGCAGAAACTCTTCGATGGTGCCCTTGAGGTCGGCGAAGTTGATGTCGCGGTCGACCAGCAGGCCTTCGACCTGGTGGAACATCGGCGAGTGGGTGATATCGGAGTCGCTGCGGTACACGCGACCCGGGCATACGATGCGGATCGGCGGCTTTTTCGACTCCATGGTGCGGACCTGTACCGGCGAGGTATGGGTGCGCAGCAGCATGTTCGCGTTGAAATAGAAGGTGTCATGCATCGACCGGGCCGGGTGATGGCCTGGGATGTTGAGCGCCTCGAAGTTGTGGTAGTCGTCTTCGACCTCCGGCCCTTCGGCGATGCCGTAGCCGATGCGGGTGAAGAACTGTTCGACGCGTTCCAGAGTCCGGGTCACCGGATGCAGGCCACCCGAGGTCTGACCGCGGCCCGGCAGAGTCACGTCAATGGACTCGGCGGACAGTTTGGCGGCCAGCTCGGCCTCTTCAAACAGAGCCTTGCGCGCATTGAGAACCTCTGTGACACGCTCCTTGGCAACGTTGATCAGGGCGCCGACCTGCGGACGCTCCTCTGCCGGCAGGTTGCCCAGGGTCTTCATCACCTGAGTCAGCTCGCCCTTCTTGCCAAGGTAGTGAACCCGGATTTGCTCCAGGGCATTGATATCTTCAGCGCTTTGCACAGCCTCTAGTGCTTGAGAGACCAGCGCATCCAGGTTTTCCATGTACAGACTCCAGATACGAAATAGGGGAAGAGCTTGAAGGCTCTTCCCCTATTTATGACGTTTAACACCTGACCCCACAGATGCAGGGCCGGGTGACTGTCGGGGGTACTTAAGCCAAGGTGGCTTTAGCTTTCTCGACAATCGCAGCAAACGCCGCTTTTTCGTTCACTGCCAGATCAGCCAGAACCTTACGGTCGATCTCGATGGACGCTTTTTTCAGGCCGGCGATGAAACGGCTGTAGGACAGACCGTTGGTACGAGCACCAGCGTTGATACGAGCGATCCACAGAGCGCGGAACTGACGTTTTTTCTGACGACGGTCACGGTAGGCGTATTGGCCTGCCTTGATTACCGCTTGCTTGGCAACACGGAATACGCGCGAACGTGCACCGTAGTAGCCTTTAGCAAGTTTCAGAATTTTTTTGTGACGCTTACGGGCAATGACGCCACGCTTTACACGAGCCATGAGTTACTTCCTCTATTCTTGATCCAAAAATTAACGAAGGCG
The DNA here is from genome assembly GCF_002113645.1 of Pseudomonas sp. B35(2017). Classification (NCBI taxonomy): domain Bacteria; kingdom Pseudomonadati; phylum Pseudomonadota; class Gammaproteobacteria; order Pseudomonadales; family Pseudomonadaceae; genus Pseudomonas; species Pseudomonas sp. B35(2017). The sequence continues at coordinate 134,327 of NZ_NEIZ01000015.1, read as the reverse complement.
CAGCATGCGCTCGACTTTTGCCACGTCAGACGGATGCAGCAGGCTGCTTCCGCGCAGTTGACGCTTACGCTTGGTCGACATTTTGGTCAGGATGTGGCTCTTGAAAGCGTGCTTGTGCTTGATGCCGTTAGCAGTTTTCAGAAACCGCTTGGCAGCACCACTTTTGGTTTTCATCTTTGGCATGTTCGGATACTCCGCATTCAGTGGATAAACATAATCAGAAGGCCTGCCGTGCCCTGTTGATTACTTCTTCTTTTTCGGGGCGATGACCATGATCAGCTGGCGTCCTTCCATCTTAGGATGCTGTTCGACCGATCCGTACTCGAGCAGGTCTTGTTCGACCCGCTTGAGGAGATCCATCCCCAGCTCCTGGTGGGCCATCTCACGGCCGCGGAATCGCAAGGAAACCTTGGCCCTGTCCCCGTCACTCAGGAAACGTACCAGGTTGCGTAGTTTTACCTGGTAATCCCCTTCCTCCGTCCCTGGACGAAACTTGATTTCTTTGACCTGAATCTGCTTCTGGTTTTTCTTCGCCGCAGCAATCTGCTTCTTCTTCTCGAAGATCGATTTGCCGTAGTCCATCACCCGGCAAACCGGCGGGACTGCGTCGGCGGAGATTTCCACCAGATCAAGCTTGGCTTCTTCAGCTATACGAAGCGCTTCATCAATCGAGACGATGCCAATCTGCTCGCCGTCAGCGCCAATTAACCGAACCTCGCGTGCCGAGATATTCTCGTTGATCGGGGCCTTCGGTGCAGTTCGTTTATCCTGTCTCATTTCACGCTTAATAATAATTACTCCGAATCTTGGCGACCACGCCGGGAAACCGCTTGCGCGAGGAACTCGGCGAACTGGGCGACCGGCATCGAGCCGAGGTCAGCACCTTCACGAGTACGCACAGCGACAGTCTGCATCTCGACTTCCTTATCCCCAATAACCAAGAGATATGGAACCTTGAGCAAAGTATGCTCGCGGATTTTAAAGCCGATCTTTTCATTTCTCAAGTCAGACTTGGCACGAAACCCGCTTTCGTTGAGAGTTTTTTCGACCTGGGCGACGAAATCCGCCTGTTTGTCGGTGATGTTCATGATCACCGCCTGGGTCGGCGCCAGCCACGCAGGGAACGCCCCTTCGTAGTGCTCGATCAGAATCCCGACGAAACGCTCGAAGGAACCGAGGATCGCCCGGTGCAGCATCACCGGATGCTTGCGGCTGTTGTCTTCGGAAACGTATTCGGCACCGAGGCGCACCGGCAGGTTGAAATCGAGCTGCAAGGTGCCACACTGCCATACGCGGCCGAGGCAGTCCTTGAGCGAGAACTCGATCTTCGGACCGTAGAACGCACCCTCGCCCGGCTGCAGGTCATAAGGCAGACCCGCGCTGTCGAGCGCCGCCGCCAGCGCCGACTCGGCACGATCCCACAACTCGTCGGAACCGACGCGCTTTTCCGGACGGGTGGACAGCTTCATCTCGATGTCCTTGAAACCGAAGTCGGCGTAGACATCCATGGTCAGCTTGATGAACGCAGCGGATTCGGCCTGCATCTGCTCTTCGGTGCAGAAGATGTGCGCGTCGTCCTGAGTGAACGCACGTACGCGCATGATGCCGTGCAAGGCGCCGGACGGCTCGTTGCGGTGGCAGGCGCCGAACTCGGCCAGGCGCATCGGCAGCTCGCGGTAGCTTTTCAGGCCTTGGTTGAACACCTGCACGTGGCAAGGGCAGTTCATCGGCTTGATCGCGTAATCGCGGCTTTCCGACTCAGTGGTGAACATGTTGTCGGCGTAGTTGGCCCAGTGCCCGGACTTTTCCCACAGGCTGCGGTCAACGACCTGCGGCGTCTTGATCTCGAGGTAACCGTTGTCGCGCTGCACCTTGCGCATGTACTGCTCAAGCACCTGATAGAGCGTCCAGCCGTTCGGGTGCCAGAACACCATGCCCGGCGCTTCTTCCTGGGTGTGGAACAGCCCGAGACGCTTGCCGATCTTGCGGTGGTCGCGTTTTTCGGCTTCTTCGATGCGCTGGATGTAGGCGGCCAGCTGCTTCTTGTCTGCCCAGGCCGTGCCGTAGACGCGCTGCAGTTGCTCGTTCTTGGCATCGCCGCGCCAGTAGGCGCCGGACAGCTTGGTGAGCTTGAAGGACTTCAGGAAACGGGTGTTCGGCACGTGCGGGCCGCGGCACATGTCGACGTATTCTTCGTGATAGTACAGGCCCATGGCCTGCTCGTTCGGCATGTCCTCGACCAGGCGCAGCTTGTAGTCTTCGCCGCGGGACTTGAACACTTCGATCACTTGCTCACGCGGAGTGACCTTCTTGATGACGTCGTAATCCTTGTCGATCAGCTGCTGCATGCGCTGTTCGATGGCGGCCATGTCTTCCGGCGTGAAAGGACGCTCGAAGGCGATGTCGTAGTAGAAGCCTTCGTCGATGACCGGACCGATGACCATCTTGGCGGTCGGGTACAGCTGCTTGACCGCGTGACCGACCAGGTGGGCACAAGAGTGGCGAATGATCTCCAGCCCCTCTTCATCCTTTGGCGTGATGATTTGCAGCGTCGAGTCGCTGTCGATGATATCGCAAGCGTCGACCAGCCGACCGTTGACCTTGCCGGCCAGGGTGGCCTTGGCCAGGCCCGCGCCAATGGATGCGGCGACCTCGGCTACGGAAACCGGATGATCGAAAGAACGTTGACTGCCGTCGGGAAGAGTAATAGTTGGCATGGCGCCTCCTCTCCTAGTGGTGACCCCTACCAAAGGTCACGTGGGTTGGGATGAGCCAGTACAAGATCCGATCCAGGCCATTCAATGACGAACGCCTGCCTTACAGCGGCAGGAGCCTTGCGGCCAACCGGAAAACCGAACCAGAGTGACTGGGATTCAAACAGAAAACACGGGAGCCGCATGGGCCTTGGAGGCCTGCGGTCGCCCGAGCCCGGCATGCTAGCACAGATGAACGGCTGCGGACGCTTCAGGGTTGCATTCCAGAGCAGATCATCCGTTTTTATGCCAGAGTGATGAACTTGATCCGTCCTTCGCCCATCTGATGAAGGACATTGACCCACAAGGAGCATCTTCGCATGCGTCTGCACACCCTTTTCGCCGCTCTCGCCCCCGTTGTTCTGCTGCTGCCGCTGAGCGCCCATGCCGACTGGCCCAAAGGCGAACGCGAGAAATACATGGCGCAGTGCACCCAGGCGGCGACACCGCAGATCGGCGCTGCGGCCGCCAAGTCCCATTGCGCCTGCGGCGCCGATGCCATCAAATCCTACTCGGCCAGCGACATCCAGGCCCTGATGGACAACAAGGCCAGCCAGGAACTGCAACAGAAAGCCTTGGGCCAGATCGCCAAATGCAAGGCCAACGTCCCCGCGAAAAAGTGAGCGGACGGCACGCCTGAGGCCCCCGGACACGGGAAAAAGGCTGGCAAATGACGAATTCCCACCTGTTTCGTGCAGGTTTTACAGGTTTTTTACTGCAGCCCCAAAGCCCTTGAAAGCCTTTCAAACCGGGGCCTCCAGCCGAAACAACCTGCAAAGAAAACACGACTGATTGGCAAACAGCACCTGCGGGGGGCTACCAAAGCGAACATTTCGACTATGATACCCCGGTGTGCCCAGTTGGCCTGAGCAGCACAGCACTACTGAAAATATATGTTTCTTGGAGATACACCATGTCTAATCGCCAATCCGGCACCGTCAAATGGTTCAACGATGAAAAAGGCTTCGGCTTCATCACTCCTCAAGGTGGCGGTGACGACCTGTTCGTACACTTCAAAGCTATCGAAGTTGACGGTTTCAAAAGCCTGAAAGAAGGCCAAGCCGTATCCTTCGTGGCTGAGAAAGGCCAAAAGGGTATGCAAGCTGCACAAGTTCGCCCAGAGTAATCTCCCGGCGCACAAAAAAACCCCGTCCATGTGACGGGGTTTTTTATGCCTGCCGAAAAGCCCGCAGCGATCAGCCGCAACTGGCGCGGGTGACGATCAGATCGTTGTCGGTGTTCAGGTTCAGGCGATCGGAACGGTACTCCAGGGTAATCATGTCATTGGGCTTGAGGAACCTGGCGTTCTGCGCACCGGCACGGGTGCGGGCCTGATCCAGAAGCTGCGGCGAAGCCTTTTTGCCGATGGCGAATTGCGCAGCCGATGCCTCGCAGCGGCCATGACCGGCCTCGCTGGCCACAGGATCCTTCGCCGGCTCGCTCGAAGTCGAACTGCAACCGGCCAGCATGGCAATGGCCGCCAGCGCGCCCAGCGAGGTGAATTTCATAGGCATGAAGCCTCCTTTTCCAATGGTTGTTTCGAGATCGTGCGACCACCAATCCTGCGTTTGGTTTCACGGCGGGGCTGACACACCCCTCCTCCACGACCACAAAGGCACCGAGTTTGCCTGAACAGCCGGTCATGCTTCATCACGCAATCGTGACTGAATATTAATCGGCCTCAGTAAACGTCGATGTAGTCGAACGGCGGATTCGGCCAGTTGCCCTTGAGTGCGTTGTAGATCTGCTGCACCCACACGTCATCGCTCGCCGCCACACGCCCGACGTACCCTGAACCCTTGGCCCAGGTCTCCAGACGGAACGACAGGCCATCGATTTCCTGACCGCCCGTCACGCCAGAAGAGATATAGGCAATCCCGCCTTTGGTCACCCGCAACTGCGTATGCACATCGTCACTGGCCTCAGCCAGCAACCGGCGCACAGCCTCAAGCGTCAGGCCATCGGGGGCATTCAAGTCAATCTGCACGGTGCAATCCTGGGTTCGGCCGAAAACGACCAAGTGTCGCACAGCCCTGCGCCCATGCCTAAGTCGCAGTGCCAAACGCCGGGCAACATGATTTACTCAAGGCTTCGACAGACCCGACCTCCAGAGCCCGCCATGACCACCGTAAGCATCACCGCCGACATCAAGGCCATCTGGCCCCAGGGGCACAGTTCCTACAGTCCGGGCAGCCCGGAAGAGCTTGCGCTGATCAGCGTCGACCTGCTGGTCCGGACGCTCGGCACGCAAGGCGCACGGTCATTCATCGACCAGGTCTTCGAAAGGTACCCCGACGACTTCCAAGGCACCCCGGACAGCGAAAGGGAATAGAAGCCCGCAAACTCGATGCCTGCGGGCGCATCACTCATTTCAAACGCTTCAGGCGCTCGGTCAGCAGATCGAAGAAGCCCTGGGCATCGCCGTTCTCCACCCAGAATGCGTTCTTCGGCTGTTTCAGGCCGTCGTACCAGTCAACGATGGTCTGACCGAAAGTCGGCCCTTCACGGCTGTCCACCACCACATTCACCGAACGGCCGGTGAACAGCTGAGGCTTGAGCAGGTAAGCGATCACCGTGGCGTCATGCACCGGGCCGCCCGGGATCCCGTAGTGCTCCATGTCACCTTTGATGTATTCGTTGAGGATGTCGCCGACGATCTTGCTGGCATTGTTGTTCAGCGCCGCGATCTGCTTGAGCCGCGCGTCGCTGGTGAGCACCTTGTGGGTGACATCAAGCGGCAGGTAGGTCAGCTTCACGCCGCTCTTGAGCACCACCTCGGCCGCTTGAGGGTCGGCGAAAAGGTTGAACTCCGCCACCGGGGTGATGTTGCCGCCGTTGAAGTGCGCACCGCCCATGATCACCACTTCCTTGATGCCCTGGACGATCTCCGGCTCCTGGATCAGCGCCAACGCCAGGTTGGTCTGCGGGCCGAGCATGGCGATGGTGATGCTGTGGGGCTTGGCCTTCTTCAGCGTGTCGATCAGGTAGTTGACCGCATTGCCTTCGGCCAGGCCTTTTTTCGGCTCGTGGACGGTGACTCCCGACAGGCCTTCCTTGCCATGGATGTTTTCGGCATAGATCGGCGTGCGCATCAGCGGCTTGGGCGCGCCGGCATACACCGGCACGTCTTCGCGCCCTGCCCACTCGCGGGCCAACCGGGCGTTGCGCGAGGTCTTGTCCAGGCGCACATTGCCCGCCACGGTGGTCAAGGCGCGGATGTTCAGCTCATCCGGCGACGCCAGGGCGAACAACAGGGCGACCACATCATCGGCGCCCGGGTCGGTGTCGATGATCAGGTCGATCTTTTCCGCCGCCTGGGCGCCGGTCGCGGTCAGTAGGGACAAAAGCAGCAGGCTCCGGAACAGTTGAGGCAGTTTTTTAGCATAGCGGCGCATGGCGCACTCCTTGTGCATGTGAAATCGAATGGGTTCGCGACCCGTCAGAAGGTGACGCCGGCCACCAGCACGATGTTGCAGTACGGCTGGCATTCGCCGGTACGGACAATCGCCCGCGCCTGGCGGCTGAGCGCCTTGAATTGCTCATGGCTGAGCAGGTCGCGCCGACCGAGCGCCCCTGAGCCGTTCAGCTCATCGAGGACGGTCAACGGCGCGGGACGTCTCTCGAGAATCTCCTGGGCCAGCACGTGGCTTTCCACCTGCATCTCGCTGAGCACGACCTTGAGGGTGTCGATGAACGCCGGAACGCCGTGGGTCAGCGCCAGGTCGATCAGCTCGACGCCGGGCGGCACCGGCAGCCCGGCGTCCCCGATCACGAGCATGTCGCCGTGACCGAGGGAGGCTATCAGGCGCGACAGGGCGACATTGAGCAATGGGGTCTTTTTCATGAGGATTTGAATGCCTGCACTTCGGAACGTGTGGGAATGGACGGCTGTGCGCCGGCGCGGGTGACCGACAGCGCCGCGGCGACCTGACCGTAGCGGATGGCCTGCGCTTCAGACTCGCCGCGCGCCAGCGCCGCGGCGAAACCGCCGACGAATGTGTCGCCCGCCGCCGTGGTGTCGACGGCTTTGACCTTGGGCGCCGGGAAATGCTCGAAGCCTGTGCCGCTGGCGAACAACAGCCCTTGGGCGCCCAGGGTGATGAGCACTTTGCCCGCGCCCAGGCCGATCAGATGGCTGGCCGCCCGTTCTGCCGACGCCCGTGAATCCACGGGCAGCCCGCTCAGGGTCGCCGCCTCGCTTTCGTTGGGAATCAGGTAATCGATGGCGGCGTACCAGTCCGGCGGGAGCGCCCGACCGGCAGGCGCCGGATTGAGGATGACGGTCTTGCCGAGCGCCCGGGCACGCTTGAGGGCGTGACCGACCGTGGCGTCCGGAACCTCGAGCTGGCAGATGACCACATCCGCCGCCTGCAGCACGTCATCGAACCGATCCACTACAGCGCAGGTCAGCGCACCGTTGGCACCGGCCACGATCACGATCGCGTTCTGACTGTTGTCGTCGACCACGATCAGCGCCACACCGCTGGAATCCTCGACCGTGCTGACTGCGCGGCAATCGATCTGTTCGGCCAGGAGCGCATCACGCAATTGCGCGCCATACGCATCGTTGCCGACGCAGCCGACCATCGCCACAGCCGCTCCCAAACGGGCAGCCGCCACTGCCTGATTGGCGCCCTTGCCGCCGGGCACGGTGGTGAACGAATGGCCGATCAGCGTCTCGCCGCCAAGGGGCAGCCGAGGCGCACGGGTCACCAGATCCATGTTCAGGCTGCCTATTACCACTACATTTGCTGACATACGTCGCTACTCATCAATTCGGTTTCAGCGGTATTCGGTGAACACGCCGAACAGGGGGGCCGTCGACTCGCGCAAGACGATGCTCGGCGTGACGATCCGTTGGTCGGTGGCCAGGCTCGGGCTGGCGATCCTGCGCAACAGCACTTCCGCCGCCATTTCCCCCAACTGCAGGATCGACTGACCGACCGTGGTCAGCGCAGGGTAAACGTACCGGCTCATCTGGATATCGTCGAAACCGATCACCGACAGTTCGGTGGGCACGCGCACGTTGCGTTCCGCTGCAGCCCGCAGCACACCGATGCCGATCATGTCGTTGCCGGCGAAGATCGCCGTGGGCGGATTGCCCTCGAGCAGCAGGGCCGCCGCGTTGTAGCCGCCGGTGCTGGTGAAGTCGCTTTCCAGCACACGACCGGGCGACACGGTCACCCCCGCTTCATCCATTGCCCGGCGGAAACCGGCCAGACGCATCTGCGCGACGCTGGTGCTGACCGGCCCGCCGATGGTGGCAATGTCGCGATGCCCCAGTTCCAGCAAATGGCGGGTGGCCAGGTAGGCGCCGTACTCATGGTCGATGCGCACCAGATCCGCATCCACGCCGTCCAGGCCACGGTCGACAATCACCATGGGGGTCTTCACCCCGGTCAGGCCCTGGACAAGGCCGTCGTCCCCGCCGGCGGAGGCGACGATCAGACCGTCGATGCGTTTTTCCAGCAGCACCCGCAGATAATTGCGCTGTTTTTCCGGATCGTCATCGGAGTTGCAGAGGATCACGCAGTAACCGTTGCGCTCGCAGTAGTCCTCGATCCCCCGCGCCAACTCGGCAAAGTACGGGTTGAGGCTGTTGGGCACCAGCAGGCCGATGGTCGCTGTGGTCTTGGCCTTCAGCGAACGCGCCACCGCGCTGGGCACATAGTCGAGGCTCTTGATCGCCGCCTCGACCTTCAGGCGCACTTCTTCGCTGACCGGCCGGGTCTTGTTCACGACATGGGACACGGTCGTGTAGGAAATCCCCGCGAGCGCCGCCACATCCTTGATCGTTGCCATGCGTCAGCCCCGCCGTGCAGCGCGTTGGCTGCGGTAGGTGTCCAGCACCACGGCGATGACGATCACGGCCCCGGTGATGATGCGCTTGGTCGGCTCGGTCGCACCGATCTGAGCCAGACCGGCCGCCAGCACGGAAATGATCAGCACGCCAAAGAAGGTGCTGATCACCGAACCGCGTCCGCCCATCAGGCTGGTGCCGCCGATCACCACAGCTGCGATGACTTGCAGTTCCAGCCCGGAACCGGCGTTCGGATCCGCCGCCTCCAGGCGGGAAATCTGGAACAGCGCAGCAATGCCCGCCAACAGACCCATGAGGCTGAACACCAGGATCTTGTAAGGCTTCGGATTGATGCCCGCCAGGCGCACGGCCTCCTCATTGGTACCGATGCCGACCAGGTAACGGCCGAACACGGTGCGCGTCAGCACTGCCTGAGCGATGAAGATCACCAGCAAGGCGATGATGAACGACGGCGAAATGCCGAAGGCGATGGGGTTCGACAGCCAGGCGAACGCATCGCCGATGTAGGCGGTGCGCGAACCGGTCATCTGATACGCCAGGCCACGGGCCATCTCCAGCACACCGAGCGAGACGATGAACGACGGGATCCTCCAGGCCACGGTGATCGATCCGGTCACCGTGCCCGCCAGCGCGGCCACCGCCATGCCCAACACGGCGGCCGGCAATACGCTCCAGCCCCAGCCGAGGATCGCGACGCTGACGGTGGAGGCCGACAGGGCCAGCACCGAACCGACCGACAGATCGATGCCGCCGATGATCAGCACGAAGGTCATGCCCACTGCCAGCACCATCAGGTCGGGAATCTGGTTGGCCAGCGTGGTGAAGGTGTTATAGGACAAAAAGTGGCTGCTCATGACCGAGAACAGCGCGACCATCGCCAGCAAGGCCCCGGCCAACCCCAGATAGGTGCCCAGGCCATAAAGATTGCCACTACGGATACCGGCGGGAGATGCAGTTTTCATGGGAGATCCCTAGGCGCCGCTTCGTTGAGCAACGCATCACGTTTTTGGTAGCCGGCGAACGCGGCGGCAAGCAAGTCATCCTGGGTCCAGCTGTCACGCTCGAAGGTGTCGATCAGGCGGCCGGCCGACAGCACACCGATGCGGTCGCAGATCAGCATCAGTTCGCGCAGGTCGCTGGAGACCACCACCAGCGCCTTGCCTTGGCGCGTCAGCTCGCCGAGCAAGGCGTAGATGTCGAACTTGGCGCCGACGTCGATGCCGCGGGTCGGCTCGTCGAACAGCAGCACGTCACAGTCGCGCTCCAGCCAGCGGCCGATCACCACCTTTTGCTGGTTGCCGCCCGACAGCTCGGACACCCGTTGCGCGGGGCTCGAGCTGCGGATGCGCATGGCGCCGATCTGTCGTTGCGCCAGCGAGATTTCCTCGCCGTCATTGAGGACGCCGCCCCGGGAAATCTTCGGCATGTTGCCCAATGCGATGTTGGCGCTGATCGACTGAGTGAGCAGCAGCCCCTCGCCCTTGCGGTCTTCGGTGATCAAGGCAATGCCGTTGCGCACCGCATCCACCGGCGAGCGGATGCTCACCACTTGCGCCGGCGTGCCGAGCGCGACCGTACCGCTGTCTGCGGCATCGGCGCCGAAGATCAGGCGCAGCAACTCGGTGCGCCCTGCCCCGATCAGCCCGGAGATCCCGAAAATCTCGCCGGCCCGCACCTCGAAGGACACATTCTGCACCTTGTCGGAACGGCTCAGGCCGTTGACCGTCAGCAGCGGCGCGCCGATCTGGCGCGGCCCCATGTCGATGTGTTCGCCCAACTCCCGGCCGACCATCAGGGTGACCAGTTGCTCGCTGTTGTAGTTGGCCATCGGCTCGACACAGACCAGATTGCCGTCACGCAACACGGCGATGCGCTGGGCGACACGGGCCAGCTCTTCGAGGCGATGGGAAATGTAGATGATCGAGACGCCACGGGCCTGCAGGCGGGTGATCTGCTCGAACAGCATCTCCACCTCGCGTGCCGTCAGCATGGCCGTCGGTTCATCGAGGATCAACACATGGCAATCGCCGATCAGGTTGCGGGCGATCTCGACCATCTGCTGGTGACCGATGCCCAGCTCGCCGACCGGCGTGTCCGGGTCGATGGCCTCCAGCCCGACCTGGGCCATGGCCTCGATGGCGGCCTTGCGCAGTTGCTTGCGGCTGATCCAGCCGCCGTGGCTGGGCAGGTTGTCGAGAAACAGGTTTTCCGCCACCGACAAGGTCGGCAACAGATTGAGCTCCTGCATGACCATGCGCACACCCAGTTCTTCAGCCTGAGTTCGGCTGCCGGGGCTGTAGGCCTTGCCCTGGAACTGCATCTGGCCGGCGGTCGGCGTCACCAGGCCGCCGATGATCTTCGACAGCGTGCTTTTTCCGGCACCGTTTTCGCCGGTCAGCGCCAGGACTTCGCCTCTCATCAGCGTCAGGTCGATGCCGGCAAGCACAGGTTGCGCGTAGGTCTTGCCGATGCCGCTGACCGTGAGGACAGCGTTCGGGGCGGAAACAGACATAAGGAATCTCCATGCGCCTGCCGGAGCCGGCAGGCGCCGTTGTGTCGCCGGAAAACTATTGGGTGACCAGTGCGACCGGCGTTTCGATCACGCCGTTGGCGCTGTCGACTTTCTCGCCCTTGAGGGCCTTCAGCGCGGTCTCGATGCCGAACACGGCCTGCTTGGCCGCGAACTGGTCGGCGGTCGCCAGGACGCGACCGTCCTTGAGCATCGGCTTGATGGCATTGATGTTGTCGTAGCCGACCACTTTCACCTGCCCGGCCTTGCCTGCGGCCCGCACGGCCGACACCGCACCGACGGCCATGCTGTCGTTGCCGGCCAGCAGCGCCTTGATTTCCGGGTATTCGCTGAGCATCGAAGCGGCGACCTTGTTGCCCTTGTCGATTTCCCAGTCACCCGACTGCAGCGACACCACCTTGATCTGCGCCGCGCCCATCGCATCCTTGAAGCCTGCGGTGCGGGCCTGGGCGTTGGTCGTGGTGGGGACGCCTTCGATGATGCCGACTTCGTCGCCGGCCTTCAGTTGCTTGGCCAGGTACTCGCCCACCAGGCGAGCGCCCTTGCGGTTGTCGGGCCCCACGAACGGAACGTTGATGTCCTTGCTTTTGACGACGGCTGGATCCAGCTGATTGTCGATGTTGATGACCTTGATGCCGGCATCCACGGCCTTCTTGATCACCGGCACCATGGCCTTGGAGTCAGCCGGGGCAATGACCAGGGCGTCGACCTTGGCGACGATCATCTGCTCGACGATGCGGATTTGGTTGGCGGTGTCGGTTTCGTCCTTGATGCCGTTGGAGAGCAGGTCGAAATCGGCGGCGTGTTCTTTCTGGTAGGCCTTGGCGCCGTCTTCCATGGTCAGGAAGAACTCGTTGGCCAGGGATTTCATGACCAGCGCGACCTTGGGTTTTTCGGGAGACTCGGCGAAAGCCGAAGAGACGGGCAGTGCGGCGGATGCGGCAGCCAGCATGGCGACAGCGAGAAGGCGTCCGGCAAATGGCAGCTTCATGGGTTCACTCCGATCTTATGATTATTGTGAGCAACGCTTGCGCTGACGTAAGCTTCGCGGCATTCCAGAAGCCGAATACGCTACCGGGAATGCCGCGCAAACGTTTGCGTAGACCGAACTATGCGAACCCTGCCGAGATTTGTCAACGACTGGGAATCTGCTTTTTTTGTAGGGCGATTAACCGCAACCGCCCGCGACGTCACACCGTCGTGTTGACCAGATTTCCGCTTCCCGTCGCTTTCGCCAGCTCTTTGGCCAGTTCTTTGGCCAGATCGCCGGCGACCTGCGCAATCGCAGCAGCAGTGCCGGAGATCTGCCCCTGGATAGCCATCACGGCAGTGGATTTGGCTTCAGGCGTGGGATAGCTGGCGGCTTGCGCGGCGGCCAGTTGCTGTTGCTGCTGCTGCATTTGCTTCTGCAGTTCCTGCATCCGCTTGAGCAGCATCTTGACGACAAGGCTGTGGGTGTCGCCGGCGTCTTCCTTGTCCTCGCTCGGCGCTGCGCCGCCGGTTCTGACCTTGCCGTCGTCTTCAACCTGCCCCAGCGCCTCATCTGAATTTTCGGCCGTCGCCTCGTTCAGGCTGGCGATCATGGCCGGGGTTTTCCCGCCGATGGTGACTGCGCCGGGATTTGAGAAACCGATGGTCATCGACATGTGAGCTCCTGAGAGAAATGGATTCCTTTGAAAGCAGCATCGGCCAACCGGCCTGTTTCTTTAATCCGGATCGCCGGAGTGGCCATTCCTCTGATTCGATCTGTTGCGTAGTACCTTTCGGAGAGCCGAACGCGAAATCGGGAACCGTTCGGAAAACCGGATCCAACATCCCGGCCATTTTTCACGCATCAAAAAATTATTGATGTAAATCATCAGGTTAAACGTTTCTCTCAAGCAGAGTGTGGCTGGTACAGATCCTGCTCCCCTCCTGAACCCCCGGCTTTCAGATGGGTCTGGGGCGCATCTAGATGAACCTGCATCCGCACCGTCTCACTACTAGAGAGAAAAACAATGAAGTCTGCTTTCAATACCCTGGTTCCGGGCGCCTTGGCGCTTCTCATGCTCCTGCCGACCGCCCTCCAGGCCAAAGAAGTCGAAACCCAGGCCAAGCTGGCCAACGTCGTGGTGCTCGCCACCGGCGGCACCATCGCCGGCGCCGGTGCCAGCGCGGCCAACAGCGCCACCTACCAGGCCGCCAAGGTCGGCGTCGAACAGCTGATCGCCGGCATTCCGGAACTGAGCAAACTGGCGAACGTGCGCGGCGAACAGGTCATGCAGATCGCATCGGAAAGCATCAGCAACGAAAACCTGCTGCAACTGGGCCGGCGCGTTTCCGAACTGGCCGACAGCAAGGATGTCGACGGGATCGTCATCACCCACGGCACCGACACCCTCGAAGAGACCGCCTACTTCCTGAACCTGGTCGAGAAGACCGAGAAGCCGATCATTGTCGTCGGCTCGATGCGTCCGGGCACCGCCATGTCAGCGGACGGCATGCTCAATCTCTACAACGCCGTCGCCGTCGCGAGCAGCAAGGAAGCCCGAGGCAAAGGCGTGCTGGTGACGCTGAACGATGAAATCCAGTCCGGCCGCGACGTCAGCAAAATGATCAACATCAAGACCGAAGCCTTCAAGAGCCCTTGGGGCCCGCTGGGCATGGTGGTCGAAGGCAAGTCCTACTGGTTCCGCCTGCCGGCCAAGCGCCACACGATGGACTCGGAATTTGACATCAAGAACATCAAGAGCCTTCCTGACGTAGAGATCGCCTATTCCTACGGCAATGTCGGCGACACCGCCTACAAGGCCCTCGCCCAGGCCGGCGCCAAGGCGATCATCCATGCCGGCACCGGCAACGGCTCGGTCTCTTCCCGCGTGGTTCCGACCCTGCAGGCCCTGCGCAAGGACGGTGTGCAAATCATCCGCTCGTCTCACGTCAACGCCGGCGGTTTCGTCCTGCGCAACGCAGAGCAGCCCGACGACAAATATGACTGGGTCGTCGCCCATGACCTGAACCCACAGAAGGCCCGCATCCTGGCGATGGTCGCTCTGACCAAGACCAACGACAGCAAAGAGCTGCAGCGGATGTTCTGGGAATACTGATACACCCTCGCCCGACCGGTTCCGGCTCGGACAGCCACCGCCCGTCATCCGTGACGGGTGGTTCCCCGGCAAAAAAATATCGCGCAATCCCTGCCAAAAACGGAAAACCGTTGTCAGAGGATCCTCTTGTTTTTTAAGCAGTTGCGAAATCGCCTACAGTTAAATACTGTATGCACGTACAGCTTAATAAGGATAACCTCGTGGCCACCTCCCCTGATGCTCCTGACGCTTACGAACGCATGGGCATGCGCATTCAAAAAATCATCAACGCCCCCACCGCACAAAAAGCCAGAGCCGCACTGATCTTTCGCCTGCCGGACGAACCGGAGGACGCCTGGGAGCGCTTGCTGGAAGAGATCGACGAGAACGACAACGTCACCCTCGCCTACCGCGACGACGGTGGCGTGCAGATTTTCTGGGTTGTACCGAAGGAAGACTGATCCAATGAGTGTCCGCTGCTTTGCCCTGCTGTTGCTGTTCATCTCCCTGGGAGCCCAGGCCGGTGCCCCGCGCACCTTCACCGAAGCCAAGAAGGTCGCCTGGAAGCTCTACGCCCCGCAATCGACCGAGTTCTACTGCGGCTGCAAGTACACCGGCAACAAGGTCGACCTTGCCGCGTGCGGCTATGTGCCTCGCAAGAACGCCAAACGCGCATCGCGCATCGAGTGGGAGCACATTGTCCCGGCCTGGGAGTTCGGCCACCAGCGCCAGTGCTGGCAGGAAGGCGGACGCAAGAACTGCACCCGCTACGACCCGTCCTATCAAAAGGCCGAAGCCGACCTGCACAACCTGGTGCCCAGCATCGGCGAGGTCAACGGCGACCGCAGCAACTTCAGCTACGGATGGCTGCCGGAACAGAAAGGCCAATACGGCGCCTGCCTGACCCAAGTCGACTTCAAGGCCAAGAAAGTCATGCCCCGCCCCTCTATCCGCGGCATGATCGCCCGAACGTACTTCTACATGAGCAAACAGTACGGCCTGCGGCTGTCAAAACAGGACCGCCAATTGTATGAGGCGTGGGACAAGACCTACCCGGTGCAGGACTGGGAACGGCAGCGCAACCAGAGCGTGGCGTGCGTGATGGGACGCGGCAACGACTTCGTCGGGCCGGTGAACCTGAAAGCGTGCGGCTGACCGCTCACTTAATACAAAAGGCCTCGCGCTTGATGCCCGAGGCCTTTTTTGTGCTCAACTGCCGGCCTTGTCGTAACGCCAGTAGCCCATCAGGTTGAGCGACTCGCGAGGAATGCCGCGCTCCTTGATCAGATGCCGACGCAGGCTCATGACGGCGGCAGATTCACCGGCGACCCAGCCGTAGAAACCTTCGGCGGACGCTTCAGCGATCTCCCAAAGGATCTCCTTGTCGATATCGACGTCGGCCAACTCGACCGCCCGCCCCGCCGGCGACGAATCGACAGGCAATGCCGCCCCCTTCACAGCCTCCACCATCAGCGCTCCCGCCACGGCGCCACCCGCCTGCTCCCGGACGAGCCACTGCACCGAAAGCCCGGGCCAGTCGGGAACCGGGAGCATGTCCTGCGCACTGTCGACCTCGAAGTAGGCCTGAACCTGCGGCGGCTCCGCGAGCGACGCCAGGGCTTCGAGAATCCCCATGGCCGCCGGCAACGCTGTCGGATCGGCGACCAGCAGAACGTGCCTGAGCGCCTGCGGCGGCCTCCATTCGAAGCCCCCTGCTTCCTCGGCCGAAAAACGCCGGTCGGGCGCCAGCATCTGCATGGACGCCCCCGGCTGCGCCCTCAACGCCCAACGGGAAGCCGGCCCGGTTTCGCCATGCAGGACAAAATCGACGTCCACCTCGCCAAGCTCCGCGCGCAGTTGGCGAATGGTGTAGGTGCGCATCGCCGGACGCCGGTCGGCCAGCATCGCCCGGAAACGGCTGTACCAGCCTTCCCCCTGCGACAGCTTCGAGGGCGAGCCGTCAGCCGCCGGAAAGAACAGCTTCACCCGCTGATCAGGCGCCCATGTCGCCATGTCCGTGACGGCGGAACCGGCCAGCGTGATCCTCATCAGATGCGGCGTCAGCTGGACTTTGCGGTGCAATACGACATCGAACAGCTTGTAGGGGGTGGCGGAGGCCATGGATCGCTCCTTCTGGAAATCGTCGGTGACTCTCAAGAAAACGAGTCAGACAGGACTTCCTTTACCCGGCTCCGCCGAACGGACCTGTCACTGCGCCGTATTGCGCTCGATGACCAGCGATTCGATGTTCTGCTTTTTCGCCCGCACCAACGCAGCGCTCAGATCGGCCTGGCGCGCCTCGGCTTCGGCCTTGGAGTTGAACGGCCCCAGCAGGATGCGGGTGTTGCCGGCGGCATCCTTGATGACGTTGGGCACGAAGGCATGCTCGATCAGCCAGCCGCTGAGGTCGCTGACCGCCTGCGTGGTTTCACCGCGCACTTCCAGATCCCACTGGGCAGCAGGAACGACAGCGGATGACGTCACCGCAGCCGGCTGCGGCTTTTGCCCCGCGACATTCTTGCCCTCTCCACAACCCGCCAATGCCAATGCCAATGCCAATGCCAATGCCGCGACGACCCAGACCAGTTTGCGCACAACGCTTCCCTCGAAAATCACAAAGGCGGCATCTTAGCATTCGCGAATACTTCACGAACGCCGCAAAATCACCACAAAACAACGAGATTGATGATTGCGGCCCCTGTATAGTGACGCGCTGGGAATTAATGCCTCGTCTGCGCGTCAGAAAGATGCACCCAAACCGCGAGACTTCGCACTAATCTATACGTACCACCGACTCTGCACTGTCCGAATCAGGTGCCCTACAAAGCAATCAAGGAGAACACCATGCTGATACTCACCCGCAAAGTCGGTGAAAGCATTAACATTGGCGATGACATTACGATCACCATCCTCGGTGTCAGCGGCCAGCAGGTCCGAATCGGCATCAACGCTCCAAAGAACGTTGCGGTGCACCGTGAAGAGATCTATCAGCGCATCCAGGCCGGCCTGACCGCTCCGGACAAGCCGCAAACCCCTTGAGCCCTGCCGCAGTCGCTAGCCAGTCCGCTGCCTTCGTGTGATGGCTGGCTAAAGATTCAGCGCCGTATTGCCTCTGCTTCATTGGTCACGGCGCCTGCCATGCCCCCCTTCCTTTGCTCCGCCCAATACTAACCACACCGCCCAAGGATGGCTGTCAGACATTTCCCTTAAGCAGCAGGGAATTGCACCCTCCTAAGCGAAGACCACCCCTCGCGCCATCCCGGTAGCCGCCACCACCATCAGCACCAGCAACAGCGCCTCGGCATGACTGATGCGCGCAAACAGCCTGGCGCGGCTCATATCGGGCACTCCGCCGCGCGCCAAGGCGATGCGCCACTTGATCAACGTCACCATCGGCGCAAGCTCCAACAGCAGGATCAGCACGAACAACGTCATCTTCAGGTGGAACAGCGGCTGATGCAGATAGTAGTCGGTGCCCTTCTCATAGCCCCCAAAGGCGCGCATTCCTCCGCTGACCAACAGAATCAACGCCGAGATCCCCCACAGGTTGTCGGCCAGCAGCACACGCCCCACAGCCCCCTCTCCAACGGCAAGACGGCTGAACGCCGTCCCTCGGGTCAGCACAGCCCAGAACCCCAAAGAGACAGCCAACAAATGAACCGCAGCAAGAATCCAGTGAACCAGCATCGATGCACTCCCGTCAGGCAGCCTTGTCGTTCGGCCAGACAGTAGTAGCTGAAAAAGCGCGAACTCGCCCGATGCAGGCGCACATGCAAGGGCGCCCGGGCGCTTTCTGAAGGAAGGAGGCAAATCGCAGGCAAAAAAAATCCCAAGCAGCTGATGGAAGCTTGGGATTTAAAAATGCATAAACCGTGGTGGTGAACGCGGGGCGAATGTTACTGAATTATACGAGCTGTAACAATGTATTTTTGATAACCGGTCAGTTAAAAAAAATCGTAACCCATTAAATATCCACATATTTTTCAGGGGCGCTCAAAGAAAAGGCACAGAGACGGTGCACATTCCTGCGAATTGTATGCAAAGGAAAAGGAGTCGCGAGGAAGCTTCAGAAATCCGGATTCGTCGAGATCAACGACTTGCCGATTGAAGTGGGGTTTGCAAAAGCTTTGCAAATGACAGAAAGCAAAAAGGGGTCACCGTTTCCGGTGACCCCTTCTAGACCGCCCAGCAGAGCGGATTTTGTTTGGTAGGCACGATTGGACTCGAACCAACGACCCCCACCATGTCAAGGTGGTGCTCTAACCAACTGAGCTACGTGCCTGCTGTGAGGCGGCATTCTACGGAATTCCGGAGGGGTGTCAACACCTTTTTTTCACCTAACCCTATGAATATGCAAAATTTTTAATTTCACCCCGATAAAGAAGATTTTCCGGTGGCTGGCGGAGGTTTTTCAAACCGGGTAGGATCGTCGCACTCGTAAAATATATTAAACAGAGGCAGCAGGATGGCGAACACCCCTTACCCAGAGTCTTATTACGCTGCGTCGGCCAACGCCGCACCGGCCCGCCCGGCCCTGCAGGATGACGTGGAGACGGATGTCTGTGTGATCGGGGCTGGCTATACGGGGCTGTCCTCTGCCCTGTTCCTGCTGGAGAACGGTTTTCGCGTGACGGTGCTGGAAGCCGCCAAGGTCGGTTTCGGCGCGTCGGGCCGAAACGGCGGGCAGATCGTCAACAGCTACAGCCGCGACATCGATGTGATCGAACGCACCGTCGGCCCGAAACAGGCGCAACTGCTCGGGCAGATGGCCTTCGAGGGCGGCCGGATCATCCGCGAGCGCGTCGCCCGGTACAACATTCAGTGCGACCTGAAGGACGGCGGCGTGTTCGCCGCGCTCTCGGCCAAGCAGATGGGCCACCTGGAGTCGCAGAAGCGCCTGTGGGAGCGTTTCGGCCATACCCAGCTGGAACTGCTCGACCAACGCCGCATCCGCGAAGTGGTGGCTTGCGATCAATACGTCGGCGGCATGCTCGACATGAGCGGCGGCCACATCCATCCGCTGAACCTGGCACTGGGCGAAGCGGCCGCCGCGGAGTCTCTGGGCGGCACTATCTACGAGCAGTCGCCTGCCGTGCGCATCGAGCGCGGCGCCAATCCGGTGGTGCACACACCGCAAGGCAAGGTCAGGGCGAAGTTCATCATCGTCGCGGGCAACGCCTACCTTGGCAACCTGGTGCCGGAGCTGGCGGCCAAATCGATGCCGTGCGGCACTCAGGTGATCACCACCGAACCGCTGGGCGAGGAACTGGCCAGGTCACTGCTGCCGCAGGACTACTGCGTCGAGGACTGCAACTATCTGCTGGACTACTACCGCCTGACGGGCGACAAGCGCCTGATCTTCGGTGGCGGCGTGGTGTACGGCGCCCGGGATCCGGCCAACATCGAGGCGATCATCCGCCCGAAAATGCTCAAGGCTTTCCCGCAGCTCAAGGATGTGAAGATCGATTACGCCTGGACCGGCAACTTCCTGCTGACGCTGTCGCGCTTGCCGCAGGTGGGGCGCCTGGGCGACAACATCTATTACTCCCAAGGGTGCAGCGGCCACGGCGTGACCTACACGCACCTGGCGGGCAAGGTGCTGGCCGAGGCATTGCGCGGCCAGGCCGAGCGCTTCGATGCGTTCGCCGACTTGCCGCACTACCCGTTCCCCGGCGGCCAGATGCTGCGCACGCCGTTCGCGGCGCTGGGCGCCTGGTATTACGGATTGCGCGACAAGTTGGGCGTCTGACCACCATTACCTGACGGCAGAAACACTTGCGGCGAGGGCATCTGCTCCCTCGCCGCAATTGTTTCAGAGGCTGTCCCGAGCGATGCCGCTGCGGATCCGCAAGATATCGGCCAGCACCGCCAAGGCAATTTCGGCAGGCGTCTTGCTGCCCAGGTTGAGCCCGATGGGCGCATGGATCCGCGCAAGCTGCGCCTCGCCCAAGCCGCCGATCCGGCGCAAGCGCTCGAAACGCTTCTGCGAGGTCTGCACCGACCCCATCACGCCGATGTAGAACGCCTCGGTGCGCACCGCCTCCATCATCGCCAGGTCATCGATGCGCGGATCGTGCGTCAGGGCTACCACTGCAGTGTCACGATGGCAGCCGCCTTCGGCGATGAACACCGACGGCAGTTGCCGACGGATCTCCACACCCTCCAGCACCACCCCCTCCAGCACCTCGTCCCGCGGATCGCACAGGATCACCTCGAAGCCGAGGCCCAGCGCAAACTCGGCACACGCCTGCGCCACGCTGGAGTAGCCCGCCAGCAGCAAGCGCTGCGCGGCGCCGATACGGATCCTGACCCGGTCGATTTCACGTTCGATCCGCGCGCCTTGCTCGGCATCGGCCAACACTGCACGGGCACCGCTGGCCAGGTCGACCTCACGGATCAGACGGGAATGCCCCAGCAGCGCCGACTCCAGTTCGCGCAAATGCGCCTGCACGTCGCAACCGGCGTCAAATTTCTCTACCAACACATCGAGAATGCCGCCGCAGGGCAGGCTGACCCGCGAACGCGGATCCTCGCCCTCCCCGTAGCGCACCACATTCACCGCCTCGAAAAACGCACCTTCGGCAACCCGTTCGAGAAAGTCTTCCTCGACGCATCCGCCGGACAACGAACCGATCCACTGCCCGCTGTCGTTGACCGCCAGCAGCGAGCCCGGCGCACGGGGCGCCGAGCCATAGGTGGCCAGCACCGTGCACAACCACAGGCGCTGGCCGGCGACGGACCACTCCAGCGCCCGACGCACGACTTGCAGGTCCAGATGCTGCATGTCAGTGCGCCTTGTGCTCGACGGACGGCGCATCGGCCCGCAGCTTCTGCACGTCGCCCACGGCCAGATCCCCGGCCTGACCGCCCCAGCCTTCGCGCAGGTAGTTAAGCAGGTCGGTCAGTTGCTCGGCACTGAGCTTGTCGGCGAAGCCCGGCATCGGCTGCATGTGTTCGAAGCCGGCGAACTTCTGCTCGCCGATGCCGTCATCGATCACCCGCAGCAGGTTGCGTGGATCCTCCAGCCGCAGCGTGGTGTTGCCGCGCATGGCCACCGCGATGTGCGGTTTGCCTTCGCCGCCGGCGGCATGGCAACCGGCGCAGACGTTCAGGTATTCCTGACGGCCGCGCTGGGCGCTCGGGCTGAGCTTGTCCAGCGGCACCTCAGCCAACTCTTTTGCCTTCGGCGGCTGATCGCCGAGCAGGAACGTCGCCATCGCCGCCAGGTCCGGATCGTTCAGGCCCTGGGTGCTGTTGTGGAACACCGGGAACATCTCGTTGAACATCGTGCCCTGAGCGCTCATGCCGTGCTTGAGGAACGCGCTCAGGTCCTGGTGATTCCAGCCACGCGCCGCCAGGTCGGTGGCCAGCAGGCTCGGCGCCAGATAGCCGTTGAGGATGCCGCCGGTCATGCGTTTGTCTTGCTGCATCGCGCCCGGCAGGCCGCGCGGCGTGTGGCATTCGCCGCAGTGGCCGAGGACGTCGACCATGTACTGGCCGCGCTTCCAGGCCTCGCTTTTGCCTTCACCGGACTCCAGCTTCACGTCCTTGCCGTAAAGCATGTTCCAGCCCATCAGGCCCAGGCGCACGTTGAACGGGAAGCTCAGGCTGGTCACCGGTGCCGGACGCTCGATCGGCTCGATGGTCTTCAGGTACGCATGGATCGCGTCCGAGTCCGCACGCGGCATCAGGTGATACGAGGTGTACGGCATCGCCGGATACAGGTTGGCGCCGTCACGGCGCTTGCCTTCGGTGAGCGCAGCGAAGAACTCGTCATCAGTGTAGAGACCGATGCCATGCTCCTTGCTCGGCGTGATGTTGGTGCCGTAGATCGTACCGAACGGCGACACGATCGGCAGCCCGCCGGCAAACGGCGCGCCGCCCGGCGCGGTATGGCAGGCCATGCAGTCGGCGGCGCGGGCGAGGTATTCGCCGCGCTTGGCCTGGTCGTCCGCATGGGCCAGGAACGCCGGCGCAGCCAGCCCGACCGCCAGGGCCAGACGGGTCAATGTACGCTTCATGCTCAACCCTCCTTGACCAGGCCGAGATCGGTCAGCACGTTGCGGGTGGCGTTGTAGTAACGCACGTACCCGGTGCAGCGGCAGACGTGATGACCGAGGCTGTCCTCGATGACTTGTTCCAGCTTGCTTTTGGCCACTGGCTGGCGCTGAAGCTTTTCCACCAGCACCGTCGCGGCGTTGACGAAGCCCGGTGCGCAGTAGCTGCACTGGAAGGCGAACTCATCGACGAAACGCTGCTGGATCGGGTTCAGCTCGCTGACGCGCCCTTGCTCGTCACGCTTGGCGTGGCCTTCGATGGTGCGGACTTTCTTGCCCTCGAAGTAATGCGCACCGGTGATGCAGGTGCGCACTTCCTCGCTGGTGCCGTCCGGGTTGTCGACGATCACCACGCAGGCATGGCAGATGCCCTGGCCGCAGCCCAGGCGCGAGCCGGTCAGGTTTTCGTGCTCGTGCAGGTAGTCGATCATCGGCAGGTCATCAGGGATGTCCACTGGACCTACGGGTTGACCGTTGAGGGTCAGTTGAAGCGGACGGTTAGCCATTGAGGGCCTCCTTGATGCGGGCAGCGGTGATAGGCAAGTCGCGGACACGTTTACCGATGGCATGGGCCACGGCGTTGCCGATGGCGCCGACCACGGGGATCATCACCACCTCGGCGATGCCCTTGGACGGGTCGCTCGGCGACAGCGGCGGCAGGATTTCCGCCGTCTGCTTCCAAACAGCCACGTGACGCGCCATCGGCAAGCGGTAGCGGTTGAAGTTCCAGTCGCCCTCCCCCGGCCCGCCTTCGTACAACGGCATCTCTTCCATCAAGGCGTGACCGATGCCCATGGCGATGCCGCCTTCGAGCTGCCCCTTGACCAGTTCCTCCACCAGCACCCGTCCGCATTCCAGCCACGAATGGTGGTTGAGCACTTCGACTTCGGCCGAACCTTTGTTGACCTTCAGCTCCACCAGCGTCGCCACCGGGCTGTAGTAGGTCACGGCCGCGTTGTTCAGTTGAACGACCGGATAGGCGAC
Source organism: Pseudomonas sp. B35(2017) (assembly GCF_002113645.1). Classification (NCBI taxonomy): domain Bacteria; kingdom Pseudomonadati; phylum Pseudomonadota; class Gammaproteobacteria; order Pseudomonadales; family Pseudomonadaceae; genus Pseudomonas; species Pseudomonas sp. B35(2017). The sequence continues at coordinate 111,117 of NZ_NEIZ01000015.1, read as the reverse complement.
GTTCTGCCGATCCAGCAGGTGGAAACCGGCGCTGGTCATCTGCGCCTGTTTCGCCTTCGGCGCGCCGTCGCCGTACTTCACCGCCAGGCCGTCAAGCGGCAGGCGCTCGCGCACGCCGTCGATGCTGAATTCGGCCTCGGCCCAGCTCCAGCGGTTGAAGCCGTGCACCGTGGCGCCGGTCACCAGGCCGCGCTCGTGGGCGCGCCGGGCCAGCTCTTCGAAACTCAACGGCTGCATGCCGTTGGCGGTCAGCTTGCCGTCGACCCAATGCGCATCTTCACGGCGCACCACGTAAGGGTTGGCCTGACCGCCGTACGGGCCCTGACGCCAGATCTCCAGCGCTGCCGGCCACAGGCCATGGTTGAACAGCACACGCGCCGCTTCACGGGTGGCATGGCTGAAGTAGTACGCGGAGTTGGTCGCCGAGGAGGCCGACGCCAGCTTGCCGACCCAGCGCGGGTTGCGCAGGAAGTTATCCTGCTCGGCCTGGCTCATGATGTAAGGGTTGCCTGCGGTGACCAGCTGCATTTCCTTCCATTCGGTTTCGCCGGTCTTCACGTCGTGGGCCGGGCTGCCGAGGAAATCGGCCACCACCAGCGCCTGCGAAGTGGACATGCCGGTGCCGATCTCGATGCCGATGTGGCGCAGGGAAATGCGCCCGTCGGCCGTGAACTCGATGCTCGCCATCGGCGCCTCGGAACCGGTGCCGAAGTCTTTCTGGCAGATGGCGAAACCGACGCCGTACCAGTTGTCCGGATCCGCCGCCTCGCGCTGTTTCTTGATCGCGTCGCGGTTGCGCCAGACTTCGTGCAGCGAGGCCTTGTCGAGAATCTCGTGCAGGCGCAGCGCACCGGCCGGGATCGCGCCCTGGGTGTTCTTCATCCCCGAGCGCAGCGCGTTCTTGCGGCGCAGGTCGATGGCGTCGACACCGAGACGGCCGGCGATTTCATCGACCATCATTTCGGTGGAGGCCATGCTCTGCAGGGTGCCGTAACCACGCATGGAGCCGGCCTCGACGGCGCGGGAATGGTAAGCGGTGACCTGCAGGTCGTTCTGCGGCATGTAGTAGATCGACTGCGCCGCCGTGGCGCCCACCGCCGCCACCGAAGGGCTGTAGTTGATGCGGCCGCCGCCGTCGACGCTCATCTCGGCGCGGAAGATCTTGAAGCTGTGGTCGTCCTTGTCCACCGCCAGCTGATAGCGGATGTCGAACGGATGGCGCTTGATGCCGCTCTGGAACTGCTCGTAGCGGTCGTTGGCCAGGCGCACCGGCACACCGGCGCCGTACAGCGCGGCCAGGGCTGCGTAGTAGACGAAAATATTGTGGTCCTTGGAGCCGTAACCCACCGTGTAGCCCGGGTGCAGGTTGAGATGGGCCAGGCCGAAGCGCGACGGCGCGATCATCTTCGCGGTCTCGGTGGCGGTTTCCAGCGGGCATTGGGTAGCGACCACGAAGTGCAGGGTCTTGGTCGCCGGGTCGTACCAGCCGTTGCCGTTGTCCGGCTCCATGGCGGCCGGCTCGATCGACGGTGTCTTGTAGCGTTCGTCGAACACCAGCCAGTTGTCCGGCGGCGTGTCGATCTGCTGCTTCATGCGCTCGGCGTAGAACAGGCCGCGCTCGGTCAGGTTGCCGTGCAGGTTCGGCTGAGCGTTCCAGACCGGACGGCGGTTGCGCAGCATCGGGAACAGGATCGAATCCTTGAGGCTGGCGAACTCGTCCTCGTCCGCCGAGGTCGGGCCGCCGACGCGCACGTAGCGGAAACTGCCGTAAGGATCGCCTTCGTAGAACGGCACCTGGGCGCCGTAGCGGATCGCTTTGTCATTGAACTTGAGTTTGGTCTTGGCCCGACGGAAGCGCTCGAAGTCGTTCCAGATCAGGATCGCCACGGGGTGACCGATGAACATCGGCACCTTGCCCGGCGGCAGCAGCGGATCCGGAGCGTGCTCTTCCGGGAACACGATGCCGTCCTTGTCCAGGTCGGCGGCGGTGACGATGCGGTCAGGCTGCAGTTCGGCACCCAGCCACGACAGGTCGTAACCGTCATAGATGCGGTCGGCCTTGATGGTCTTCAGCAGCATGGCGTGGCCCTGCTGGCCGGGCCAGCCCGGCATGTCCTTGGCACGGATGTCGCGGGCAAAGACCTTGCTGCCGCAGACCTTGGACAAGGCATCGTTGCGTTGGCGCGCCTTGCCGTTGTGGCCGAGCCACTGCTCGGACGGCACGGTCACGCTGTTTTCCATCAAGGCGGCCAGCGCCGGGCTGCCGATCGGCGCAAGCGTGACGCTCACGCCGGCTACGAGCCCGCCCTGAAGGAACGAACGCCGGGATATTTCACGGTTGGACATGGATCATCCTTTGGGCGGTTATGAATCCGCCCTTCTGGTTATCTACGGGGAATCTCGAGTCTTGCTGAAGCCCTTTCTGGCGAAGCGAAGGGCTGTGATGAGCATGCAAAGCTGACCGAAAGGTTAACTTTAAAGGTTTCTGCGCCAGCAGCAAACAACTGGACACAAAAATTTGACTAAAGAATCAAAAATTTTGCTTGCGAAGTCTTCGGACTTTTCCGCATCTGCATCGACTGAGAGAACGCTATCGCGAGCAGGCTCGCCCCCACCGGGATTGGTGTTGAATGCGGGCGGCATGAGGGAGGGAATGGAGGAAGGACAAATTTCAGGCACAAAAAACCCCGGTCTTTCGACCAGGGTCTTTGTTATCGATCCGAATCAGCCAGTTGGCTTGCTTCGGCGCTTCGAGGCGTTCAGTAGTCCTCGAAACAGATATGGCGCAGCGGACGGGACTCGAACCCGCGACCCCCGGCGTGACAGGCCGGTATTCTAACCGACTGAACTACCGCTGCGTATCGCTGTGGACTTGCGTCCGGATAACTCGTTTTGATTGAAAGCTTCGGTGCTTTGCAATCGCGAACCAGGCATTGCCTGACTCGTTAAAAATGGCGCAGCGGACGGGACTCGAACCCGCGACCCCCGGCGTGACAGGCCGGTATTCTAACCGACTGAACTACCGCTGCGCGTCGGTGGAGGCATTTCAGCCTTCCATCTTGCTTTCGCAAGACTCTCGGGAGTGGTGGGTGATGACGGGATCGAACCGCCGACATTCTGCTTGTAAGGCAGACGCTCTCCCAGCTGAGCTAATCACCCGTTTGCATCTCCGAGGCCGCGAAATTTACGCAGGTGCCGAAGCTAAGTCAATACCCTGCTTGAAGTTTTTCTGAAAAAGACGAAATCGTTTCAATCAGGGCACCGCGAAGCGCCCTCCAAACCCGCCACCTATTCGGAATAGATCATCTTCTTGGTCATGCCGCCATCGACCACAAACTCCTGGCCCGTCACGAACCCGGCGTTCTTCGACAGCAGCCAGGACACCATCGCCGCCACATCTTCGACCGTCCCTACCCTGCCCGCCGGATGCTGAGCGTGATCGGTGTCGGTCAACGGCTCGGCGCGACGCACGGAAGGATCCCGCGCATCGATCCAGCCGGGGCTGACGGCATTGACGCGGATCTCCGGCCCGAGGCTGATGGCCAGCGCATGGGTCAGGGCCAGCAGGCCGCCCTTGCTCGCCGCATAGGCCTCGGTGTCCGGTTCCGATTGCCGCGCACGGGTCGACGCCAGATTGACGATGGCGCCGCTGTGCGCGCGCAGGTACGGCGCACAGTGCTTGGCCAGCAGCATCGGGCCGCTGAGGTTCACCGCCAGCACCCGGTTCCACCAGGCCAGATCGAGGCTTTCCAGGGTGATGTTGTGCGGATCGGCCACCGCCGCGTTGCACACCAGCGCGTCCAGCCGGCCGAACTGCCCCAGCACCTCGGCCACGCCCGTCGCCACCTGCCCCTCGTCCGCCACGTCCATGGCGATGAACCAGGCGTTTTCGCCCAGCACCTTGGCCACTTTGGCGCCGCGCACGCGATCCAGGTCGGTCAGCACCACCCGCCAGCCTTCGCTGATGAGCCAGGCCGCGATACCCAGACCGATGCCGCGCGCCGCGCCCGTGACCAGTGCGACACGGCCATGGGCGCCTGCGACCTGAGCCGGCAGCTCGATCACAATGCCGCCAGCCCGCGGGACAGGTCGGCCTGCAGGTCCGCCACGTCTTCCAGGCCGACCGCCACGCGGATCAGGCTGTCGCGGATGCCCGCCGCCTCACGCTCCTGCGGCGCCAGGCGACCGTGGGACGTGGTGCTCGGGTGGGTGATGGTGGTCTTGCTGTCACCCAGGTTGGCCGTGATCGACACCAGCCGGGTCGCGTCGATGAAGCGCCACGCCCCTTCCTTGCCGCCCTTGACCTCGAAGCTCACCACCGCTCCGAAACCCTTCTGCTGACGACGGGCCAGCTCATGCTGCGGATGGCTTTCGAGGCCGGCGTAGTGCACTTTCTCGATGCCGTCCTGCTTCTCCAGCCATTCGGCCAGTTGCTGGGCGTTGGCGCAGTGCGCCTTCATCCGCAGGTTCAGGGTTTCCAGGCCCTTGAGGAAGACCCAGGCGTTGAACGGGCTCAGGGTCGGCCCTGCGGTGCGCAGGAAACCGACCACTTCCTTCATCTGCTCGCTGCGGCCGGCGACCACGCCGCCCATGCAACGGCCCTGGCCGTCGATGAACTTGGTCGCCGAATGCACGACGATGTCCGCGCCCAGCTTCAGCGGCTGCTGCAAGGCCGGGGTGCAGAAGCAGTTGTCGACCACCAGCATCGCGCCCTTGGCATGGGCGATTTCCGACAGCGCGGCGATGTCCACCAGTTCCGCCAGCGGGTTGGACGGCGACTCGACGAACAGCAACTTGGTGTTGGCCTTGATCGCCGCGTCCCATGCCGACAGGTCCGCCAGCGGCACGTAATCGACTTCCACGCCGAAGCGCTTGAAGTACTTCTCGAACAGGCTGATGGTCGAGCCGAACACGCTGCGCGAGACCAGCACATGGTCGCCCGCGCTGCACAGGCTCATCACCACCGCCATGATCGCGGCCATGCCGGTGGCGGTGGCGACCGCCTGTTCGGCGCCTTCCAGCGCGGCGATGCGCTCTTCGAACGCGCGCACGGTCGGGTTGGTGTAGCGCGAATAGACGTTGCCCGGCACTTCCCCGGCAAAGCGCGCCGCCGCATCGGCCGCGGTGCGGAACACGTAGCTGGAGGTGAAGAACATCGGATCGCCGTGCTCGCCTTCCGGCGTACGGTGCTGACCGGCACGTACGGCCAGGGTATCGAACGCTACGCCTTCGAGGTCGCTGTCCAGCCGACCGGCATCCCATTCCTGACTCATGCTGTCACTCCTTGCCCTGATCCTGATAAATGAACGTCTTGCGACAGATGCAAAACCGGCCCCTCAGGGCCGGTGGAAACTCAGTTGTTGTACAGATCGATGATCGCGCTGACCGCCTGGGTCTTGGCCTTGGAGGCATCGTTGCGCGCCTGCTCGATCTTGTTCAGGTACGCCTCGTCGACGTCGCCGGTGACGTACTTGCCGTCGAACACCGCGCAGTCGAACTGTTCGATCTTGATCTTGCCGCCGCCGACGGCTTCGATCAAGTCAGGCAGATCCTGGTAGACCAGCCAGTCGGCGCCGATCAGGTCGGCCACGTCCTGGGTCGAACGGTTGTGGGCGATCAGCTCGTGGGCGCTCGGCATGTCGATGCCGTACACGTTCGGGAAGCGCACGGCCGGGGCCGCGGAGCAGAAGTAGACGTTCTTCGCGCCGGCTTCTCGGGCCATCTGGATGATCTGCTTGCAGGTGGTGCCGCGCACGATGGAGTCGTCCACCAGCATCACGTTCTTGCCGCGGAACTCCAGTTCGATGGCGTTGAGCTTCTGGCGCACCGATTTCTTGCGCGCGGCCTGGCCGGGCATGATGAAGGTACGGCCGATGTAGCGGTTCTTGACGAAGCCTTCGCGGAACTTCACGCCCAGGTGGTTGGCCAGCTCCAGGGCGGCGGTGCGGCTGGTGTCCGGGATCGGGATGACCACGTCGATGTCGTGGTCCGGACGCTCGCGCTGGATCTTCTCGGCCAGCTTCTCGCCCATGCGCAGACGGGCCTTGTACACCGACACGCCGTCGATGATCGAGTCCGGACGCGCCAGGTAGACGTGCTCGAAGATGCACGGGGTCAGGGACGGGTTGGTCGCGCACTGACGGGTGTGCAGCTTGCCGTCTTCGGTGATGTATACAGCCTCGCCCGGCGCCAGGTCGCGGATCAGGGTGAAACCGAGCACATCCAGGGAAACGCTTTCGGAGGCGATCATGTACTCGACGCCTTCGTCGGTGTGACGCTGGCCGAACACGATCGGGCGGATGCCGTGCGGATCGCGGAAACCGACGATGCCGTAGCCGGTGATCATCGCCACCACCGCATAACCGCCGACGCAACGGTTGTGCACGTCGGTCACGGCGGCGAACACGTCCTCTTCGGTCGGCTGCAGCTTGCCGCGCTGGGCCAGCTCGTGGGCGAACACGTTGAGCAGCACTTCCGAGTCGGAACTGGTGTTGACGTGGCGCAGGTCGGACTCGTAGATCTCCTTGGCCAACTGTTCGACGTTGGTCAGGTTGCCGTTGTGCGCCAGGGTGATGCCGTAAGGCGAGTTCACATAGAACGGTTGGGCTTCGGCCGAGGTCGAGCTGCCGGCGGTCGGGTAACGGACGTGGCCGATCCCCATGTGGCCCACCAGACGCTGCATGTGACGCTGCTGGAACACGTCACGCACCAGGCCATTGTCCTTGCGCAGGAACAACCGGCCGTCATGGCTGGTCACGATACCGGCAGCGTCCTGGCCGCGGTGCTGGAGCACGGTTAGCGCGTCATACAGCGCCTGATTGACGTTCGACTTACCGACGATACCGACGATGCCACACATGCGACGCAACCCCTACTTAATGGATCTGAACTGAACAACACTCACTGCGGCGTTTTGGCCGACGGCAAGAGCTGCTCCTTGAACGGTATTTCAGCGGGTACGCTGATACCGCTGGCAAGCCACTGACTGCTCCACCCGAGAATCAGGTTCTTGGACCAGTCGGCGACCAATAGAAACTTTGGCACGAGCTGTGATTCTTTCCACCACCCGTCCTGCTGCACCGGCCCCAGGCTCAAGAGCCCGACGGCCACGACCACCAGCAGCACGCCACGCGCCGCGCCGAAGGCCATGCCCAGGAACCGGTCGGTGCCGGACAGTCCGGTGACGCGAACCAGTTCGCCGATGAGGTAATTGATCATTGCGCCCACGATCAGCGTGGCGACAAACATGATGGCACAGCCCGTGATCACACGGGCCGACGGAGTCTGGATGTATCCGGCGAGGTATTCGGACAGTGAGCCACCGAACATCCAGGCAACCGCTCCTGCGATGATCCAGGTCACCAGCGATAGCGCTTCCTTGACGAAGCCGCGGCTCAGACTGATCAAAGCGGAGATGGCGACGATTGCAACGATCGCCCAGTCAACCCAGGTAAATGGCACAGTGCAGCCTACAGACGGATAAGGCGGCGCATTTTAGCAGAGCCCAGGGCTGTCGGTAAGCTGCGATTGTCAGTGCATTTCAATCGGGACGATAGTTTTCAGCCGCGCTCAGGCTGGAAACGCACGACGAACCCCTTGAGGTTCTGCTGGCGGCTGAGCAGATCCCGCAGACGGTCGGCCTCGGCGCGCTCGATCAGCGGCCCCACGAACACCCGGTTCTTGCCGTCGGCGGAACGGATGTAGGCGTTGTAGCCCTGGCTGCGCAGGGTTTTCTGCAGGCTTTCGGCACTGGCGCGACTCGACAGGCTGGCCAGTTGCACCGACCAGCTCACCGACAGGCCGTTCGCATCGACGCGGCTTGCGCTGGTGTCCGGTTTGGCCGCTGCCGCGGCAATCGGCTGGGCCGGAGCGGGGGCCGGCTTCACCACCGGCGCCGGCGCAGGGGCCACCGGCTTCGCCGCCGCGACCGGCGCGGCCGGTGCAGGGGCTGGTGCAGGCGCGGCCGGCGCAATCGGCATCGCAGGCGCCGATTGCTCGGCGACGTCTTCATCGCTCGGCACCGGCTCTTGCGGCAAGGCTTGCGGCTCAGGCACCGCCACCGGCTCCATCTGCACTTGCGCCACGGCAGGCGCCTGCGGCGCGGACGGGGCATCGACGGTCACCTGACGCTGCTCGTCCTGACGGGAAAACAGCATCGGCAAAAAGATCACCGCCAGCGCCACCAGCACCAGGGCGCCGACCATGCGCTGTTTGTACGCCTTATCCAGCAATGCCATCTGCCGCTTCCTCCGTGGAGCGCCGGGCCAGCCATTCGAGGGCCTCGGCAACACAATAAAATGATCCGAACAACAGAATCTCGTCTTCGTCCGTGGCCACGGCGCACTGCCCTTCCAGGGCGGCCGCCACGCTGTCGTAGGACGTGACCGACGCACCGAGCCCCTGCAACGCCGCATGCAGTTCGGCGACCGGACGGGCCCGCGCCGAATCCAGCGGTGCCACGGCCCAGTGCTGGACACTAGCATTCAACGCGCCGACGACGCCATCCAGATCCTTGTCCGCCAGCAGGCCGAACACCGCCAGGCGCTTGCCGACCGGTGGCCGCGCCGCCAGGCGCTGGGCCAGGTACTCCGCCGCATGCGGGTTGTGGCCCACATCCAGCAACAGGTTCAGACGCTTGCCGTGCCAGTCGAACGAGCGCCGGTCGAGCCGGCCGACCACGCGGGTCGCCTGCAACGCACTGACGATCCGCTCAGAATCCCACGGCAGACCCGACACGAGATAGGCCTGCAGCGCCAGCGCGGCGTTTTCCATCGGCAAGTCGAGCAGCGGCAAGTCTCGCAATTCGACAGCCTGCCCCTGGGCATCCGTACCGCGCCATTGCCAGTTCCGCTCGGTCACGCCGAGATCGAAATCGCGCCCGCGCAGGAAAAACGGGCACGCCAGCTCACGGGCCTTGTCGAGCAACGGCTGCGGAGGATTCAGGTCGCCGCACAGCGCCGGCTTGCCTGGGCGGAAGATGCCGGCCTTTTCGAAGGCCACGGATTCGCGGGTATCGCCCAGATAATCGGCATGATCGACGCCGATGCTGGTGACCAGCGCAAGATCGGCGTCCACCACATTGACCGTGTCCAGGCGCCCGCCCAGGCCGACTTCCAGCACCACCGCATCGAGCCCCGCGCGCTGGAACAGCCAGAACGCCGCCAGGGTGCCCATTTCGAAGTAAGTGAGGGAAGTGTCGCCGCGCCCTGCCTCGACCGCCGCAAAGGCTTCGCACAGCTGCGCGTCGGTGGCTTCGACGCCGTTGAGCTGCACCCGCTCGTTGTAGCGCAGCAGGTGCGGAGAATTGTAGACACCGACGCTCAGGCCCTGCGCCCGCAGCAGCGAGGCCACGAATGCGCAGGTCGAACCCTTGCCGTTGGTGCCGGTGACCGTGATCACCCGAGGCGCCGGCTGGCCCAGCCCCATGCGGGACGCTACCTGTTGCGAACGCTCAAGGCCCATGTCGATGGCCGAGGGATGCAACTGCTCAAGGTAGGCGAGCCACTCGCCAAGGGTGCGCTCGGTCATACGTTGGCAGGCACCGGCGGAACGACGATCGGCTCGACCGGAGCGGCGACGTAGGTGGGCGTCGGCTGGCCGGTCAGTTGCGCCAGCAGGTTGCCCAGGCGCGGACGCAGCTCGCGGCGGTCGACGATCATGTCGATGGCGCCGTGCTCCAGCAGGAACTCGCTGCGCTGGAAGCCTTCCGGCAGTTTTTCGCGCACGGTTTGTTCGATCACGCGCGGGCCTGCGAAGCCGATCAGGGCCTTCGGCTCGCCGACGATCACGTCGCCGAGCATCGCGAGGCTAGCGGAAACGCCGCCGTAGACAGGGTCGGTCAGCACGGAGATGAACGGAATGCCTTCTTCGCGCAGGCGCGCCAGCACCGCCGAGGTCTTGGCCATCTGCATCAGCGAGATCAGGGCTTCCTGCATGCGCGCGCCACCGGAGGCGGCGAAGCAGATCATCGGACAACGGTTTTCCAGGGCGTAGTTGGCGGCGCGCACGAAGCGCTCACCGACGATGGCGCCCATGGAGCCGCCCATGAAGTTGAATTCGAACGCCGACACCACCACCGGCATGCCCAGCAGGGTGCCGCTCATGGAGATCAGGGCGTCTTTTTCGCCGGTCTGCTTCTGCGCAGCGGTCAGGCGGTCCTTGTACTTCTTGCCGTCACGGAACTTCAGGCGGTCGACCGGTTCCAGGTCGGCGCCCAGTTCGCTGCGGCCTTCGGCATCCAGGAAGATGTCGATGCGCGCACGTGCGCCGATGCGCATGTGGTGGTTGCACTTGGGGCAAACGTCCAGGGTCTTTTCCAGCTCGGGACGGTACAGCACAGCCTCGCAGGACGGGCACTTGTGCCACAGGCCTTCAGGCACCGAGCTCTTCTTGACCTCCGAACGCATGATCGAAGGGATCAGTTTGTCTACCAACCAGTTGCTCATGCTTTCTTTCTCCAGTACCGGCGGCCCGAACGCTCTGGTTCGCGGCCCCGCGTATGCCCTTCAGCTAAATTCATTGTGTGCGGCGATGACCGGTGGACTGCCGGGTCGGCGTGAAGCGACCTTGCGCGCAATCCAAACATCCTCAGCCGCGCCTGCTTGTTGCAAGTGCAGTTATGGACGGCGGCAGTCTGCCAGCCGTCACATCGGTGCTGCGTTGCCGCGTGCGGCGTTGATGAACGCCCGGATCTTCGCGTGATCCTTGATGCCCTTGCTCGCTTCCACCCCGCCGCTGACGTCGACGGCGTACGGCCGCACCCGGGCGACGGCGTCGGCGACGTTGTCCGGCGTCAGGCCGCCGGCGAGGATCAGCGGCTTGCTCAAACCTTGCGGAATCAAAGACCAGTCGAACGCCTCGCCGGTTCCGCCCGGCACGCCTTCGACGTAGGTGTCGAGCAGCACGCCGCTGGCGCTCGGGTAGGCATTGCAGGCGGCGGCGATGTCGTCGCCGGCCTTGACCCGCAGGGCCTTGATGTACGGCCGGTGCCAGCCTTCGCATTCGGCGGCGGTCTCGTCGCCATGGAACTGCAGCAGATCCAGCGGCACGGCGTCGAGGATCTCCCCCAGCTCGCAACGGCTGGCGTTGACGAACAGACCCACCGTGGTCACGAACGGCGGCAACGCCCGGATGATCCCCCGCGCCTGCTGCACGGTCACCGCCCGCGGGCTCTTGGCGTAGAACACGAAACCGATGGCGTCGGCCCCGGCCTCGACGGCCGCCAGCGCATCCTCTAAGCGGGTAATCCCGCAAATCTTGCTGCGAACGGCTGACATGTCGATAGAACCCCAAGGCAAATCCGAGAAAGTCCCGGATGGTAGCAAATGCATTCGAGGGCGTCAGCCGTCCAGTTCAGCGAAACCGGTCAGGAAATGCGGCCCGATGAAACGCTCCGGCAGCGGGAACTCGTCGTGGTACTCGACCTGTACCAGATACAGCCCGAACGGGTGCGCCGTCACCCCTCCGGAGCGCCGTTCACGGCTCTCCAGCACCTCTTTCATCCACTCCACAGGGCGCTCGCCGGCGCCGATGGTCATCAGCACCCCGGCGATGTTGCGCACCATGTGATGCAGGAACGCGCTGGCGCGGATGTCGATCACGATCATCTTGCCGTGACGGGTCACGCGCAGGTGGTGGAGCTTCTTGACCGGCGACTTGGCCTGGCACTGGCCGGCGCGGAACGCGCTGAAATCGTGGGTGCCCACCAGGTACTGCGCCGCCTGCGCCATGCGCTCGACGTCCAGCGGACGGTGGTTCCAGGTGATTTCCTCATTGAGATGCGCCGGACGGATCTGATCGTTGTAGATCACGTACCGGTAACGTCGGGCGATAGCCTTGAAGCGCGCATGGAAGTGGGCCGGCATCACCTGAGCCCAACTGACGCTGATGTCGTGGGGCAGATTGATGTTGGCGCCCATGACCCAGGCCTTCAGCGACCGTACAGCCTGCGTGTCGAAATGCACCACCTGCCCGCAGGCGTGCACCCCGGCGTCGGTGCGGCCGGCGCACTGGATCGCCACCGGCGAATCGGCGACCTTCGACAGGGCCTTCTCCAACTCTTCCTGCACGGACGGCACACCCGAGGCCTGGCGTTGCCAGCCACGGTAGCGCGAACCTTTGTACTCAACGCCCAGGGCGATGCGGAAAAAGCCTTCGGGGGCCATTTCGGCGGCCGGGTTATCTATGTTTGCCAAAGCGGGACAGCCTGCAGATGCACAAAGGCGGGCATTATAAGGCCATGGATGGGGGATGCCAGAAAGTTCTCCAGCGACCGCCGCCGGCCCACAGCCTCACCTGCAGCACCGATTACCTGTGGGAGCCAGCCTGCTGGCGATGGCGGCCTGCCTGGCATATCGATGCCGGATGTGCCGCCGTCATCGCCAGCAGGCTGGCTCCCACAGTTTTATCTGCACGCTCCCCTTCAAGCCTGAGCACAGAAGAGGGCTTACCGATCTAAAGCGAAAAAAAAACGGCAGCCCCAATGGGCTGCCGTTCTCATTACCGCCGAACGCCGGATCAGGCCAGGTGCGAAAGCATCTCCCGGGCCTCGTTCTTCTGCTTGTCGTCACCCTCGCTGAGCACTTCGTTGAGGATGTCGCGCGCGCCGTCGTTGTCGCCCATGTCGATGTAGGCCTGGGCCAGGTCAAGTTTGGTGGCGGCCTCATCGGTGCCGGAGAGGAAGTCGAAGTCATCCTCGCCCAGTTCACCGAGATCACCGCCCATGGCCGCGTCAGCTTCGCTGAAGCTCGGCTCGCCGAGGCTCTGGGACAGGCGGTCCAGCTCTGCGTTGACGTCGTCCAGCTCGGCGGAAAACGCATCCGGCTCAGCCGGGGCCGCGTCCATTTCGTCCGCCAGGGACAGGTCGAAATCGGCCGGCAGATCCAGCTCGTCGATCGGCGCCTGGGCCACGGCCGGCGCTTCGACCGGCGGCAGATCCTTCATGCCGTCATCCAGATCCAGCAGGAAATCGTCTTCGGCCAACGTGGCCGGCGACGCTTCGGCGCCCAGGTCCAGATCCAGGTCGAACTCCGGCAGGTCGTCGAGGTTCTCCTTGATTTCGGTCTGCTGCTGCAGCACGGACTCGAAACTCAGGTCGTCATCGGCCGGAAACTCGTCCAGCTCGACCGGTGCTTCCGGCTCGATGGCCGCAGCAGGTGCAGGCTCAGCCACCGCTGGCTCCACCGGCTTGATGTTGTCCAGATCGTCGAGGCTCAGGTCGAACGCGCTGTCCAGCTCGTTGTCGGTTTCGGCCGGGGCCTGCGGCTCGTCGAGCAGCAGTTCCTTGACGTATTCGGCATCCAGCTCGGCGGCCATGGCCGCAGCGGCCAGCCCGGTGGCGGCAACGACCGCCATGGCCGGGAAGCGCTTCTTGAGCTCTTCGACCTTGGCGAAGTTCTCGCCGTTGGCGACCAATTGACGTTCCTGGCCGACGAACATGTCGCGGTCGCCTTGGCGGCCGTAGACTTCCATCAGTTTCAGGCGCAGGTCGCTGCGCTGCGGCTCCAGGCTCACGCCCTCCTCCAGCAGCGCGGCGGCCTGGTTCAGGCGACCGCCGTCGATGTGCGACTGGGCCTTGGCCAGTACGTCATCGGTGCGTTCGGCCGCCGGCGCGACCAGCGGCGCAGCGATCGGCTGCGCCACGACGACAGGCTCGACGGCCGGCGCCGGGGCTGGAGCTGGCGCCGGAGCAGGTGCCGGGTTCAGCTTGACGCTCGCCGCCGGCGTTTCCAAGCCTTCGAAGCTGCTTTCCGGCAGATCGAGCTCAGGCTCGAAGGATTGCTCCTCCAGGGCCCGGGCCATGCGCAGGTGCTTCTCGGCTTCCTGCTGGGCCTTGCGCCGGCGGGCCAGCAGCAACAGCAGAAGCAGCAGGACGATGGCGCCGCCGCCGGCCAGACCCAGCAGGATCGGGTTGGTCAGCAGTTCGTTGAAGGCCTTGTCGTCATCGGCGGCCGGTTTCGGCTCGACCACAGGCTCGGCGGGCGCAGGCGCAGCTGCCTCGGGCGCAGGCGCAGCCGGAGCAGTTTGCACCGGAGCGACCGGCGGCGTGGTCGCCAGCTCGGCGGTGATGGCCGGCACCGGAGCCGGCGCAGGCGCAACTTCCGGTGCGGCGGCCGGCGCAGCCCCTTCGGCCTGCATCTTCGCCAGTTGATTGTTCTTCAGTTCGATCAGGCGTTGCAGCTTGTCCAGCTGGCTCTGCAGGTCAGCCATGCGGCTTTTCAGCTCGGCATTGTCGCGACGGGTCGTGTCGAGGCTTTCCTGGGTCACCGCCAGCTTGTTGCTCAGGGCCTTGGCGTCGCCCGCCGGGCCTTTGCCGCGGGCCTTGCCGCTTTCGGCGGAGACCAGGCTCAGGTTGTCCTTGGGGTTCGGCGCAGCGCCGGCATTGCCGCGGCCACGCTTGGTCGCGTCCAGTTGCTGCTGGCCGGTGCCCGGCTTGGCCACGTAACGGCGGCCCTGGCGCCAGGCGGTGTTCTGCGCCGCGACTTCGGCGATCGCCTTCGATTGCGGCAGCGCCGTGCTTTGCACCGAGTCCGGCAGGCGCAGCACCTGGCCGGTCTTCAGGCGGTTGATGTTGCCGTCGATGAACGCATCCGGGTTGAGGGCCTGAATCGCCAGCATGGTCTGCTGCACCGATCCGCCGTTGCGCGCCTTGGCCGCGATCTCCCACAGGGTGTCGCGCGGCGTCGTGGTGTACTGCGCCGGGTGAGTGGCGCCGGTGGTCGGTGCGGTGATGGTCTGCACCGGGGCCTGCTGGGCGGCGTCGGCGGTCTGCTGGGAGAACTTGGACGGATCCAGCAGCACGCTGTAGTCGCGCAGCAGGCGGCCGTTGGGCCACATCACCTGCACCAGGAACTTCACCATCGGCTCGGACAGCGGCTTGCTGGACGTCACGCGCAGCACACTTTTGCCGCTGGCGTTGAGCACCGGGGTGAAGGTCAGATCGTTGAGGAAGGCCTGGCGGTCGACGCCGGCCTTGGCGAAGTCTTCGGGCGAGGCCAGGCTCGGCACCACTTCGGCAGCGGTGAGGTCCTTGACGTCGAGCAGCTCGATCTCCGCCACCAGCGGCTGGTTCAGGGTCGACTTCAGGGTCAGCTCCCCGAGCCCGAGGGCATGCGCCATACCGGAGGACAGCGCCGAGGCGGCCGCTATTGCTAACACCAGTTTGCGAACTTGAACCATAGCCTCTTCCTTTGTCTGAACATTCCTCGGCCAGCGAGAAGTCTTGAATACCGCTGCCGCAAGGCATTGCGCGCGACGACGGGAACGGGCCGCGCGCGATCATTTCTTTGATGCCCCGGAAAGTCCCGGAGAGTGACTCGTTGCCAAGCGCTCCGGCCAAGCATAGCGCCCGGCTAGAATCAGTCGACAAATTGTTGCCAAGTATCTTTTACAGCAGGCCTTTTATCAACAATTCGGCGACCTGCACCGCGTTGAGGGCCGCGCCTTTGCGTACGTTATCTGACGTCAGCCACAGATTTAGTTCCGCCGGCTCATCGACACCGCCGCGCACCCGCCCGACATAGACCACGTCCTGCCCCACCGCGTCACCGACCGCCGTCGGATAATCGCCGGCTTCGACCAACTCGATGCCCGGCGCGTCTTCGAGCGCGGCGTTGACCTTTTCCAGGTCGACCGCGTCCGCTGACCGCAAGGTCACGCTAAAGCTATCGCCAAAAAACACCGGGGCTTGAATGCAAGTCGCGGAAATCTTCAAGGAAGGGTTGGCCAGCACCTGACGCAGTTCGCGCACCAGGCGTTTTTCCAGGGAGGTGTGGCCGTCGGCGTCCGGCGTGCCGACCTGGGCCAGCAGGTTGAAGGCGATCTGACGGTCGAAGAACGACGGCTCCAGAGGGCGCATGTTCAGAAGCTCGGCGGTCTGGCGCGCCAGCTCGGTGACGCCTTCGCGCCCCAGGGCGGACACCGCCAGGCTGGCGGTGACATGCACCGATTGCAGGTCGAGCAGACCGCGCAACGGCGCCAGCGCCACCGCCAGCGTCGTGGCCGACGGGCTCGGGCTGCCGACCTGGAACGGCGCCTTCAGGCCGTCCAGCACGCTGGCGTTGGCTTCCGGCACCACCTGCGGCGCCCGCTCGGCCGGCAAGGCGCCGGACAGGTCGATCAGCGAGCAGCCGGCGGCATGGGCGCGGTCGGCAAAGCTCAGGGTGACGGCGGGGCCGGCGGCGAAAAACGCCAGTCTGACCTTGCCGAAGTCGAACGCATCGACTTCCCGCACCCGCACGTTCTTGCCGCGAAAGGGCACCGAGCTGCCGGCGGATTCGCTGCTGGCCAGCAGGTGCAGGTTGCCGACCGGGAAGTCGCGCTCCTCAAGAATCTGCACAAGGGTTTCGCCGACGGTGCCGGTGGCGCCGATCACGGCAATATCGATGGGCTGGCTCATGGTGCGACCTCAGGCAGAACGGGGGGGAGCGGCACTTTACCGGGTGGCCGGCACACAGGCAATTTCTGCCGAAGCCCGGCCATGCCGGCGACCGCCCCGCCCTCCCCGGAGACCACCCATCAAGGCATCAGGATGATCTTGTCCCCGCCGCCCTGATTCACCTCGGCATAACGGGCCAGCCCCTGCTCCAGCGGCGCCTCCACCAGCCCCTGCGGCAACGGCAGCAGGCCCTCGTCGAAGTAGCGGCCGAACTGCTCCAGCATTGCCGCACAGGCCTGCACGCCGTACAGCAGCGAGTTGATCCCGACCACCGACCCGCCCTTGCGGTACAGGGCCAGCGCCGGCAACTGCACATGCCCGTCCACCGGCGCGGCGATGATCGCGATCCGCCCGAACGTCGCCAGCGCCGCCACCGAAGCCGGCAGCCAGAAGCCCGTGGTGTCGAAAATCACATCGGCGCCGCCGCGGTACACCGCATTGACCTGGGCGCCCAGCGACTCCGGCGTGTCGAGCAGGATCGTCCGGTAGCCCTGGGCCTGCAAAGCCTCGACCTGCTCCGGCCGACGCGCCGCCGCCAGCACCTGGGCGCCGCGCACTTTGGCCAAGGCCAGCGCCGCCGTGGCCACCGCCCCGCCGCCGATCACCAGCAGCCGCGTTTCGGCGCTCACCAGGCTGCGTTCCAGCGCGTCCCACGCCGTGGTGTACGGCACGCCGAGGCTGGCGGCCTGGGTGAAGCTCAGGTGCGAAGGCTTATGCGCCACGCCGTTGGCCGGCAGTTTGACGAACTGCGCATGGGAACCGTCGGCGAAGAAACCCAGCTCACGGCCCGTGCCCCACACTTCCTGGCCGATCAGCGCCGACGGCCCTTCGACCACGACCCCGGCGAAATCCCGACCAGGGATGCGCGGCAGCGTGGTGTAGGGAAAACGCCCGAGCACGTTCTTCACGTCGCTGGGGTTCAGGCCCGCCGCCTTGATCTGCACCAGCACCTCATCGGCGCCCGGCACCGGGGTCGGCACCTCGACGAAGCGCAGGGAAGCCAAATCGCCCGTTTGATCGAATTGCAATGCTTTCATGGGTACATCCACCGAATGGAAAAGGAAGGGATTCAGGACAGCCAGCCGGCCACCAGTTGCCGGCCCATCGGCCACAGCTGCTCACCGGCCAGCATGCCCAGCAGGCCGACCAGCGCGATCGTCGGCGGCGCCGGGGAGCGGACATCCAGCGCGCCGTAGAGCAGGCCGACGCCCAGGCCGACCGCCAGGGAAATCAGGTAATTCATGGGACAGCTCCGCCTGAGAAAGGGAATGGGCAGAGTCTAGGGAAAGGCGTGCGGCGGCATCGGCCAAGGACTTCCGAATTTCGGCCAATCCTTCGGCGCCCTGAATGGCGCCATCGCCAGCCGCCTATTGGATTTCGGTCAAAGGTCCGGATCCCGCGCGACCGCTGTGGGAGCGGCGGAACATCCGGCACCGGCTTCGACTGACAGACCGCCATCGCGAGCAGGCTCGCCCCCACAAGGGATCGCGATCAACCGGAGCCGGCGCCTGCGCCGTACTGTGAAGGCGCCACGCCGAGCTCACGGCGGAACATGTCGCTGAAGCTGCTCGGCGAATAGCCCAGCTCCCGGGCGATGGCGCTGACCGGCACGCCCTGGATCAGCTCCGCCGCCGCGGTCGCCAGTTGCACCTGCCGCCGCCATTCGGCGAAGCCCATGCCCAGGCCGTCCTTGAACAGCCGCGCCAGGGTGCGCACGCTGGCCCCGGCGTTCTCCGCGTGCCGCTCGAACGGAATGTCCAGCGAAGGCGCGGCCATGACCGCCTGGCACAGGTTCATCAGGCGCCGGTCGGAATCGTCCGGCAGCGGGATTTTCAGCTGCGAGCGCCGGGCGCGCTTGAGCTCCAGCAGGGCCAGGCCGACCAGCGCGTCGTAATAGGCCGGATCGCCGCTGTCGCCCTCCTCCACCAGCCCGACGATCAGCTCGCGCAGCAGGCCGCCGACCTCGATCACCTGCACCGTGGCGTCGAGCGTCGCCGCCAGCGCCGGGCGCAGGTAAATGTTGCGCATCTGCAGGTCCGACACCACGCGGATCCCATGGGGCACGCCCGGCGGCAGCCACACCGCCCGTTGCGGCGGGACGACCAGCGCCTCGTGAGGCGTCTCGACCCACATCACCCCGCTCATCGCATACAGCAACTGGCCCCAGACATGCTCGTGGGGCTCGATGAACAGGCCGCGCGGGTAGGTGCGCGCCAGCGGCTGCACCGGCACGTCGGTATCGCTCAGGTCGGGAGGCGCGGCAAGGGCCATGGCAGGGGTTCATCGGTTTGAGGGAAGCGCCATGGTAACCAGTCGCCGATCCGCCCGCCAACGCGCCGCCGGACAATCCGAATGAATTTTCCCGGCCCGCCGCGATCCCTCTATAACAACAGGGAGGAACCGGGGCTTTATGAACAACGCAAAACTGTTTGTCATCGAATACACCCTCCACGGCGCGCCGAAGTCGTTCATCATCCGCTCGGAAAAGATGGACAACGTCGAGGCCTGGCACTGGGCGAGCTGCGACGCCGGCGTCGGCCGGATCCCGCGTTTCGGCCGGGAAAAGGTGCAAAAGACCAGCAAGCCGATGGCGGAGAAATTCGGCGTGGAGAACGTCACCTGGCGACCGGCAAGCTAAGCTTGTCCGCTCACCGGCAGACACGGGGGATAGCCGCCATGACATCGATCAGGAGCCCGGCGCGGCTCGACTACGGGCTGGAGACGCCGGCCGGGTACGTCATCAAGAGCGTCGAGTGCCAGGTCGGGCTGGAACCGGTCGAGGGCGATCCCTACCGGTTTGCGCTGTGCGTATCCGCCCCGCTGCCGCAAGACCTGGACCAGGCCAAGACCGTGGACGTGCGGGTGCAGGGCCGACGCCTGCAAGGCGCTGTCCTGCGGATCAAACGCTTGGACGACACGCGCCTGAGACTGGAAGTGGAGCCCGATTAGGCCCCACTTACCCGGCATCAGCTCCGTGGGCGCATTTGCAACCCTGTAGAAGTTGCCGCGGATGTCCAGTCTTTCACTGCAGGTGCGCACGCGCCGAAACCGGTGGGAGCCAGCCTGCCGGCGATGGCGCCCGGCCGGGCGCCGTATGGGTTTCAGATGCGGAACTGCCCCACCAGCCGGCCCAGGCGCTGACCGAGCTCGGCCAGGCTGCGCGAGGTCTGGGCGCCGAGCTGGGTCTCGTCCGCCACGCTGTCCACGGCCACGGCGATCTGGTGCACGCTGCGGTTGATCTCTTCGGCCACGGCGGTCTGCTCTTCGGCGGCGCTGGCGATCTGGGCGTTCATCGAGTTGATGGTCGCGATCAGTTCCGCCATCGCATCCAGCGATGCGCCGGCCTGATTGGCCTGGGCCGACGTGCCGTCGCCGGCCTCGCTGGAACGGCGCATGGCCTCGACCGCCGATTGGGTGCCGGCCTGCAGGCGGTCGATCATGCCTTGGATTTCCTGGGTGCTGATCTGCGTGCGGCTGGCCAGCGCCCGCACTTCGTCCGCCACCACCGCAAAACCGCGCCCGGCCTCCCCGGCCCGCGCCGCCTCGATGGCGGCGTTCAGCGCCAGCAGGTTGGTCTGCTCGGCGATGGAGCGGATCACCCCGAGCACGCCGACGATCGAGGACACGTCCTGCTGCAGGCTGTCGAGGGACACGCCGCTGTGGCGGATGTCGTCCACCAACGCATGGATCTGCTGGATGCTGCCGGCCACGACCCGCTTGGCGGCCTGGCCTTCCTCGTCGGTCTGACGGGCGGCGACGGCGGCGTTCTGCGCGCTCTTGGCCACTTCCTGGGCGGCGGCGGACATCTCGTTGATCGCCGTGGCGACCTGATCGGTCTCGTGGCGCTGGCGCTCCATGGCCTGATCGGAACGGTGTGCCTGGTCCGACACCTGGGTCACCAGGCCAGTAAGCTGGGACGTCATTTCGGTGATCTGCCGTACCAGGCCGTGGATCTTGTCGACGAAGCGGTTGAACGAGCCGGCCAGTTCGCCGAGCTCATCCTGGCTGGTGATGGCCAGGCGGCGGGTCAGGTCGCCCTCGCCCGCCGCGATGTCGTCGAGGTTGGCTTTCATCAGGTTCAACGGGCGCAGGATGGTGTTGGCCAGCAGCATGCCCGCCGCGGCGATCACCAGCAGCACCACCACGGCCACGCCGACGATGCTCAGCACCACACCCCGCATGCGCTCCTGCACCGTGGCCTCGACCGCCGCCACTTGCGCTTCGATGCCGTCCAGGTTCACCGAGGTGCCGACCGCCATGTCCCACTTGGCCAGGTATTCGGTGTAGCCAAGCTTAGGCACCAGCACCTGGGCATTGCCCGGCAGCGGCGAGCTGTATTGCAGGTAATGGCTGCCGTCCTTCGCCACCTTCACCAGGTCGCGGTTGACGTAGACGCCGTTCGGGTCGCGGTTGTCCTTGAAGCTCTTGCCCACGCCGTCGGGGTCGTTGGCCTTGAACAGGCGCACGGTCTCGGAGTCGTAGCCGAAGAAGTAGCCGTCCTTGCCGTACTTGATGCTCGACAGCAGCTTGATCGCCTGGGCCCGGGCGGCGGTGTCGCCGGGGGCGGCGGCGTCGTACAGCGGCTTGATCGTGGTCATGGCCACGGCGACGTAGCTCTGCAGCGTGGCCTTGGCGTCGCCGAGCAGGCGCTCGCGGGTCTGTTCGACTTCCTTGTGCGCCTGTTCCTGAAGGATGAACAGCACGGTCAGGCTGATCACCAGCGCAAAGAGCAACACCGGAAGGACGGCAAGGGACAGGACTTTAGCCTTGAGGCTCAGACGCATGGACGGGCTCACTCTTTTGGTTTTATTGGCGTGGATAAAGGCGTTAACGGCCTGCCGAACCAAAAGTTGAGCCGGAGGCTCCCACCCGTGCCGATGCGGGAGCCAACAAGTGACCGCTGGTGGTCAGAGCACCATCGCAGCCAGCCACCCGGCCGCCAGCAGCGGCAGGTTGTAGTGCAGGAAGGTCGGCACCACGGTGTCCCAGATGTGGTGGTGCTGGCCGTCGATGTTCAGGCCGGAGGTCGGGCCCAGGGTCGAGTCCGAGGCCGGCGAGCCGGTGTCGCCCAGGGCGCCGGCGGTGCCGACGATGCAGACGATCGCCATCGGGCTGAAGCCCAGCTGCACGCACAGCGGCACGAAGATCGCCGCCAGGATCGGCACCGTGGAGAACGACGAGCCGATGCCGATGGTCACCATCAGCCCCACCAGCAGCATCAGCAGCGCGCCGATGGCCTGGCTGTGGTCGATCCACGTCGCTGCGCTCTCCACCAGCGTGCGCACCTCGCCCGTGGCCTTCAGCACCTCGGCGAAGCCTGAGGCCGAGATCATGATGAAGCCGATCATCGCCATCATCTTCATGCCTTCGGTGAACAGGCCGTCGGTCTCGCGCCACTTCACGATGCCGGAGGCGGAGAAGATCAGGAACCCGGCCAGCGCCCCGATAATCATCGAGTCCAGCAGCAACTGAATCATGAACGCCGCCGCAATGGCCAAGAAGGCGATCCCGAGGG
The DNA here is from genome assembly GCF_002113645.1 of Pseudomonas sp. B35(2017). Lineage (NCBI taxonomy): Bacteria > Pseudomonadati > Pseudomonadota > Gammaproteobacteria > Pseudomonadales > Pseudomonadaceae > Pseudomonas > Pseudomonas sp. B35(2017). The sequence goes on along the minus strand of NZ_NEIZ01000015.1, from coordinate 89,167 downwards.
TCATCGGGTTATAGGCGACGCTGACCTGCTCCACCTGCTCGATCTTCTCCAGGTCGTAGACCCGCTTCTTGCGGTAGCTGAAGAACACCGCCAGCAGCAGGCCGAACACCATGCCCGCCGCCGGAATGGCCATCGCGTGCATGACGTTGACCTGGCTGATGTCCACCCCGGCCTTGCTGACGTTGGCCAGCAGGATCTGATTGAGGAAGATGTTGCCGAACCCCACCGGGAACACCATGTACGGGGTGATCAGGCCGAAGGTCATCACGCAGGCGATCAGGCGCCGGTCCAGTTGCAGTTTGGTCAGCACATACAGCAACGGCGGCACCAGCAGCGGAATGAACGCGATGTGGATCGGCAGGATGTTCTGCGACGCGATCGCCACCACCCACAACAGCCCGATCAGCAGCCACTTGACGCTGCCGCCGCCGGTGGCGTGCTGGCGGTCGACCATGGCCAGGGCCTTGTCGGCCAGCGCGTGGGCCAGGCCGGACTTGGCGATGGCCACCGCGAACGCGCCCAGCAGCGCGTAGGACAACGCCACCGTCGCCCCGCCGCCCAGGCCGCTGTTGAACGCCTTGAGCGTGGCGTCGATGCCCAGGCCGCCGGTCAGGCCACCGACCAGCGCACCGACGATCAACGCGATCACCACGTGCACACGGGACAGGCTGAGGATCAGCATGACGCCGACCGCAGCAATCACTGCATTCATTTCACTACCTCAAAAACACGGCGATGGATGCGCTTCACCGCCAGACAGGATGAGTCCGCCCGGCAACGCCCGGAGGCCGCCAGCGAATTTGGATCGAGGGTCTTGTTAGAAGGGCGCGCACTGTGCCGCAGAGTGGCCGCAGTGTCAAAGCGAGGGGCTGCATTGTCCTGTAACAACCGATGAATCCGTGGCGAGGGAGCTTGCTCCCGCCGTGGGGGGTGGCCCGCATCGCGCCTGCTGCGCAGTCGAGCGGGAGCAGGCTCCCTCGCCACAGGAACATACGTGGCACTGCCGCCGGATGCGGCAATCGGTCCTATTGCGTTTGCGCCATAAAGAAAACCGCCGCGCTGCCGTTACAGTGCAAAGTCTCAGATAAATATCGAATAAGGACGTCTCCATGTCGCTCAGACAACTTTCCATCCAATGGAAAATCACCCTGCTCGCCGGGCTCTGCCTGGCCGGTATCGTGACCCTGTTGGTGGGTCTTTCGCTGTACCGCATGGAGCACAGTTCCGAGCTGGTGAAGGCGTCGAGCATGGAAATGCTCACCGAGTCGGCCCAGGCCCGCATCGAATCCCAGGGCGAAGTGCAGGCGGCGTTCATCCGCCAGCAGTTCATGGACGCCTACCAATACGGCCACGGCTTTTCGCGCCAGGTACTGTTCCTGCGCGAACAGGCCGAGAAACGCTTCCTGGATGCCTTCGACCTGCGCGAGGACATGACCCGTCAGGTCAAGTCGGCCCTGCAGGCCAACCCTGAGCTGCTGGGCCTGTCGCTGGTATTCGAGGCCAACGCGCTGGACGGCAAGGACGAACTGTTCGCCGGCCAGGCGGAACTGGGCAGCAACGACAAGGGCCGCTTCGCCCTGTACTGGTCGCAGCCGACGCCGGGCAAGGTCACGTCCATGGCACTGCCGGAAAGCGACATGGCCGACACCAGCACCGGCCCCAGCGGCCAGGCCGCCAACGCCTGGTTCACCTGCCCGCGCACCACGCTCAAGCCCTGCGTGATCGAACCCTACTTCTATGTGATCGACGGCCAGAAGGTGCTGATGACCAGCATCGTGTTCCCGCTGACGGTCAACGGCAAAGTCATCGCCTCGCTGTCGGTGGACATCAACCTCAACAGCCTGCAGGCCATCAGCCAGAACGCCAGCAAGAAGCTGTACGACGGCCAGACCGCCGTGAGCATCATCAGCCCCGCCGGCCTGCTCGCCGGCCACAGCCCGGACGCCGGCAAGCTGAGCCAGCGCCTGGACGCCGTGGACAAGGCCAGCGGCGCCGAACTGCTGGGCCTGCTCGCCTCCAGCAAGACCGTGAGCAGCCTGCACAGCAACCAGCAGTTGAAGGTGCTGTCGCCGTTCCAGCCGATCCCTGGCGGGCCGTCCTGGGGCGTGCTGCTCGATGTGCCGGAAAAGGTGCTGGTCAGCCGCGCCGAAGCCCTCAAGCAGCAACTCGACGCCAGCAACCGCTCGGGCACGCTGATCGAGCTGAGCCTCGGCGCCCTCGCCGCCCTGCTCGGCCTGCTGCTGGTGTGGCTGATGGCCCGCAGCGTGACCAAGCCGATCCTCGGCGTGGCGCACATGCTCGAAGACATCGCCAGCGGCGAAGGCGACCTGACCCGGCGCCTGGCCTACGACAAGAACGATGAACTGGGCCAGCTGGCCGGCTGGTTCAACCGCTTCCTCGACAAACTGCAGCCGATCATCGCCCAGGTGAAACGCTCGGTGCAGGACGCACGCAACACCGCCGACCAGTCCTCGGCCATCGCCACCCAGACCAGCGCCGGCATGGAGCAGCAGTACCGCCAGGTGGATCAGGTCGCCACCGCGTCCCACGAGATGAGCGCCACCGCCCAGGACGTCGCCCGCAGCGCGGCGCAAGCCGCCGAAGCGGCCAAGGACGCCGACCGCGCCACCCGTCAGGGCCTGACTGTGATCGACCGCACCACCGCCAGCATCGACACCCTGGCCGCCGACATGAGCGCGGCGATGGCGCAGGTCGAAGGCCTGGCCGCCAACAGCGAGAAGATCGGCACCGTGCTGGAGACCATCCGCGCCATCGCCGAGCAGACCAACCTGCTGGCCCTCAACGCCGCCATCGAAGCGGCCCGCGCCGGAGAGGCCGGACGTGGCTTCGCGGTGGTCGCCGATGAAGTGCGCAACCTCGCCCGCCGCACCCAGGAGTCGGTGGAGGAGACCCGCCAAGTGATCGAGCAATTGCAGAACGGCACCCAGGACGTGGTCGGCTCGATGGGCAACAGCCACCGCCAGGCCCAGGGCAGCGTGGAGCAAGTCGGCCAGGCCGTGACGGCCCTGCGCCAGATCGGCGACGCCGTGACGGTGATCAGCGACATGAACCTGCAGATCGCCAGCGCGGCGGAAGAGCAAAGCGCCGTGGCCGAGGAGATCAACAACAACGTGGCGACCATTCGCGACGTGACCGAATCGCTGTCCGGCCAGGCCAACGAATCGGCGCGGGTGAGCCAGTCGCTCAACAGTTTGGCGAACCAGCAGCAGGGCCTGATGGACCAGTTCCGCGTCTGACCATTGGAAAACCTGTAGGAGCGAGCCTGCTCGCGATGGCGTCCGGTCAGTCACCTTAAGGCTGAACGTGACGCCGCCATCGCCAGCAGGCTGGCTCCTACAGGAGGCCTAGGTGTTCGCAGAACCTGTGCACACCGCAAAACACTGTGGGAGCTGGCTTGCCAGCGATGGCGTCGGTAAAGGCGCCGCCGCAGCTCCCGCCTGCCCTCAGCGCTTGGGCAGTTCGATCACCACGCTCAACCCGCCCCACTCGCTCTCGCGCAACGCCAGCGTCCCGCCCCAGGCCTCGACGATGTCCCGCACGATCCCCAGCCCCAGGCCATGGCCGTCGGTCTGCTCATCCAGCCGGGTGCCGCGGCTGAACACCTGATCGCGCTGGGCCTCGGGGATGCCTGGGCCGTCGTCCTCGACGTTCAGCAAAAAACCACCCGCCGACTCGACCACGCTCAGGCGCACCTCGGCGTCGGCCCATTTGCAGGCGTTGTCCAGCAGGTTGCCGAGCAGTTCCAGCAAGTCTTCCCGGTCCCACGGCAGTTGCAGGCCCGCAGGCGCCGTGAAGCTCAACGCCAGGTGTTCGCCGTGGATCATGTTCAACGTCGCCAGCAGGCCCGGCAGCTCCGCACCGCAATCGAACAGCGCCCCCGGCAGCGCATCGCCGGACAGCCGCGCACGGTTCAACTCGCGGTTGAGCCGCTGCTGCACCTGCGCAAGTTGCTCGGTGAGCATCTTGCGCAGCTGCGGGTCCCCGTCGAGCCGTTCGCTTGAGGCCAAGCTCAGCAGCACCGCCAGCGGCGTCTTCAGCGCATGACCGAGGTTGCCCAAGGCGTTGCGCGAGCGTTTGAGACTGTCTTCGGTGTGGGCCAGCAAATGGTTGATCTGCGCCACCAGGGGTTCCAGCTCGGTCGGCACTTGCTCGTCGAGCTGCGAGCGCTGGCCCTGCTGCAACTGGGCGATCTGTTCCCGTGCCGTTTCCAGCGGGCGCAGGGCCCGGCGCACGGTGAGCCGTTGCAGCAACAGGATCAGCAACAGGCCGGCCAGCCCGAGCCCGAGCCCGACCTGGCGCATGCGCCGGAAGCTCTCGCGCACCGGGGTGTAGTCCTGGGCGACGCTGATGGAGATCGACTGGCCCAGGCGCCGGTAGTCCGAGCGCAGCACCAGCAACTGCTGGCCGCCGGGGCCCAGTTGCAGGTTGCTGTGCAGGCCGGGGTGATCCAGCAGCGGCAGATCCTGATCCCACAGCGAGCGCGAGCGCCAGTGGCTGTCGGCGAAGTCGATGCGGAAATAATGCCCGGAGAACGGCCGCTGATAGGCCGGCGACAGATGCCGCTCATCCAGCTGCAAGCCCTGCGGGCCGCGCACCAGCGCCACCAGCAGGCTTTCGCTGTCGTTGCGCAGGCCGGCTTCGAGGTAACGCTGCAGGCCCACTTCGAACAGCCACAGGCTGACCTGCGCCAGCACCAGGCCGACGATCACCATCACGCTGATCAGGCCCAGGCTCAGGCGCCGCTGGATCGACCTCACGAAGCCTGCCCGCCGAACAGGTAACCCTGGCCGCGGCGGGTTTCGATCACGCTCTTGCCGAGCTTGCGCCGCAAGTGGTTGACGTGGACTTCCAGCACGTTGGAATCGCGCTCGGTCTCGCCGTCGTAGAGGTGTTCGGCAAGGTGGCTCTTGGACAGGATCTGCTGCGGATGGAGCATGAAATAGCGCAGCAGGCGGAATTCGGCGGCGGTCAGCTGAATGTCGGCGCCGTCGCGGGTGACGCACTGGCGGCCTTCGTCCAGGTGCAGGCCGGCGGCCTTGAGGGTCGGCTGGTTGGCCTGGCCCTTGGAGCGGCGCAGCAGCGACTGGATGCGCAGGAACAGTTCTTCCGGATGGAACGGCTTGGTCAGGTAGTCGTCGGCCCCGGCCTTCAGGCCTTCGATGCGCTCGGCCCAGGAGTCCCGGGCCGTGAGGATCAGCACCGGCACGGCCAGGCCGCCGGCCCGCCACTGCGCCAGCACCTCCAGCCCCGGCACGCCGGGCAGGCCGAGGTCGAGGACGATCAGGTCATAGGGCTCGCTGCCGCCCTGATAGACCGCATCGCGCCCGTCCGCCAGCCAATCGACCGCATAGCCCTGGCGCTGCAGGCCGGCGAGCAGTTCATCGGCCAACGGTACGTGGTCTTCCACCAATAGCAGACGCATCGGTCAATCTTCCTTGTCTTTGATCAGTTGCCCGGTGTCGGCCTTGAGGTGCAGCTCGCGGGCCACCCCTTCGACCGTCAGCAGCTCGACTTCATAAACATAGACGTCGTGCTTCTCTTCCAGCTCGACCTCCAGCAGCTTGGCGCCGGGATAGCGGTCCAGCGCTTGTTGCAGCACCTGTTCCAGCGGCAGGATCACGCCCTGCTGGCGCAGGCGCAGGGCCTCGTCCTGGTCGAGGTCGCGGGCCGCCGCCAGCGAGCAGAACGCCAACAGCGCCAGGGCCAGACGGCTCCCGACGCGCGGATGCAGAAAATACGGCTTCATTACGTGTCCTGATGATCCTTGAGCACTTGCCCGCTGACCGCGTCCAGTTCCATGTCCCACGCCTGGCCCTGCGGATCGCGCAGTTCGATCTGGTAGAGGTACTTGCCGTACTTCTCTTCCAGCTCGGTGTCGGTGACCGTCGAACCTGGGTGTTTGGCCAGCGCTGCGGCGTTGAGCTTCTCGAAAGACTGGATAGTACCAGCGTCGCGCAGGCGAAGGGCCTCATCGGGACCAAGGTCGCGGGCGTGGGCGAGGCTCGCGGTCAGGCCGATGATCGAGGCGATGGACAGGGCAGTCAGGGTCTTCATGGGGTGTCTCCGTATTTTTATGTGCTGCGGGGCGTCACCTTAGCGGGGTGAACTTAATTGAAACTGAATGGCCATCATTGCCCTGCCCGACACGACCTCCTGCGGGACTTCCTGTGGGAGCTGGCTTGCCAGCGATAGCGATTCTGCGTGCGACATCGCAGTGACTGTCCTTCCGTCATCGCTGGCAAGCCAGCTCCCACAGGGTTCGCAGTGGCTCTATAATCCCCGCTCGCCATCGACCGAGGCCGACATGACCGCCATCCACATCAAGTTCCCCGCCCTCACCCTCAAGGCCGGCCCCCGGGCCATGGCGCGCATCCGCGCCCGGGGCCTGAGCGCCGCCGACGTCGGCACCCTGCCCGGCGCCGCCGGCGGGCCGAAGGCGCTGGGGATCCAGGGGCTGGATCTGGCACTGTTCGGCGAATGGCTGCCGGCGGCGCCCCGGGAGCGCTCGCTGATCGGTGCGTCGGTGGGTTCCTGGCGCTTCGCCAGCGCCTGCCTGCCGGACGCCGCCGAAGGCATCCGCCGTCTCGGTCACCTGTACACCGAGCAAAACTTCAACAAGGGCGTCACCGTCACCGAGGTCAGCCGCAGTTCCCGGCGCATGCTCGACGACCTGCTCGACGGCCGCGACGCGCGCCTGCTCGACAACCCCCACTACCGCCTCAACATCATGGTGGTCAAAAGCCACGGCCGGCTGGCGGACGATCACCGCGGCCGGCTGGGCCTGGCGCTGGGCTCGGTGATCGCCGACAACCTGCGCGGCCGGGCGCGGCTGGCGCGGCACTTCGAGCGGCTGATCATCCACGACCCGCGCCTGGCGCCGCCGGTGGAGGCGCTGAACGACTTCCCGTCGCGCTTCATCGCCCTGGACGCCGGCAACCTGCGCCAGGCGCTGCTGGCCTCGGGCTCGATCCCGATGGTGATGGAGGGTGTGCGCGACCTGCCGGGAGCCGGCGCCGGCACGTTCCGCGACGGCGGCCTGCTGGACTATCACCTCGACCTGCCCTACAGCGGCGACGGCATCGTGCTGTATCCGCACTTCACCGACCGGGTCATCCCCGGCTGGTTCGACAAGACCCTGCCTTGGCGCCGGGCGTCGACCCAGCGCCTGCAAGACGTGCTGCTGCTCGCCCCGTCGAAGGAATACCTGGCGCGCCTGCCCTACGGCAAGCTGCCGGACCGCAACGACTTCAAGCGCTTCATGGGCGATGCGCCCGCCCGGCAGAAATACTGGCGCGCGGCGATGGACGAAAGCCGGCGGCTGGGCGACGAGTTTCTCGAACTGGCCGCCAACGGTCGCCTCGCCGAACGCCTGCTGACCCTTTAGTCAGCGTTTTGCCGCACGGCCGCAGACAAGCTGGTAAACTCGCCGCCTGCCCGAATCGCTGACGCGACGCCATCTGAACAGAGCCGACATCACCGTGGAAATCTTCAAGGAATTTACGTTCGAATCCGCCCACCGCCTGCCCCACGTGCCGGACGGCCACAAGTGCGGACGCCTGCACGGCCATTCGTTCAAGGTGGCCATCCACCTGAGCGGCGACATCGATCCGCACACCGGCTGGATCCGCGACTTCTCCGAGATCAAGGCGATCTTCAAGCCGCTGTACGAGCGCCTGGACCACAACTACCTGAACGACATCCCGGGCCTTGAGAACCCGACCAGCGAAGTGCTGGCCAAGTTCATCTGGAACGAGCTCAAGCCCCTGCTGCCGGAACTCAGCGCGATCCGCATCCACGAGACCTGCACCAGCGGCTGCATCTACCGCGGCGAGTGAGCCCAGCGGCCTAAAAAAACCACCGGGAACGGTGGTTTTTTTGTGCCTATGCTTTTTGGCTCAACCCGCCAAGAGGACAGACCCATGACGGACTGGCTGCTGGATCAGGTCTTTGACTTCAACGGGCGAGGCGTTCGCCATGCCGTCCGCGGCGACGGGCCGCCGCTGGTGTTCGTGCACGGCACCCCGTTTTCGTCCTATGTATGGCACCGCATCGCCCCGCACTTCTACAGGACTCACCGGGTGCACTGCTTCGACCTGCTGGGCTACGGGCAGTCCGAAAAGCCTGACGCCGACGTGTCCCTCGGGGTGCAGAACGAACTGCTGGCGCAATTGCTGGATCACTGGAACCTGCAACGTCCGGACGTGGTGGCCCACGACTTCGGCGGCGCCACCGCCCTGCGCGCGCACCTGCTCAACGGCAAGGAGTACCGCACCCTGACGCTGATCGACCCGGTCGCGCTGTCGCCCTGGGGCTCGCCGTTCGTCCAGCACGTGCGCCAGCATGAGGCCGCGTTCAGCGGCCTGCCCGACTACATTCAGCGGGCCGTCGTTCCGGCCTACATCCGTGGCGCCGTCCACCGCGACATGCCCGACGACGAACTCGCCCCCTACGTGCAGCCCTGGCTCGGCGATCCGGGCCAGGCGGCGTTCTACCGACAGATCGCGCAGATGGACGAGCGCTACACCCGCCAGGTGCAGGACCTGTACCCGACGATCCGCTGCCCGGTGCAGATCCTCTGGGGCGAGGACGATCAGTGGATCCCCATCGAGCGCGGCCGGGCGTTGCACGGGATGATTCCCGGATCGCGGTTCCACGCCATCCCGAACGCCGGGCACCTGGTCCAGGAAGATGCCCCGGAGGCCATCGTCGCGGCCCTGCTGCGTTTTCTCTGATGTCCCAGCAGGGGCGGGTATTGCGCTAAGGTACGACGCAGTGACCGCACCCGATCCATGAAAAGGATGAGCCGATGCACATCATCAACGCCCGCTTGCGCAACCAGGAAGGCCTGCACGCACTGCACCTGGAAGACGGCCTGATCCGCAGCGTCGCCCGCCAGACCGAAGCCCCCACTTTGGGCCCCGACGACCTCGATGCCGGCGGCAACCTGGTGGTGCCGCCGTTCGTCGAACCGCACATCCACCTCGACGCTACCCTGACCGCCGGCGAGCCGCGCTGGAACATGAGCGGCACGCTGTTCGAAGGCATCGAATGCTGGGGCGAACGCAAGGCCACCATCACCTTCGAAGACACCAAGACCCGCGCCGGAAAAACCCTCCAGGCCCTGGCCGCCCACGGCATCCAGCATGTGCGCACCCATGTCGACGTCACCGACCCGCAGCTCACCGCGCTCAAGGCGATGCTGGAGGTGCGCGAGGAAAACCGTCACCTGGTGGATCTGCAGATCGTCGCGTTCCCCCAGGAAGGCATCGAGTCGTTTCGCAACGGTCGCGACCTGATGGAAGAAGCCATCCGCCTGGGCGCCGACGTGGTCGGCGGCATTCCGCATTTCGAGTACACCCGCGACCAGGGCGTGAGCTCGGTGAAGTTTTTGATGGACCTGGCCGAGCGCACCGGCTGCCTGGTGGACGTGCACTGCGACGAGACCGACGACCCGCATTCGCGCTTTCTCGAAGTGCTGGCCGAAGAGGCCCGCAGCCGCGGCATGGGCGCCCGGGTCAGCGCCAGCCACACCACGGCCATGGGTTCCTACGACAACGCCTACTGCGCCAAGCTGTTCCGCCTGCTCGGGCACTCGGGCATCAGTTTCGTCTCCTGCCCGACCGAGAGCATCCACTTGCAGGGGCGCTTCGACACCTTCCCCAAACGCCGGGGCGTGACCCGGGTCAACGAACTGCTGGAGGCGGGTATGAACGTCTGCTTCGGCCAGGACTCGATCGTCGATCCGTGGTATCCGCTGGGCAACGGCAACATCCTGCGGGTGCTGGAGGCCGGGCTGCACATCTGCCACATGCTCGGCTACCGCAACCTGCAGAACGCCCTGGACCTGGTGACCGACAACAGCGCCAAGGCCCTGCACCTGGGCGAACGCTACGGGCTGGAGCCTGGGCGGCCGGCGAACCTGCTGATCCTGTCGGCGGACAGCGACTACGAAGTGATCCGCAGCCAGGGCCTGCCGCTGTATTCGATCCGCGGGGGCAAGGTGCTGATGAAGCGGCAGATGCCGGTGGTGGAATTCGTCTAAGGTTCAGGGATCGGCGCCATCCCGGCGCCGATCTCCCGATGGACGCCGTGTCATGCCGTAATTTGTGCGAAGTTGCTCTGCTGCCATCCTCATTCGAACGTGAGGACGCGACATGAATCATCACTCCCCTTCCGATCCCATGGCCACGCTCTACTGCGAAGGCCGCCACACATTCATCGACCTGGTGCCCGATGGCGGATCCCGCCTCGATGCACTGTTCCATACCGCACCCGCCTTGGGTGAGCTGGCGGTCGGCGTGGTGTACGGGCACCTGCACGCCCGGCCGGGCCTGGATCCCCGCTTGCGCGAAGCGGTGTCGTTTGCGGCGATCGTGGCGTCCGGCATGGTCGGGCCGCCGTTGAGCGTGCACCTCAAGACTGGCCTGGCCTCCGGCCTCGCGCCCGGCGAACTGACGGAGGTGCTTTTGCAGGCCTCGGCCTTCGCCGGTTTCCCCCGGGCAGTGAGCGCCGCCGACCAGCTCAACCGCCTGTTTGCCGACGCGGGCCTGCCGTCGCCTCCACCCGCTCCTCCCCGCGAAGTTGCCCTGGCATTCTGCGGGTTGGTGCGCGAGGGCCGTCCGCCGATGCCGGTCAGCGAGGCGGTCAAGCGTCATCTGTGCCGGGCCGAACGCCTGGCGTTGTTTGCCACCTCAGCGAGCGCCGTCGTGGTCGAGTGCTTCGACGGCATCGACACTGATCCGCAAGCCTTGCTTCACCTGAACGTGGAAGGCGAAACCGTCGTGAGCGTCGCCTTGTTCAAGGCCCACTGAAACGGCCGGCCACTCTTCCGGGCCGGCATCAAGCCCGGGCGTGCGCAGTGCCGAACAGGCGCACGCCCGTCAACTCGTCGCCGCACGCCTCCAGCAGCACCGGCGCCGTGCCGCCGGGCATCACCACCTGCACCTGCCCTGCCTTCACCCAACCGACCCGCCAGGCCGCGCACGCCACCGCGCTGGCGCTGGTGCCGGAGGACGCCGTGGGGCCTTCGCCGCGCTCGAACACCCGTGCGATGACACGCTGTTCGCCGCCGCGCTGCGCCCATTGCAGGTTGACCCCGGCCGGACAGGGTTGGCCGGCCCCTTCGGGCATGGCGTAGGCGATCCGGGTCAGGGGCTCGTTCAGCGGCGCATCGCGCAGTTGTTCGTTGTCCGGCAGGTGCGCCCCGTCGGCCACCAGCGTGACGCCATGGGGATTGCCGATGCGCACGAACTGGCTGCGGCCCCAGGCCGGATCGAGGCGTGCCAGCGGTTCGACCCGGCTGAGTTCGCGGCCCTCGAACATCACCGTTTCGACGCCTTGCGCGCCCACCGCCGCCGGGCCGAAGCTTGGCCGGCCTAGGTCCAGCCAGAAGCCTTGCACGGCTTCGACCTGCGCCGGTTTGACCGAGGTGGCCACAGGCGAGACCGCGTCCTGCTTGTCATGGTGCACCCGCAGCAACGCCCCCTCTTGCGGCATCAGGCCTTGTTCGAGCAGCGCCTGGGAAAAGATCGTCAGGCCGTTGCCGCTGCGCTCGGCCAACGAGCCGTCGGTGTTGACGATCAGCAGGTCGAACGGCGGCGCGGACTGGAACGGACCGATCAGCAAACCATCGCTGCGGTGCGCCTTGGCCCCCGCCGGACGCTCGCCGTCGGGCCACTCGCAGCAGGCCGCCACCGCAGCGCGGCTCCACGACGGCCGCGACGCCGCGCAATCTTGCGCCGTGGCGGGCAACGGCACGCCGGCGTCCCGCAGCGCCTTGGGTGAAACGACGGCGTAAAGGTTGCCCCGTGCATCGTAAAGCGGCGTCATCGGTCGATCCCTGGATGGTTCAAAGGCACCACTGTACCTCGTGTGGGCGCGCGCCTGCTCGCGCCTGCGGGCTCACTGTGCAAGGATGTCCGCCTGCTGTAACGATTCTGCCAAGGATTCCCATGACCGACCTCAACGCCCAAGCCGCTTTCGTTCCCGGACGCCTGCAACAGATGTCCACCCGCATCGCCTTCTTCATCGCCGGCCTCGGCATCGCGGCGTGGGCGCCGCTGGTGCCGTACGCCAAGGCCCGGGCCGGGCTCGACGAAGGCACGCTGGGCCTGTTGCTGCTGTGCCTGGGGGTGGGGTCGATCCTGGCGATGCCGCTGGCGGGCATCCTGGCCACCCGGTTCGGCTGCCGCAAGGTGGCCACCGGCGGCACGCTGCTGATCTGCGCGGCGTTGCCGTTGCTGGCGACGGTGTCGTCGGTTCCGGCGCTGATCGCCACGCTGTTCATGTTCGGCGCCGGGCTGGGCACGGTGGACTCGACGGTGAACCTGCAAGCGGTGATCGTCGAGCGGGCCAGCGGGAAAAACATGATGTCCGGGTTCCACGGCCTGTTCAGCCTCGGTGGCATCGTCGGCGCGGCGGGGGTCAGCGGCTTGCTGGGCCTCGGCCTGTCGCCGCTGGCGGCGATGCTGGTGGTGGTCGCGCTGCTGGTCGCGTCCCTGTTCAAGGCCGTGCCGCACATGCTGCCCTACGGCAGCGAAAGCTCGGGGCCGGCGTTTGCGGTGCCCCACGGCATCGTCCTGTTCATCGGCGGCATGTGCTTCATCGTGTTCCTCACCGAAGGCGCTGCGCTGGACTGGAGCGCGGTGTTCCTGGCCGAGGAACGCGGCATCGACAAGGCCTACGCGGGCCTGGGCTACGCCGCGTTCGCCCTGACCATGACGGCAGGCCGCCTCACCGGCGACCGCATCGTCCGGCGCCTGGGGGCGACGCGAGTGATCCTGGTCGGCGGGCTGACCGCGGCGGCGGGCCTGTTCCTGGCCACGTTCGCGCCGTCCTGGCAGGCGGCCCTGATCGGTTACGCGCTGGTCGGGGCCGGTTGCTCGAACATCGTGCCGGTGCTGTACACGGCGGTGGGCAAGCAGACGGTGATGCCGGAAAGCATCGCGGTGCCGGCCATCACCACCCTGGGCTATGCGGGGATTCTGGCGGGACCTGCGGTGATCGGGTTCGTCGCCCACGGCAGCAGCCTGAGCTTCGCCTTCGGTCTGATGGCGGTGCTGCTGGTGGCGGTGGCGATCGGCGGCAAAGTGCTGAAGGTCTGAACGAGCGGCCTGGCTGGCACATAGGTGCTGGACGGGCCGCCGTCATCGCGGACAAGCCCGCTCCCACAGGGGGAGCGGGGGCGCTGCGGGAGTCGTCAGAAGCCGACGCTGGCCTGCACGAAGAACGTATGCGGCGTGCCCACGTAGATCCCCGAGTTGTTGTCGCTGGAGCGGGTGAAGTACTGCTTGTCGAAGATGTTCTTCACCCCGGCGCCCAGCTTGAGGTTCGACAGTTGCGCGCCGAAGTCGTAGCCGCCGCGCACGTTCCAGGTCACGTAGCCCGGAATGTCGCCGTATTGCCCGTCCGCCGTGCCTTCGGTGATGTAGTTGCCGCTGAAGCTGCCGTCGGCGTTGACCCCGGTGCCCGGCGAACGCTGCTTGGACTGGGCGAAACCGTCGAGGTTGTAGGTCCAGCGGTTGATGTCGTAACGCAGGCCGACGGTGGCCACCTGGCGCGAGTAGAACGGCAGGTCTCGGCCCTTGAAGCCCGGGATCTCCCCTTCATAGGTCGCCCGGGTGTAGGTGAAGCCGGCGTTGGCGGTCAGGCCGTCGAGGCGCGGGTCCAGCGCGGCCATGTCGTAGTGCACGGACGCTTCGACGCCCTGGTGCTTGGTCGCGCCGAGGTTGGTCCAGCCCACGTCGTTGCTGATGTATTGCAGCTCGTCGTCGAAGTCGATGTAGAACAGCGTCACCTCGCCGCCCCACACGTCATCGTTGTAGCGGGTGCCGATCTCGTAGGTCTTGGCCTTTTCCGGGTTCAGGCCGTTGGCGGTCTGGTCGCCCGAGCCACCCTGGCCGAGCTGGAAGTACTGCAGGCTGCCGAACGAGGTCTCGTAGTTGGCGAACAGCTTCCACGCATCGGACAGGTGGTACATCACGCTCAGGGCCGGCAGCGGCTCGTTGCTTTCGATGCTGCGGTTCTTCTCCGGCACGCGCTTGCCGGCGGTGTCGAGCACCGCGCGGTCGTGCCAGTCGGTGCTGATGTGCTCGAAGCGGATGCCCGGCGTCACGGTCCAGTTGCCGACGTCGATCTTGTTGTCGACGTACACCGCATTGGCCTCGGTGCCGCCGGTGCGGTCCTGGAACACGTGGCCGTCGGAGGTCTTGGTCACCACCGGCTGGTTGTTGACCAGGGCCAGGCGGCTGGACTGCTCGTGCATGGCCTCTTTCAGGTAGCGGTAGCCGACGCTGACTTCCTGGGTGGTGGGGCCGACGTCGAACACCCGCGACACGCGCGGCTCGATGCCCAGCGTGTAGTAGGAGCGCGGGAACGAGCTGAGGGTCTTCTGGTCGCGGGCGGCGATGGTGCTGCCGCGGAAGCTGTCGGAATAGTAGGTCAGCACTTCGGCCTGGGTGCGCTCGTCGATCTGGCGGATCCACTTGAACGACACGTCCTTGCGCCGCCCGCTGAAGCCGTCGTAGTCGCGGTCGGACTGGAACGGCTTGTCGTCGTACTGTTTCTGGGTCAGGCCGCCGGGCATGTCGGCGCTGGCGTCGTAGTAGTGGAAGTTGAGGCTGAAATCGTCCTGCTCGGTCGGCGCCCAATGGGTCTTGAGGATGACGTCGTCGATGTCGTTGCCGTTGTTGCGCTCGCGGTAACCGTTGCCGTTGACGCCGGAGTACAGCAGCGCCATGCCGAGGCCGTTGTCGGCGGTACCGCCCAGGAAGGCGGTGTCGATGTGTTTCCAGCCGCCGTGCTGGGAGGTCTCCAGCGTCGTGCCGATTTCACCGGTGGCCTTTTCGGGGATGGCGCGGGTGACGAAGTTGATCACGCCGCCGACGTTCTGCGGCCCGTAGCGCACGGAACCGGCGCCGCGCACCACGTCGATGCTGTCGAGGTTGCCCGACGAGATCGGCGCCATCGACAGCTGCGGTTGGCCGTAAGGGGCGAAGGCCGCCGGCACGCCGTCGATCAGCACGGTGGAGCGCGGCGACAGGCGCGAGGTCAGGCCGCGCACGCCGACGTTCAGCGAGATGTCGCTGCCGCCGGTGCCGTTGGCCTCCTGCACCTGCACGCCCGGCACCCGGCGCAGCACGTCGCCGACGTTCATGGCGCCCTGCTCCACCATCGCTTCGCGGCGGATCACAGTACGTGCGCCGGGGTGGTTCTGCACCACGGCGGCGTCGGCGTCGCCGAGCCAGTCGCCGACCACCTTGATGTCGGTCACGCCCAGTTCCAGCGGACCGTTGGCGGCGGCCGTCGGCGCCGGTGACAACGTCACCGAGCCTTCGTTGATCTGGTAGTCCAGGCCGCTGCCCTGCAGCAATTGGCGCAGGGCCTGTTCCGGCGAGAGGTTGCCGTCCACCGCCGGGGCCTGTTTGCCGGCGACCAGGTCAGGACTGAAAAACACTTGCAGCGAGGTTTGCTGGCCCAATTCGCTCAGGGCCTGGCCCAGCGGCTGCGCGCGGATGTGAATGACATCGGCGGCGAACGCCAGCGGCACGGCAGCGTTGACCGCCAGCGCGAGGGCCAGCGGCAGCCAAGGGGATTTCTTGTTGTTGGCGTTGGTGTTTTTCACGTCGAACGTAGTCCTGTGGATCGCAAGTGTATGCGTCTGTTAATGCAAACCAGTTGCAGTTGAACAGGAAGACGATGAACTCGAAAAAAACCTGAATTTTATTTTGAAATTATTTCCTGGCTGCCGTCGGCCAGCGTGCGCACGGCCACCGGCAGGATGTTCGGCAAGGCCTTGAGCAAGGCGTCGGTGTTGTCGGTGCGGAACACGCTGGTCAGGCGCAGGTTGGCCACGGCGGGGCCGGAGACCTTCAGAGGCTTGTCGCGGTAACGGGACACCTGCGCCGCCACATCGCTCAGGCTGGCGTTGTTGAACACCAGTTTGCCGCTGCGCCAGGCGGTCAGCTCGGCCGGGTTGACCGCGTAGGCCGGCGCGACGGCGCCCTGGGCGTCGACATGGGTGCCCAGGCCGGCGGTCAGGCTGACGAAGGCGTTGTCCGGCGCGTTGCGGCCCTGCACCTTGACCGTGCCCTGCTCCACCGCGACCCGGGTCTGCGCCGGGTCGCGGCGCACGTCGAAGCGGGTGCCGGTGACCGTGACCTTGCCGCTGCCGGCCTCGACCACGAACGGACGCGAGGTGTCGTGCTCGACACTGAACATCGCCTCGCCTTCGGTGAGTTCGACGACGCGGCGATCCTTTTCAAAGCGCACCTTCAAGGCACTCCGGCTGTCGAGGTCGACGACCGAACCGTCAGGCAGCGCCACATGCCGCCGTTCGCCGGTCTTCGTCGCGAATTCGGCGCTGTAGCCCGCCGGTGGGGTGAGCCCGCTGAACAGCCCCAGCCCGACCGCCACCGCCAGCACCCCGGCGGCCACCGCATAGCGCAGCGCCGGCCGGCGCCCGCGGCGGGCCGGCGGCTCGTCGCACAAGGCCTTCAGGCGTGGCGCCGGCAGCAGGTCGGCGGCGGTCCACACGCCTTGCAGCAACAGGAACTCGTCGCGGTGCGAGGCATGTTCGTTCAGCCAGGCGTCGAAGCGCTGCCGCTCGTCCACGCTGACGGCCGCCTCCTGCAGGCGCACGAACCAGCGTGCCGCCTCATCGCGCACCGTTGCCTGCCCGCACGCGCAATCACGGGTCTGCATCATGGAATGTCCTGTCTGGCCGGGGATGAATGACGGCGCCCGCTCATGGCTGCAACCCGTCCAGACGGTCGCGCAGGTGCCGCAGGGTGCGGATCATATACTTTTCCACCATGTTCCTGGACAGCCCCAGGCGCTCGGCGATTTCCGCCTGGGTCAGGCCTTCGAGCTTCTGCCAGACGAAGATCCGCCGGCAGTTGACCGGCAGCTCCGCGAGCGCCCGCTCGATGGAATCGGCCAACTGGATCGCATGCATGTAATGCTCCGGGTCGCCGGTCGGCGACTCACTGAGATCGATCGCCTCCGACTCCATGGCGCCCCGTCGGTCCTCACGCCGAAAGCCGTCCACCGCGATGTTGCGTGCGGTCTGGTGCAGGTACGCCCGTGGCTGCTGCACTGTCGCCGCATCGGTTTCGAGCACCCGCACGAAGGTGTCGTGCGCCAGGTCCTCGGCCTGCTGACGATTGCGCAGGCGACGGGTCCAGGTGCCGATCAACTCTTCGTAATGCTCGAAAAAGCCGGGTCTGCGGGGCAGCATGGGGATCATGGCGGCGTGCTGAGGAAAGTGGCGTGAATAGTAATGTTTCGTATTACGCCCGGCAATCGTTCCTTGGGCCTGTCGACGGGAGGCGGCATGCGCCCTATTTGGCCTTGATCTTGCCCGTTCCTTTGCCCTGGTCCGGATCGACGATGCCGAAACACCCCTCCGGCGGATGCAGATACTGATAAAGCGGATTGACCAGCAGGTGCGCGTCACCGCAGGTGATCAGGTGGATGTGGTCGCGGTAGGTGTCGATCAGGCGCTGGATCGCGGGGGCGATGTAAGGATGGATGCCCGTGCGCAGCTCCATGCCGGCCCGCACGTAGGCCGAGTAGAGTTCCTTGAACTTGGCGCCGTCCGTTGCCGACAGCCGCGTCGTCGACGACGGGGTGGAACTGAAGATGGCCTTCAGGCCGGTCTTTTCCTCGACGTAGGGTTTGGCGAAGTCCACGAACGCCTGATGCTCGGTTTTCAGAAAACCCATCTGCGCGACCTTGGCGCTGTCGCCCAACGCACCGCGGACAAACCCGACGGTGATGTTGGCGGGAAAGTCCTGCGCCCGGTTGTAGTAGTTCTTCATCAGGTTTTCGAGGATCGGGAACACCGCATGCTCCCAGCCGAACACCTTGCCGTGGTCAAACACCGGGCCGAACAGCGGCGGCACCGAATCACGGGTGACCGCCCTGGGGTACTGCTCGACATGGCAGACGATCTTGTTGTCTTCGATCAGCGGTGCGAAGAAGTTCGCCCAGACGCCCTGCGCCGCCCATTGGAACGGCGGCTCGCGGTGGGCATCGCCGGTAAGGAAGATCATCGGGTCGTATTCGTCCGGAAAATGCCCGGCGGCGGCTTCGAGATCCGTCGCGCGCTCGTCGGACATCAACACCCCTTCATCGATCCACCAGCCGTTGCCGAACTTCTTGCCCATGTCGTTGCACCCCGTCAGTCCCTTGCAGTGAGCGTCCGTTCTCACACGCTAGTTGCAGGCCTGCGGGTTTTCCAGCGGGGGCGAAGAAATCGACGCAGACCAGACCATGCCCCCCTGTAGAAGCGAGCCTGCTCGCGATGGCGATGGAACAGGCACCTTTGCAGTGACTGGTCCGACGCCATCGCGAGCAGGCTCGCTCCCACAGGGGCATGCTTGTCGTTTGGGTTGAGGCCTGAAGAATGCAGGAGCGAGCAAGCTCGCTCCTGCAGGGTTGGACGGTGGATAGGGCTCATCCACCATGGGGGCTTCAGCCGCGTTCGTCGATGCCGGCCTGCAGCGTCTGGCTGTCGAAATGACCGCTGACGGTGACCGGGCCGGCTTTCAGCGTGCCGTTCTCAACCGAGACCTTCGGTGCGTTCTCTTCAGCCTTGTGCGGCAGGGTCAGGCCGGCCTTGACCCCGTAGTCGCGGTTGTCCAGATCCGTCTTGCCGACCGGCGAGCCGCCCAGGTGCACCCGGCCGCCCGCCGCCGAGACCCGCGCGCCGGTCAGTTGCGTGGCGCCGCCGACGTTCAGGTTCACGCCTTGCTGGCCGCTGATGCCGGACGCCTGGCCGACGCTGTCCTTGTGGGCGTATTCGCCCTGGGCGGTGAGGGTCGGCTTGTAGTCGGTGCCGGCCAGTTCCTTCTTGTCGCTCGGCGGGTTCTTCTTGCCGGTCAGGCCCAGATCCACATCGACCTTGGCGTGGTTCTGCGTGTCCTGGCGGCTTTCGACGGTCAGGTCACCGGCAACGTTGCCGCCGACGGTCTTGCCCTCGACCTGCGCACCGCTCAGACGGGCGTCGCCCGCGCTGTTCAACACCACCGCATCGGCCTTGATCCGGCTGTTCTGCTGCGTGGTGCCCTGAACATAGTCCACGCCCACCTTGGCCCCGGCGTTGAAGCCTTGGTCGCTGGTGGCCTTCTCATCGGCGGCGGTCGGTGTGCTTTGGCTGAGGTTGCCGCCGGCGTTCAGGGCGACGTTCCAGTTGTTGCGGCTGTCGCTGGACTGCGCGGATTCCAGCGCGATGCCGCCCTTGCCGGCGTCGAGGCTCACGCTCGGCGCGCCGACCTGGGTGCCTTGCTGGCGCACCGAATCGCCGCTCAGGGCGATGCTGGTCTGGCTGTCAAGCTGGCCGCCCTTGAGGGTCTGGGTGTTCTCGTTCACCCGGCCGATGTTGAAGTTGCCGCTGAGGTTGCCACCCTGATCGCGGCTCTTCTCGCTGCTGGTCTTGCTGCCGCCCGCCTTCAGGCCGCCGCCGAGGTTGCCGCCGGTGGCGACGTGGGTGTCGGTGGCCGCTTGCAGGTCGAGGGTGCCGCCGGCCTTCAGGTCGATGGCGCCTGCGCTGTCGATCTTCGCGCCTTGCTGGACCTGGTTGCCGCCGCTGGTGAACTGCACAGGGCCGTTGCCCTGGACGCTCGCCACACGGGCCTGGCTGTCGTTGACCTGCTTGCCGGTGTGGTCGAGCTGGAACCCGGCGCCGAGATCGACGTTGGTGCCGTCGGTGCCCGGCAAGGTGCCGACGGTCAGCGAGCCGTTGCCGCGCAGGCTGGAAGTGTCGCTGCCCTGACGGTCGTTGGCCTGGTTCAGGGCCAGGTCGCCGCCGGTCTTGACGCTGACGCCGCCCTGGCCGCCGTCGAAGCGGCTGCCCTCGAACTGCGCGTCGCCGCGCACGTTGATGTTCACGCCCTGGCTGCCAGCGTAGCCGCCGACCACCGCCGTGGCGCTGTCCTTGCGAGTCTGGCTGCTGCCGCCGGCGCCGCTGCCGGCGACGTTCACGTCTTCGCCGGTCTTGGTGTAGACGCGCACATCGACCTTGGCGTCCACCGCCTTGTCGCTGCTGCTGCGGGTATCGGCGGCCGCGTCGGCCACCAGTTTGTCCGCGCCGATGTTCACCTTGCCGGCGCTTGCGTTGTATTGGGTGCCTTGGTCCTTCAGCGTGCCGGCGACGTTCACGTCCACGGTGGCGCCATCGAAGCGACTGACCACGGCGGTGCTGCCCTGCTCGGTCTTGCCGGCGCTGGCGTGGCCCACTGCGACATCGATGCCGACGTTCGGCTGCCCGAGGTTGCTCAGGGCGTCCTTGTCCGGCACCTTGCCGGCGAGCACGTCCTTGACCGCTGCGACGACCGGCCGGGCGATGTCCTTGTACTCGACGTTGGCGCCGATGTCCGCCGACCAGTGGCTCTCGTCGTGGGTGCTGCTGGAGGTGTTGCCGGCCGCACGGTTGTCCACCTCGTTGGCGACCACGTTCAGGCCGTTGCCGGACTTGAGCTGCGCGCCTTCGGTGACGAGTGTGCCGGCATTGATGGTCAGGCCGCCGCTGCTCTGCACGCCGGTGGTCTGCGCGGTGGTTTTGCGGGTGGCGTCGTGCGCCGTGTCGCGGGCGAAGTCGATGCCGCTGCCGGCGCGGTCAAGGCCGCCGGTGTAGTAGAAGCCGCCGCCGGTGTTGGCGGTGTCGGTGGAGGTCTGATGGCTGTCCTGCTCCGCCAGCAGCGACACATTCTTGCCGCTGAGGGTCGTATCGCCTGCGGTGGATTTCACCTCGCCGCCCTTGACCGTCAGGTCGCCGCCGGCCTTCACCTGCACGGTGCCACCGGTGAGGCTTGCGCCCTGCTGGCTGACATCGTTGGCGGTGACGGTCTTCTGCTTGTCTTCGTAATGAATGCCGGCGCGGTACTGCCCGGCGTCCGGCGCGTTCTCTTTGGCGTAGGCGTCGAAGCCGCGGGTCTGGATGCTGTCGCTGCGCTCGCGGGTGTCTTGCGCAGCCTTCACGTTCACATCGCCCGCCGCGTCGGCGGTCAGCGCCCCACCGGCCTTGACCGAGGCGCCGGCGACTTCGATGTCCTTGGCGCTCTTGAGCTTGAGGTTGCTGTCGGACACCAGTTCGCTGCGCACCGTGGTGCTGTCCTTGGCGTTCTGCCGGGACTCGTCCTTGGTGATGCCGAAGAACTTGCTGTCCTTGTCGTGGCTGTTGCTGTGGGAGGTGTCCTGCACGCCATCGACAATCAGCGAACCGCTGTCGCTGATCACGCTGGCATCGGTGCCGCCGCGCACCTGACTGGCGCTGATGCGCACGTCGTCGGCCTTGACCGTCAGTTTGCCGCTCGCGTTGACCTTGCTGCCCTGGTGGCGGGTCTGGCCCTTGTCGGCGTCGCCGGTCTTGCCGAAGAAGCCGCCGCCCACCAGATCGCCCGCGTAGCGGTTGTCGCTGCTGCGGTCGGTGCGGCTGGCGGTGGTGATGTCCACTTGTTTGCCGGCCAGTTGCAGGTCGCCCCGGCTGGTCAGCTCTGCCCCTTCGGAGCGCAGCAGCGCGGCGGTCTGCAGGGCGATGTTGCCGCCCGTCAATTGACTGGTGACACTGCGCTGGGTCTCGCTGCTGCTGTCCCAGTCGGCCTTCCACAGGTGCTTGCGGTGCTTGCCTTGGTCGGTCTGCACGTGGCGCTCGGTGGCGGCCGTCAGGCGCAGGTCGCCGCCGCTCTGCACGCTCAGGTCACCGGTCGCTTCGACCTTGGCGGCGTTCAGTTCGGTGTCCTTGCCGGACGACAGTTGCGCATCGCGGCTGGCGACGATCTGGCTGCCGTGCTGGCGCGAATCGCTGTCGGTGCGGGTGCGTTCGTAGGTTTCCCAGGTGATGCCGATGGTGTTGTTGCTCCAGTTCTCACGCTGTTCCTGGAGCTTGCGGCTTTCCACGGTGGTGAGGGTCAGGTTGCGGTTGGCGTCGACCTTCACGTCGCGGCCGCTGACATCGGCGGCAGCCAGGGTCAGGTCCTTGCCGCTGTGCAGGCCGACATCGCCCTGGCTGCTGCGAATGCCGGCACGGGTCACGTCGAGGCTGTCGGCGACGGCCTGGCCGCTGACGCTCAGGTCGCCGGCCGAACGGATCTGCACGCCGTCGCGCCCGGCCACCTGCACCGCCCCCACCTTCACGCCGGCGCCTTCGGCGGTGCTGACGATATTGATGCGCCCGGCCTGCATCGCGCCGAACAGGCTGGCGTCGATCCGCTGGTCGGCGGTGTGGCCGCTCGGGTCCACGGTCTTCACCTGGCCGCTGGCGTAATCCACCTGGTTGCGTCCGACGGTGACGTTCAATTGGTCACGGGCGCTGAGGTTGCCCTGGCTGTCGATGCGCGGGGCGATCAGGTTCACCGAACCTTCGCCGTTGCGCAGGCCGCCGGCCTGGATCTGCAACTGGCCGCTGGCGTCGCGGGTGTTCAGCGATTGCAGCTTGCCGTCGTTCAGCTCCGGACGGCCGACCACCAGGCTGGCGTTCGGTGCGTTGATGAAACTGCCGCCGTTGACCGAGATGCCGTTGGGGTTGGCCAGCACGTAATCGGCGGCGCGGCCGAAGATTTCCTGGGCGCCGTTGATGGCCGACGGGTTGCGGCTGATCACTTCGTTGAGGATCACGCTCGCGGCCTGGCCCTGCAGTTGCGGGTTGGCCGCCAGTTGCCCGGCGAGCTGCGATTGCCCGGCCTGCAGGGCGTTGTTCAGCACCACGCCCTGGCGGTCGACGTTGTAGTCCAGGAACTGGTTGTGCGACAGGCCCGAGCCGTTGGGCGCGACGATGTTGACGATGGGCACTCCGCCCTGGGTCTGCACTTGCGCGGTGCCGCCGGGGCCGGGGGCGACCACCACGCCGCCGGCCAGGGCGCTGGGCAGGTGGACGGCCAGGAACAGGCTGGCGATGGCCCAGCGCAATTGGCCCCGGGGCGAAAGGTTGAATGCGAAGGTGTGTGCTGGCATAAAAACGTCTCCATGTAAGTACGGCATCACGTCGCGCGTTTTGGTCTTGGCCGGGGCTGTCGCGCTCAGATCCGTCGGCTGTGGGTTCACTGCGTTGTTCATATCTGCACCCCCACCCGCATCAGCCAGGCGTCGGGCTCATGGGGCAAACCGCTGGGGGTGTTGAGGCTGCGCTGGTAATCGACGTCCACCTGCAGGCTCTTCCAGCCCAGATTGAGGCCGACGCTGGCGCCGCTCAGGCGTTGGCCCGGCGCGCCGTGGTCGGCCTTGATCCAGCCGTGGTCGAGCCCCAGGCGCGGGGTGACCTGCACAGGCCCGCCCGTGGCCAGCGGCAGGCGCAGGGTGTTGCGCCAGATCGCGCCGCTGGCGCCGGACGCGCTGGCGACCCGGTAACCGCGCACGGCGGAATCGTCGGTGCCGAGCATCTGTTCGATGGCCGGCAACGGGTCGGGGCTGTATTGCAGGTTGAGCTGGCTCTGCCATTGCCAGGCCTGATCGCCGAGCCGGCCGTTGCGCCATTGGCTGAGACCGGCGCGGTACTTGCGAAACTGCGCCTTGGGCAGGTTGCTGACCTGGCGCGCGCCGTCATCGTCGGCACCGAACCAGCGCAGGCCCTGGGCATAGTTGACGTCCAGGTTCCACACCGCGCGGTCGAGCCAGAACAGGTTGAGCCCGGCTTCGGCCACGGTCAGCGTCGGGCTCTGGATGCCCAGGCGCGCGTCCGCCAGGTAACTGTCGACGTCCTTGTGGGCCAGTTGCAGGTTGGCGCTGAGCTGGTGGCTCTGGTCGCGCCAGAGCACGCGGTCGGCGCGCAGGCTGAGCTGGTCGGTGATGCCGGTGCTGTACAGGGTCGTCGTGCTGAGCTTGAACGGCGCCCGGTACTCGGCGTGGCTGGCGAACGCGCTGTAGGTCCAGTAGCCGTAGGGAATCGCGTAGTACAGGCTGGCGTTGCGGCTGTAGCGGTCACCCCGGTTGAGGGTGTCGCTGGCGCTGAGGCTCAACAGGTCGTTGAGCTCCAGCGGGCTGTCGAGGCTCAGGCTGACGGTGTTGCGGTCGCGCCCGGTGCTGGCGCTGCCGAGGTTGTCGGCGCCCAGCCCCAGGGCCCAGCGCGATTGCCCGGCGCTGCGCGAACGCAGGACGACCCGCGAAGCGCCGGGCTGGCTGCCGGGGGCGATGTCGGCGGTCAGGTCCACCGACCGCAGGCGGTTCAGTTGGTCCAGCCCTTGCTCCAGGTCACGCAGGTTCAGCGGCTTGCCGAGCATGTGGGGAAAGGCGCCGCCCAGCGACACCGGCAGGCTCTGGTCGGCCAGTTCGATGGATTCGACGTAGCCCTCGTCGACCAGGATGTCCAGCGACTGCCCCGCCGCCGGCGCACTGCTCAAATAGGGACGGCTGGCGATGTAGCCCTGCTCGACGTAGATCGCGGTGATGTTCGCCAGCAGGTGATTGATCTGGTTGACGCCCATGCACGGCGCCAGCAGCGGTTTGATCCGCGCATTGAGCGCGTCCCTGTCGATCAGGGTGACGCCGCCGATGCGCGTGCCGCTCAGGGGCCAGCAGCGCTCGTCGGGGGTGACGGGTTGGGCGGTGGCCGTAGAGGCCGGCGCCGGGCCGAACGCGCCACGTTCCAGTTGCCGGCGCCGTTGTTCCAGTTGCAGCTGTTGCAGGTCGCGCTGTTGCTGTTGCTGCTGACGCAGCGCTTCCTGGCCGGCGGACGCCGGTTCGGCAGCCCCGGCCGGGAAGGCGCACACGCCCAACACAAAAGCCGACAACAACGGGCGACGCAGGGAACGGCAACGGGAAACAGCGCGGAACGAATACGGCACTCAACTTCCTTGCAATCATCAAATGGCGTAATGCCACTTCATCAATGTTCGTGATAGTCGGAGCCCTCCTACGCAAATGCAAGACGCTTCCTACAGTGGTTACATTTCTTAAACAATTCAGTGATTTGCCGTCATCGACCGTAATCACGGAGGGATCTGCGTACCCTCAGGGTTTCCCTGAGGGCCTGATGCGGGGCTCGAAGCAGCGCTCAAAGGGTGTTGAGCGATTGACGGGATTCGTCATTGCGGCGGCGGCATGCTCCATTGCCTGAGGCGTTTGCCCGTGGGGCGAACCGGTCGGGTGACCACCTGACGGCCGGCGACAGAAATGAATTGCCACAAAATATTACCTGCGTCATATTACAGGCGTAATAACAGCCCGCTTCCACAGGTACATTCCCATGACCAGCATGCCCACCGTCGAACCCGACCTCGCCGTCCCGGTCGGCGCCGCCCGATCGCCCCTGCTCAAGCGCCTGCTGTTGCCCGCCGCCGGGATCGCCGTCCTGGCGTTCGCCGGACTGTACGCCGCCCATTGGTGGAGCGCCGGGCGATTCCTGGAAGAGACCGACGATGCCTACATCGGCGGCGACGTCACGGTGATCGGGCCGAAGGTCTCCGGCTACATCGAAGAAGTGCTGGTCAGCGACAACCAACCGGTCAAGGCCGGTGACGTATTGATCCGTCTCGACTCGCGGGACTACCGCGCCAGCCTGGCCAAGGCCGAAGGTGCGGTCGCCGCCGAAGAGGCGCTGCTGGCCAACCTCGACGCCACCGAACAACTGCAGCAAGCCGTGATCGGCCAGGCCCGCGCCGGCATCGACGCCGCCGGTGCCGAAACCGCCCGCTCGCGGGACGACAACGCACGCTACAAGCGGCTGGTGAGCAGCAACGCCGTCTCGGTGGAAAGCGCGCAACGGGCCGACGCCACCTTCAAGACCGCCCAGGCCCAGAGCGCTCGCGCCCAGGCCGAACTGCTCGCCGCGCAGCGCCAGCTCTCGGTCATCGAAACCCGCAAGCAGCAGGCCCGCGCCGCGTTGATGCAGGCGAAGGCCGAACGCGACCTGGCGCAACTGAACTTAGGCTACACCGAGCTGCGTGCGCCGGTGGACGGCGTGATCGGCAACCGCCGCGCCCGGGTCGGCGCCTATGCCCAGGCGGGTTCGCAGCAGTTGTCGGTGGTGCCGGCCAGCGGCCTGTGGGTGGACGCCAACTTCAAGGAAGACCAGCTGGCCCGGATGAAACCCGGCCAGCGCGTGAGCATCCGCGCCGACGTGCTGTCCGGGCAGGAGTTCCACGGTCGCCTCGACAGCCTCGCCCCGGCCACCGGTTCGCAGTTCAGCGTGCTGCCGCCGGAGAACGCCACCGGCAACTTCACCAAGATCGTCCAGCGGGTGCCGGTGCGGATCCTGCTCGACCCCGCCGACGGCGTGCTCGGCCACCTGCGGCCGGGGCTGTCGGTGACCGCCGAGGTCGACACCCGCGCCCGGCCCGACACCGCCGCCGTGGCCAGTGCACCATGAGCCGCGCCCAGGCCGTCCCCGCGCCCGCGTTCAATGCCGCCGACATGGCGACGGCGACCAAGGTGTTCGCCTTCGCCACGATGTGCATCGGCATGTTCATCGCGCTGCTGGACATCCAGATCGTCTCGGCCTCCCTGCGCGACATCGGCGGCGGGCTGTCCGCCGGCACCGACGAGACGGCGTGGGTGCAGACCAGCTACCTGATCGCCGAAATCATCGTGATTCCGCTGTCGGGCTGGCTGTCCCGGGTGTTTTCCACTCGCTGGCTGTTCTGCGCCTCGGCGGTCGGCTTCACCCTCGCCAGCCTGCTGTGCGGCATCGCCTGGAACATCCAGAGCATGATCGCGTTCCGGGCGCTGCAGGGTTTCCTGGGCGGTTCGATGATCCCGCTGGTGTTCACCACGGCGTTCTTTTTCTTCACCGGCAAGCAACGGGTCATCGCGGCCGCGACCATCGGCGCCGTGGCCTCGCTGGCGCCGACGCTGGGCCCGGTGATCGGCGGCTGGATCACCGACCTGTCGTCCTGGCACTGGCTGTTCTACATCAACCTGCTGCCGGGGATCTTCGTCGCCGTGGCGGTGCCGATGCTGGTGAAGATCGACCGGCCGGAACTGTCGCTGCTCAAGGGCGCGGACTACCCGAGCATGATCCTGCTGGCGCTGTTTCTCGGCTGCCTTGAGTACACCCTCGAAGAAGGCCCGCGCTGGAACTGGTTCAGCGACCGCACCATCCTCACCACCGCGTGGATCAGCGGCCTGGCCGGCCTGGCCTTCATCGGCCGCACCTTGCGGGTGGCCAATCCGATCGTCGATCTGCGGGCGCTCAAGGACCGCAACTTCGCCCTGGGCTGCTTCTTTTCGTTCGTCACCGGCATCGGCCTGTTCGCCACCATTTACCTGACGCCGCTGTTCCTCGGCCGGGTGCGCGGCTACAGCGCGCTGGACATCGGCCTGGCGGTGTTCTCCACCGGCGTGTTCCAGATCATGGCGATTCCGCTGTACGCCTTTTTGGCCAACCGCGTCGACCTGCGCTGGATCATGATGGCCGGCCTGGCCCTGTTCGCGCTGTCGATGTGGGAGTTCAGCCCGATCACCCACGACTGGGGCGCCGCAGAACTGCTGCTGCCGCAGGCGCTGCGCGGGATCGCCCAGCAACTGGCGGTGCCGCCGGCGGTGACGCTGACGTTGGGCGGCCTCGCGCCGGCACGGCTCAAGCATGCCTCGGGCCTGTTCAACCTGATGCGCAACCTGGGCGGCGCCATCGGCATCGCAGCCTGCGCGACCATCCTCAACGACCGCACCAACCTGCACTTCACCCGGCTGGCGGAGCACCTGAACAGCCGCAACGAAGCGCTGAACCAATGGCTGGGCCAGGTCGGCGGCAACCTCGCCGCGTGGGGGCAGCACGGGGACGCGGGCATGACCGCCAGCCTGCGCCAATTGTGGCTGCTGACTTACCGTGAGGCGCAGACGCAGACCTATGGCGACACGTTTCTGGTGATCATGGTGTGCTTCGGCCTCGCCACGGCGATGGTGCCCTTGATGCGCAAGGTGCTGCCGCCGCCCGCACCGAGTGCCGATGCACATTGAAGGGATACCTGTAGGAGCCAGCCTGCTGGCGATGGCGTCAGTGAAGCCACCGCCGGGCAGGGTCAAGGCAGTCGGATCAGGCCTGCGGGGTCTTGCGGAAACCGACGGCCAGGCGGTTCCAGCTGTTGATGGTGCTGATGGCCACGGTCAGGTCGACCATTTCCTTGGGCGAGAACTGGGCGCTGACGGTTTCGTAGTCTTCGTCCGGTGCGTGGGTCAGGCTCAGTTGGGTCAGCGATTCGGTCCACAGCAGGGCGGCGCGCTCGCGGTCGGTGAAGAACGGGGCCTCGCGCCAGGCGGTCACGGCGAACAGCCGACGCGGGGTCTCGCCGCCCTTGATCGCATCGCTGGTGTGCATGTCGATGCAGAACGCACAGCCGTTGATCTGCGAAGCGCGCAGTTTGACCAGTTCGATCAGGCTCTTTTCCAGCGGCAGTTTGGAGACGGCGCTTTCCAGGGCCATCATCGCTTTGAGTGCGTCGGGGGAAGCGGTGTAGAAATCGATGCGGGCTTTCATGGCAGGTTTCCGGGTCAAGTGAATGTGCGGCTACGTTAATCCCGCAGCCCCGGCGCACAAATAGCCAATCCGGCAGAAGTCCGGGTGACCACTGCCTTACGCACGATGCCGCAGCCAGTGCAGGAACCCCTTCTTCGGCACCACCGCCGGCACCTCCTGGGTCAGGCTCTTGGCCTTGAGCAGACGGAAATCCAGCAACGCCTTCATGGCGTCGCTGATGTCGTGGCGGGCATCCAGGCAGGGCTTGAGGTAAGCCTTTTCGATGCGGTACAGCGTGCAATAGGTCTTGGCCGAGAACGTCGCCGGCAAGGCCGAGTCGCTCAGGATGCCGGCCTCGCCGATCACCTCGCCCGGCCCCATGCGCCCGGACTCGAACGGCGTTCCGTGGCGCAGCAGCGTCACCGAGAGCACGCCGGACTCGATGATCAGCAGATGGTCGCTGACCTGCCCCGCCTCCAGGATCACCTCGCCGGCACGGAAGGTCTGCAGGGTCATGTTCTGGCTGAACGTGTCCTTTTCTTCCTCGCGCAGGGTGGAGAAGATCGGCGAACTCTCCAGCAGGGCCCGGGGCCGCGACAGGTCGGCGGGCGCCAGAGGTTCGACGCTCGACAGCAGGTTGACCCCGGAGGCCTGCAGATGCCGGTACGCCAGGTCGAACAGCTGGTTGCGCACCGAGCGCTTCTCGCTCATCGACGCGACGAAGCCGCCGATCTCGTATTCCACGCCGGTGCTGGTGGCGTTCTTCATCGCCACGCTGGGCGCCGGGTCGTCCAACAGGAAGCGGCACCCCTGCACGGCCCGTTCCAGCGCCTCAAGCACCGTGTTGGGCCGCGAATGGGGGCTCACCTGCACGCTGACGGACACCCCGAACATGTTGCTCGGCCGGCTGAAGTTGATGATCTTGGCCTTGGCCGCCAGCGAGTTGGGGATCACCGCCATGCTGCCCTGGGACGTCTGTAGGCGGGTGGCGCGCCAGTCGATGTCGGTGACCCGGCCTTCGGTGCCGTCGATGGAGATCCAGTCATCCAGTTGGTAGGGTTTGGTGGTGTTGAGCACGATGCCGGAGAACACGTCGCTGAGGGTGCTCTGCAATGCCAGGCCGACGATGATCGCCAAGGCGCCGGACGTCGCCAGCACGCCCTTGACCGGCAGGTCGAGCACGTAGGCCAGCGCCGCGATGACCGCGATCAGGAAGATCACGGCCCCGAGCAGATCCTGCAGCAGCCGCCCGGTGTGCCCGACCCGCTGCATCATCGCCGCGCCGATCAGCACCGTCAGGGTGCGCGCGCCGAACAGCCACCAGCCGATCTGCAGGCCGGTCGCCGCCAGGTGCAGCGGCACGTTGTCGGCCCACGGCGCGGTCTCCATCGGGTTGAGGCCTTCGTTGAACAGCAGGATGCTGAACAACGTGAAGATCACCACCCGCACCAGCAGCTTCCACCCGCTGCCGTGGGAGCTGATCAGGCGCCACAGCCCAAGATCGACCAGGATCAGGATCAGCGCGCAAATCAAGGGATGATCGGTGAGCAGTGACAGCATCAAACAACTCCGGCAGAGACCAATCGGCAGAAGATCTCACAGATCGGTTCAGTGTAGGAGCATTTGATTCACGCCATAGAAACTGTAGGCGCCAGCCTGCTGGCGAGGGCGCTGGGTCAGGCACCAGGGATGTCGGCAATGCCGGCCTCATCGCTTGCAGGCAAGCTCCTACAGGATCTTGTGGTGTGCCGGGATTTTGCGGGCACCTGAGATACCTGTGGGAGCGGGCTTGCCCGCGATGGCGGCCTGTCAGCCACCGGAGATGTCGGCTGTGATGGCCCAATCGTTGGCAAGCCAACTCCCACAGGTTTCTGTGGTGTACAGGAATCCTGCGGGCACCGGGGATCCCTTGTGGGAGCCAGCCTGCTGGCGATGGCGGTGTTGGCGAACCGGGGTCAGTCCTGCATCCGGCCGAACCGCCCCGACTGGAAGTCGGCGAACGCCTGATGGATTTCCGCTTCGCTGTTCATCACGAACGGGCCGTGGCCGACGATGGGCTCGTCGATCGGTTCGCCGCTGAGCAGCAGCACCACCGCGTCGGCGTCAGCCTTGAGCGTCACCTGCCGGCCATCGCGCTCGAACAGCGCCAACTGGCCGACGGCGGCCTGTTCCCGTCCGTTGATCTGCACCGAACCACGCAACACCACCAGGGCGGTGTTGCGCCCTTCGTGCAGGTCCAGGTCCAGCGTCTTCCCGGCGTTCAGCCGGATGTCCCAGACGTCCACCGGCGTGAAGGTGCGCGCCGCGCCCTGGCGGCCGTCGAACTCGCCGGCGATCAAGCGCAGGCGGCCCGCGCCGTCCTTGAGCTCGATGTCGGGAATGTCGCCGTCGAGGATCGTCTGGTAACCGGGCGCCGCCATCTTGTCCTTGGCCGGCAGGTTGACCCACAGCTGCACCATTTCCATCCTGCCGCCGGTGCGGGCGAAGTCCCGGGAATGGAATTCCTCGTGCAGGATCCCGGACGCCGCCGTCATCCACTGCACGTCGCCGGGGCCGATCTTGCCGCCGCTGCCGGTGGAGTCCCGGTGCTCCACTTCACCGTCGTAGACGATGGTCACGGTCTCGAAGCCGCGGTGCGGATGCTGGCCGACGCCGCGCCGCTCATGGGTCGGCGTGAACTCGGCGGGACCTGCGTGATCGAGCAGCAGGAACGGGCTGATGTGCCGGGCCAGGTTGTCGTAGGAAAACAGCGTGCGAACCGGAAATCCGTCGCCCACCCAGTGGCCACGGGGACTGGTGTAAATGCCGATGAGGTCTTTCATGGTGCCTCCCGAAAGGTGGTTTCAATGGATTGATGTTAAATCCGCTACCTATCCGGCACTAGTCAGGCAAAAGCAGCTTCATCGTTCCACACGTAGAACAATGCGTACCCGCACCGCCGATTCGTGACTTGCGCTCAACAGTGCTTTGCCGGGGCAGCGGTTTTTCCCGGGCAGGCAGCCACGGATACTGCGCCCATTCCCTTCGCAACCCTGGAGTCACGCATGTCTGTTCCCGCTTTCGGTCTTGGTACGTTTCGCCTGCAAGGTCAGGTGGTCATCGATTCGGTGAGCACCGCCCTGGAGCTGGGCTACCGGGCCATCGACACCGCCCAGATCTACGAGAACGAAGCCGAGGTCGGCCACGCCATCGCCGTCAGCGGCATCCCCCGTGAAGAGCTGTTCATCACCAGCAAGATCTGGGTCGCCAATTACGCCAAGGACCGCCTGATCGACAGCCTCCGGGAGAGCCTGCGCAAACTGCAGACCGACTACCTCGACCTGACGCTGATCCACTGGCCGTCCCCCGACGATCAAGTGCCGGTGGAGGAATTCATGGGCGCCCTGCTCGAAGCCAAGCGCCTGGGCCTGACCCGCCGGATCGGCGTGTCCAACTTCACCATCGGCCTGCTGAAACAAGCCATCGCGGCGGTCGGCGCCGAGCACATCGCCACCCACCAGATCGAAGTGCATCCGTTCCTGCAGAACCGCAAGGTGATCGCCTTCACCCAGAGCCAGGGCATCCACACCACCTCGTACATGACCCTGGCCTACGGCGAAGCGCTGAAGGATCCGCTGATCCAGCAGATCGCCGAACGGCTGGGCGCCACCCCGGCGCAGGTGACGCTGGCCTGGGCGATGCAGTCGGGTTATGCGGTGATCCCGTCGTCGACCCGGCGCGCCAACCTGCAAAGCAACCTCGGCGCCACGGCCCTGACCCTGAGCGAGGCCGACATGGCCTTGATCGCGACCCTGGACCGCGGCCAGCGCCTGACCAGCCCCGACGGCATCGCCCCCGAGTGGGACTGACCCGCTACCCCTGAAGGTGCTGCGCCAGGCCGTTCATGGCCTGGCGCAGCGATTCGACGGCGCCCGTCAGCGCCACGGTTTCGGCATCGCGGCACGCCTGTTCCAGGGCGTGGCACGCCGCCACGACCTGCCCGGCACCGACCATTTGCGCACCGCCCTTGATGTGATGGGCCAGGTCGCGCAAGCCGCCACGGTCGGACGCCCGGCCCAGGTCATCCAGCCGCTTCAGGTCGTCGCGCAGGCTCTGCGACACCTGGTCGCGCAAGCGCAGGATCAGCCCGCGGTTGTCGCCCGCCAGGCGTTCCAGGGTGCTCAGGTCGAGCGCGGCGGATGCCTGCTCCTGCCCCATGGGTTCTGCACCAGGCTCGGCAACAGACAGCGCCCGGCCCAGGTCGCCCAGGCCGATAGGCTTGAACAGGCAATCATCCATCCCTGAGGCGAGGCAACGCTGTTTTTCCTCGGCCTGGGCGTTGGCGGTGAACCCGAGCAACAAGCAGCGGCGCCGGCCCGTCGCGGCCTCCTCCGCGCGGATCGCCCGCGCCAGTTGATGGCCGCTGAGCCCCGGCAGGTTGATGTCGACGATCAGCACATCGAACGGCTGCCCGCGCCACGCGGCCAGGCCCTGTTCGCCGTCCTCCGCGCCCACGCTCCGGTGCCCGAGCTCGCTCAACTGCCAGCCCAGCAGCAAGCGGTTCACCGGGTGGTCGTCCACCACCAGCACGTTCAGCGGCGCCGACGATTCAGCCACCTCCCCATCGGCCTCAGGCGCAGGCAGCGGATCCAGCACCGGAAACTGCAGCAGCGCCCGGACCTGCGTGCCGCGCCCAGGTTCGCTGGCCAGTTGCAGGTCGCCGCCCATCATCCGGCACAGGTCCCGGCTGATCACCAGCCCCAGGCCGGCACCGCTGCGCACCGGCTGTGCAGCGTCGCGGGCCTGCACGAAAGGACTGAACAGGCGTCGCCGGTCATCGGCGCCGATGCCGATGCCGCTGTCTTCGATGGTCACGCTCAGGGCCAGCCGACGGTCGTGCAGCGACGTCACCCGCAGCACCAGGCTGACCTCACCGTTGGCGGTGAACTTGACCGCGTTGCTCAACAGATTCGACAGCACTTGCTTGAAGCGCGTGGGGTCGACCAGCACATCGACATCGCTGCGCGGATCCAGCTCGACGTGCCACAGCAGCTGCTTCTGCCGCGCAGGCCCCTCGAACACCCGGCAGACCGAGGCCACCAGGCCACGCAGGTTGGCGCGCTGCGGGGCGAGCTCCAGGTGCCCGGACTCGATGCGGGCGATGTCGAGGATGTCGCCGATCAGCGCCAGCAGTTGCTGCCCGGCGCTGGAGGCGATCTCGATGGCCAGGCGATCGGTCACGCCCTCGTCGGCCCGCTTGAGCGCCAGTTCGAGCATGCCGATCAGGGCGTTCATCGGCGTGCGAATCTCATGGCTCATGGTCGCCAGGAACGTGGTCTTGGCCCGGTTGGCCTCGTCGGCCGCCTCCTTGGCCTGCTGCAGCCTGCGCAACCAGCCCTGGCGCTGACGGAGCTGGCGCCGCTGCCAGCCGATCCACGCCAACGCCAGCATCAGCAGGACGGCGGCCGCCGCGAACCCCGAGAGGATTTCCCGGCGATGGCGTTGCCAATAGCTGTCCTCGACCACCACCCCGTGGCTCCAGCGCTCGACCAGCTCGTCCATCTCCTGGGGCGCAATGCTCAGCAACGCCTTGTTCAGCAGCGAATGCAGCAACGCCGCGTCCGGCGCCGTGGCCAGCGCGATCCGGGCCGGCTGATCCCCCACCGTAGTGACGATGCGCATGCGTCCCTTGTACTGGCGGGCGATCAGGTAGCGGGCCACCAGCAGCGAGCCCAGCGTCGCGTCCGCCTGTCCGTTGGCGATGGCCGCCATCCCTGCGGCAGGGCTGGCCACGTCGATCAGCCTGATCTGCGGCACCTGCTCGACCAGGTAGTCGTGCAAAGGATGGCCGCGGTAGATCGCCAGCCGCTTGCCAGCCAGGTCGCCCAACGAACGCAGACGGCCGTCCGCCGCCGCGATCAGCACGAACGGGTTGTTCAGGTAGGCCCGGGTGAACCGCAGTTCCAGCTCCCGCTCGCTGCTCGGCGTCACCACCGGCAGCACATCGAGTTCGCCCGCTTTCAGTTGCGCCATCTGCCGGTCCAGCGACTGCCCCCGCACGATGTCGAACGTCAACCCGGTGCGTTGCCCGATCATATTCAGCAACTGTGCGGTGAGCCCGTGCAGTTGCCCGTCCGCATCAAAGAACGTCAGGGGCGCGAAGTCCTCCACGGCCCCCACCCGCACCACCGGGTGCCCGTCGCGCCACGCCTGTTCGGCGGCGCTCAGGGTGACGCTCGCCTGCCCGCTCATGTCGGCGAGGCCGGCGCTCCAGCGTTGCTCCATCAGCAGCCGCTGTTCGAGGGGAATGGCCGCCAGCGCCCGGTCCACAAGACGCTGCAACCGCCCGTTGCCCCGGGCCAGGGCAAAGCCGAAGGGGTTGGCGTCGAGCCCCGAAGGCCCGGCCAGTTGCAGGTCGTTGCGATAATTGATGTTGATCAGGTAGTTGGCGCTGATGAGGTCCCCCAGGTACAGGTCGTCCTGGCCGAACGCCACCGCACCGAGCGCGTCGAGGATGGCGGGATAGCGCACCAGGGTCGCGGTGGGGTACGCCTTGCGCACGGTCGCCTCCGGCAGGTAGTCCTCGGCCATGGCGATACGCTTGCCGGTCAGGTCCGCCGGCAGCGGCTCGCTGAGCCGGGTCACCCACATGGGCTGGTCTTCGGCGTAGGCGCGGGACAGCACCACTTGCGGGTCGGCCAGCTCGAAAAGGTTGGAGGTGCCGAGCAGGTCGAGCTCGCCGCCCTTGAGCGCCGCCATCGCCCCTGCGCGGTCGCGGTAGCGCTGCACCGTGACCGCGACGCCGAGCAGGCGCCCCAACAGGTCGGCGTAGTCGGCGGTGATGCCTTCCAGCTCATGCCGGTTGCGCGTCAGTTCGAACGGCGGGTAGTCGGCGCCGGACACGCCCACCCGCAGCACGGGGTGCTCGCGCAGCCATTGCCGATCCGCATCGTCCAGGCGGATCGGGGCCGTGTCGGGGCTGCTGCGGGCCAGCACCTCCAGCACCTGCGGCGGCTCGCCTGCCCGAACGTGGGCCGCGACCAGCACCAACGACAGAAGGAAAAGACGCCACGACCCCATGCCAGCCCCCTCAGATCAGTTGGTTGCGCAGGGCGAATTCGCGCAGCAGCACCAGCGACCCCACCCCCAGCTTGGTCATCAGGCGGGTCTTGTAGGTGCTGACGGTCTTGTGGCTCAGGCTCATGCCTTCGGCGATGTCCTTGTTCGCCCGGCCCTGGGCCAACTGCACCAGGATGTGCAGTTCGCGGTCGGAGAGCAGGTCGATCAGCTGTCGCTCGTTGTTCTGCAGCATGCCGCTGCCGGCGGCGAGGTCCGTGGAGCCGGGAAAGTAGGTGTAGCCGGAGCGCACGGCTTTGATGGCGTTGCGCAGTTGGTGCAGGGAATCGGACTTGGTGACATAGGCCATCGCGCCGGCGCGCATGCAGCGCATCTGGTAGTGCGCCGGCTCGTGGGAGGTGAACACCACCACGCGGCAGTCCAGGCCGTTGGCGCGGATGCGCTCCAGCACCTCCAGGCCGCTCATCCCTTTGAGGTTGAGGTCGAGGATCACCAGCTCCGGCGAAAGCCTGCGGATCGCCGGCACCGCTTCGACGCCGCTGGCGACCACCTCCACCTGCCTGAAGCCCTCCGACTCCAGGATCAGGCCGAGGGTGGCCCCCACCACCGGGTGATCGTCGACGATGAGCGCTCTCTTCATGACCACTCCCAGTGCAATGTCGGGACGCCGGTGCCACAGGCATCGCCCGGCTCGGACAGACCCTGGCTGCGCCAAGACTGTTGCACGGGATGCGGGAGGAATCTACCTGTCAGATCTGACAGTTGCGACAAACGGATAACCGTGCTCAAACGCCGACAGCCTGCCCGACCGCCCCCTCGATCTGTGCCATCAGGCGCTCGATCCGGTGGATGTCCGGCAGCTGCGCCTCGCTGATCCCGATGGGCTTGCAGGCAAACCCGGCCACCGTCGACGCCGGCGCGTTGTAGACCAGGGCATGGCGGACACGAGGATTGCCGCACAGGAAGTCCGCCAGGTCCATCGAGCCCGCCGCCAGCCCGGCATTGGCGGCGACCACGTCGAAGGCACCGCAGTCACGCTCGACCAAGGTCAGCAGTTCGGCCAGGTTGCGCACCGGCGCGATGCGAAAGTACCCGAGGCGATTGAACGATCGCTCGAGGGTCATCCGGTGAAAATGCTGCGGATCGGCAATCAGGATGCGCAAGGCTTTTTGGGGCACGGTGGACTTCCCGGTCGGTGTCGGCTTCACGAGGCGCCAAGGTTACGCAAGCGCCACGGAACACTCTGTAGGACTTTTCCGAAAAATCCGGCCGCCCATCCGCAGGCCGCACCGCCGCGCGCAGCGACCTCACTCGGTGGTGCTCGGGCTCCAGAAGGCCTGCACCACCAGAGCCGACGTCGAGACCCGCGCCACCAGCGCGTCGAGCTCATCGCCGTCCACCGAGGTGGTGGCCAGCGTCGCCTCGATCTCCACCTCATCGCTGCCGAAGGCATGCACGTCGACGTCGCTGGCCGGGTAGTTGCTGCGTTCCAGTTCCGCCTCGAGCAAGGCCAGCACGGCCTTCTGCTGCGAGCGCCGGGCGATGACGTAGACGATGTTGGTGACTTCCGCCGAGACCACATCCAGCGGCTGGCGGTTGATGTTGTTGACGATCGGACGCAGCAGCGTGTTGGCCGCCAGCACGAACAGCGTGCCGAGCACCGCCTCGGCCAGCAGGTCCGCCCCGGCGCAGGCCCCCACCGCCGCCGAGGTCCAAAGGGTGGCGGCGGTGTTGAGGCCGCGCACGTTGCCCTCTTCGCGCATGATCACCCCGGCGCCGAGAAAGCCGATGCCCGACACCACGTAGGCGACCACCCGCACCGCCCCTTCGGCGCCGCCGAGGCGGTTGGCCATGTCAACGAAGATCGCCGCGCCCACCGCTACCAGCACATTGGTGCGCAGGCCCGCCGTGCGTTGGCGGTACTGGCGCTCGAAGCCGATCAGGCCGCCGAGGATGAACGCCGCGCTGAGGCTGACCAGGGTGTCGAGCAGCGAGGTCAGGTTGAGGTTGTCGATGGCTTGCATGTCCAGCTCCTTGAAAAATCTGTTGTCCTTTGTGGGAGCAGCGGTTCGGTCACCGCAGATGTTGGCTGTGCCGGCCTCATCGCTTGCAGGCTGGCTCCCACAGGTATTTCTGGTGCCTGCAAGCTCCCTGCGCACCGCAAAACCTGTAGGAGCTTGCCTGCAAGCGATGAGGCCGGCACAGACATCGCAGAGCAAGGAGAAGCCCCTTGCTCGCACAGCGTCCCCAGTCTTACTGCCAGCCGAACCGGCGGATGTAGAAGCCCTTCACCGCCTGGGTCAGGGCCATGTACGCCAGCAGGATCACCGGCAGGAACACGAAGTACAGCGACGGCAGCGCCTGCAGCTTGAAGTAGTTCGCCAAAGGCCCCATCGGCAGGAAGATCCCCACCGCCATGATGATCCCGGTCATCACCAGCAGCGGCAGGGCCGCGCGGCTTTGCAGGAACGGGATCTTCGGCGTGCGGATCATGTGCACGATCAGCGTCTGGGTCAGCAGCCCCACCACGAACCAGCCCGACTGGAACAGGGTCTGGTGGTCCGGGGTGTTGGCATCGAACACGTACCACATCAAGGCGAACGTCGTGATGTCGAAGATCGAACTGATCGGCCCGAAGAACAGCATGAACCGGCCCACGTCCGCCGGCTGCCAGCGCTGCGGCTGCTTCAGCATCTCGTCATCGACGTTGTCGAACGGGATGGCGATCTGCGAAATGTCGTAGAGCAGGTTCTGCACCAACAGGTGCATCGGCAGCATCGGCAGGAACGGAATGAACGCACTGGCCACCAGCACCGAGAACACGTTGCCGAAGTTGGAGCTGGCGGTCATCTTGATGTACTTGAGCATGTTGGCGAAGGTGCGCCGCCCTTCGAGCACGCCCTCCTCCAGCACCATCAGGCTCTTTTCCAGCAGGATGATGTCCGCCGCTTCCTTGGCGATGTCCACGGCGCTGTCCACCGAAATGCCGATGTCGGCGGTGCGCAGCGCCGGCGCGTCGTTGATGCCGTCGCCCATGAACCCGACCACATGGCCGTTGCCCTTGAGGATGCGGACGATGCGTTCCTTGTGCGACGGCGTCAGTTTGGCGAACACGTTGGTGGTCTCCACCGCCACCGCCAGTTCGGCATCGCTCATGCGCTCCACGTCGTTGCCCAGCAGCAGGCCCTGTTGGGCGAGGCCCA
Source organism: Pseudomonas sp. B35(2017) (assembly GCF_002113645.1). Classification (NCBI taxonomy): domain Bacteria; kingdom Pseudomonadati; phylum Pseudomonadota; class Gammaproteobacteria; order Pseudomonadales; family Pseudomonadaceae; genus Pseudomonas; species Pseudomonas sp. B35(2017). Next base: position 50,503 of record NZ_NEIZ01000015.1, on the reverse strand, counting down.
CCTCGCGGCAGATCTTGGCCGTCACCAGTTCGTTGTCGCCGGTCAGCACCTTCACCGCCACGCCATGCTCGGCCAGGGCCTTGAGCGCCGGCGCGGTGCTTTCCTTCGGCGGATCGAGAAACGCCACGTAGCCGATCAGCGTCAGGTCCTGTTCATCGGCCAGGCTGTAGGTGTCACGCCCCTGGGGCATCGACCGCGCCGCCACCGCCACCACCCGCAGGCCTTCGGCGTTGAACGCAGCGGTCACCTGGCGGATGCGGGCCAGCAGGTCCGCGCTCAGCACGTCGTCGGCTTCGCCGTGGCGCACATGGCTGCACACCGCGAGCACTTCCTCCACCGCGCCCTTGCAGATCAACTGGTGCGGCTGGCCCCGCCCTTCGACCACCACCGACATGCGCCGGCGGTTGAAGTCGAACGGGATCTCATCGACCTTGCGAAACGCCGTGCCGACCTTCAGCTCGCGGTGGACCTCCACATGCTCCAGCACCGCCACGTCCAGCAGGTTCTTGAGGCCGGTCTGGTAGTAGCTGTTCAGGTACGCCATCTCCAGCACGTCGTCGGAGTCCTCGCCCCAGACGTCGACGTTGCGCGCCAGGAAGATCTTGTCCTGGGTCAGGGTGCCGGTCTTGTCGGTGCACAGCACGTCCATGGCGCCGAAGTTCTGGATCGCGTCCAGGCGCTTGACGATGACTTTCTTGCGCGACAGGAACACCGCGCCCTTGGCCAGGGTCGAGGTGACAATCATCGGCAGCATTTCCGGGGTCAGGCCCACAGCGATCGACAGCGCGAACAGCAGCGCCTCGGTCCAGTCGCCCTTGGTGAAGCCGTTGATGAACAGCACCAGCGGCGCCATCACGAACATGAAGCGAATCAACAGCCAACTGACCTTGTTGACGCCTTGCTGGAACGACGTCACCGCCCGGTCGGTGGCCCCGACCCGCTGGGCCAGCGCACCGAAATAGGTGTTGTTGCCGGTGGTCAGGATCACCGCCACCGCCGTGCCGGACACCACGTTGGTGCCCATGAACAGGACGTTGTCCAGTTCCAGCGGGTTGCGCGTGTCGCGGTCCTGCTGGCGCGGGAATTTCTCCACCGGCATCGATTCGCCGGTCATCGCCGCCTGGCTGACGAACAGGTCCTTGGCGCTGAGCACCCGGCAGTCGGCGGGGATCATGTCGCCGGCCGACAGCACGATCAGGTCGCCCGGCACCAGTTGCTTGATCGGCAATTCGATGCGCGGCGCATCCCGACGGATCACCGTGGCGGTGTTGCTCACCATGGCCTTGAGCGCGTCGGCGGCCTGGTTGGATTTGCTTTCCTGCCAGAAGCGCAGCAGGGTCGACAGCACCACCATCGAGAAGATCACGATGGCCGCCTTCAGGTCCTCGGTCAGCCACGAGATCACCGCCAACAGGGTCAGCAGCAGGTTGAACGGGTTCTTGTAGCAGTGCCACAGGTGCGTCCACCACGGCAGCGGCTGTTCGTGCTCGACTTCGTTCAGGCCGTGCTGCGCACGCAGCGCATCGACCTCGAAATCCGTGAGGCCGTCGGCGTGGGTGCCCAGCGACGACAGCAGCGCGCCGCTGTCGCAGTGGGCGGCGTCCACCAGGGTGTTGGCCAGGCTGGGCGGCACTTCACGGCTGACCGTGGTGTCGCTGATCGATTCCAAAAGCGCCAGGCGCCGGAAGTGGCGGGCGATGTGGCGGGTCCGCAGGAAGCCTGCGAAGAATTCCTTGAGCGTCAGTTTCATGGCTGCTACCCCTCTGGTCAGCCGGGAAACCGTCGAGCAGGCACGTCCACGCCCCGGCCGCCGGAAACACCGGCAAGGCAGGGCCTGGCACGCCGGTCAGCCAAGACAGGCGTGTCGATAGGGCTGCGGCGGCGACGCAAAGGTCACGGCCACGCTCTGTTCAGCGTCGATGAGAAGGACGTCGGGACATGGCCTCAACCGGCCATGATCGGGATGCCGCCGCTCGCTGTTCGGCGAGACAACGGCATCAGGGAATGCGCGTTATCTTGCCGAGAATCTGCCGGTTACCGAGACCGGCCGACAACTGTCACTCGAACAAGTACCCACTGTGGGTCTCCGCTATTGATGAAAACGCGCGAAGCTTACGCCCCGGTATCTGGAGAGTAAACCCGCAAAGGAAAGTGTGACGGGGAATGTCACCGCTTTTCAGGAAGGGTTCAGGAAAGGTTCAGGTTGGGATTGCCGGGGGCCGAACGCGAACAGGCTCGCTCCCACACCGGATCGCCGTTCGACACACCTTCCGTGTCCGCTGGAGATCCCCTGTGGGAGCGAGCCTGCTCGCGATGACGGCCTTGAAGCCGCCGCCGTCTTAGCTGGCGGTCGCCAACAGCAGGTCCGCCACCGAACGGCTGTGCCCGCGGTGCTTGCCGTGCTCATACAGGGAACCGGCGATCTCGTCCGCCCGCACCGGCAGCACCGACAGCAGCGTGTCGCTCAGGCCGTGGCTGGCCTGGCAGAAGCCCTGCATGTACAGGCCGGCCTTGCAGCGCTCGTCGGTGATCAGGCGGTAGTTGCGGTCGACCTCGAAGTCGCCCAGGTACTCTTCCAGCGGCGCCAGCAACTGGCGGTGCAACTGGCGCTCGTAACCGGTGGCCAGCACCACGGCGTCGTAGTGGCGCACGGTGACTTCGCCGGTGGCGTTGTTGCGCACGGTCAGCTCGATGCCGCGGTCGGTGGCGACAGCCTTCTCGACGGTGGTCAGGGTGCGGAACATGTGACGGGCGACGCCCGAGACCTTCTGGCGGTAGAAGATGCCGTAGATGCGTTCGATCAGGTCGATGTCCACCACCGAATAGTTGGTGTTGTGGTACTCGTTGACCAGACGCTCACGCTCGCTGCTCTTCTGCTGGAAGATCAGGTCGGTGAATTCCGGGGAGAACACTTCGTTGACGAACGGGCTGTCATCGGCCGGCTTCAGGGCCGAACCGCGCAGGATCATGTCCACCTGCACCGACGGGAAGGAGTCGTTGAGGTCGATGAACGCTTCCGCCGCGCTCTGCCCGCCGCCGATGATCGCGATGCTCATCGGCTGGTTGTTGACGCACGGCTGCTTGGCCATCTGCGCCAGGTACTGGGAGTGGTGGAACACGCGGGCGTCGCCCTTCAGGCCCTTGAACGCCTCCGGAATGCGCGGCGTGCCGCCGGCGCTGACCACCACCGAGCGGGCGGTGCGCACGAACTGCTGGCCCTGGACGTCACGGGAGATCACCCGCAGCGCTTCGACCTGCTGGTTGTGCAGCACCGGCTCGATGGTCAGCACTTCTTCGCCGTAGCGGCTCTGCTCGGTGAACTGCCCGGCGACCCAGCGCAGGTAGTCGTTGTACTCCATGCGGCACGGGTAGAAGGTGCCGAGGTTGATGAAGTCCACCAGGCGCCCGTGCTGCTTGAGGTAGTTGACGAACGAGTACGGGCTGGTCGGGTTGCGCAGGGTCACCAGGTCCTTGAGGAAGGAGATCTGCAGCTCGCTCTGGGTCGACAGGGTGTTGCCGTGCCAGCTGTAGTCGGCCTGCTTGTCGAGGAACAGCACATCCAGTTCGCCCTGGGTCGGGCCGCGCTCTTGCAGAGCGATGGCCAGCGCCAGGTTCGAAGGGCCGAAACCGACGCCGATCAGATCGTGAACGATGGGCGATGCAATTGCCTGTGTCATTTCCAGTGTCCTCTGGATGAACCCCAACGCAGCGGGGAGGAAGAGCCTACGTGACCGGCCGGCCCCGAGCGGGACAGCAGGTCGTCTGTTGAGTAGGAACGAGGACAGTGAAATAAAATTTAACGACGGCGGCTCAATGGGCGTCCCATTGTTTGATGCGCACCCGGCAGTGCTTCATGGCGTTGACGATGTGCTTTTCCACCAGCGCCTTGGAAATGCCCAGGTGCTCGGCGATCTCGGGGTGCGACAGGCCTTCGATCTTGCGCAGCAGGAAACTGTCGCGGCACAGCGGCGGCAGTTCCGCCAATGCACGCTGGAGCATCTCCAGGCGCTGGCCGTGGTCGAGCGTGCTGTGGGGGGACGGGGTGAAATAGCGCTCTTCGCTGTCGAGCACCTCAAGGGACTCGACCTGACGCAAGGCGTTGCGCCGGTGGTCGTCGATCACCAGGTTCAGGGCCGTGCGGTAGAGAAAGGCCCGGGGCTGCTCGATCGGTGTGTCGCTGGAGCGCTCCAGCACCCGCACATAGGCGTCATGCACCACATCTTCGGCGACCTGACGGTTGCCGAGTCTGGCATTCAGGAAACTCACCAGCTCGCGATAGTAGTTTTCCAACATGGCTCCCCGCCGCAGCGGTGCGGTTTCTGTCCTTGGGCACACTGATCCGGGAACCCGCGACGGGCGCTAGCAAGATAGTGGCAGCTTGAGGCGCGTAATTTATAGTAATTCTCATATAGATTTAAAGTGATGTTTCACGTTGCCCGACAAATAGTCCCGTCCTATACCTGTAACATCGTGTGTCCCCGCTTAAATTCCCTCGCCCACCTCTCGTTAACAGGACAGCTCCCCGTCTCTGCCGCGCCCTGCGACAGTGTTCAGCGGTGCCCGATCCTGCGCACCCCCGTGAACGACGGGCCGATTCCCACTGGCCGGAACCCTGCATGAAACGTCCCCGCCCCGCCCGACGCGCCCTGCTCGCCACCCTTTGTCTGATCCCCGTCGCCGCCTATGCGGCCTGGCAGATGCTGCCCCCCGGCCGGGACAAGTTCGCCACCGTGCAAGTCACCCGCGGCGACATCGAAAGCAGCGTCACCGCCCTGGGCACCCTGCAGCCGCGACGCTACGTGGACGTCGGCGCCCAGGCCTCGGGCCAGATCAAGAAGATCCATGTGGAGGTCGGCGACACGGTCAAGGAAGGTCAGTTGCTGGTGGAGATCGACCCGTCCACGCAAAAGGCCAAGCTCGACGCCGGGCGCTTCTCCATCGAGAACCTCAAGGCGCAGCTGCAGGAACAGAAGGCCCAGCACGAACTGGCGCAGCAGAAGCACCAACGCCAGCAGCACCTCGCCGCCGGCGGCGCCACCCGCGAAGAAGACGTGCAGACCGCCCGCGCCGAGCTGAAGGCCACCCAGGCGCGCATCGACATGATCCAGGCACAGATCCGCCAGGCCGAAGCCAGCCTGCGCAGCGACCAGGCCGAACTCGGCTACACGCGCATCTTCGCGCCGATGGCCGGCACCGTCGTCGCCCTCGACGCCCGCGAAGGCCAGACCCTCAACGCCCAGCAGCAGACGCCGCTGATCCTGCGCATCGCCAAGCTGTCGCCGATGACGGTCTGGGCCGAAGTCTCGGAAGCCGACATCGGCCACGTCAAACCGGGCATGAGCGCCTACTTCACCACCCTGAGCGGCGGCCAGCGGCGCTGGAGCAGCACGGTGCGGCAGATCCTGCCGGTGCCGCCCAAGCCGCTGGACCAGACCAGCCAGGGCGGCGGCAGCCCCGCCAGCACCAGCAAAAGCGGAAGCGCCCGGGTGGTGCTCTACACCGTGCTGCTGGATGTCGACAACGCCGACAACGCCCTGATGGCCGAGATGACCACCCAGGTGTTCTTTGTCGCCGGCCAGGCGAAGGACGTGCTCACCGCGCCGGTCGCCGCCCTGCAGGGCAGTGCCGCCGCCGGCCTGCAAACCGCCCGGGTGGTCGCCGCCAACGGCGAGGTGCAGCCCCGCGAAGTGCGCACCGGTATCAGCGACCGCCTGAACGTGCAGGTGCTGGAAGGCCTGAACGAGGGCGATCACCTGCTGATCGGCCCCGCCGACGGCAACGGAGGCTGAATGCAGACGCCCCTGATCGAACTGCGGGACATCCGCAAGGCCTACGGCGGCGGCGACGCCCCTGAAGTCCACGTGCTGCGCGGCATCGACCTGTCGATCCACGCCGGCGAGTTCGTGGCCATCGTCGGTGCGTCGGGCTCCGGCAAATCGACGCTGATGAACATCCTCGGCTGCCTCGACCGGCCGACGTCCGGCGAATACCGCTTCGCCGGCGAAAACGTCGCCGGCCTGGACAGCGACGAACTGGCCTGGCTGCGCCGCGAAGCGTTCGGTTTCGTGTTCCAGGGCTATCACCTGATCCCGTCCGGCTCGGCCCAGGAAAACGTCGAGATGCCGGCGATCTACGCCGGCACGCCAGCGGCCGAGCGGCACGCCCGCGCCGCCGCCCTGCTCGACCGCCTCGGCCTGGCCTCGCGCACCGGCAACCGTCCGCACCAGCTCTCCGGCGGCCAGCAGCAGCGGGTGTCCATCGCCCGCGCCCTGATGAACGGCGGCCACATCATCCTTGCCGACGAACCCACCGGCGCCCTCGACAGCCACAGCGGCAAGGAAGTCATGGCGCTGCTCGATGAACTGGCGGGCCAGGGCCACGTGGTGATCCTCATCACCCACGACCGCGAAGTCGCGGCCCGGGCCAAGCGCATCATCGAAGTCCGTGACGGCCTGATCATCAGTGACAGCGCCGCCGACGACCCCGCCGTCCAGGCCGCCGCCAACCCCGGCGCCCTGCAGGCGGTGGACCTGCGCAAGCGCCTGGCCGAAGGCGCGCAAGCCAACGGCGCCTGGAAAGGCGAACTGGTGGACGCCCTGCACGCCGCTTGGCGGGTGATGTGGATCAACCGCTTCCGCACCGCCCTGACCCTGCTCGGCATCATCATCGGCGTGGCCTCGGTGGTGGTGATGCTGGCGGTCGGCGAAGGCAGCAAGCGCCAGGTGATGGCGCAGATGGGCGCGTTCGGCTCCAACATCATTTACCTCAGCGGCTCGGCCCCCAACCCGCGCACGCCGCCCGGCATCGTCACCCTGGACGACGTCGCGGCGCTGGCCAGCCTGCCGCAGGTCAAACGCATCATGCCGGTCAACGGCGCCGAGGCCGGGGTGCGCTTCGGCAACGTCGACCACCTGAGCTATGTCGGCGGCAACGACACCAACTTCCCGGCGATCTTCAACTGGCCGGTGGTCGAGGGCAGTTACTTCACCGAGGCCGACGAACGCAACGCCACGGCCGTCGCGGTGATCGGCAAGAAGGTGCGCGACAAGCTGCTCAAGGATGTCGCCAACCCGCTGGGCCAGTACATCCTGATCGAGAACGTGCCGTTCCAGGTGGTCGGCGTGCTCCAGGAAAAGGGCGCCAGCTCCGGCGACCAGGACAGCGACGACCGCATCGCCATCCCCTACTCCGCCGCCAGCGTCCGGCTGTTCGGCACGCGCAATCCGGAATACGTGGCCATCGCCGCCGCCGACGCGCGCAAGGTCAAGGAAGCGGAGCACGCCATCGAGCAACTGATGCTGCGCCTGCACAACGGCAAGAAGGACTTCGAGCTGACCAACAACGCCGCGATGATCCAGGCCGAGGCCCGCACGCAGAACACCCTGTCGCTGATGCTCGGCTCGATCGCGGCGATCTCGCTGCTGGTGGGCGGCATCGGCGTGATGAACATCATGCTCATGACCGTGCGCGAACGGACCCGCGAGATCGGCATCCGCATGGCCACCGGCGCCCGCCAGCGCGACATCCTGCGCCAGTTCCTCACCGAGGCGGTGATGCTGTCGGTGGTCGGCGGCCTCGCCGGGATCGCCCTGGCGCTGATCATCGGCGGCGTGCTGATCCTCAGCGAAGTCGCCGTCGCGTTTTCCCTGATGGCGGTGCTGGGCGCCTTCGGCTGCGCCCTCGTGACCGGTGTCGTCTTCGGCTTCATGCCCGCCCGCAAAGCCGCCCGGCTCGATCCGGTCACGGCCCTTACCAGTGAATGATCGCTTGATGAAACCACGCCTCAGCCTGTTGACCGTGTGCCTGATGCTCAGCGCCTGCTCCAGCCCCGTCCAGCGTCCGGACAGCGGCCTGCAACCGCCTGCCGCCTGGCAATCGCCCCACTCCGATGCCACCGCCCGCCACGACGCGCAGTGGTGGACGCAATTCGGCAGCCCCGAGCTGGACCGTCTGATCGAACAGGCCCGGCTCGGCAGCCACGACCTGGCCGCCGCCATGGCCCGGGTGCGTCAGGCCCGTGCCGCCACGGTGATCGCCGGCGGCTCGCAGTTGCCCGAGATCAAGGCCGGGGCCAACGCCAACCGGCAGAAGCTGCTGCGCGGCAACGGCTACAGCCAGCTCGACGCCGACAACAGCAACAAGGCTGTGGACTACTTCGACGCCAACCTGAGCGCCAGCTACGAGATCGATTTCTGGGGCGGCAAGCGCGCCTCCCGGGACAGCGCACGGTTCAGCCTGCAAGCCAGCGAGTTCGACCGGGCGACCGTCGAGCTGACGCTGCTGGGCAACGTCGCCGACACCTACGCGCAGGCCCTGTCCCTGGGCGAACGCAGCCGCATCGCCGAACTGAACCTGACCAACGCCCGCAGCGTGCTGAAGCTGGTGCAGACCCGCTTCGACGCAGGCTCGGCCACCGCCCTGGAACTGGCCCAGCAAAAAAGCCTGGTGGCCGCCCAGGAGCGTCAGGTGCCCCTGGTGCAGCAACAGGCCCAGGAAGCGCTGATCAGCCTCGCCGTCCTGCTCGGCCAACCCGTGCAGGCGCTGGCGCCGTCGCCGGAACCGTTCGACCGGCTGACCTGGCCGACCATCGCGGCCGGCGTCCCCAGCGACCTGCTCAGCCGCCGTCCCGACATCGCCCGCGCCGAAGCGCAACTGGCCGCCGCCGAAGCCGACGTGAAAGTGGCCCGCGCCGCCATGCTGCCCACCGTCACCCTGACCGCCCAGCTCGGCTCGGGCGCCAACCGGTTCAGCAACCTGGTTCGCAGCCCCTTCTACAACCTGACCGCCGGGCTGGTGGCGCCGATCTTCAACAACGGCCGCCTGGGCGCCGAGCGCGACAAGGCCACGGCCCGCCAGGAAGAACTGCTGGAAACCTACCGCGGCGCGATCGTCAGCGGTTTTGCCGACGTCGAAAAAGCCCTCAACAGCATTCGGGGGCTCGACGAACAGCGCCAGTGGCAGACCGAAGAACTGAACCAGGCCCAGACCGCGTTCAACATCGCCCAGAGCCGCTACCAGGCCGGCGCCGAGGATCTGCTGACAGTGCTGGAGACCCAGCGCACCCTGTACGCGGCCCAGGATTCGAACGTGCAACTGCGGCTGTCGCGACTACAGGCGAGCATTGCCCTGTACAAGGCGCTCGGAGGCGGGTGGCGGGCGCTGTAACTCCTGTGGGATCCGGGGCAGCCACAAATGCCCTGCACACCCAAAAAACCTGTGGGAGCTAGCTTGCTAGCGATGAGGCCCGAACTGTCGGCATCTCTGTTGCCTGTTCCACCGCCATCGCCATCGCCAGCAGGCTGGCTCCCACAAGGGATCCGGGGCAGCCACAAATGCACTGCACACCCCAAAAACCTGTGGGAGCTAGCTTGCTAGCGATGAGGCCCGAACTGTCGGCATCTCTGTTGCCTGCTCCACCGCCATCGCCAGCAGGCTGGCTCCCACAAGGGATCCGAGGCAAGCCACAAATGCCATGCACACCACAAAACCCTGTGGGAGCCAGCCTGCTGGCGATGAGGCCGGCACTGCCGACATCTGCGATGCCGACGGTGACGCGCGGGTCAGGCCTGGCTCTGCTTGGCCTTCAGGTTGCGCGCATACCACGGCCGCTGCGGCACGCGCCGGAACAGTTCGGCGAGCTTCTTCTCGTCTTCGCCGAAAGTGATGCGCAGCGCCAGTTTCATGGTCTCCGGATCCATCTCCACCGACTTGCCCACCTGCAGCCCCGGCGTGGTGCTGCAGCCATGGGTGGTCGGCCCCAGCCACGGATCGGCCACCTCGACCCAACGCCCTTGCGCAAACCACTGCACGCCGTTGACCTCAAGCCGCTCGACCTGGCCCGGATGGAAGCGCTCGTGGGCGCGGAACCAGTCCTCGACCCGGTCGTCGATCCAACCGTGGAAATGCCAGAACACCGGGTTCACATGGGAAGAGAACGGATCGCCGAGGAAATCGTTCTCCGGCGCGAACCAGCGGGCGGCGAAGTCGTCCAGGTCCCGGGCCAGCGGCACCGGCTGACCGTTGGACGGATCCCGCGGCACCGAGGCCCAGCGCATGTGCAGCCAGTCGTGCAGGCCCAGTTCCATCTCCGAGCCCAACTGCCCCAGGGTCAGCTTCGACAGGTACTGCGGATCGCGGTACTGCGATTCCCACACCTCGAAATTGCTCTGGTACGTCTCGGCCGTCTTGATGTCGCTGACCCACTGGCTGTACTCGTCGTCGCCTTCGGCCAGCCAGGTCGGCGGCAGCGCGGTGCCGTCGTGGTTGTCGAAGTAGCGGGCGAAGCCCTGGCGGTCACGCACCAGCTCCGGCTGCGGCAACGGGAAAAATGCCCATGACGGCAGGTCCTGCATGGAGCGGGCCGTGCCGAGCATGTGCCGGTGCATGAAGAAGAAATCGATCCCCGAGCCGTTGCGGTCCTTGCGCGGACCACGGGCGTCACGCTCCTGGTCGCGCGGGCCGGGCTGCCAGCCGAGGCCGCGCAGGGCGTTGCGCTTGTCCTCGGACAAGGTGTGCCACTTATCCCGGGTCGCATGCCAGACCTGATGGAACAGGCGATGCTCAGGCGACACCAGCCAGGCCAGCAGCGTCGGGTTCAGCGGCGTGCGCTGGCGCGCCTCCGGGAACAGGCACTTGACCGCGATGAAGCGGTGATCCTGGGCCGGCAGCGCCAGCGAACGGTCCAGCCGCTGCACCGTGCCGCTGAGGCTGCCGCTGCCGGCATTGCCGAAATCGGCCCAGACCTCGTCGAGCACCATGTTCAGTTCATAATCGACCCGCCCGCCCGCGCCGATCAGGCGCCAACTGAGCGTCGAGGCGTCAGCCCCGGCCAGGTCGCCGAGAATTCGGTAACGGGGTGTTTCATCCGAGCGCAGACGCTCCGGGGTGTCGAGAAAGCCGCACACACCCCGGCCTTTCTGACCGATGTCCAGAAACACTTCGAGCCCCTTGGGCGGCAACCCTTCGAGGCCGGCGTCGGCCCCCGTGAAACGGATCTTCCAGACCCCGCGCAGCGCATTGGCCAGACGCTGCCCGGCCACGTCGGCCACGTCGAACGACGCCTCGCCGGGGGTGACCGTCGGATCCGGCTTCGTCCATTCGCGATGCCCGAAATAGGCCGCCGGTACGGCAGCGCCGGTCAGCGCCAGGCCTGCCATGAACCATCGTCGAGAAATTCTCATTGCCCTACCTGTGTCAGCCTTGAAGCAGGCCTTATCCCAGCAAGAACGTTTGCTGCGCGGACAAATTTACGGTGCGCGCGCGAATGGGCCGCCGCACCTCCCCCCCCTGTGGGAGCGAGCCTGCTCGCGATGGCGATGCATCAGCCACCTCGATGTCACCGACAGACCCTCATCGCGAGCAGGCTCGCTCCCATAAGGCCCACCGCGCCGGGCACTTCGCCGGCCAGCCTAAATTCCGTCGCCGACCGCTCGTTCTTCCCAGATAGCGAAGGCCTCTGCGCCTGCATCCCGACAGCGAACCTGACTGAGACGGCAATGACAAAACCACGTTCGAAAAAGGCTCTTTTCATCGGCCTGCCGCTGGCCCTGGCGGTCGCCGCCGGCGCCGGCTTCGCGGTCTGGGACACTTTATTCAAGGACAATCCCGGCTACCCGCACAAAGTGATGCAACAGGCCGAGGCGCTGCACGAGCACATGCTGTCGTTCGACAGCCACATCACCATCACCCAGAGCTTCGGCACCACCGGCAACGAGATCGACAAGGACGGCAGCGAGCAGTTCGACCTGGTCAAGGCCAACCGCGGGCGGCTGTCGGGCGCGGCGCTGACCATCTTCGGCTGGCCGGAGATCTGGAACGGCGCCAACGCCCCGCACCGCCCCACCGCCGGCTTCGTCGACGAGGCGCGCAACCAGCAGGAAATCCGCTACAAGATCATTTCCGGCATGGTGCGCGACTTCCCCAACCAGGTCGGCATCGCCTACACCGCCAACGATTTCCGCCGCCTGCACGGCGAAGGCAAGTTCGCGATCTTCATCAGCATGCTCAACGCCTACCCGCTGGGCCACGACCTGAACCAGCTGGACCTGTGGACCGCCCGCGGCATGCGCATGTTCGGCTTCAGCTACATCGGCAACAACGACTGGGCCGACTCCTCGCGGCCGCTGCCGTTCTTCAACGACTCGCCCGACGCCCTCGACGGCCTCTCGGACCTGGGCAAGCAGGCGGTCAAGCGCCTGAACGACCTGGGCGTGATCATCGACGTCTCGCAAATGTCCACCAAGGCCCTGGAACAGGTCGCCCAACTGAGCCGTACGCCGCTGGTGGCGTCGCACTCGGCGCCGCGGGCCATGGTCGACATTCCGCGCAACCTCAGCGACAAGGAACTGCAACTGATCAAGAACAGCGGCGGCGTGGTGCAGATCGTCGGCTTCTCGCAGTACCTGCGCCCGCTGACCCAGCAGACCCAGGACAAGCTCAACGAACTGCGCAAGCGCTTCGACCTGCCGCCGCTGCCGAACCTGGCCGTGGCCCTGATGCCGGGCGACCCGATCATCGCCGCGTGGCCCGAACAACGCTTCGGCGAGTACGCCGGCCAGCTCTACGCGATCCTCGAAGAGGAACCCAAGGCCAGCCTCAAGGATCTGGGCGACGCCATCGACTACACCGTGCGCAAGATCGGCATCGACCACGTCGGCATCAGTTCCGACTTCAACGAGGGCGGCGGCGTCAAAGGCTGGGAGAACGTCGGCGAGATCCGCAACGTGACCGCCGAACTGCTGTCGCGCGGCTACTCCGAGGCGGACATCGCCAAACTGTGGGGCGGCAACTTCCTGCGGGTGTGGGATCAGGTCGAGAAATCCGCCAGGCCTGCGCTGGCCCAGAACCGGGAAGCCGCCAAGCCATGAGCAACCGTCGCGAATTCCTGAAACAGGCCGGGCTGCTGGCCGCCGCACTGCCGCTGGGCGCCGGCCTGCCGGAACTGGCCGCCGCTGCCCAGTCGCCGGCATCGGCACCGACATTGGGTGACAAGTGGACGCAGTTGCGGCAGCTGTTCGACCAGGATCCGGATTACCTGCACTTCTCCAACTTTCTGGTGACCACCCACCCGCGCCCGGTGCGCGATGCCATCGCCCTGCACCGGGCGGCGATCGACAAGAACCCCGGCCTGTCGATGGACTGGGACCTGGGCGTCACCGAGCAGCGCGAGGAAGAAGTCCGTGCCTGGGCCGGCAAGTACGTGCAGGCCGACGCCCGGCAGATCGCCCTGACCGGCAGCACCACCCAGGGGCTGGCGATGATCTACGGCGGCGTGCGGGTGCGCGCCGACCAGGAGATCCTCACCACCGAACACGAGCATTACGCCACCCACACCATCCTTGAGCTGCGCACCGAGCGCGAAGGCACCCGGGTGCGCAAGATCCGCCTGTTCGACGACCCGCAGAAAATCGACAAGGCACAGCTGCTGGCCACCATCGACCGCAGCATCCGCCCCGAAACCCGCGTGCTGGGCATGTGCTGGGTGCACTCGGGCAGCGGCGTGAAACTGCCGCTGGCCGACATCGGCGCCCTCGTCGACAAGCACAACCGTGGCCGCAGCGAGGCCGACCGCATCGTTTACGTGGTGGACGGCGTGCACGGCTTCGGCGTGGAAGACCTGAGCTTCCCGGCGATGAACTGCGACTTCTTCATCGCCGGCACCCACAAGTGGATGTTCGGCCCGCGCGGCACCGGGATCGTGGTCAGCCGCACGCCGGAGGTGAAGTACGTCACCCCGATCATTCCGACGTTTTCCGAAGCCGAGCATTTCTCCACCACCATGACCCCCGGCGGCTTCCACGCCTTCGAGCACCGCTGGGCCTTGAGCGAGGCGTTCAAGCTGCACCTGCGGCTGGGCAAGGCCGATGTGCAGGCGCGCATCCACGCCCTCAACAGCTACCTCAAGCAACGCCTGCTGCAGCGGCCGCAGATCGAACTGGTCACGCCGCTGAGCCCGGCGTTCTCCGCCGGCTTCACCTTCTTCCGGGTCAAGGGCAAGGACAGCGACAAGGTCGCCGCGCACCTGATGGCCAACCGGGTGGTGGCCGACGCCGTGCACCGTGACGTGGGCCCGGTGATCCGCACCGCGCCGGGGCTGCTCAACGACGAGGCGCAGATCGACCGCCTGCTGGCCGTGCTCGACCGGGCCCTGTGACCCCGCCCTTCCCGCTTCCTTTTGGCGATTTCCTTTTTTGAGAGGCATGAAATGAACCGCGAACCGCGACGTTTTTCCCTGAAGGCCCTGCCGGCCCTGGCGCTGACCGCCCTGGCCGCCGCCCTCCTGCCGGGCGCCGCCCAAGCCGCCACCCCGCCGGCGCCGGGCAAGGTGTTCAAGGACTGCAAGGACTGCCCGGAAATGGTCGTGCTGCCCACCGGCACTTTCACCATGGGCACCCCGGACGATGAGGTCGGCCGCGAACCCGACGAAGGCCCGATGCACGAGGTGACGTTCGCCAAGCCGCTGGCCATCAGCCGCTTCCAGGTGCTCAAGGGCGAATGGTTCGCCTACCTCCAAGAGACCGGCTACCGCATGCCCGACGGCGACGACCGCCCGGGCCGCGCATGCAAGGCCGGGATTCCGGACTACGCAGGCAGCGACCCGCGCAAGCAGTACACCGACCGCCACCCGGCGGTGTGCATGGACTTCGCCGAGGCCAACGCCTACGTGGCGTGGCTGTCGAAGAAGACCGGCAAGCAGTACCGCCTGGTCAGCGAGTCCCTGCGCGAATACGCCGCCCGCGGCGGCACCGCAGGACCGTTCCCGTTCCCGTTCGATGAAGGCAAGGAATACAGCATCGCCAAGCACGCCAACACCTACGGCGCGGCGGACGGCTACAACTTCACCGCCCCGGCCGGCAGCTTCCCGGCCAACGCCTTCGGCGTGTACGACATGCACGGCAACGTCTACGAGTGGACCGCCGACTGCTACAACGAGAACTACGTCGGCGCACCGAACGACGGCAGCGCCTGGCAGACCGGCAAGTGCGAATTCAAGCGCATCCGCGGCAACGACTGGGGCGAAGCGCCGGTGTTCTCCCGCTCCGGCAACCGCAACGCGCTGGTGCCGACCGAGCGCGGCGACTGGATCGGCTTCCGCGTCGCCCGGGACCTGTGAGCCCGCAGCACCGCTAAATTAACCCTCCCTCCAGTCGTTCTACAGGTGGGCGCGATCCGTTGCGGCGCGCCCCCGCCCTCTTCTACGTCACCCAGGCGAAGCCGCCACCGCTGTCGGCCTTCGCCGCTTTTTCAAGCAGGGAACCTCCATGAGCAAACCAACACGCGGGGTGATCAATGAATTGTTCGCCCTGCTCAAACCCTTTCGGCTGATCGTCGCCGGCTCGATCCTGCTCGGCATGGTCGGCGGCCTGAGCGTCACCGCCCTGCTGGCGACGATCAACGGCGCCCTGCACGACGAAGGCGGCCTGACCAGCACCGTGGTCGCCGCCTTCGCCGGCCTGTGCCTGCTGGCGCTGGCCAGCTCGATCTTCTCCGACATCGGCACCAACTTCGTCGGCCAGCACATCATCGCCAAGCTGCGCAAAGAGCTGGGCGAAAAGGTGCTGTCGGCGCCCATCGAGCAGATCGAACGCTACCGCAGCCACCGCCTGATCCCGGTGCTGACCCACGACGTCGACACCATCAGCGACTTCGCCTTCGCCTTCGCGCCGCTGGCCATTTCCCTGACCGTCACCCTCGGCTGCATGGGCTACCTGGCGATGCTGTCGTGGCCGATGTTCCTGTTGATGGCGGCGGCGATCCTGATCGGCACCGTCATCCAGTACATCGCCCGCGGGCGCGGCATGCAGGGCTTCATGAAGGCCCGCGACCACGAGGACGAGCTGCAGAAGCACTACAACGCCGTCGCCGAAGGCGCCAAGGAACTGCGCATCCACCGCCCGCGCCGGCACCGCATGTTCGTTTCCGGCATCGAGGCCACCGCCGACCGCATCTGCGACACCCAGGTGCGCTCGGTGAACATCTTCGTGGTCGCCAAGACCCTGGGCTCGATGCTGTTCTTCGTGGTGATCGGCCTGGCGCTGGCCCTGCAATCGCTGTGGCCGAGCGCCGACAAGGCGGTGATGAGCGGCTTCGTGCTGGTGCTGCTGTACATGAAAGGCCCGCTGGAGCACATCATCGGCACCTTGCCGATCGTCAGCCGCGCGCAGATCGCGTTCCGCCGCATCGCCGAACTGTCCGAGCAGTTCTCCTCGCCGGAGCCGCACCTGCTGCTCAGCGACCAAGGCAACCGCAAGACGCCGGTGCACAGCCTGGAACTGTCCGACGTGTCGTACAGCTTCCCCACCGTGGAAGGCGCCGCGCCGTTCCGCCTGGGCCCCGTGAACCTGAAGATCGAACAGGGCGACATCATCTTCATCGTCGGCGAGAACGGCTGCGGCAAGACCACGCTGATCAAGCTGCTGCTGGGCCTGTACGCGCCGCAGCAAGGCGAGATCCGCCTCAACGGCCAGCCGGTCACCGCCCTCACCCGCGACGACTACCGCCAACTGTTCACCACCATCTTCGCCGACTACTACCTGTTCGACGATGTGGTGCAGGGCGACACGCACATTCCCGACGACGCCAACAAATACCTGCAGCGCCTGGAGATCGCCCACAAGGTCAGCGTGCGCGACGGCTCGTTCACCACCACCGACCTGTCCACCGGCCAGCGCAAGCGCCTGGCGCTGATCAACGCCTGGCTCGAAGAGCGTCCGGTGCTGGTGTTCGACGAGTGGGCCGCCGACCAGGACCCGACCTTCCGCCGGATCTTCTACACGGAACTGCTGCCGGACCTGAAGCGCCTGGGCAAGACCATCATCGTCATCTCCCACGACGACCGTTACTTCGACATCGCCGACCAACTGGTGCGCATGAACGCCGGCAAAGTGGCCACCGAGCCGCAACCCGCCTGACTGTGAAACATTCGTAAAAAAAGTGCGTTGAGCCTTTCCGGTTTTCCGGAGGCTCAACGTCTTACTTACAGTTAATAGAAATAGTTCTCAGTCAACACTTTGAAGAGTAGAAGAACAATGCCCGCACCGCACGGACTCCACCCGCTCGCCAAGGCTCTGCTGATCCGCCGCTCCTTCCGCCCGACGCTTCCGGCACTTTGCGCGCTGGCCATGACCCTGCCGATGGCCGGCATGGCCCAGGCCGCCGCCGTGGCGATCGACATTCCTGCCCAGTCGCTGGGAAGCGCCTTGCAGGAATTCGGCCGCCAGACCAACCTGCAAGTGCTCTACAGCCCGGACGAAGTCAGCGGCCTGCGCAGCACCGCCGTCAGCGGCAACCTGGAACCGACCGCCGCCATGGCGCAACTGCTGCAAGGCACGGACATCGCCTACAGCGTCCAGGGCAACAGCGTCGCGTTGCGCGTGCGCAGCAGCGGCGCCAGCCTGGACCTGGCGCCGACCAGCATCACCGCCGCACAGGAATCGGCCTGGGGCCCGGTCGACGGGATCGTGGCCAAGCGCAGCGCCACCGGCACCAAGACCGACACTCCGCTCAACGAGATCCCGCAGACCATCAACGTCGTCACCCAGGACGAGATCAAGATGCGCGGCTCGCAGTCGGTCACCGAGGCCCTGCGCTACACCGCGGGCATGACCGGCGGCGGCTTCTCCGACCGGGTGAAGATCTTCGACGAACCGACCTCCCGCGGCTTCTCGCCGACCCCGCTGTACCTCGACGGCCTGCACCTGCCCTACGGCGGCGGCAGCACCGGCGGCTCGCTGCAGATCGACCCGTACACCCTGGAGCGCATCGAAGTGCTCAAGGGCCCGGCGTCGGTGCTGTACGGCCAGAACCAGCCCGGCGGCATCGTCAACATGGTCGGCAAGCGCCCGACCGCCACGCCGCTGCACGAAGTGATCATCGGCGGCGGCAGCTATGACCGCAAATACGGCGCCTTCGACCTCGGCGGCCCGATCGACGACCAGGGCGAGTTCCTCTACCGCCTCACCGGCGTGATCAACGACAGCAACTCGCAGATCGACCACGCCGACCAGAACCGCATGCTGCTCGCGCCGAGCCTGACCTGGCTGCCGAACGACAGCACCAGCCTCACCGTCTACGGCCAGTACCAGAAAGACCGCGACACCCCCGAGGCGCAAGGCCTGCCGGCCGACGGCACCGTGCACCGCAGCGCGAACGGCCGCATCAGCCGCAGCCTGTTCCTCGGCGAGCCGGGCCTGAACAAGTACGACCGCGAGCAGTTCGTGGTCGGCTACGAGCTGGCCCACGAGCTCAACGACGTCTGGACCCTCAAGCAGAACGCCCGCTACGCCGACCTCAACGACCGCTACGTCGCGCCGCTGCACGGCTACTCGTTCCTGCCCAACCCCAACACCGGCATCAATGACGGCAGCTACCAGACCCGCTACGGCGTGGACTGGGCCCAGCACAACACGGTCTACGGCATCGATAACATCGCCCAGGCCAAGTTCAAGACCGGCGACGTGGACCACACCCTGCTGCTGGGCGTGGACTACTACCACTTCAACTCCAAGTTCCTCGGCCGCTACGACCGCACCGGCCCCGCCATCGACCTGTACAACCCGGTCTACGGCAGCCAGTTCAACTTCCGCCAGCCGTACAAGTGGGACAACACCGTCAAGCAGACCGGCCTGTACACCCAGGACCAGATGCGCTGGAACCAGTGGTTCCTGACCCTGGGCGGCCGCTACGACTGGGCCGAGACCATCAACAAGGAGCCGCTGGGCGGCAACCGTTCCAACATCAAGGACGAGAAGTTCACCGGCCGCGCCGGCTTCGGCTACGAATTCGAGAACGGCATGACGCCGTACGTGAGCTACGCCGAGTCGTTCCTGCCGCAGACCGGCGCCGACCTCAACGGCCGCGGGTTCGAACCGACCGAGGGCAAGCAGTACGAAGTCGGCATCAAGTACGAGCCGAAGTCCATCGACGGCTTCATCCAGCTGTCGGCGTACCAGATCGACCAGAACAACATGCTCACCAACGACCTGCTCAACCCTGGCTTCAGCATCCAGAGCGGTTCGGTGCGTTCGCGCGGCGTTGAGCTGGAAGGCAAGGTCAACGTGACCCAGAACGTGCGCGTGCTGGCGTCCGTGTCGCGCAACCAGATCAAATGGCGCAGCGTGAACGACGGCCGCGAAGGCCGCACCCTGGCCATGAGCCCGCCGCTGACCGCGTCGGCCTGGATCAACTACGACTTCGACCTCTCCACCTCGCTGGCCGGTCTGGGCATGGGCCTGGGCACCCGCTACGTGCGCAGCAGCTACGGCTCGGACTACGAAGAGGACTCCTTCCAGATCCCGTCGTACACCGTGTATGACGCCATGGTCTCCTACGACCTGGAAAAATCGCCGCTGCACATCAAAGGCGTGAAAGTGAAGATGAACCTGGAAAACCTCACCGACGAGAAATACGTCGCCAGCTGCAACAGCACGCTGGACTGCTACTACGGCGAAGGCCGCACCATGACCGCCGACGTGACCTACAACTGGTAACACGTCCCGCGTCATGCAAAACGCCGGCATCTGCCGGCGTTTTGCTGTCTGCGATTCCACCGGCCACAAAAGCCCCGCCCACAAAAAAGGCCGCTGTCAGCGGCCTTCTCCGTCCCTCAACATGCAGCCTACAGGCCGAATACCGCCCTCAACCGCTCGGCGATGTGCTGCTGCGCCTCTTCGGCCTCATCGACGATCGCGCCCATGCGCATGAAGTCGTGGGTCATGCCCTCGTAGACCTTCAGCTCCACCGCCACCCCCGCCGCCTGCAGATGACGGGCATACGCCACGCCCTCGTCGTGCAGCGGATCGCATTCGGCCAACACCAGCAGCACCGGCGCCACCTGCGCCGACGGCTCGCCCAAAAGCGGCGAGAAGCGCGGGTCGAGGCGGTCTTCGGCGCTGCGCTGGTAATGGCTGTAGAACCACTCCAGGGACGCCTTCTCCAGCAGATAGCCCTCGGCGTAACGCTCGATGGTCGGCGTGCTGCGGCTGGCGTCGGTGACCGGATAGATCAGCACCTGCAACAGGGGCCGCACCGGCGCCTGGGTCAGTTGCGCGGCCAGCACCGTCGCCAGGCTGCCGCCGACGCTGTCGCCGGCGATCGCCAGGCGGGCGGTGTCGATGCCCAGGTCCTGGGCGCTGCCCACCAGCCAGTCCCAGGCGTCCCGCGCATCGTCGGCGGCGGTCGGGAAACGGAACGCCGGCGCCAGCCGGTAAGCCACCGACAGCACCACGCAACCGGCCATCGACGCCAAGGCCCGGCACAGCGAATCGTGGGAATCGAGACTGCCGACCACGTAGCCGCCGCCATGGAAGTACAACAGCGCCGGGCGCTTCGCCGCCGGCTGCAGCGGTTTATCGCTGTAGATCCGCGCATCCAGCAGCGCGCCGTCGCGCACCGGCAAGCGCAGCTCGTCGACGACGGCGAGGTCTTCGCCGCCGGCGTCCATCAGCAGCGACGATTGATCGAACTGCTCACGGGCCTGCTCCGGGGTCAGCTCATGCATGCCCACGCGCTTGCCGCTGGCCCGGCCGTTGCCGACCAGTTGCAGGAACGCGGCGATATCAGGATTCAACGACATTCAATTCTCCAAACCGAACGGGCGCCATGGGCGCCCGTTCGGTGTTTCCGGTTTCAGGACAGGTTTCAGGACATGACTACAGGTTCAACGATCTCGCCGAGCATTTCTTCAGCCTCCGACAGGAAAGTTTCATGGCGCGGGATCTCGAAGTGCCCGCAATCGAGCCATTCCCCGCCCATGCCCGGCTGCTGCAGTTGCGCCGCCAGCTCCATGGCCTCCTCTTCCCGGCCCAGCGTCCACCAGCACACCGGCGAGACGGCCAGCGGCGGGCAGCGCTCCAGCTCCAGCGACAAGCGCTTGAGCCGGCGCGCGACGCTGAACACATGGGCCAGTTCATCGGCGCCCAGGGCCACGTAGGTCGATGCCCCACGCTCGGCCCCCAGGGCGGCCTCGAACACCGCCCGCACCGCCTGCGCCGACTCTTCGCCGTCGATGGCCGCGCCCGCAGCCGCCTGCGGCAGGGTCACCCGCAGGAAGTCGCGCAGGTCGGCCTGCCAGTCGTCCACCGCCCCGGCGTTCACGGCCGCCGACGGCACGAAGCTGTCCACCAGGCCGACGAACTCGACCTGCTGGCCGGCCTGCTCCAACTGCGCGGCCATCAGCATCGCCAGCGTCCCGCCCAGCGACCAGCCCAACAGGTGATACGGCCCCTGCGGCTGCTTCGCGCGGATCTGCGCCACGTAGTCGCTGGCCATGCGCTCCAGCGACACATCGCTGAAGGCCGGGTCCAGCAGCATCCGCGACTGGATCGCCAGCACCTGGCGCCGACCGCCCAGACGACGGGCCAACGGCTCGTAGTCGAACACCGTGCCGAAGCCTGCGTGAATGCAGAACAGCGGCGCCCCGCCCTTGACCTCGGCGTTCATCGCCAGCAGCCCGGAGGCCTTTTCGGCGCTGCCCTGAACGCTGGCCACCAGTTCCGCGATGCTCGGCTTCTGCATCAGGTCGCGCAGCTTCAGGCTCAGGCCCTGGGCCTTCAGCACGCGGCTGCGCGCCACCACTTGCAGGCTCAGGATCGAATCGCCGCCCAGCTCGAAGAAGTTGTCGGTCAGGCCGACGCGTTCGATCTTCAGCACGTCCTGCCAGATGCCCGCCAAGGCCTTTTCCAGCTCGGTGCGCGGCGCCACGTAGTCCTGACGCTGTTCGGCGCCAGGATCCGGCAATGCCTTGCGGTCGAGCTTGCCGTTCGGGGTGAGCGGCATGCGTTCGAGCAGCATCAGGTGCGCAGGCACCATGTAGTCCGGCAGGCTGGCCTTGAGCTGTTCGCGCAGGCGTTCGCACAAACCGTCCGCCGGTGCATCGGCGGCGGCCAGCACATAGCCGAGCAATTGCTTGCCGCCGGCGCCTTCGCGGGCCACCACGGCGGCGTCGCGCACGCCCGGCAGTTGCTTGAGCCGCGCCTCGACCTCACCCAGCTCGATGCGGAAACCGCGGATCTTCACCTGATGGTCGATCCGGCCCAGGTAGTCGACGGTGCCGTCCGCCCGTTGGCGCACCAGGTCGCCGGTGCGGTACAGACGGCTGCCGTCGGCGCTGAACGGGTTGGCCACGAAGCGCTCGGCGGTGCCGCCGGCGCGTCCCAGGTAACCCCGGGCCAACGCGCCGCCCAGGTACAGTTCGCCCGCCACCCCGACCGGCAAGCGGTTGAGGTCGCTGTCGAGCACATACCCGCTGCGCTCACCGACCACGCTGCCGATCGGCGCGTACGCCGCCCCGCACACATCCTGCGCGCCGGCCTTCCAGATCAGCGGCGTGACCACGGTTTCGGTCGGGCCGTAGCCGTTGATGATGTACTGCGGCTTGAGCGCGCGCTTGGCCAGTTCGAAGCTCGCCACCGGCACCGCGTCGCCGCCGAAGCAGTAGATGCGCACCGGCGGCGGGTTGCCGTCCTGCTCGGCGTGTTCGGCCAACTGCTGCAGGTAGACCGGCGGGAACGCCGCCACGGTCACGCCGTGCCGGTGCATCGCGTTGTAGGTCTGCTCGGCGGTCCACAGGCTGTCGTCCCGGATCAGCAGGCGCGCACCGTGGGTCAGCGTGGTCAGCCAGCGCTCATGGGCGCCGTCGAAGGCGAACGACATGAAGTGCAGCTCGCAGTCCGCTTCGCTCATCTCGTAGCGCTCGCCGATGGCCCGGCAATGCATCGCCAGCGGCCCGTGGGCGACACCGACGCCCTTGGGCAGGCCGGTGGAGCCGGAGGTGTAGATCACGTAGGCCAGGTTGCCCGGCTGCACCGCGACCTTTGGCGCGCGGTCCGGCCGGTCGCCCAGCGCCAGGCGATCCAGCTCCAGCACCCGCAGGCCGTCCTGCACCGGCATCACCTGCCGCAGGCCCGAATCGCTGAGCAGCAACGCGATGCCCGAATCGCGCATCAGGTAGCTCAGGCGCTCACGCGGGTACGTCGCGTCCAGCGGCACATAGGCGCCGCCGGCCTTGAGCACCGCCAGCAGGGCGACGATCATGTTTTCGCTGCGCGGCAGCGCCACGCCGACCCGCACTTCCGGGCCGACGCCTTCGGCGATCAGCGCATGGGCCAGGCGGTTGGCCCGGGCCTCGATCTGGCCGTAGCTGAAGGCCTGGTCATTGAAGACCACGGCGGTCTGCTCGCTGCGCTGGACCGCCCACTGCGCGATGCGCTCATGCACCGCCGGTGCCGGCGGTTGTGGCGCGGCTTCGGCCGGCGCCACAGCCTGGGCGGTCGGCAGACCGATGCGGCCCAGCGGTTGCGCGGCGTCATGCGCCAACGCTTCCAGCAGCCCTTCCATGTCGCTGCGGATGCCTTCCACGGTCGCCCGGTCGAAGTGCTCGCGCAGGAACATGTATTCGATCACCAGACCGTCTTCGAGCGTGACCATCAGGTCCATCGGGAAGTTGGTCAGGCCGGCGCTGTCGCTCTCGCCGAACGTCAGCGAATCGTCGCGCCACTCGCGCAGCGCCTGGTCGATCGGATGGTTCTCGAACACGATGATGCTGTCGAACAGCGACTGCCCGGTGCGCCCGGCCCAACGCTGGACGTCGGACAGCGGCGTGTACTCGCGCTCGCGCATTTCAAGGTTGAAGTCCTGCAGATCGCGCAGCCACGGGCCCACCGCCTGTTCGGCCGGCACGTCCTTGATCACCGGCAAGGTGTTGATGAACAGGCCCAGGATCGACTCCGACGCCGGCAGGCTCGCCGGCCGTCCGGCCACGGTGGCGCCGAACGTCACGGTGCGCTGGCCGCTGTAGCGACTGAGCAGCATCAGCCACGCGCCCTGCACCAGGGTGTTGAGGGTGACCTGCTGGGCCTGGGCAAATGCCTTGAGCCGTTCGGTGCGGGCTTCACCCAGTCGGCTGTACAGCGCCTCGTGACCGCGCCCCTCGCCGGTGCGCGCCACGGTGTCGGCCAGGTACGTCGGTTCGTCGAGCAGGCTCAGGTGCCCGCGCCAGAAGCCTTCGCTGACGTTGGCGTCCTGCTGTTGCAGCCAGTTGATGTAGCGACGGTAAGGCACGGCCGCAGCCAGCGGCTGGCCGGAGTACTGGCTCAGCACCTCGCCGATCAGCTGCGAACTGCTCCAGCCGTCGATCAGGATGTGGTGATAGGTCCAGATCAGCTGATGGCTGTCCTCGCCCACCCGCACCAGCGTCAGGCGTTGCAGCGGCGGACGGTCGAGGTCGAAGCCCTTGGCCCGCTCGTCGGCGGCCAGCGCCTGCAAGGCCGCTTCAGAATGGTCCTGGTCGCGCCAATCGAGCAGGCTGACCGGCAACTGCGGATCGGCCAGCACGAACTGCAGCGGTTCGGCCATGTCCTGCCAGAGGAAACCGGTGCGCAGGATGTCGTGGCGGCGGCTCACCGCCTCCCACGCGGCCTTGAACCGCGCAGGCTCAAGACCCTGCACCGGAATGCTCACCTGGTTGATGTACAGGTCGGCTTCCGGCGAGTTCAGGCCCAGGAACAGCATGCCCTGCTGCATCGGCGACAACCGGTACAGGCCATCGAGCCGGCCTTGCGGCAACGGCAGCGCGGCGACCTGAGCCTCGCTCAGGCCATGCAGCGGCATGTCCACCAGCGCGGTCTGCGGCGCAGGTGTGCCTTCGGCGGCCTGGGCACGCAGGGCCAGTTGCTGAATGGTCGGCTGCTGAAACAGGTCTTTCGGGCTCAGTTCGATGCCCTGCTGACGGGCGCGGCTGACCACCTGGATCGAGACGATCGAATCGCCGCCCAAGGCGAAGAAACTGTCGGTGGTGCTGACCCGCTCAAGGCCCAGCACCTCTTTCCAGATGTCCACCAGCGCCTGCTCCACCGCACCGGACGGCTCGACGTGGTGCTGCGCCGCCGAGAATTCCAGGGCCGGCAGGCGTTTGCGGTCCAGCTTGCCGTTGGGGCTCAGCGGCATCTGCGCCAGCCAGACCCGGTGCGCCGGCACCATGTAGTCCGGCAGGCTCGCGCCCAGCCAGTCCGACAGGCTGTCGTGCAGCGCGTTGCGCACGGCCTCGGCGGCGTCCACGGTCGCCGGATCGCTCGGCACCAGGTAGGCCACCAGTTGCTGGCTGCCCAGCACGTCACGGGCGACCACCACGGCTTCGCGCACGGCGGTGTGTTCCACCAGCCGCGCCTCGATTTCGCCCAGCTCGATGCGCAGGCCGCGCAGCTTGACCTGATGGTCGATCCGGCCGACGTACTCGATCACGCCGTCGGCGCGGTAGCGCGCCAGGTCGCCGGTGCGGTACAGGCGCTCGCCGGCGCCGAACGGGCTGGCGACGAAACGCTCGGCGCTCAGTCCCGGCCGGCGGTGGTAGCCGCGGGCCAGGCCCACGCCGCCCAGGTACAGCTCGCCGGCCACGCCCGCCGGCAGCGGATTGAGCCCGCTGTCGAGGATGAAGGTCGACAGGT
Organism: Pseudomonas sp. B35(2017); assembly: GCF_002113645.1. Taxonomy (NCBI): domain Bacteria; kingdom Pseudomonadati; phylum Pseudomonadota; class Gammaproteobacteria; order Pseudomonadales; family Pseudomonadaceae; genus Pseudomonas; species Pseudomonas sp. B35(2017). The sequence continues at coordinate 25,064 of NZ_NEIZ01000015.1, read as the reverse complement.
TGGCGATCGGCTGGCCGATCGGCACACCGTCGCGGCCCTCGTCGCGGCACGTCCAGTGCGTCACGTCGATGGCCGCCTCGGTCGGGCCGTACAGGTTGTACAGGCCGGCCTGCGGCAGCTTGGCGAACACCTGCACCTGCGCATCCACCGGCAGCGCTTCACCGCTGCACACGATGCGGCTCAGGCCGGTGCAGCTCGACACCCCGGCGTCCTGCAGGAAGGCCTGGAGCATCGACGGCACGAAGTGCAGCGTGGTGACGCGCTCGGCGTTGATCAGCGCGATCAGCTTCGCCGGATCGCGGTGGTCGCCCGGTGCGGCGACGACCAGCCGCGCACCGGTCATCAGCGGCCAGAAGAACTCCCACACCGACACGTCGAAACTGAACGGGGTCTTTTGCAGCACGGTGTCGGCGGCGTCCAGGCCATAAGCCTGCTGCATCCACATCAGGCGGTTGGTCAGCGCCCGGTGCGAGTTGCCGGCGCCTTTCGGCATCCCGGTGGAACCGGAGGTGTAGATCACATAGGCCAGGTTGGCGGCGTCGTACGGCACCTGCGGGTTGTGGGTCGACAGGTCGGCGAAGTCCGCGCCCGTAGGCTCCAGGCACACGGTCTGCACGCCCTCGGGGATCGGCAGGCTGGCCAGCAAATGCGGCTGGGTCAGCAACAGGCCGATGCCGCTGTCGCCGATCATGTGGCTGAGGCGGTCGCGCGGGTATTCCGGATCCAGCGGCACGTAGGCGCCACCGGCCTTGAGGATCGCCAGCAGGCCGACGACCATTTCCAGGCTGCGCTCGACCGCGATGCCCACCAGCCCGTCCGGGCCGACGCCCCGGGCGATCAGCCCGTGGGCCAACTGGTTGGCCCGGGCGTTGAGCTGGGCGTAGCTCAGGGTCTGGCCGGCGAACACCAGCGCCGGGGCGTCCGGGGTGCGCAGAGCCTGGGCTTCGATCAGGCTGTGCACGCCCTGCTCCAGCGGATAGTCGATGCCGGTGGCGTTCCACTGCTCGACCATCAAGCGGCGGTCGGCGGCGTCCAGCAGGTCCAGGGCGCCGAGGCGGGCGTCCCCCGACTGCACCATTTGCGACAACAGGTTGTTCAGTTGCGCGCTCAGGCGTTCGATCACCGAATCGGTGAACGACCCGCGCCGGTAGCTGTAGTGCAGCGACAGCTCATCGCTGACGTTCACCGCCAGGGTCAGCGGGTAGTTGGTCTGCTCGTGGTTGTCGACGCCGCCGAAGCGCAGCTCCTGCGGTGCGCCCTCCTCCAGCGCCTGGGACACCGGGTAGTTCTCGAACACCAGAATGTTGTCGAACAGCGCCTCGCCGCTCTGCCCGGCCCAACGCTGAATGTCGAACAGCGGCGTGTGCTCGTGCTCGCGCAGGGCGATGTTCTGCGCCTGCACGCTCTGCAGCCACTGGCCGACGCTGTGCTCTGAACGCGGGCTGGCGATCACCGGCAAGGTGTTGATGAACAGGCCGATCTGCTGCTCGACGCCCTTGAGCTCGGTCGGGCGGCCGGCCACGGTGGCGCCGAACGCCACGCTCTCCTGCCCGGTCAGGCGTTGCAGCAGCAACAGCCACGCGGCCTGGATCAAGGTGTTGAGGGTGACCTTCTGCTGCCGGGCGAACTCGCCCAGGCGGCGGGTCTGCGCGGCGTCGATGAACACGTAGCGTTCGCCGTGACCGTCGCGCGGCGCGTCGCCATGGGGAGCGGTGATCGCCTGGGCCAGGCGCGTCGGCTCTTGCAGGTGGGCCAGTTGCGCCGTCCAGAACCGTTCGCTGACCGTGGCGTCCTGACGCTGCAGCCATTCGATGTAATCGCGGTAGCGGCCGGTCGGCGCCGGCAGCGTTTCGCCGGCGTAGCGCTGAAGCACTTCGCCGAGCAACTGCGAGTTGCTCCAGCCGTCCATCAGGATGTGATGGTTGGTGTAGATCAGGTGGCAGCGCCGGTCATCCAGACGCACCACCGCCATGCGCAGCAGCGGCCCTTGGCCGAGGTCGAAGCCCTCGGCCTGCTCGTCGGCCGCCAGCGCGTCGAGCGCGGCTTCGGCGTCGTCGCGACCGCGCCAGTCGAGCACGCGGAACGGCATCGGCAGCTGCTTGTGCACCACCTGCACCGGCCGCGCCAGGTCGCCCTGCCAGACAAACCCGGTACGCAGAATGTCGTGGCTGTCCACCGCCGCCTGCCAGGCTTGGCAAAAGCGTTGCGGGTCGAGGCCTTCGACGTCCAGGCGCACCTGGTTGATGTAGTCGCCGGACGCTTGCTCGTAGAGGCTGTGGAACAGCATGCCTTGCTGCATCGCCGACAGCGGGTAGATGTCGGCGATCTGCTGGGCCGGCCACGGCAGGCTGTCGAGCTGCGCCTGGGTCAGCCCGGCCAGCGGGAAGTCCGACGGCGTCAGGCCTTCGGCGCCCGGCGTCACGCAATGGGCGATCAGCGCGGCGAGTTCGTCGGCGTAGTCCTGGGCCAGTTGTTCGATGGTGGCGCTGTCGAAGCGCTCGCCGCTGAAGGTCCAGCCGACGCTCAGTTCGCCGCCGTACACCTGACCGTTGAGGGTCAGCCAGTTGCCCATCGGCGCATCGGGGCTCTGCTCCAGGCCGGCGTTGTCCGGAGCCGGCGCGAACAGCGCGCCGTCGTCGGCCTCGAAGCTGCCGTCGAACTGGCCCAGGTAGTTGAAGGTGATGCGCGGGCTCGGCAGCGCCCGCAGGCTGGCCTGGGCCTGGGCATCGCCCAAGTGGCGCAGGGCGCCGAAGCCGATGCCCTTGTTCGGGATCGCGCGCAGTTGCTCCTTGATGCGCTTGATCGACTCGCCCGCCCCTTCGGCCGGGGTCAGGCGCACCGGGAACAGGCTGGTGAACCAGCCCACGGTGCGGGTCAGGTCGACGCCGTCGAACAGTTCTTCACGGCCGTGGCCTTCCAGCTGGATCAGTGTCGACGGCTGGCCGCTCCAGCGTCCGATCACCCGCGCCAGCGCCGTCAGCAGCAGGTCGTTGACCTGGGTGCGGTAGGCCGCCGGGGCTTCTTGCAGCAGTTGCCGGGTCAGCTCGGCGCTGAGGCGGGTCTGCACGGTCTGCGCCAGACGGTTCTGCTGGCCGGCGTCGAGACGCTTGCACGGCAGGTCGGTGGCGGCGCCGCAGAGGCAGGCCTGCCAGTAGGCCAGTTCCTGCTGCAGCACCGGGCCGTTGGCGTAGCGCTGCAAGTGCGCGCTCCAGTCCTTGAACGCCGTGGTCTTGGCCGGCAGTTCCGGCGTCTGGCCGTCGACCGCTTGCCGGTAGGCGTTCTGCAGGTCTTCCAACAGAATCCGCCACGACACGCCGTCCACCGCCAGGTGATGGATCACCAGCAACAGACGCTGGCTGCCGTCGGCCAGGGTGGCCAGCACCGCGCGCAGCAACGGGCCGTCTTGCAGGTCAAGACTGCGCTGGGCACGGTTGCCCAGGGCTTCGAGCGCCGCGATGTCGGCGATGTCTTCCTGCCAGAGCAAGGCTTGCGGCAGAGCCTCCACCGCCAGGTGCTCGGCCTGCCAGGCCTCGCCCTCCCGGCGGAAACTCAGGCGCAGGGCATCGTGATGCACCGCCAGGGCCTGCAGCGCCTGCTCGACCTTGTCGGCCTGAAGCGGCTGACGCGGCTTGAGCAGCACCGACTGGTTCCAGTGGTGACGCTCGGGGATGTCATCCTCGAAGAACTGCTGCTGGATCGGCAGCAGCGACGCTGCACCGGTGACCGCTTGCTGGTCGATGCCGGACACGTCCTCGCCGATCTGCGCCACCAGGGCCAGACGCTGCACGGTCTGGTGCTGGAACAGGTCTTTGGGGTTGAGGCGGATGCCGGCCTGACGGGCGCGGCTGACCACCTGGATCGAGATGATCGAATCGCCGCCCAGTTCGAAGAAGTTGTCGTTCAGGCCCACTTGCTCAAGCTTGAGCACGTCCTGCCAGATGTCGGCCAGACGCCGCTCCAGCTCGCTTTGCGGGGCCTGGTAGGCTTGCTGCGCCTGGTTCGCGTCCGGCGACGGCAGGCTACTGCGGTTGAGCTTGCCGTTGGCGGTCAGCGGCAGCTGCGCCAGCAGCAACAGGTGCGCCGGGATCATGTGGTCCGGCAGGTTTTCCTTGAGCGCGGCGCGCACGTCGTCACGCCAGCGAGCTTGCTCCGTCGCGTCGGCGTCCTGCAGCGCGGCATCGGCCGGCACCAGGTACGCCACCAGTTGCTGGCCGCTCGGGCCTGGCTGCGCCAGCACCACGGCCTGGGTGATCGCCGCCTGCTCCAGCAGTTGTGCTTCGATCTCGCCCAGCTCGATGCGGAAGCCGCGGATCTTCACCTGATGGTCGATCCGCCCGATGTATTCGATCACGCCGTCGGCGCGGTAGCGCGCCAGGTCGCCGGTGCGGTACAGGCGACCGCCGTCGGCGGCGAACGGGTCGGGAATGAAGCGCAGCGTGGTCAGGTCAGGCCGGTTCAGGTAGCCCCGGGCCAGGCCCGCTCGACCCACGTACAGCTCGCCGATGCAGCCCTTGGCCACCGGGTTGAGGTCGCCGTCGAGCAAGTACCACGACAGATCCGGGATCGGCTCGCCGATCGGGCTGCTGGCGTCACGCGAAAGATCCGCCAACGAGATCGGCCGGTAGGTCACGTGCACCGTGGTTTCGGTGATGCCGTACATGTTGATCAGTTGCGGAGCGCGGTCGCCGAAGCGGTCGAACCACGGCCGCAGGCTCTTGACCTCCAGCGCCTCGCCGCCGAACACCACGTAGCGCAGCGCCGGTTGCAGCGCCGCGTGTTCCGGGGCGCACGCCACTTGCATCAGCTGCTTGAACGCCGACGGGGTCTGGTTGAGCACGGTGATGCCTTCGCGGCACAGCAAGGCGTAGAAGTCTTCCGGCGAACGGCTGACCTCGTAAGGCACCACCACCAGTTTGCCGCCGTACAGCAGCGCGCCGAAGATCTCCCACACGGAGAAGTCGAAGGCGTAGGAATGGAACAGGCTCCAGGCGTCCTGGGCACCGAAGCCGAACCAGGCGTCGGTGGCCTCGAACAGACGCAGCACGTTGCGGTGCGCGAGCAAGGTGCCCTTCGGCTGGCCGGTGGAGCCGGAGGTGTAGATCACGTAGGCCAGGTTGTCCGGGCTCATGTCCACGTTCGGGTTGGCGTCGCTGTAGCCTTCCAGGCCGTCGCGCTCTTGGTCGAGCATCAGGCTGCGCACCGATTCCGGCACCGGCAAGCGGCCGAGCAGATGGCTCTGGGTCAGCAGCAGGCCGATGCCGCTGTCGCCGATCATGTAGGCCAGACGGTCCTGCGGATAGGTCGGGTCGAGCGGCACGTAGGCGCCGCCGGCCTTGAGGATCGCCAGCAGGCCGACGAGCATGTCGAGGCTGCGCTCCACCGCCAGGCCGACGCGCACGTCTGGCCCCACGCCACTAGCGATCAGCTTGTGCGCCAGCGGGTTGGCGCGGGCGTTGAGCTCGCCGTAGGTCAGGGCCTGTCCGTCGCAGGTCACGGCCACCGCGTGCGGGGCCCGCTCGGCCTGGTCTTCGATCAGGCGGTGCAGGCAGCGCTCGCCCGGGAACGCGGTCAGCGCCGGGTTCCATTGCGCCAGGGTGGTCTGACGCTCAGCGGCGTCCTGCACCGGCAGGTCGGCGATGCGCTGGCCGCAGTCGGCGACGATGCCGTGCAGCAGCATCGTCCAGTGCTGCGCGAAGCGCGCCATGGTGGCGGCATCGAACAGGTCGGTGGCGTAGGTCAATTCGGCCCAGACGTTGTCCACCGATTCGAACGTGTCCAGGGTCAGGTCGAACTGGGCGGTGTGCGACGCCCAGCCCAGGCCTTCGATCTCGACCTTCGCCAGGCGCGTGGCACCCGAGGCGCGGCGGGCCTGGCTCTGGTGGTTGTGCAGCACCTGGAACAGCGGGCTGTGGCTGAGGCTGCGCTCCGGTTGCAGGGCGTCCACCAGTTGCTCGAACGGCAGGTCCTGGTGGGCCTGGGCGCCGAGCACGGTGTTCTTCACCTGCTGCAGCAGGCTGCGGAAGGTCTGCTGGCTGTCGAATTCAGCCTTCAGCACCTGGGTGTTGACGAAGAAGCCGATCAGGCCTTCGGTCTCGACCCGGTTGCGGTTGGCCACCGGCACGCCGACGCGGATGTCGGCCTGGCCGCTGTAGCGGTGCAGCAAGGTCTGGAACGAGGCCAGCAGCAGCGCGAACAGGGTGACGTTCTCCCGTTGCGCCACCTGCTTGAGGCCGGCGGCCAGTTCCGCGCTGAGCGGGATGTCCTGACGCGCGCCGCGGTGGCTTTGCTCCGGCGGACGCGGACGGTCGGTCGGCAACTCCAGGAGCGGCTGTTCGCCGTCGCCCAGTTGCGCGGTCCAGTAGTCCAGTTGGCGCTCGCGTTCGCCGGCGTCCATCCACTGGCGTTGCCAAACGGCGTAGTCGGCGTACTGCACCGGCAACGCCGGCAGTTCGACGTTTTGGCCCTGGCTGTAGGCGGCGTACAGCGCCACCAGCTCATCGACCATGATGCCCATCGACCAGCCGTCGGAGACGATGTGGTGCAAGGTGATGATCAGCGCATGGTCATCGGCGGCCAGGCGCAGCAGCTTGACCCGCAGCAGCGGGCCCTTCTGCAGATCGAACAGGTGCAGGGTCTCGGCGGCGACCAACGCTTGCAGCGCGGCGTCGTCCAGGCCGCCGTCGATCACCTCGACCGGCAGCTCCAGCGCCCTCTGCGCCTGGATCACTTGCAGGGTCTGGCCCTGCTCCTCCACAAAGCAGGTGCGCAGGGATTCGTGGCGGGCGATCAGCGCATCGAAGCTGCGCCGCAACGCCGCCAGATCCAGCTCGCCGCGCAGGCGCAGCGCCGCCGGCACGTGGTAGGCGGTGCTGGTCGGCTCCAGTTGCCAGAGGAACCACTGACGCTCCTGGGCGTAGGACAGCGCCAGCGGTTGCAGGCGCGGCAACGCCACGATCGGCGGCTCCTGACGGGCCTGATCGACCCCGAGCGCGGCGACGAAGTCCGCCAGGGTGCTGTGCTCGAACAGGGTGCGCAGCGGCACCTGCACGTTCAGCGCCTGACGCACCCGCGACACCACCTGGGTCACCAGCAGCGAGTGCCCGCCCAGCTCGAAGAAGTTGTCGCCAAGGCCCACTTGCTCAAGCTTCAGCACCGCTTGCCAGATGCCGGCCACGGTGTGCTGGGTGGCGGTCTGCGGCGCGATGTAGGCCGATTGCAGTTGGCTGGCGTCAGGCGCCGGCAGTGCCTTGCGGTCCACCTTGCCGTTGGGCGTCAGCGGCAGTTGCGCGAGGAACAGCAGATGCGCCGGCACCATGTACTCCGGCAGTTCGGCCTTGAGCCTGGCCTTGAGCGCGGCGCGCAACGCGGCCTCGCCGTCGGCGTCCAGGCTTGCGCCGTCGGCCGGCACCACGTAGCCCACCAGTTGCGGGCCGGTCGGGCCGTCCTGGGCCACGACCACGGTTTCGCGCACGCTATCGAGGGCCAGCAGGCGCGCTTCGATTTCCCCCAGTTCGATGCGGAAGCCGCGGATCTTCACCTGATGGTCGATCCGCCCGATGTACTCGATCACGCCTTCGGCGCGGTAGCGGGTCAGGTCGCCGGTGCGGTACAGGCGTTCGCCGGTGCCGGAGAACGGATCCGGCACGAAGCGTTCGGCGGTCAGGGCCGGACGCTGGAAGTAGCCGCGGGCCAGGCCGTCGCCGCCGATCAGCAGTTCGCCCGGCGCGCCGAGGGGGTTCAGTTCCAGGTCGCTGCCCAGGATGTACAGCGCGGTGTTGTCGATGGGCTTGCCGAGGAACGGACGGCTGCTGTCCGGGCTCAGCGGATGCAGCGCCGACCAGATGGTGGTTTCGGTCGGGCCGTACAGGTTCCAGACCTTCGCCGAGCGCGCCAGCATGCGCTGCGCCAGCTCCTGAGGCAGCGCCTCGCCGCCGCAGAGGAAGGTGCGGCCGTCGAGGATGGCGGCGTGTTCGTTGTCCAGCAGCATGCGCCAGGTGGACGGAGTGGCTTGCAGCATGCTCACGCCGTGGCGGGCGATCAGCTCCAGCACCGCCTGCGGGTCCTGGTGCACGTCCTTGCCGGTCAGCACCACGGCGGCGCCGGCCAGCAGCGGGCCGTAGATCTCAAGGCCGAAGATGTCGAACGAGAACGTGGTCAGCGACAGCATGCGGTCGGCAGCGGCGATCCCCGGTTGCCCGACCATGCTGACGACGAAGTTGCTCAGGGCGCCGTGGCGCACCATCACGCCCTTCGGTTTGCCGGTGGAGCCGGAGGTGTAGATCGTGTAGGCCAGGTGTTCGGCGTCCGGCGCCACGGCAGGGGCCGATGTCGGGTAATCCGCCAGCCAGTCCTGCGGCCCGTCCAGCAGCACGGTGGCCAGGCCGGCCGGGATCGGCAGCAGCGTCTGCAGGTGGGATTGGGTCAGCAGCAGCTCAAGGCCGCTGTCCTCGATCATGTAGGCCAGGCGATCTTCCGGGTAGGCCGGGTCCAGCGGCACGTAGGCGCCGCCGGCCTTGAGGATCGCCAGCAGGCCGACGATCATTTCGACGCTGCGCTCGACCGCGATGCCCACCAGCCGGTCCGGGCTGACGCCCAGCTCGATCAGCTTGTGCGCGAGGCGGTTGGCGCGGTTGTCCAGTTCGGCGTAGGTCAGCTGCGCGTCGCCGACGATCAGGGCGACGGCGTCAGGCGTCTGCCGGGCCTGCAAGGCGATGCGCTGGTGCACGCACGGCGCCGGCGCGGCGTGGTCGACCACGCGGTTCCAGTCCTGCAGCAGCACTTTGTGTTCGCTGTCGTCCAGCAGCGGCAGTTCGCCGACACGCTGGTTTGGCGCGGCGACGATGCCGCGCAACAGGTTGAGCCAGTGACGGGCCAGGCGCTCGATGGTTTCAGGCTTGAACAGGTCGGTGGCGTAGGTCAGTTCCGCCGCCACGCCCTCGCTGGATTCGTAGGTGCCCAGGGTCAGGTCGAACTGCGCGGTGCGGCCCTCCCAGACGATGTCCTCGACACTCAGTTGCGGCAGCTGCACCTGGCTCTGGCGCTGGGCCCGGTCGTTGACCGCCTGGTGGTTGTACATCACCTGGAAAACCGGGCTGTGGCTGAGGCTGCGCTCCGGTTGCAGGGCTTCGATCAGTTGCTCGAACGGCAGATCCTGATGGGCCTGGGCCTCCATCGCCGCTTGCTTGACCTCGGCCAGCAGACGGTTGAACGGCAGTTGCCCGTGCACCTCGGCGCTGAGCACCTGGGTGTTGACGAAGAAGCCGATCAGGCCTTCGGTCTCGACCCGGTTGCGGTTGGCGGTCGGCACACCGACGCGGATCTGCGGCTGGCCGCTGTAGCGGTGCAGCAAGGCCTGGAACGAGGCCAGCAGCACCATGAACAGGCTGGCGCCTTCGCGCTGCGCCAGGTGCTTGAGCCCGTCGGCCAGGTCCGTCGGCAAGTTCAGGTCCAGGCGCGCGCCACGGAAGCTCTGCACCGCCGGGCGCGGATGGTCGATCGGCAGTTCCAGCACCGGCTGCTCGCCGCCCAGGGTCTTGACCCAGTACGCCAGTTGCCGCTCACGTTCGCCGGCCTCCAACCAGTGCCGTTGCCAGATCGCGTAGTCGGCGTACTGCACCGCCAGCGGCGGCAGGGTCAGCGGTTGGCCGGCGGTGTCGGCGGCGTACAGCTTGATCAGTTCGCCGACCAGCACCTGCATCGACCAGCCATCGGAAATGATGTGGTGCTGGATCAACGCCATGACATGGTCGTCGTCCGCCACCTTGAGCAGCGCGACCCGCAGCAGCGGGCCCTGCTGGAGGTTGAACGGGCGCGCGGTCTCGCCTTCGACGAACGCCTTGACGGCGGCGTCCACCGCCGCCGCGTCCAGCCCCGGCGCCAACGGCTGCACCGACACGCTCAACGGCATGTGCGGGTGGATCACCTGGCAGGTCTTTTCATCGTGCTCGACGAAGGTGGTGCGCAAGCTCTCGTGGCGCGCCACCAGGACATTGAAGCTGCGCTCCAGCGCCGCGACGTCCAGCGCGCCCTTCAGGCGCAGGGCGCTGGGGATGTGGTACGCGGTGCTGTGCGGATCCATCTGCCACAGGAACAACTGGCGTTCCTGGGCATAGGACAGCGGGATCGCCTCGAAGCCTGTACGGGTTTCCGGAATCGGCAGGTTGGCCGGCGAGACGCCCTCTTCGAGCATCTTTTCCAGGTACAGCTTACGTTTGTCCAGCGGCAGAGTGATAAAGCGCTTGGCAATCCTCAAAGCAACACTCGTGTCCATCAGACCTCCTCCATATCGTCAAGCAGGGCTTCCAGCTTGCTCAGTTTCTGTTCATTGATAGCCCCGCCTCCTGTATTGAGGTGAGCGACGAAGTCGCCCAGGACGGGGTGCTGGAATAGCAGTTGCGGAGTCAGGCTCAGCCCCAGTTCAAGGGCCATTCGCGACACGACATTCACCGCCAGCAGCGAGTGCCCGCCCAGTTCGAAGAAGTGATCGTTCAGACCGATCCGTCCGACGGACAGCACCTGCTGCCAGATCGCCGCGACCTGCTGCTCAAGCTCCGACTGCGGCGCGACGTACGCGGCCTGCATCTGGCTGGCATCCACCGCCGGCAGCGCCTTGCGGTCGAGCTTGCCGTTGGGGGTCAGGGGCAGCTGTTCGAGGAACAACAGGTGCGCGGGAATCATGTAGTCAGGTAACGAAGACTTGAGGCCAGTCTTTAGTCCCTCGCGCAGTCGGCGTTGCGCCTCGCCGTCGGACAGATCCAGTTGCGCGGCGGCCACGTACGCCGCCAGTTGCGCGCCGCCCTCGCCGTCCACCGCCAGCACCGCCGCCTCGCGCACGCCCGGCTGGGCCAGCAGGCGCGCCTCGATTTCGCCCAGCTCGATGCGGTAGCCGCGGATTTTCACTTGGTGGTCGATCCGGCCCATGTACTCAAGCTCGCCGTCCTCGCGCAGGCGGATCAGGTCGCCGGTGCGGTACAGGCGCTCGCCGTCGCCGGCAAACGGATTGGGCACGAACTTCTCGGCGGTCATCGCCGCACGGCCCAGGTAGCCCCGGGTGACGCCGGCACCGGACAGGTACAGTTCCGCCGACACGCCCTGGGGCACCGCTTGCAGATCGGCGTCCAGCAGATGGCTGGCGGAATGGTCGAGCGCCCGGCCGATGCGCGCCTGGCCACCGGCGCGGCGGCGGGTCCAGGTTGAGTAGGTGGTGTCTTCCGACGGCCCGTAGAGGTCGTAGACGTGCTCGATGCCCGGCGTTTGGTACAGCGCCTCCACCAGCGCCTGCTTCAGCGGCTCGCCGGCCAGGTTGACGATCCGCACGCCCGGCGGGATCTGCCCGGCACGCTGCAGCGCGGCGATGGCCGACGGCACGGTGTTGATCAGGCGCACCTGGTCCCGCGCCGGCAAGTGCGGCAGCTCCAGGGCATTGCGGGCGATGATCAGCGACCCGCCGTTGGCCAGGGTCACGAACAGCTCCCACACCGACAGGTCGAAGCACACCGACGTGGACGCCAGCACGCCCTGGATGTCCTCGCGGCGGTACACCTGCGCCGACCAGTCGATCAGCGCCATGACGTTGCGGTGGGCGATCGCCACCCCTTTCGGCTTGCCGGTGGAGCCGGAGGTGTAGATCACGTAGGCCAGGTTGTCCGGCGTCACCTGCGTACGCGGCGTCTCCCGGGCATAGCCGTCCAGCGCGACCTCGTCCATCAGCACCACGTCGGTGCCGGCGCCCACGGTCAGGGTGGCGGCGATGTCCCGCTCGGTCAGCAGCACCCGCGCGCGGCTGTCTTCGAGCATGTAGGCCACGCGGTCGGCCGGGTAGTCCGGATCCAGCGGCACGTAGGCGCCGCCGGCCTTGAGCACCGCCAGCAACGCCACCAGCAAGTGCTCGGAACGCGGCATCGCCACGCCCACCCGCACTTCCGGGCCGACGCCCAGTTCGATCAGCTTGTGCGCCAGGCGGTTGGCTCGGGCGTCAAACTCCGCGTAGCTCAGTTGCCGTTCGGCGAAGGTCACGGCCAGCGCGTCCGGGGTGGCGGCCACCTGACGGCCGATGGCCTGGTGGATGCACCGGTCGGTGACGAAGCGGTTGTCCGCAGGCTCGACATCGCACAGCGTCAGTTCGCTCAACGAGCGCTCGCCCGCATCGGTCATCTGGCTGAGCAGACGCTGCAGGTGCGCACCCAACTGCGCCACGCCGGCACTGGCGAAGCGGTCGTTCTGGTAGCTGAAGTGCACCGACAGCTCGCTGCCCAGGTGCACCAGCAGGGTCAACGGGTAGTTGGTCTGCTCATGGTTGACCACCGGGCCGAACCGCAGGCCCTGGGGCGCGCCCTGCTCCAGCGCCTCGGCGATCGGGTAGTTCTCGAACACCATCAGGCTGTCGAACAGGGCCTCGCCGCCCTGCCCGGCCCAGCGCTGGATCTGCGCCAGCGGCGTGTGCTCGAACTCGCGCAGCGCCAGGTTCTGCGCCTGCACGGCGGCCAGCCAATCGGCCAGGCTCTGCTGCGCACGCGGCGCGGCGATCACCGGCAGGCTGTTGATGAACAGGCCGATCTGCTGCTCGGCCCCCAGCAGATCCGCCGGACGCCCGGCGACCGTGGCGCCGAACGCCACGCAGTCCTTGCCGGTGTAGCGCTGCAACAGCAGCAGCCACGCCGCTTGCACCACGGTGTTGACGGTGACTTTCGAGGCGCGGGCGAACTCGCCCAGACGCTGGGTCAGCCCGGCGTCCAGCACCTGGTAGTGATCGCCGTAACCGGTGGCCGGCAACCCCGCCGCCGGACGCGCCATGGCATCGGCCAGGCGGGTCGGCTCTTGCAGGTCGTCCAGCGCCGCCCGCCACCAGGCTTCGGCCGCTGCGGCGTCCTGGCGCTGCAGCCAGGCGATGTAGTCGCGGTAACGGCCCGCCGGACGCGGCACCGCGTCGCCGCTGTAATGCTGCAGCACTTCGCCGAGCAACTGCGCGCTGCTCCAGCCGTCCATCAGGATGTGATGGTTGGTGTAGATCAGGTGATGGCGCCCGGCCCCGGTGCGCACCAGCACCAGACGCAGCAGCGGTGCGCGGGTCAGGTCGAGGCCTTGGGCACGCTCTTCGTCGGCGAGCGATTGCAGGGCCGTGTCGAGGTCGTCCCGGCCGTTCCAGTCGAGCACGCGGAACGGCACCGCCACCTGGCGCTGCACCACTTGCACCGGCTGTTCCAGGTCGCCCTGCCAGACGAACCCGGTGCGCAGGATGTCGTGGGCATCCATCGCCGCCTGCCACGCGGCACGGAAACGCTCGGGATCGACGCCGTCGACGTCCAGGCGCATCTGGTTGATGTAGTCGCCGTTGCCGTGTTCGAGCAGGGTGTGGAACAGCATGCCCTGCTGCATCGGCGACAGCGGGTAGATGTCGTCGATGGCCTGCGGCTGCGGCGCCAGCACGTCGAGCTGGGCCTGGGTCAGCGAGGCCAGCGGGAAGTCCGACGGCGTCACCCCACGGTTAGAGCTGTCGCAGCAATGGGCGATCAGCGCGGTCAGTTCTTGCAGGTAGTCGTCGGCCAGGCGCTGGATGGTCGCCGGCTCGAACATCTCGCGGCTGAACGTCCAGCTCAGGTCCAGTTCGCCGCCGAACACTTTGCCGTCCAGGGCCAGCGGGCTGCCCAGCGGGCCCTGCATGTTCACCTCTTCGCCGCCGGATTCGGCGGTCGGCGCGAACAGCGCATCGCCTTCGGCCTCGAAACCGCCGTCGAACTGGCCCAGGTAGTTGAAGGTCAGGCGTGGCGTCGGCAAGGCTTGCAGGGTCTGGCGCGCGTGGTCGTCGCCCAGGTGCGCGAGGGCGCCGAAGCCGATGCCCTTGTTCGGGATCGCCCGCAGTTGCTCCTTGATCTGCTTGAGCGAGGCCCCCAGGTCTGCGGCCGGCGTCAGGCGCGCCGGGAACAGGCTGGTGAACCAGCCGACGGTGCGGGTCAGATCGACCGTGTCGAACAGGTCTTCACGGCCATGCCCTTCCAGTTGCACCAGCACGCTGTCATCGCCGGTCCAGCGCACCATCACCCGCGCCAGCGCGGTCAGCAGCAGGTCGTTGACCTGGGTGCGGTAGGCCGCCGGGGCCTCCTGCAACAGTTGGCGGGTCAGCTCTTTGCTCAGCGGCGTGCGGATCGCCTGCGCCTGACAGTGCTGCTGGCCGCCCTCAGGGTTGTCGCACGGCAGCGCCACCGACGCGCCTTGCAACTGCTGCTGCCAGAAGCCCAGCTCGGCCTGCAACGGCTCGCTGGCGGCATAGCCCTGCAACGCTTCGGCCCAGGCCTTGACCGAGCTGGTCCTGGCCGGCAACTGCACGGCGGCGCCGGCCAGGATCTGCCGGTAAGCGCTTTGCAGGTCTTCGAACAGGATCCGCCACGACACACCGTCGACCACTAGGTGATGGACGATCAGCAACAGGCGCTGGCTGCCGTCGGCCAGATCCGCCAGCACGGCGCGGATCAGCGAGCCGCCGTTCAGCTTCAGGCTGCGCTGGGCCTGGTTGCCCAAGGCCTCCAGCGCCGCAAGGTCAGCGACCTCGGCCGGGATGAGGATGGCTTCGCCCGCCTGCGCCTGCGCGCTGCGGTACTGCGCCGACCAGGCGTCGGCCTGCTCGGTGAATGCCAGGCGCAGGCTGTCGTGGTGCGCCACCAAGGCCTGCAACGCTTGCTCCAGCACCTGCCCGTCCAGCGGCTGGCGGGCCTTGAGCATCACCGACTGGTTCCAGTGGTGCCGGTCCGGGATCGGTTGGGCGAAGAACCACTGATGGATCGGCAGCAGCGCGGTCGCACCGCTGGCCGGCCGCTGGTCGATCGCCTGCAACGGTTCGCCGGTCTGCACCACGGCCGCCAGCGCCTGGACGGTCTGGTGCTGGAACAGGTCTTTGGGCGTGAAGCGCAGCCCGGCCTGGCGGGCGCGGCTGACCACCTGGATCGAGATGATCGAGTCGCCGCCCAGTTCGAAGAAGTTGTCGCCGAGGCCGACCCGCTCAAGCTTGAGCACGTCCTGCCAGATCGTCGCCAGTTGCTGCTCCAGCGCCGTCTGCGGCGCCACGTAAGCCTGCTGCAATTGGCTGACGTCAGGCTTGGGCAGGTTCTTGCGGTCGAGCTTGCCGTTGGGCGTCAGCGGCATGCGTTCGAGGGTCAGCACGTAGGCCGGCACCATGTGCGCCGGCATCGTCGCCTTCAACTGCTCGCGCAGGCCCTCGGCGAAGTCCGCCCGCTGCGCGTCGCCGACCACGTAGGCCACCAGGCGCTTGCTGCCGCCGCTTTCCTGGGCCACCACCACCGCTTCGCGCACGCCCTCCAGGGCTTGCAGGCGCGCCTCGATTTCCCCCAGCTCGATGCGGAAGCCGCGGATCTTCACCTGGTTGTCGATGCGTTGCAGGTAGTCGAAGGTGCCGTCGGCGCGCTGGCGCACCAGGTCGCCGGTGCGGTACAGCACGCCGCCGGCCTGGCCGAACGGGTCGGCAACGAAACGCTCGGCGGTCATCGCCGCCCGGTTCAGGTAGCCGCGGGCCACGCCGCTGCCGCCCAGGTACAGCTCGCCGGCCATGCCTTGGGGCAACAGGTTCAGGTCGGCGTCGAGCACATAGGCGCTGCGGTCGCCGATGCGGCTGCCGATCGGCGCATAGGCGGCGCCGCACGGTTCATCGCGGCCGGCCTTCCAGATCAGCGGGGTGACCACGGTCTCGGTCGGGCCGTAGCCGTTGATGATGTACTCCGGCTTCAGCGCACGCTTGACCCGTTCGAAGCTGGCGTTCGGCACCGCGTCGCCGCCGAAGCAGTAGATGCGCACCTTCGGCGGGTTGCCCACGCGCTCGGCGTGTTCGGCCAGCTGTTGCAGGTACACCGGCGGGAACGCGACCACGGTCACGCCGTGTTCGAGCATCGCGTTGTAGGTCTGCTCCGGCGTCCACAGGCTGTCGTCGCGGATCAGCAGCGAGCCGCCGTGGGTCAGGCTGGTCAGCCAGCGTTCGTGGGCGCCGTCGAAGGCGAACGACATGAAGTGGAATTCGCAGTCGGTGTCGCGCATCTCGTAGCGCTCGCCGATGGCCAGGCAATGCATCGACAGCGGGCCGTGGGTGACGCTCACGCCTTTGGGGTTGCCGGTGGAGCCGGAGGTGTAGATCACGTAGGCGAGGTTGTCCGGATCCAGCGCCACGTCCGGCGCCTGGGCCGGACGGTCGCTGAGGTCGAGGCGGTCCAGTTCCAGCACGCTCAGCGCCTCGCCGACCGGCAGCTGCGCCGACACCCGCGAATCGGTCAGCAGCAGCGCCAGCCCGGCGTCCTGCATCAGGTACGCCAGGCGCTCGCGCGGGTAGCTGGTGTCCAGCGGCACATAGGCGCCGCCGGCCTTGAGCACCGCCAGCAGCGCGACGATCAGGCCTTCGCTGCGCGGCATGGCCACGCCGACCCGCACTTCGGCGCCCACGCCACGGGCCACCAGCTCATGGGCCAGGCGGTTGGCCCGGGCATCCAGTTCGCCATAGCTGTAGTGCTGGCCGTCGAAGATCACGGCGGTGCGTTCAGGCTGCTGCGCCGCCAGTCGGGCGTAGCGCTGATGCACGGCGATGTCCATCGGGTAGGCCTGCGGCCGGTTCTCGGCCTGTTGCCGGGCGTGTTCCTCGGCAGTGGCCAGGGCGATCTCGCCGAGGCGGCGCTCGCCGGATTCGGCGAACCGCTCCAGCAGGTGCAGCAGTTGCGCGCTGAGGCGCTCGACGGTGGCGGCGCTGAAGTGCGCCCGGTCGACGCTCATGTGCAGCGCCAGGGTGTCGCCCAGGGTGACGCCCAAGGTCAGCGGGTAGTGGGTCTGATCCTGGTTGGCCACAGGACCGAACACCACACCTTCGGCGGTGCCGTGCTGCAGCGCTTCGGAGATCGGGAAGTTCTCGAACACCAGCAAGGTGTCGAACAGCGACTCGCCGCCCTGCCCGGCCCAGCGCTGGATGTTCGCCAGCGGCGTGTGTTCGAACTCACGCAGCGCCAGGTTCTGCGCCTGCACGGCGGCCAGCCACGCGGCCACAGTCTGGTCCGGACGGCTGGCGGCGATCACCGGCAAGGTGTTGATGAACAGGCCCACCTGTTGCTCGATGCCGGCAATCTCCGCCGGACGCCCGGCCACGGTGGTGCCGAACGCCACGCAGGCGCTGCCGGTGTAGCGCTGCAACAGCAGCAGCCAGGCGGCCTGCACCAGCGTGTTGACAGTGACTTTCTGTTCACGGGCGAACGCGTTCAGGCGCCGGGTGCGCGCCGCGTCGAGGTCGTGATGCGTGAGGGCATGACCGCTTACGGTGCGCACCTCGCCGCCGGCCGCCGCAGCCTGCGCCAGCACGGTCGGCTCCTGGAAGTCCGCCAGTTGCGCCAGCCAGAACGCTTCGCTGACGGCGGCGTCCTGACGTTGCAGCCACTGGATGTAATCGGCGTAGCGGCTCACCGGACGCGCCGGCTCAAGCCCCGCGTAACGCTGCAGCACCTCGCCGAGCATCTGCGCGCTGCTCCAGCCGTCCATCAGGATGTGGTGGTTGGTGAAGATCAGGTGATGGCGGTGTAAAGCAACGCGGATCAGGGTCACGCGCAGCAGCCCGGCCCGGGTCAGGTCGAAGCCTTGGGCCAGGTCGGCGGCGGTGAAGTCCTTGAGCGCCTGGGCGACGTCGTCGCGTTCGCGCCAGTCGAGCAGCGTGTACGGCAGTTCGAGGCGGCGGTGGATGATCTGCAGTTGCTCCTGCAGTTCGCCCTGCCAGATGAAGCCGCTGCGCAGGATGTCGTGGGCATCCATCGTCGCCTGCCACGCGGCGCGGAAGCGCTCGGGGTCGAGGCCGTCGACGTCCACGCACAGCTGGTTGATGTAGGTGCCGGTGCCTTGCTCGTACAGGGTGTGGAACAACATGCCCTGCTGCATCGGCGACAGCGGATAGAGGTCTTCGATGGCGGCGGCCGGCACCGGGATCGCGTCCAACTGCGCCTGGCCGATGTGCGCCAGCGGGAAGTCCGACGGCGTCACGCCCATCGATTCCGGCAGGCAGCAGTGGCGGATCAGGGCCTGGAGCTCGGTTTCGTATTCGGCGGCCAGACGGGCGATGGTCGCCTCGTTGAACTGCTCGCGGCTGAAGGTCCAGCGCAGGTCGAGCTCGCCGTCGTAGACCTGGCCTTCTACGCCCAGCCAGTTGTCCAGCGGCGCGTCCGGGCTCTGCTCGCCGCCGGCGCCCTCGCCGGCCGGGCTGAACAGCGCGCCCTCTTCGGCATCGAAACTGCCGTCGAACTGGCCGAGGTAGTTGAAGGTGATGCGCGGCATCGGCAGCGCTTTCAGGCTGGCCTGCACAGAAGGCTCGCCCAGGTGGCGCAGCACGCCGAAGCCGATGCCTTTGTTGGGGATCGCGCGCAGCTGTTCCTTGACCTGCTTGATCGCCGCCGCGACGGATTGCGCCGGGGTCAGGCGCACCGGGAACAGGCTGGTGAACCAGCCCACGGTGCGGGTCAGGTCGATGTCGTCGAACAGGTCTTCGCGGCCGTGGCCTTCCAGTTGGATCAGGGTGTCGGCGTGGCCGGTCCAGCGGCAGATCACCCGCGCCAGGGCGGTCAGCAGCAGGTCGTTGACCTGGGTGCGGTAGGCCGCCGGGGCCTGTTGCAGCAGCTGTTGGGTGAGGCGCTTGTCGAGGCGGCTGTGGACAACCTTGGCGTGACGGCTCTGGCGGCTGCCCTGTGGGTTGTCGCACGGCAGCGCCAGCTCGGCGCCGTCGAGCTGACGTTGCCAGAAGCCCAGTTCGGCCTGCACCGCGTCGGTTGCGGCGTAGGCCTGCAGATGCTCGCCCCAGGCCTTGTACGGGCTGGTCTTGGCCGGCAGCTGGATGCCCGTGCCTTGCGCCGCTTGCTGATAGGCCTGTTGCAGGTCCTCCAGCAGGATCCGCCACGACACGCCGTCCACCGCCAGGTGATGCACCGCCAGCAACAGGCGCTGGCTGCCGTCGGCGACGGTGGCCAGCACCGCACGCAGCAGCGGGCCGTGTTGCAGGCTCAGGCTCTGCTGGGCCTTGCCGTACAGCGCTTGCAGGTCGGCATCGGTCAGGCCGTCCGCCGTCCACAGCAGTTCAGGGTCGGCCGCCACCGGCGCCACGTCGGCGCGCCAACCGTCGGTGCCCTCGACGAAGCGCGAACGCAGGCCGTCGTGGTGCGCCGCCAGCCCGTTGAGCGCTTGCAGCAGCGCGTCGGCATTCAGGGCCTGATGGCTGCGCAGCAGCACCGCCTGGTTCCAGTGGTGACGCTGGGGAATGTCGTCTTCGAAGAAGGTGTGCTGGATCGGCAGCAACGGCAGCTCGCCGGTCACCGGCCCCTGATCGATGCTCACCCCGCCGCTGCCCTGCTGCGCCACCGCCGCCAGCGCCTGCACGGTCTGGTGCTGGAACAGGTCGCGCGGACTGAAGTGAATCCCGGCCTGACGCGAGCGGCTGACCACCTGAATGGAAATGATCGAGTCGCCGCCCAGCTCGAAGAAGTTGTCGGTCAGGCCGACCTGGTCGAGCTTGAGCACGTCCTGCCAGATCGCCGCGATCTTCTGTTCCAGCTCGCTGCGCGGCGCGACGAACGCCTGCTGCATCTGGCTGGCGTCCGGCGCCGGCAAGGCCTTGCGGTCGAGCTTGCCGTTGGGGCTCAGGGGCAGCGCGGCCAGGAACACCATCTGGGTCGGCACCATGTAGTCCGGCAGGCTGTCCTTGAGCTGCGCCTTGATCGCCTCGCGGGTTGCGCCCTGGCCGTCGGCCGAGGCGTCGACCACGGCGGCGTCCGCCGGCACCACGTAGGCGACCAGTTGCAGGCTGCTGCCGCCCTGCACCGCGAGCACCACAGTCTCGCTGACCGCGTCCAGCGCCAGCAGGCGCGCCTCCACCTCGCCCAGCTCGATCCGGAAGCCGCGGATCTTCACTTGATGGTCGACCCGGCCGACGTACTCGATCTGGCCAAGGGCGTTGTAGCGCGCCAGGTCGCCGGTGCGGTACAGGCGCGCGCCATCGGCGGAGAACGGATCGGGGATGAAGCGCTCGGCGGTCAGGTCGGCGCGCTGGAAGTAACCCCGCGCCAGCAGTTCGCCGCCGAGCATCAGTTCGCCGACCACGCCGACCGGGGTCGGCTGGCCCTCGGCGTCCAGCAGGTAGGCATGGCGGCCCGGCAGCGGCCGGCCGATGGGCATCGTCAGCGGCAGCGGCTGCTGCCCGCTGACGTAGTCGCTGCAATCGAGGGTGGTGGCGGTGACGGTGGCCTCGGTCGGGCCGTAGGTGTTGAGCAGCCTCACGTGCCCCAGGCCCGCCTCGCGCCAGGCCTGCACGCCTTCCGGCGGCATCGCCTCGCCGCCGCTGTGCACCTGGCGCAGCGCGGCGTAGTCGCGCGGGCCTGCGGCGGCGAACTCCTTGGCGATCATGTTCCAGTAGGCGGTGGTCAGGTCCATCACCGTGATGCCCTGCCCGACGATCTGGCGGTACAGGGTTTCGCTGTCCCACACCTCGTTGCCGCGCAGCAGCACGCGGGCGCCGCAAGTCAGCGGGCCGAACAGTTGCTCGCCGAACGCATCGAAGTTGAACGTGGCGAACTGCAGCGCGCAATCGGCGGCGCTCAGGCCGTAGTAGTGCTGCGAAGCGAAGGCGTGCTTGCTCAGGGCGCCATGGCTGATGCCGACGCCTTTCGGGCGCCCGGTGGAGCCGGAGGTGAACATCACATAGGCCAGGTTGTCGGCCCAGACGGTGCGTTGCGGGTTGCCGTCCTCGTCGTGCAGCCAGGCTTCGGCCTGGTCCAGGCACAGGCTCCGGACGTTCTCGGGCACCGGCAGACGCCCGAGCAGATGGCTTTGGGTCAGCAGCAGGCGGCTGCCGCTGTCTTCGATCATGCACAGCAGGCGGTCGCGCGGGTATTGCGGATCCAGCGGCACATAGGCGCCGCCGGCCTTGAGCACGGCGAGGATGGCGACGATCAGCTCCAGCCCCCGGTCGACCGCGATGCCCACCAACACCTCCGGGCCGACCCCTTCGGCCAGCAGCGTGCGGGCCAGGCGGTTGGCCCGGGCGTTGAGCTGGGCATAGGTCAGTTGCTCGCCGTCGAAGATCAGGGCGACCGCGTCCGGCGTCTTCGCCACTTCGGCCTCGAACAGCTCATGCACCGGGCGCTCGCTCGGCCATGCGGCGTCATGACGGCCCCACTGGCGGATCAACTGCTCGTGTTCCTGCGCCTGCATCAGGCCGATGTCGCCGACCCGCTGCTGCGGATCGGCGGCGACGCTGCGCAGCAGCTCGCTCCAGTGCCGCGCCATGCGTTCAATGGTCTGCGCATCGAACAGGTCGCTGGCGTAGGTGAACGCCGCGTGCAGCTGGCCGCCCTTCTCGTAGGTGTCCAGGCTCAAGTCGAACTGGGTGCTGCGGCTTTCCCACTCGATGACGCCCAGCTCCAGGCCGTTGCCGACCTTGAGCGCGGTGACGTCGGCGACTTCCGGCTGGTGGTTGTACATCACCTGGAACAGCGGGTTGTAGCTCAGGCTGCGCTCCAGCTTCAGCGCCTCGACCAGGCGCTCGAACGGCAAGTCCTGGTGGGCCTGGGCGCCGAGGGCGGTTTCCTTGAGGTCGCGCAGCAGGTCGGCGAAGCGGGTCTGGCCGTCCAGTTGCGCACGCAACACCTGGGTGTTGACGAAGAAGCCGATCAGCCCTTCGATCTCGCGGCGGTTGCGGTTGGCGATGGGCACGCCGACGCGCAGGTCGGTCTGCCCGGTGTAGCGGTGCAGCAGCACATTGAAGGTGCCCAGCAACAGCATGAACAGGGTGACGCCGTGCTGGCGGGCCACGCCGCGCAACTGCTCGACCAGCCCGGCCTCGACGACGTGCTCCAGGCGCCGGCCCAGGTTACTCGGCAGCACCGGGCGCGGACGGTCCAGCGGCAGTTCCAGCACCGGGTGTTCGTCGCCCATCTGCGCCAGCCAGTAGTCGAGCTGGCGCTGCTGCTCGCCGGCCTCCAGCCAGCGGCGCTGCCACAGTGCGTAGTCGCTGTACTGCACCGGCAACGGCGGCAGTTCGGCGACGATGCCCTGGTCGTGAGCGTCGTAGAAGCGGCAGAACTCGTCGATCAGCACGTTCATCGACCAACCGTCGGACACGATGTGGTGCAAGGTCAGCAGCAGCACGTGTTCCTGCTCGCCCAGTTGCAGCAGCACCACCCGCAGCAGCGGACCGTTGGCCAGATCGAACGGCAGCAGCGATTGTTCCTGGGCGGCGGCCGCCACCTGTACCTCACGCTCGTCCGCCGGCAGGGCCGACAGGTCGATGCGGCGGATCTCCAGCGGCTGTTGCAGCGGCACTTGCAGCAGGCTGTCGTCGGCCTGCTGGCGGAACACGGTGCGCAGGGTCTCGTGACGCTCGATGAGGCTGGCGAAGGCCTGCTCCAGCGCTGGCCGGTTCAGGCGCCCGGTCAGGCGCACCGCCGCCGGCAGGTTGTAGGCGCCGCTCTGCGGATCCAGGTGCCAGAGAAACCACATGCGCTGCTGGGCGTAGGAGAGCGCCTGGCGATCCTCGGCCTCGACCCCGGCCGGAATCGGAAACCTTGAAAAGTCCACGCCTTCGCGTTGCAGGGCGGCGAGGAACATCTGGCGCTTTTCCAGCGGCAACCCGATAAACCGGCGAGCGAGTTTCAAGGAGTCATCAGCATTCATTTCTTGGGATCCGGATTCAGTAGGCAAGAAGCACAAAGGCACGTCGTCCCTATAAAACGAACCCAGACCTGAAAAATTAGCGATTGAGAACAACTGTCAGCGGGGAGGTAAAGCGGGGGCGCAGGAGGGAATTCTTGAAGGTGGGAGGGGTTGTCTTGGCCTTGCTCGGCGGCGCCCGGGCTGGCGATGGCTTCAGTGAGGGCACCGCCTGCCGGACTGGAGGGGAATGTCAGGCGCTCACGGCCAGGGCATGCCGCCGGTGATGGATCTCCAGTTGGTCCTTGATCACCTTCAGCACCTTGGCCTCGTGCTCATGGATGAAGAAGTGCCCGCCGGCCAGCATGTCCACCGAGAAGCTGCCGCGGGTCTCCTTGCTCCAGCCGATCAGCTGTTCGGTGGTGGCGCGGTCGGCCTTGCCGCCCAGCACGTGCACCGGGCAGTTGAGCAAGGGGCGCTGCATAGGCTCGAAGGTGCCGCAGAGCAGGAAGTCCGCGCGCAGGATCGGCAGGGTCAGGCTCATCAACTCTTTGTTGGCCAACACTTCTTCGCTGGTGCCGTTGAGCGTGCGCAGCTGCTCGATCAGTTCGGCATCGGTCTTGGGGTCGGCGAAGCCGCGGTCGTAGTCGGCCCGCAGGGTCGGCGCCGCCGTGCCGGAGGCGAACAGCGCCACCGGCTCCGGGCAGCCCAAGGCGCGCAGGGCATGGGCCAGTTCGCAGGCCAGCAACGCGCCCAGGCTGTGGCCGAACAATGCGTACGGGGTCTTGAGCGTCGGGCGCAATTCTTTGGCCAACTGCATCGCCAGCCCCCGCATGTCGGTGTGCAGCGGCTCGTCGAACCGGGCGCCGCGCCCCGGCAGTTCCACCGGCTGCAATTGCAGCCATTGCGGCAGCTTGGGCCGCCAGCGGCTGTAGACCATGGCACTGGCGCCGGAATACGGCAGGCACAGCAGGGTCAACTTGGTCACCACGCTTCCCTCTCATGAACGTCTCTATAGAGGGGGGACGGATGGCCCGCCCGGCAAATTAGTCGGCGCCCGGTAAATTCCCCCGACAAGCGCTCGTTAACCGTTCAGACCAAAACAACAACGTCACAGCGGGGAATCACCGTGGATCTGCACAGCATTCTGGGCAAACTGTTCGCCAATGCCGGCGCCGTCGGCATCGAAGGCGTGTTCCAATTCGTGTTCGGCCCGCAGGCGGCGTACTGGGCCGAGGTCGGAACCACCAGCCGCACCGGGCCCGGGCGCCATGCCAGCCCCGATGTGACCATCGAGGTGGCGCAGCAGGATTTCCTCGGGATCATGGGCGGCACGGCCAACGTCGAGGAACTGTTCGCCAGCGGTCGCCTGAAGATCGGCGGCAACATGGGCCTGGCCACGCTGCTGCCGCAAATCATCGACCAAGCCATGCACGGCGGCGCCCCGACCGAAAAGGTCGACATGAACAAACGTTACCCGACGCCGGCGCGCGTAAGCGAGCGACTCACCGCGGGGCTGCCGGTGCAGACCCAGATCGAACGGCGCCCGCGCAGCGAATTGCCGGTGGACGAATTCAGGCGCCGCTACCTGCCCCAGGGCATTCCCGTGGTGATCAGCAATGCATTGCACGACTGGCCGCTGTTCAACCTCAGCCGTGAAGAATCGCTGGAGCACTTCGCCGAGCTGCAAGGCATCACCCGCCACGGCGACTACGTGAAGAAGACGTTCTCCACGGAGCGGGACTTTCGCTCCACGTCCATGGCCGAGTTCATCGCCTCCCTCGACAGCCCGGCGGTCAAGGGCGAAAACGGCGAACCGCCGGCCTACATGGGCAACAACATCCTGCCGGCCAAGCTGATGGAACAAATCCGCCTGCCGGCCTACTTCGACGCCGGGCTGTTCATCCCGCCCCGGATCTGGATCGGCCCCAAAGGCACCCTCACGCCGCTGCACCGCGACGACACCGACAACCTGTTCGCCCAGGTCTGGGGCCAGAAGCGGTTCACCCTCGCCGCGCCCCATCACCGCGAAGCGCTGGGCACCTGGTCCACCGCGCCGGAAGGCGGCCTGGACGGCTGCGACTTCAACCCGGACGCGCCGGACTACGGGCGCTTCCCCGCCGCCCGCGACGTGACGTTCCTGCGGGTGGTGCTGGAGGCCGGGGATCTGCTGTTCCTGCCTGAGGGCTGGTTCCATCAGGTGGAGTCGGTCTCGACGTCGCTGTCGGTGAACTTCTGGGTGAATTCCGGCCGGGGCTGGTGAAGCGGCAGCCTTGCCCCTGCCCGGCGGCGCCCTCGCTGACGCCATCGCCAGCAGGCTGGCTTGTATGCTGGTACTTGAAGGGAGGAGGAGGGACTAGGCTGGATTCTGACTGTTGACGCAGTACAGACCCGTGGGAGATTTCGCC
>NZ_NEIZ01000014.1:0-159491 GCF_002113645.1 Pseudomonas sp. B35(2017) | reverse complement strand
GACCCCGACCAGCCGCTGGTCACCGGCTGCCTGTACCACAAGGAAAACGTCGTCCCCTACGACCTGCCCGCGAACAAGACCCGCAGCACCTTCAAGACCTTGAGCTCCCCCGGCGGCAAGGGCTACAACGAGCTGCGCATCGAAGACCGCAAGGGCGCCGAGCAGATCTACCTGCACGCCCAGCGCGACTGGGACGAGAACATCGAGCACGACCAAAGGATCCGCATCGGCAACGAACGGCACGACACCGTCGAGGCCAACGCCTACAGCGAGTTCAAGGTCGAGGAACACCGCATCACCCACCTGGACCGCAAGAGCGAAATGCGCGCCGATGACCACCTCACCGTCGCAGTGACCCGGCACGTCAAGGTCGGCACCGGACAGTTCGTCGAGGCCGGCACCGAGATCCACTACCACGCCGGCGAAAAGGTCGTGGTCGAGGGCGGCATGGAACTGACGGCCAAGGCCGGCGGCAGTTTCGTGAAGGTGGATGCGGGTGGGGTGACCATCAGCGGGGCCGAGGTGAAGGCCAATACCGGCGGGGCGCCGGGGGTGGGAAGCGGGATTGCGATCCTGGCGCCCGTCATCCCGTGGGCAGCGGACCGGGATAAAAACGGGCAACTGCTGAAGCCCGCCACGGTTGCCGGGCCGCCCGAGGCGCCTTTACCTGCCCCCACGATCGCCGAACGCAAGCAGGCCCGCCTTCAACGCCAGAACAGCCAGGCCCTGACCCTCAAGCGTGCGGCCGAAAACGGCACGCCTTTCTGTGAGGTCTGCTCATGACCAACGCCCTGCCTGAGTTGGATCTGGGTCTGATGACATGGCTCATGGGCGAGTTGTGGCACGAGGGCGTTCACCCCGGCGCACCGCAGGTCTACGCCTTGCTCGACGGTGGCCGAGACGAACGGATCGAACCCATGGTCCGTTCAAGCGGGGCGGAATTCACCTGCCTGTATGCCGGCAAGCTCGAACCGGCGCTGTCCGCCGTCGCCCCCTACCTGGTTCATCTCGATCCGCACCAGCCGTTCACCGGCGCACTGCTGGATGCCGGCTGGGGAGCCAGTTGGGGCTATTTTGTCGTTGCGCCGGCGGACGTCTCCCTTCGCCAGTTACGACGTCACTTTCGAACCTTGCTCAAGGTCGAGGATTTCACAGGCAACCCGCTGGTGTTCCGCTTTTACGATCCGAGGGTGCTGCGCGCGTACTTGCCCACCTGCCTGCCGGAGGAACGTTCCGCGCTCTTCGGCCCTTGCAGGCGGTTCATCGCGGAAACCGCAACGCCCGGTTCGCTGATTGCCTATCCAGCCGTTGCCTCTGCCGATGCCGGCGGGCATGTGCGTGCGCTGCCGTCGTTCAAATGAAGCGGGCGGCCGCTCAGCGTCCGTAATCTGCAATGCCCGTTCGCCGCGTTTCATGCAGGCTGCATGAAGGCCCTTTGCGACTGGAGCCTGCAACCCACTGATTCGCTTGCCGCTTTCCTCAGCGCCGGTTTGGCACGCCCTGTGCGATGAATCAGCAATCACGCCTGTGATCCATCCACCACCATAGGGTAAGCGCCATGAACGCCATCGACCTCCTTAAAGCCGACCACGAACGCGTCAAGGACATCCTCGCTCGCTTGAGCGAATCGACGGAGCGGGCCTTGAAAAAACGCACCGAACTGCTGAGCAAACTGGAGACGGAAATCTCCATCCATACGCGCCTGGAAGAGGACATCCTCTATCCGGCCTTCAAGCAGGCCGGCAGCAAAGAACAGGACGTGATGTATTTCGAAGCCAAGGAGGAACACCGCACCGTCGATAGCCTGGTGTTGCCCGACCTCAAAGCCACCGACCCAGGAACGCCCGAATTCGCCGGCCGAGTGAAGGTGGTGCGCGAGCTGCTGGAGCATCACATCGAAGAAGAGGAAAAGGAAATGTTTCCCCAGGCCAGAAAACTTCTGGGCAAAGCCGCGCTGGATGAGCTGGGCGTGGAGATGGAAACCCTGAAAGGCAAGCTCAAGAAAGAGATGGCCACCGAGCACGTTGCGGCATGAGCCTAAGTCGCGAACGCTCCGTCATCGTCCAGGACGATCCGGCAGCAAAGGGGGCTGAGGATGGGCAGTGATGTGCGCATCGGCCTATCAGGCTGGCGCTATGCCCCTTGGCGAGGCGATTTCTATCCCGAAGGCCTTATTCAAAGGAAAGAACTCGCCTACGCTTCGCGGGCCGTCAACAGCATCGAAATCAACGGCTCGTTCTATGCCCTGCAAACGCCCGAGCGGTACGCGCAATGGGCGCAGCAGACCCCGGACGGCTTCGTGTTCAGCGTCAAGGCGCCCCGCTTCATCACCCACGTCAAACGCCTGCGGGACATCGAAGAGCCTTTGGCCAACTTCTTTGCGTCAGGTGTGCTCGCGCTGCGCCGTAAGCTGGGGCCGATCTTGTGGCAGTTTCCGCCCAGCTTCAAGTTCGACGAAACCCTGTTCGACGAATTTCTCCGGCAATTGCCCCACACCAGCAACGCCGCCAAGCGCCTGGCGAAACACAGCCAGGAACGCCTGCACAAAGAAGGCTACCTGGAGAGCACCGCCGGATTGGCCATGCGCCACGCGGTGGAAATCCGCAACGACAGTTTCCTGTCCCCGGCCTTCATTGACCTGTTACGCCGGCATGGCGTTGCGCTGGTGGTGGCCGACACCGCCGGCAAGTGGCCCTGCATCGAAGACCTGACCGGCGACTTCGTCTACCTGCGACTGCATGGCGACAAGAAGCTATACAGCAGCGGGTATTCGGAAAAGGCCCTGAAGCGCTGGCGTGAACGCATCGATCTCTGGCGTCAGGGAAAGCAGCCCGACGACGCCCGGCTGGTGCAGCACAAGGCTGGCAGGCGGCGCAGGTCGCGGGATGTCTTCTGCTATTTCGACAACGACATCAAGGTGCGGGCCCCCTATGACGCCTACCGGCTGCTGCAGATGCTCGACCTGGCCGGTCAGTTGTCCGTCACGCCCGGCAAGTTGCCGGACGACGATCCCACGCTCTCATGAGGCCGCGGCCCTGCGTCGGCGCAATGCCGATCCCTTGGCCTCCATCCTTGAACGTCTACCCTCAAGACCACCGCGCAATGGCACAATCCCCTCATCTTGACGCCTTCGGAGGCCACAATGCTTCGCGTGTTTGAACGAATGCTGGATCCTTTCCCACCCGATGAGGCACCGCCTCCGCCGGTAGGCCTGGCCCGTTTCCTGTGGGCCTGCACGCACGGCGCCCGGGGCTATGTCCTTGCGCTCGCCCTGCTGAGCGCCGGCGTGTCGGTGTACGAGGCTTGGCTGTTCGCCTTCCTCGGGCAAGTGGTGGATCTGCTCGCCACCTGGCAGGCCGGCGGCGCGGTGAGCGACCAGGAAACGCAAGTGCTGTGGGGCATCGGCATCGTGCTGCTCACCAGCGTCGGGCTGGTGGCCCTGCGCACGATGGTGCAGCACCAGATACTGGCGATCAATCTGCCGCTGAGACTGCGCTGGGACTTCCACCGGCTGATGCTGCGCCAGAGCCTTTCATTCTTCGCCGATGAGTTCGCCGGCCGTGTCACGACCAAGGTGATGCAGACGGCGTTGTCCGTGCGGGAAGTCTTGTTCACCGTCATCGAAATCGCCCCCGGCATCGGGGTCTACTTCATTGCGATCATCGCCCTGGCCGGCGGCTTCGATCTCAAGCTCATGCTGCCGTTCATCGCGTGGGTGGCCCTGTTCGGGCTGGCCATGCTGTATTTCGTGCCGCGCCTGGGGCAAGTCGGACAGGAGCAGGCCCATGCCCGGTCTTCGATGACAGGACGGGTTTCGGACGCCTACAGCAACATCACCACCGTCAAGCTGTTCTCCCACTCCAAACGGGAGGCCCATTTCGCCCGCGCGGCGATGGAGGACTTCAAGCAGACCGGGTTTCGCCAAATGCGCCTGGTCAGCCAGTTCGAGATCGTCAACCAGGCGTTGGTGGTGGCGCTGATACTCGGCGCCGGCGGTTATTCGCTGTGGCTGTGGCACCACGGCGAGGTCGGCACCGGGGCGGTCGCCGCCATCACCGCCATGGCGTTGCGCATCAATGGCATGTCGCATTGGATCATGTGGCAAATGACGTCGCTGTTCGAAAACATCGGCACCGTTCAAGACGGCATGGCCACCCTGACCCGCGGACCTAAGGTGCAAGATGCGCCGAACGCCGGCGTGCTGGTGCCCTTCGGCGGCGCGGTGACCTTCGACAAGGTGCGTTTCACCTACAACGGCGAGCGCCAGGTGTTCGACGGATTGAGCCTGAGCATCCGTCCCGGCGAAAAGATCGGCCTGGTGGGCCGCTCCGGCGCCGGCAAGTCCACGCTGATCAATCTGCTGCTGCGTTTCCATGACGTCGACAGCGGCGAGATCCGCATCGACGGGCAGAACATCGCCAAGGTCACCCAGGACAGCCTGCGCAGCGCCATCGGCATGGTCACGCAAGACACCTCCCTGCTCCATCGCTCCATCCGCGACAACATCGCCTACGGCCGCCCGGACGCGACCGATGAGCAAATCCACCTGGCCGCAGCCAACGCCCAGGCCGATGGTTTCATCCGCCAGCTGAGCGACCGGCAAGGCCACACCGGCTACGACACACTGGTGGGCGAGCGCGGCATCAAGCTGTCCGGCGGCCAGCGCCAGCGCATCGCAATTGCCCGCGTGATGCTGAAGAACGCCCCGATCCTGTTGCTCGACGAGGCCACGAGCGCCCTGGATTCGGAAGTCGAAGTCGCCATCCAGGAAAGCCTCGACGAGATGATGCAGGGCAAGACCGTCATCGCCATCGCCCACCGGCTGTCCACCATCGCGGCCATGGATCGCCTGATTGTCATGGACGAGGGACGTATCGTCGAACAAGGCACCCACGCCGAACTGCTCGAGCGGAACGGCATCTATGCCCGGCTTTGGCAGCATCAGAGCGGTGGGTTCCTGGGTGAAGACCAAGGGTTGGCGCAGGCGATGGAATAGATGAGCGATCAGCGGCTCAGGAACTTCACAAAAATCAGTTCCGGGTCGCCCGGATCGAGATTCTCGACGACGCCGCTCGCCTGAAACCCGGACTGCGCCAACAACTGGCGCATGGGGCCGTTCGACGCATTGGTTGACGTGAAGATCTTCTCAGCGCCTGTGATGCGCTCCAAATGGGCCACGATCTGCCGCCCGACCCCGGAGCGCCGGTGGGCGCCGGAAACCATCACCAGCGAAATGAACCATTGCCCGAAGAAGCCCCGGTTCAGGCAGCCATAGCCAACCGGAGCGCTCGCATCATGGGATCCGAGGGCAACCCAGCACTCGGACGAGCCCACGGCCGTTTCGATCAATGCGCGGCGGCCGGCATCGCTTGCCGCCAGCGGATCGAGGCGGTAGAGGCTCTCCAGATCGCCCGGTAACGCTTGCCTGATGACCCTGTGCATGATCGTTTCCCTCCGGTTGGATAGGCGCCGGCAAATGATGGAGACATGGCCATTTCCCGGTCATCCCGTCATGGCCATGTACCCTTCTCCGACTCAAGCCTCCTGCCGAGCCACCAGGGGCTCAGTCGACAGCCTCGGCCATGAATGATTGGGCGATGGCCGATACGTCCTGGTCGCCATGCCCCATGGATTGCGCGCGCTGGGCCAGTTGGCACACAGCGTCGAAGAGCGGGGTACGGGCACCGCACGCGTGCATAGACTCGGCAATGTACCCGAACGCGCCTACGTGCACATCGAGCGTCGCCTGATCGCCCGCGAAATCTTGCTCCTCGATCCGGCGCACTGCGTCTGAAAGCGCATCGGAGACGAAAAACCGCGAAGCATCGGACAGAAGCCGAGCCGTCTTCGCGGCGGACATTCCAAAAGGCCGGCTCGCGCCTACGGCTTCGTAAAAGGCGACCATCGCGGCAAATGAGTACGCGTGGAGCATGGTCGCAAACGCCAGCGCTTCGTCCCAGGGAAGAAACACCGCGTTTCCGCTGAGCGCTTTCAGTAACTCTCGGTGTTGCTCGAAAGCATCATGCTCGCCGGTGTAGATGCAATAGCTTTCGGGATTCCCGACATTGCGCGGATACGCCACGATCATGCCTTTGACGTAACGGCCGCCCGCGCGATTGACGAGTGCCTGAAGCGACAGGCCGTCCTCTCTCGAGCCCGTTGAGAAATTGACGATAGTACGGTTGTCGAGCGCACGACTCATGCCATCCGCCCCAAGAAGCTCGTGTACTGCGGCGTCGTCCAAAAGCACGAGCACTGCAACGGGGCTCGCCGCCAGGGCGGCTTCTGCAGACTCACAGAGGTGGGCGCCGGCGGCGACGAGCGTCTCAGCCTTGCCTGGCGAACGATTCCAGACCGCCACGCGTTTCCCTTGCTTGAGAAACGCCCGCACCATAATCGTCCCCATAGCCCCAAGGCCCAGGACGGACACATCAAAGCCGGATTGAGAGTTGCCACTGTCGCGCACGATATTGTCCCCTTTGTCTATGCATGCTCTGTGGTTACGGAGTTGCTGAACATGATCAACCGATCAAGTCAGATGATAAAAAGCAAGCGATGTGCCAGATCTCAACGGATCAAGGCAGAGGATGGGAATCAAGTACTTACGCTTTAACGGGCGAGGTAGGCTGGTACATTCATACCCAATGCGCATCGGCTACGTCGGCGGAGTGCGACCACATGGGTATTTTTGAAGCGATCGTTGGCGAATGATGTCCACAGCCTGGCAGCCGGAAAAAGTCAGGCTTACGAAGTGAATTGTGGAAACACGTTCTTTTTTGCGGAACAAAAACAAAAAGGCTTGCGTGAGAAATCTCACGCAAGCCTTTGATTTGTATGGTGCCCGAAGCCGGAATCGAACCGGCACGCCCTTACGAGCGGGGGATTTTAAGTCCCATGCGTCTACCAGTTTCGCCATTCGGGCGGTAGCGCGGTGTCGCTGTGTGTCTTTGCCCTTCTCCCGGTTCGGCAGAAAGAGCGGTTGCACAGCAGACGGGGAAATATATACATCACTTCCCTGTGAAGCAAGTTGGCATAAGCCGTTTTCAGGTCTGAATGTTGCCAGCGCTGAAAATAAAAAAGCTCCGTAAATCATGGATCTACGGAGCTTATTTAAAGTGGAGGCCGAGGTCGGAATCGAACCGGCGTAGGTGGATTTGCAATCCACTGCATAACCATTTTGCTACTCGGCCTCAAAACATTTGCTGTCTAGTAGCACAACAACAAACGTGTACAAATTGGAGCGGGAAACGAGACTCGAACTCGCGACCCCGACCTTGGCAAGGTCGTGCTCTACCAACTGAGCTATTCCCGCTTGGTGTGGCGCATTCTATAGATTTAAGAAGCGCCGTCAACCCTTTGATTCAAAAAAGTTTTATTTTTTTTCCACATCGGTCTTCAGGTGCGGCCAGGCAGCCCGCAGGTACTGAACCATCGACCACAGCGTCAGGCCGGCGGAGACCATCAGCAACGCATAGCCCAGCAGGACCCAGAAGCTGAAGTCCTTCGGGTTGGCCAGCAGGATCACCAGCGCGAGCATCTGCGCGGCGGTTTTCCATTTGCCCAGGTTCGAGACGGCGACATGGGCGCGGGCGCCCAGTTCCGCCATCCACTCGCGCAGTGCCGAGACGACGATTTCGCGGCCGATGATGACGGCGGCCGGCAGCGTCAGCCAGAAGTTGCCGTGTTCCTGCACCAGCAGCACCAGGGCTACCGCCACCATGAGCTTGTCCGCCACCGGATCGAGGAACGCCCCGAACGGTGTGCTTTGCTTCAGGCGGCGAGCCAGGTACCCGTCAAGCCAGTCGGTTGCCGCAGCGAAGGCGAACACCGAGCTCGAGGCCAGGTAGCTCCACTGGTAAGGCAAATAGAACAGCAGAATGAAGATCGGGATGAGCAGGACGCGGAGTACGGTGATCAGGTTCGGGATATTCATCGACACAACTGGCTACGAGGTGAATGGGCATATTACTCACTATGCAGGTTCGCATAAATCGACTCTGCAAGCTTTTTGCTGATGCCCGGTGCTTTGGCGATTTCTTCGATGCTTGCACGAGACAGCTCCTGCAATCCACCAAAATGTTTCAGCAAGTCGCGGCGGCGGGTCGGCCCCACCCCGGCGACACCTTCCAGCGTCGAGGTGCGCCGGGCCTTGCCGCGCCGGGCCCGGTGGCCGGTGATCGCAAACCGGTGGGCCTCGTCGCGGATCTGCTGGATCAGGTGCAGCGCCGGCGAGTCGCCGCGCAAGGTGAACTCATGCGCCGCATCATTCAGATACAAAGTCTCGAAACCCGCCTTGCGGGTCGCACCCTTGGCCACCCCGAGCAGGATCAGGTCCGGCACGGCCAGTTCGTTGAGCACATCGCGGGCCATCGACAGCTGCCCCTTGCCGCCGTCCACCAGCAGGATGTCCGGCAGCTTGCCCTCCCCCTCCTTCAGCTTGCTGAAGCGCCGGGTCAGGGCCTGGTGCATGGCGGCATAATCGTCACCGGCCGTCACGCCTTCGATGTTGTAGCGCCGGTAGTCCGACTTGATCGCCCCCTCGGGGCCGAACACCACGCAGGAGGCGACGGTGGCCTCGCCGCTGGAATGGCTGATGTCGTAGCACTCCAGGCGCTGCGGCGGTTCGTCCAGGTTCAGCACATCGGCCAAGGCCTCGAAGCGTGCGGCGACATGCTGCCGGTTGGCCAGCCTCGCGCCCAGGGCCTGCTCCGCGTTGGTCACCGCCAGTTGCTGCCAGCGCGCCCGCGTGCCGCGCACACGGTGGCTGATGGTCAGCTCCCGGCCGCGCAGCGTGTGGATCGCCTCGATCAGCGCCGGGAAGTCGTCGTGCATCACGTTGACGATCAGCTCGCTCGGCAGGTCGCGCTCCGGGCTGCTGATGAAATACTGGCCCAGGAACGCCGACATGACCTCGGAGACATCCTCCTCGATCCCGACCTGGGGAAAGAAGTTCTTGCTGCCCAGCACCCGCCCGCCCCGCACGCTGATCAGGTGCACGCATGCGCCGCCCGGGTTGACGAAGGCGGCGATGACATCGATGTCGCCGGTGCCGCCCTCCATGCTCTGCTGGTCCTGAACCCGGCGCAGCAGCGCTATCTGGTCACGCAGCTCGGCCGCATGTTCGAACTCCAGATTGATCGCCGCCTCTTCCATCGCCGTGGACAGCTCATTGGTCAACGCATGGCTGCGCCCTTCAAGGAACATCACCGAGTGGCGCACGTCTTCGGCGTACACCTGCGGCTCGACCAGCCCGACGCAAGGTGCCTTGCAACGTTTGATCTGGTACTGCAGGCACGGACGGGTGCGGTTTTTGTAGTAGCTGTCCTCGCACTGACGGACGAAGAACGTCTTCTGCAGCAGGCTGAGGCTTTCGCGGATCGCGCCGGCGCTGGGATAGGGGCCGAAGTACTTGCCCTTGGCCTTCTTGGCGCCGCGATGGATGCTCAGCCGCGGAAACGGGCCGTCCGACAGGAACACGTAGGGATAGGACTTGTCGTCGCGCAACAGGATGTTGTACGGCGGCCGCCATTCCTTGATCAGCGTCTGCTCAAGCAGCAGCGCCTCGGTTTCGTTGGCGGTGATGGTCGTCTCGACCTGGGCGATGCGGCCCACCAGCGCAGCGGTCTTCGGTGCGAGGCCGGTCTTGCGGAAATAGCTGGCCAAGCGCTTTTTCAGGTTCTTGGCCTTGCCGACGTACAGCAGGCGCGCGTCGCTGTCGAACATGCGGTACACGCCGGGGCGCCCGCTGACGGTCGACAGGAAGGCGCCGGAATCGAATGGGTCGGCCATGGTCAGAGGCTGGCGTCCACCATGCCGTGACGAACCGCCAGCAGCGTCAGCTCGACATCGCTGCTGATCGAAAGCTTCTCGAAGATGCGGTAACGGTAGGTGTTGACGGTTTTGGGCGACAGGCACAGCTTGTCGGAAATGATCTGAACCTTCTGACAACCGACGATCATCAACGCGATCTGGATCTCACGCTCGGACAGGGCGTCGAACGGCGAGTCGTTGGTGGGCTGAAAGGACTTGATCGCCAGTTGCTGGGCAATCTGCGGGCTGATGTAGCGCTGACCGGCGAACACCAGGCGAATGGCCTGCACCATTTCCGCAAGGCCCGCGCCCTTGGTCAGGTAACCGGCGGCCCCTGCCTGGAGCAACCGCGTCGGAAACGGGTCTTCCTCGCACACGGTCACCGCGACCACCTTGATGTCCGGATGGCTGCGCAGCAGCTTGCGCGTGGCTTCCAGGCCGCCGATGCCGGGCATCTTGACGTCCATCAGCACCACATCGGGCTTCAGTTCCCGGGCCTTGATCAGGGACTCTTCCCCGGACTCGGCCTGGCCAACCACCTGCAGGCCATCGATATCGGCCAGCATCCGTGTAATGCCTGTACGAACGAGATCATGGTCATCGACCACTAGCACCCTAATCAAGCAGACACCTCGCGAAACGGTCTTATTGAGTTGCCGGACACCTTAGCAAAAAAGTACCGGACAGACCTAGCGAAAAGCCGAAGATAAAAAGTTTCAATTTTTCATCCAGCCCTTGCCGGGCCTGCGTTTCAGAGCACAAGCGTACTCGGATCCAATTCCATCCGCAGGAAACACTCGTCCTCGCCCTGCACGGCAAATCCCTGTCTTTCATACAAGTTCCGGGCCGGATTGCTCTTGAACACGGTCAGGCGCACGGCCGGGCGCCGTTCCTGACGCGCCATCGCAGCAACCTGACCGATTGCCCAGGCGCCGGCACCCTGGCGACGGTGGGCTTCGACAACCTGCAACTCACGAATATAGATCGCCCGCGCATCGCGGCTCAGGCTGAAAAAGCCGGATGTCACCCCGTCATGCACGATCAGCCAGCTCTCACGCCCCGCCCAGCCCGCGTCGAACCCTTCGTCCTGCCACAGCAGATCGTACTGAATGTAGTAACGCAGCATGTTCCGGCAGGTGAGTTCCCGGGCGAACGCCAGATCGGCGGGGCTTGCCGGCCGTCGCTCAAACGCCATTCAGACCTCCGGCACAGCGGTGACCTGCCCTTGCCATACGCCGGCCCGGCGCCGGGCGACGACCAGGCAGCTTCCGGCACCGGGCGCCGCAACGACCAGGGCGCCATCTTCGGCCCAGATGGCGCTGCGCCCGGCCGACTGCCATCCGCCGGTCTCGCCGCCATGGTTGGCCATCAGCACCGTCATCCCATGCTCACGGGCGTAGCCTTGCAACATGGCACTGTCGGGCCCATAGCCCTTTTCGCTGATCAGCACACCGGCGGCATAACACTGCGCGCCCAGCCGTCGGGCCGTTGCAGCATGGCTGGCATGGGTGAAGTCGGCGCAGACGGCCAGCGCGACGGTCTCGCCGCCGATCGTCAATGCCGCACCGCCCTGGCCCGGCGCGAAATAGCGATCCTCGCCCGTATGCAGGTGCTGCTTGCCGTAGATGCCCAGCGAACCGTCAGCACCCAGCACCAAGGCGCCGATCAGCACCGGACCGTGCGGCTGCAGCCGAATCGGCATGCCGACCACCGCGGTCACCCTCAGCTCGCGGGCGAGATCGCGCAACGGTTGCAGCACGGCGTCCTGGGGATCGACGGCCAGCCCGGCGGCCAGCGCGCCCTCGTACCCGGTGAGCGACAGCTCCGGAAAGACCAGCAGCTCCACGCC
The DNA here is from genome assembly GCF_002113645.1 of Pseudomonas sp. B35(2017). Classification (NCBI taxonomy): domain Bacteria; kingdom Pseudomonadati; phylum Pseudomonadota; class Gammaproteobacteria; order Pseudomonadales; family Pseudomonadaceae; genus Pseudomonas; species Pseudomonas sp. B35(2017). Next base: position 147,832 of record NZ_NEIZ01000014.1, on the reverse strand, counting down.
CTGATCGGCGGCCTGCCGGATGAAGCCGCAGTGGCGCGCAATGTTGGCGCACAGATCGCCTTTCACGGAAACGGACTGGGCGGCGGCGATCGTCAGATCTGACATGGTTTGTCCTTGGGAATTGGCTCGATGCCAGAGTGTGTCACAACATCGACTGCACTCAAGCGATAGAGACTGACGGAACCTGCGATAGCAATTTCTGATTGCTGAGCCGCACAGGCCTCTAGTAAGCTCGGCCCCAACCTAACGGAGACACACCATGTTCAACGTCCCTTCCCAGCTCGACACCGCCAGCGCCCTGCGCTCGGTTGCCGCTGCCCGGTCGGCTGACGTCTGCGCTCCGGCCGGTTTTTATTTTGGGTATTGGTTTAGCCACTGGCGCGCCTGATACCCACATGGCGCCCATATGAACGGGTCGCCCACCAGAGAATTCTCAACCCCCGGTCGGCCTCCCGACCGGGGGTTTTGTTTTTCAGGCCCAAACCTTTTTCCGCGACACACCAGACACTTTTGAGGAATCACGACATGAACTACGCCACCTATTACCGCTACGACAGTTTTACCGCCTGGCGATTTACCAGCCTCCGCTCGGGACAGCCTGCCGCCTCCGATCGGTCACCCCAAGGTGGCAAGCACACACTCGAAGCCAATACGGCCCCTTGTCGAACACCCCAGTAGGGACGAGTGCGCGGGAAGCACCCGCCACTCGCCCAGGAAGCTTGAATATGAACTCGTCCGTTTCTGCGTTGCCGCTGTCCACCCTCGATTCCGCCAACGAATCGCTGACCCTGCGCCTGCCCACCTCGTTGCAGCTCAAGCAGCAGTTGCCCCTCGGCAATGTCCTGAGCCAGCAAGTCGCCGCCCACCGCCAGGCGGTCCGCGCCATTCTCGACGGTGAAGACCACCGTTTGCTGGTCATTGTCGGGCCCTGCTCGATTCACGATCCCCGCTCCGCCCTCGAATACGCCGAAAAGCTCGCTCGCTTGAGCCACGACGTCAGCGACCAGATGCTGCTGGTGATGCGCGCCTACGTCGAAAAGCCCCGTACCACGGTCGGCTGGAAAGGTCTGGCCTACGATCCGCGCCTGGACGGCAGCGACGACATGGCCGGCGGCCTGACGCTCTCGCGCGAACTGATGCTGGAGATGATCCGCCTGGGTCTGCCCATCGCCACCGAATTGCTGCAACCCATGGCCGCCGGCTACTTCGACGACCTGCTCAGCTGGGCCGCCATCGGTGCACGCACCACCGAATCGCAGATCCACCGGGAGATGGTCAGCGGCCTGCCCATGCCGGTCGGCTTCAAGAACGGCACGGACGGCGGCGTCGCCATCGCCGTGGATGCCATGCGCTCCGCCGCCCATGGCCACCGGCATTTCGGCATCGACAGCCAGGGCCACCCGGCCGTCGTCCAGACCCCAGGCAATCCCGACACCCACCTGGTGCTTCGCGGAGGCCACAAAGGGCCGAACTTCGACCGCGACAGCGTTGCCGAGATCCAGACTGCCCTCGCCCGCCAGCCGGTTTCGGGCCGAATCATGGTCGATTGCAGCCACGCCAACAGCGGCAAGGATCCCCTGCGTCAGCCCGCCGTGTTCAACGACGTGCTCGAACAGCGCCTGCAAGGCAACCGCGCATTGATCGGCATGATGCTGGAGTCCCATTTGTTCGACGGCTGCCAACCCTTGAGCGGAACCTTGCGTTACGGCGTTTCGATCACTGACGGTTGCTTGGGCTTCATCCCAACGGAACAGCTTCTGCTGCAGGCCGCAGAACGTTTGCGCAATCAGGCGTAGACCGGCAACGACAGCCTTCCGGATCGCCATGAACCGGAAGGCCTGTGCCCACGCCCGGCTACGCGCTGATCTGCACCCACGCCACCTCAGACTCTTGACTGACATCGTCCAGCCGTTCGACCGAGTAGGAAACACGCACCACGGTGCCTCGATGTTCTCTCCAGAACCGGTACGGCACGATGAAGTCCAAGGACTGCCAGGCCGATTCCGGGGTGATTTCCCGATAGTCGCGATGGTTGAAGTGTTCGCCGTCGCATCGCAGGTACACCAGCTCACCGTTTTCGGCCTGTGCGTTGCCGATCACCACGGTGATGCCGTCAAGGGTCTCTTCCACGTCAAGCACACCGCCTTCGGCGCCCACCACCAGTGGAACGGCCAGCGGTTCCCGCACCAACGGCGCGACCTTGATCCGGGTCGTCTCCGACTGTCTAACCTTTCCCTGCTTCTGTTCTACCCGGTAACTGACGGTGACCTCCTCGCCCAAGGACGCTGCGATCCTGTCATGGGCGATCCACAGAGAAAGCGGTGCCCCCACTGAAGCCGGCGCTACGGTCAAGGTGTCCTCCACCTGCCCCGTTTCACCTTGCCAGGACAGCTGAATGCAGTCGCCTTCGGCCATGGCGGGGTATGGGCGAATCGTGACGGGGGTTCCCTCGGGCACCCGATCAGGATCGAGGGCACCACCGACGGCTTCCTCGACGATCGGCGCAAGCAGCCCGCCTTGCGGCTCGCCGATGAGCAACGGCAGCCGCTCGGACGAGACCGTCTCACTGTGCCGGGCGCGGTGAAGCGTCCAGTGCACCTGCGCGCTGCCACCCTCCAGCGCGGCGATGCGGTCACCCTTGATGACGAACACCACGTCGCACCCCACTTGTTGCCGGCTGACATGACGGATCAGGGAGTGCCCCTCGGGAATGCCTTCGGCGTCCAGGCCGCTCCAGTGCAGCACCAGCCTGTCGCCGTTGGTCATGCCGGGGTAAGCCGCCACCGTGACGACGGCCTTGTTCCAGGCCGGATCGAGCATGCCGTCATTCAGGTGGGCGACCGCGGGCGCCGGCAAGGTCGGGGCCGCGGCGCACGTGAGGATTGATTCATTCATGTTCATTTACCGATCCACTCCTTGGATTGACCGCTTTGCGATAAAGCGTCGTGTACCGCCCATTGAACGCTGTCCGGAACAAAAGAGATGTCGGGGCTTTTCGATACGGCGTCCGGAAACTGCCGCCACGCACGGTAGGCATCCGCTGGCGAGATCGAGCAAACCGGGCAAAGGATTTCCGATTGTTCCGACTCAAGCCTCAAGAAGGGATGAACCCTCCTACGCTCTCTAATCGCACTCAGGTCGCGCCGAATCCGCTCCTGCCGCCTGCCCGACAGGCAATCCGTCCGCAAACGGCTAACCTTTGACACCCAGGCACCGGACAGCCGGACGGAACATTGCCGAGAAATCGCCCGCCGAATCCGGTAGGCTCCACCCTTTATCGATTTGATTGGAGAGTTACCCATGGCCCGAGCCACCGCCCGCCACATCCTGGTTTCCACCGAAGCCAAGTGCAACGAACTCAAGGCCGAGATCGAAGCCGGCGCCGATTTCGCCGAAGTGGCCAAGAAGAACTCCACCTGCCCGTCCAGCCGCGACGGCGGCAACCTGGGCTCGTTCGGCCCGGGCCAGATGGTCAAGGAATTCGACACCGTGGTGTTCAGCGCACCGGTCAACACCGTGCAAGGCCCGGTGAAGACCCAGTTCGGCTACCACCTGCTGGAAGTCACCAGCCGTCAGGACTGATCCACCGTCCGGTCTGCAGTGCAACGGCCCGCCCTTCGGTGGGCCGTTGCGTTTCGGTTGTGCGATACGGCTGGCGACTGGCCCGTCGCTCGCGTACAACTGGCGCTTATCGATCACCCGGCTCTAAGGCTGACAATGCGACTGGCTTTCCCCACTTTGATGTTCACTGCCGTGGCCCTGCTGCTGGGTGCCGCCGGTGTGGACGCCGCACCGCAACACGCGCTCACCGTCTATGGCGAGCCGGCCAAGTACCCCGCCGGCTTCAGTCACTTCGACTACGCCAACCCGCAGGCGCCCAAGGGCGGGACGATGCGCCGCTCGGCCATCGAGATCGGCCACTTCGACCATGTCCTGCCGTACATCGACAAAGGCATCGGCGTCACCCAGATCGACGGCCTGCTCTATTCGCCGCTGGCCCAGCGCTCGCTGGACGAGCCCTACACCGTCTACGGACTGGTCGCGCAACAGATGGAACGCTCGGAGGACGGCCTGTCCCTGCGCTTCTTCATCAACCCCAAGGCGCGCTTCGCCGACGGCCAGGCGATCACCGCCGAAGACGTGCGCTACACCTACGACCTGCTGATGACCCAGGGCAGCCTGCGCTACCGCACCCAGTTCGCCGACGTCAAAGGTGTCGAGGTCGAAGCGCCGCTGACCGTGCGCTTCGACTTCAAGAGCAACGAAAACCGCACCCTGCCGCTGGACATCGCCACCCTGCCGGTGTTTCCGCAGCATTGGTGGAAGAGCCGCGACTTCGCCGGCGGCGGCGGATACGAGCCGCCGTTGGGCAGCGGCCCGTACCGGGTCGGCAAGGTCGATTCCGGGCGCAGCATCACCTTCGAGCGCAATCCCGACTGGTGGGGCAAGGACCTGCCCGTGAGCCGCGGGCTCTACAACTTCGATCACTTCAGCATCGAATACTTCGGCGACACCGACGTCGCCCGACAAGTGCTGCGCGGCGGCGCCTACGACTACAACCGCGAGTTCTCCGCCACTGGCTATTCCATCGGCTACGACAGCCCGGCCCTGAGCGACGGCCGCCTGCAAAAGGCCCACCTGGCCACCGAGGCGCCGCAATCGGCCCAAGGCTTCGTGTTCAACCTGCAGAAGCCGGTGTTCCAGGACCGCCGCGTGCGTCAGGCGCTGGCCATGCTCTGGGACTTCGAGTGGAGCAACCGGCAGATGATGCGCAACCTGTACATCCGCCAGCAGAGCTACTTCTCCAACACCGACCTGGCCGCCCGCGAACTGCCGGACGCCGCCGAGCTGAAGATCCTCGAACCGCTGCGCGGGCAGATTCCCGACGAGGTGTTCACCCAGGTCTTCGAAGCGCCGAAGACCGACGGCAGCGGCCTGATCCGCGACAAGCAGCTCCAGGCGCTGGAACTGCTGGAGCAGGCCGGCTGGAAACCGGACGGCGACCAGTTGGTCAACGCCCAGGGCGAACCGCTGGCGTTCACCTTCCTGGTCAGCCAGAACGGCATGGACCGCCTGCTGCTGCCGTACAAGCGCACGCTGAAGCAGATCGGCATCGACCTCAGCATCCGCCGCATCGACTCTTCGCAGTACGTCAACCGCCTGATGAGCCGTGACTACGACATGATCGTCACCGGTTACCCGGTCACCACGTCGCCGGGCGGCGAGCTGCTCAACTATTTCGGCTCGGCGTCGGCCAACGACCCCGGCGCGAACAACTACATGGCACTGAAGAACCCGGCGGTGGACACCCTGATCAACGGCCTGATCCGCGCCTCGACCCAGGCCGACATGCTGCGCTACGCCCATGCGCTGGATCGGGTGCTGCAATGGAACTACTACTGGATACCCAACTATTACCCGCCCGGCACCTCCACGGTGTGGTGGAACCGTTTCGGCATTCCCACCGTGCAGGCCAGCAACGACGAGGCCATCGAGAGCTGGTGGGAAATCAGCCGCACGCCGTTGACCAACCAAGAGATGACCGCTGAGAAGATCAGCCGTGGCAGACCCGGAGGGCCGCACTGATGTGGGCTTACATACTGCGGCGCCTGCTGCTGATCATTCCGACCCTGGTGATCATCCTGCTGGTGAATTTCGTGATCATCCAGGCCGCCCCCGGCGGCCCGGTGGAACAGGCCATCGCCCACTTGCAGGGCATCGGCGGCGCCGCAGTCGGCGGCGGCTCAGGCGAGACCATGAGCGGCACCTCCCGGGCCAGCCGCGGCCTGGACCCGCAACTGATCAAGGACATCGAAAAACAGTACGGCTTCGACAAGCCGGCCCATGAGCGCCTGTGGCTGATGCTCAAGAACTACGCGCAGCTGGATTTCGGCAAGAGCTTCTTCCGCGGCGCCACGGTCACCGATCTGATCCTGCAGAAGATGCCGGTGACCATTTCCCTCGGCCTGTGGGCGACGCTGATCACTTACCTTGTGTCGATTCCGCTGGGCATCCGCAAGGCGGTGCACCACGGCAGCCATTTCGACATCTGGAGCAGCACCGCGATCATCATCGGCTATGCGATGCCGGCGTTCCTGTTCGCGATGTTCCTGATCGTGGTGTTCGCCGGCGGCACGTCGCTGAACTGGTTCCCGGTGCGCGGGCTGGTCTCGGACAATTTCGAGTCGCTGTCCACCTTGGGCAAGGTCGCCGACTACTTCTGGCACCTGGTGCTGCCGGTGACGGCGCTGGTGATCGGCGGGTTCGCCACGCTGACGATTCTGACCAAGAACTCGTTCCTCAACGAAATCACCCGCCAGTACGTGGTCACCGCACGGGCCAAGGGCCTGAGCGAGCGCCGGGTGCTGTACGGGCACGTGTTCCGCAACGCGATGCTGCTGGTGGTGTCGGGGATCCCCCAGGCGTTCATCAGTGTGTTCTTCGCCGGCTCCCTGCTGATCGAGGTGATCTTCTCCCTCGACGGCCTGGGCCGCATGAGTTATGAGGCGGCGGTGTCGCGGGACTACCCGGTGGTGTTCGGCTCGCTGTTCATCTTCACCCTGTTCGGCCTGCTGATAAAACTGGTCGGCGACCTGTGCTACACCCTCGTCGATCCGCGCATCGACTTCGCCGCGAGGAACGCCTGATGTTCGAGCTCTCGCCTCTGGGGCGCCGCCGTTTCCAACGGTTCAAGAAAAACCGCCGGGGCTGGTGGTCGCTGTGGCTGTTCGTCGGCCTGTTCGTCTTGAGCCTGGGCGGCGAACTGATCGCCAACGACAAGCCGCTGGTCGTCAGCTATCAGGGCCAATGGTACTTCCCGGTGTTCAAGCGCCACACCGAACAGGAGTTCGGCGGCCAACTGCCGTTCCAGGCCGACTACCGCAGCGACTATGTGCAGCAACTCATCCGCAAGGACGGCGGCTGGCTGCTGTTCCCGCCGATCCCGTTCAGCGACGACACGCCCAACTACGACCTCAACAAACCGGCCCCCAGCCCGCCGACGACGGTCAACTGGCTGGGCACCGACGACCAGGCGCGGGACGTGCTGGCCCGGGTGATCTTCGGCGCGCGGGTGTCGATCCTGTTCGCCTTGATGCTGACTTTCGTCAGCGCACTGATCGGCATCGCCGCCGGTGCCTTGCAGGGTTACTACGGCGGCTGGGTCGACTTGCTCGGGCAGCGGCTGCTGGAGGTCTGGTCGGGGCTTCCGGTGCTGTACCTGCTGATCATCCTGTCGGGCTTCGTCGAGCCGAACTTCTGGTGGCTGCTGGGGATCATGGCGCTGTTCTCGTGGCTGGCGCTGGTGGATGTGGTGCGCGCCGAGTTCCTGCGCGGGCGCAACCTGGAATACGTCAAGGCCGCACGGGCACTGGGCCTGAGCGACCGCAAGGTGATCTTCCGGCACATCCTGCCCAACGCGATGAACGCGACCTTGAGCTACCTGCCGTTCATCCTGACCGGGGCGATCTCGACCCTCACGGCGCTGGATTTCCTGGGTTTCGGCATGCCCGCCGGCAGCGCCTCGCTGGGCGAATTGATCGGCCAAGGCAAGCAGAACCTGCAAGCGCCGTGGCTCGGCCTGACGGCGTTCTTCACCCTGGCGCTGATCCTTTCACTGCTGGTGTTCATCGGCGAGGCACTGCGTGATGCCTTCGACCCACGCGCCTGAGGCGGATCCTGAAATGACTGACAACCTGATCGAAATCCGTGACCTCAATGTTGCCTTCAGCGGCCAGACCGTGGTGCGCGACCTGTGCCTGGACATCCGCCCCGGCGAGTGCCTGGCCCTGGTGGGCGAGTCGGGCTCGGGCAAGTCGGTGACCGCCCACTCGATCCTGCAGCTGCTCCCCGAAGGCGAAGCCCTCACCACCGGCAGCATCCGCTACCGCGGCCGCGAGCTGGTCGGCGCCGAGCCCGCCGCCCTGCGCGATCTGCGGGGCAACCGCATCGCCATGATCTTTCAGGAGCCGATGACCTCGCTCAACCCTTTGCACACGATCGAGAAGCAGATCGGCGAAACCCTGCTGCTGCACCGGGGCCTGGGCGGCAAGGCGGCCCGGGCGCGCATTCTCGAACTGCTGGAGCTGGTGGGCATCCAGAAACCCGAGGAACGGCTCAAGGCCTATCCTCACCAGTTGTCCGGCGGCCAACGGCAACGGGTGATGATCGCCATGGCCCTGGCCTGCGAGCCGGAGCTGCTGATCGCCGACGAGCCCACCACCGCCCTCGACGTGACCGTGCAGCGCAAGATCCTGCTGCTGCTCAAATCCCTGCAGCAGCGCCTGGGCATGTCGCTGCTGCTGATCAGCCACGACCTCAACCTGGTGCGCAGCATCGCCCAGCGCGTGTGCGTGATGAAGGCCGGGCAGATCGTCGAGCAGGCACCGTGCGAAACCCTGTTCACCGCGCCGCAGCATCCCTACAGCTGCGTGTTGCTCAACGCCGAACCCGAAGGCGAGGCTTTGCCTCGGGATGAGCGTGAGAATGTGCTGGAAGTGGACAACCTGCGGGTGGACTTTGCGGTGGGCGGCGGTTTGTTCCAACGCAAGAGATACCTGCGCGCGGTGGATGGCATCAGCCTCAACATCCAGCGCGGCAAGACCCTGGGCATCGTCGGCGAGTCGGGCTCCGGCAAGTCCACCCTCGGCCAGGCGATCCTGCGCCTGCTCGACTCCGAAGGTGCCATCCGCTTTCAGGGCGAACCGCTCGATGGCCTCAACCAGAAACAGTTGCGGCCCTGGCGCCGGCAGATGCAGGTGGTGTTCCAGGATCCGTTCGGCAGCCTGAGCCCGAGGATGTCCGTGGCGCAGATCATCAGCGAAGGCCTGGAAGTGCACTGCGAGTCCAGCGCCCTGGAGTGCGACGAACAGGTGATCCGCGTGCTCAAGGAGGTGGGCCTGGATCCCGAGAGCCGCCACCGCTACCCCCACGAGTTCTCCGGCGGCCAGCGCCAGCGCATCGCCATCGCTCGGGCGCTGGTGCTCAAGCCGGCGCTGATCCTGCTCGACGAGCCGACCTCGGCCCTCGACCGCACCGTGCAGAAACAAGTGGTCGCCCTGCTCCGCCAGCTTCAGGAAAAGCACGGCCTGACCTACCTGTTCATCAGCCACGACCTGGCGGTGGTCAAGGCCCTGGCCCACGACATGATCGTGATCAAGGACGGCAAGGTGGTCGAGCGCGGCGCCAGCCATGAGGTGTTCGAGTCGCCGCAGCATCCGTACACCAAGGAGTTGCTGGCGGCGGCACATCCTCAGTGATCAGGTGCACCGTGTCGCATTCATCGCGAGCAGGCTCGCTCCCACAGAGTGCTTCACTGCGCCTGGGGGTGCGGGGCCGCTGCGGCCACACACATTCAGGATCCGCCCCATGAACACCAGCGAAAACCTCAAGGACTACCAACGGGTGCGCTCCCTGGCGATCCGCTCGCTGTTCGAGATCATCGAGCAGTCCAGCGAAGGCACGGTGATCGTCGACCGCGACGCCAACATCGTCTGGATGAACGAGCGCTATGCCCGCCGCTTCGGCCTGGCGTCCGCCGCCGGCGCCATCGGCAAGCCCTGCGAGAGCGTGATCCCCGGCAGCCTGCTGCGCGAGGTGGTGCGCACCGGGCGGCCGATCCTGCTGGACATGCAGGACACGCCCAAGGAGCCCCTGGTGGTGATGCGCCTGCCGATCCACGACAACGCCGGCGCGGTGATCGGCGCCATCGGCTTCGCCCTGTTCGACGAGTTGCGCAGCCTGTCGCCGATGCTCAAGCGCTACCTGAGCCTGCAGGAGGAGTTGGCCTCGACCCGCTCGCTGCTGCGGGCACGCCAGACCAAATACAACTTCGCCCACTTCATCGGCACCAGCGCCGCCAGCCTGGAAGTCAAACGGCGGGCCCGGCGCAGCGCCAGCGCCGAATCGCCCGTCCTGCTGCTGGGCGAAACCGGCTCCGGCAAGGAGCTGCTGGCCCAGGCGATCCACAGCGCCTCGCCCCGGGCGCACAAGGCGTTCGTCAGCATCAACAGCGCGGCGATCCCGGAGGCGCTGCTGGAGGCGGAGTTCTTCGGCACCGCCCCCGGCGCGTTCACCGGCGCCGACCGCAAGGGCCGCACCGGCAAATTGCAGATCGCCCAGGGCGGCACGCTGTTCCTCGACGAGATCGGCGACATGCCGCTGCCGCTGCAAAGCAAGCTGCTGCGGGTGCTGCAGGAAAAGGAGTTCGAGCCGGTCGGCTCCAACGACGTGATCCAGAGCGATGTGCGGGTGATCGCCGCCACGTCCACCGACCTGGAGGCGGCGATCAAGCGCGGCGAGTTCCGGGCCGACCTTTATTACCGCCTCAACGTGCTGCCGATCCATGTCCCGCCGTTGCGCGAGCGCCTCGACGACTTGCCGGCGCTCAGCGAGGCGATCCTGGAAGACCTGCGCAGCCAGCACGAACTCGACCGCCAGGCGCTGGAGCTGCTGGGGCAGCACGCCTGGCCGGGCAACATCCGCGAACTGCGCAACGTGCTGGAACGGGCGGCGCTGCTCAGCGACGCCCTGGTGCTCACGGCCGATGACATCCGGGCGGCGATCGGCACGTTTGTGCCGGTCGAGCGCGGGCCGTCTCCGGTGCCTGAGCCGCTGACCCACGAGACCTTCAGCCAGGCCCGCGAGCGGTTTGACCGGCAGCTGATCCAGGCCACCCTCGCGCAATGCGGGGGCAAGGTGGTCGAGGCGGCGCAGCGGCTGGGGCTGGGGCGGTCGACGCTGTACAAGAAAATGGTGGCGTTGGGGATTGCCGAGTCTCACTAGAGAGACTTGTGTCTCTTGATAGAGAAGCGCAAAAGCATCGCAGGCAAGTCGAGTCGTCGCACCGCAACTCCCGCAGGGATTTTTGTCGGACCCAGGAACCGGGGCTGACCCGGTTCTGTGGTGATTTGGCTGGCGATATCGCCAGCAGGCTGGCTCCTACAGGGTTCTATGGTGATTCGACTGGGGCTATCGCCAGCAGGCTGGCTCCCACAGGATTCTTTGGTGATTTGACTGGGGCTATTGGCTGGCTCCACAGGGTTCTGGGGTGAACACAGGTTCTGCATTCAACCGAGTCCTCTGTGGGAGCCAGCCTGCTGGCGATGGGGCCCTTCCAACCACCAGAAATCTCCAAACAGAGACAAAAAACCCTCACATCCCCATAAAGCCAGAATCAATTCCTTATATTTCAATGACTTAACGTGTTGGCACAGAACTCGCTAACAGCCTCTGCGTACCCGCACCACCCACAAAAATAACAATCCCTGGAGACACACCATGAGTGTGATCATTGCCCTGGCGGCGCTTGCGCTGCTGATGCTGGCCGCTTACCGAGGCTACAGCGTCATCCTGTTCGCCCCCATCGCCGCCCTCGGCGCTGTCCTGCTCACCGACCCGTCCGCCGTCGCGCCCGCCTTCACCGGCGTGTTCATGGAGAAGATGGTCGGCTTCATCAAACTCTACTTTCCCGTGTTCCTGCTCGGCGCCGTGTTCGGCAAGCTGATCGAACTGTCCGGCTTCTCGCGCTCCATCGTCGCGGCGGCGATCCGTCTGCTCGGCACCCGCCAGGCGATGCTGGTGATCGTGCTGGTGTGCGCCCTGCTCACCTACGGCGGCGTGTCGCTGTTCGTGGTGGTGTTCGCGGTGTATCCGTTCGCGGCCGAGATGTTCCGCCAGAGCGACATCCCCAAGCGCCTGATCCCGGCGACCATCGCCCTGGGTGCGTTCTCCTTCACCATGGACGCCCTGCCCGGCACGCCGCAGATCCAGAACATCATCCCCAGCACCTTCTTCAACACCACCGCGTGGGCCGCGCCCTGGCTCGGTGTGATCGGCACGGTGTTCGTGTTCTGCGCCGGCATGCTGTTCCTCCAGCGCCAGCGCCACAAGGCGCAAAAGGCCGGCGAAGGCTACGGCAGCGAACTGCGCAACGAGCCGGACACCGCCGACGACCTCACGCTGCCGAACCCGTGGCTGGCGCTGTCGCCGCTGCTGGCGGTGGGCGTGATGAACCTGCTGTTCACCCAGTGGATCCCCCAGTGGTACGGCAAGACCCACAGCCTGGCGCTGCCGGGCATGGCTGCGCCGGTGACCACAGACATCGCCAAGCTCACGGCCATCTGGGCGGTGCAGGCGGCGTTGCTGGTGGGCATCCTGATGGTGTTGGCGTTCGGCTTCGGGGCGATCCGCAGCAAGCTTGCCGAAGGCAGCAAGAGCGCGGTCAGCGGCGCCTTGCTGGCGGCGATGAACACGGCGTCGGAATACGGTTTCGGTGCGGTGATCGCGTCGCTGCCGGGGTTCCTGGTGCTGGCCGACTGGCTCAAGGGCATTCCCAACCCGCTGGTCAACGAGGCCATCACCGTCACCTTGCTGGCCGGCATCACCGGCTCCGCATCGGGCGGCATGAGCATCGCGCTGGCGGCGATGTCCGAGCAGTTCATCAACGCCGCCCACGCGGCGAACATTCCGCTGGAGGTGCTGCACCGGGTGGCCGCCATGGCCAGCGGCGGCATGGACACCCTGCCGCACAACGGCGCCGTCATCACCCTGCTGGCGGTCACCGGGCTGACCCACCGCGAAGCCTACAAGGACATTTTCTGTATTACGCTGATCAAGACCCTGGCGGTCTTCGTGGTGATCGGCACTTTCTACGCCACCGGCATTGTGTGAGGTATTCATGACGACTCTTTCGGGCAAGACCGCTCTGGTCACCGGCTCCACCAGCGGCATCGGCCTGGGCATCGCCCACGTGCTGGCCAAGGCAGGCGCCGACCTGATCCTCAACGGCTTCGGCGACGCCCAAGCGGCGGTCGCGGAAATCGGGCGGCACGGCGGCAAGGTCGGCCATCACCCGGCCGACGTCAGCGACCCGGCGCAGATCGCCGACATGGTCGCCTACGCCGAGCGCGAATTCGGCGGCGTCGACATCCTGGTGAACAACGCCGGGATCCAGCACGTGTCCGCCGTCGAAGATTTCCCGGTGGAGCGCTGGGACTCGATCATCGCCATCAACCTGTCCTCGGTGTTTCACAGCACCCGCCTGAGCCTGCCGGGCATGCGCGGCAAGGGCTGGGGCCGCATCATCAACATCGCTTCGGTGCACGGCCTGGTGGGCTCCACCGGAAAGGCCGCGTATGTGGCGGCCAAGCACGGGGTCATCGGCCTGACCAAGGTGGTCGGCCTGGAGACCGCCGCCAGCAACGTCACCTGCAACGCGATCTGCCCCGGCTGGGTGCTGACGCCGCTGGTGCAGAAGCAGATCGACGACCGGGCGGCCAAAGGCGTCGATCCGCAGCAGGCGCAGCACGACTTGCTGGCCGAGAAGCAGCCGTCGCTGGCGTTCGTGACGCCGGAACACCTGGGTGAGCTGGTGCTGTTCCTGTGCAGTGAGGCCGGCAGCCAGGTGCGCGGCGCGGCGTGGAACATCGATGGCGGGTGGTTGGCGCAGTAGCCGCCACGGCCCCGCTCCCACCCTGGTTTGAGGGCGCCGCTCAAAGGGTGGGAGCCAGCCTGCTGGCGATGGCGTCAGTGATGGCGCCGCAGGGCCGGGGCAAGACATTCGCTCCCACCGGTGGAGCGGTGAGTCCACTCAGTTTTGTGTGCATACGATAAGAAGAGGCAACCCATGTCCGACATCCTCTGGCAACCCGACGCCCGGCGCATCGCCGATTCGCCCATGGACGCCTTCCGGCGCTTCGTCGAGCAACGCCATCACCTGACCCTGGCCGACTACCCGGCCTTGCATGCCTGGAGCGTCGGGCAGCGCGAGGCGTTCTGGCAGGCCATCGTCGATTTCTTCGACATCCGCTTCCGCACGCCGCCCGAGGCGGTTCTGCGCGAAGGCCCGCAGATGCCCAGCGCCGAATGGTTTCCCGGCGCCACCCTGAACTTCGCCGAACACCTGCTGCGCCGCCGCGACGAGGCCGTGGCGGTGGTGGCCGTGGCTGAAGACGGTCGGCGCGAACAATTGAGCTGGGCGGAACTGGCCCGCCAGGTCGCCGGTTTCCAGGCCGGCCTGCAAGCCGCCGGCATCGGCTTCGGCGACCGCGTGGCCGCGTGCATGCCCAATACTTGGCAGACCTTGGTGGCGATGCTCGCGACCACCGGCCTCGGCGCCATCTGGTCGTGCTCCTCGCCGGACTTCGGCACCCACGGGGTGATCGACCGCTTCGGCCAGATCGAACCGAAAGCGTTGATCATCTGCGCCGGTTACCGCTACGCCGGCAAGACCGTCGACCAGACCGTCAAGATCAACGAGATCCTGGCGCAGTTGCCGTCGCTGCAACAGCTGATCATCGTGCCCGGCCCCGAAGCCCAGAGCGACACCGGGGTGTACCGCACCGAGGCCGACGTGGCGCTGTGGGGCGACTTCTACCGTCCCGGCGGCGAACCGCAGTTCGTGCCGGTGCCGTTCAACCATCCGCTGTACGTGCTGTATTCCAGCGGCACCACCGGCGTGCCGAAATGCATCATCCACAGCACCGGCGGCGTGCTGCTGCAACACGTCAAGGAGCATGGCCTGCACGTTGGCCTCGGCCCCGCCGACCGCTTGTTCTACTACACCACCTGCGGCTGGATGATGTGGAACTGGCTGGTGTCGGCCCTGGCGGTCGGCAGCGCCGTGGTGCTGTACGACGGCTCGCCGTTCCATCCGGCCAACGAACGGCTGCTGGACCTGATCGACGCCGAGCGCATCAGCGTGTTCGGCACCAGCCCCAAGTTCCTCGCGACCCTGGAAAGCAGCGGCGTCAAACCTCGCCAAAGCCACGACCTGGGCAGCCTCAAGACCTTGCTGTGCACAGGGTCTGCGCTGTCGCCGCAGAGCTACGATTACGTCTACCGCGACTTCAAGACGGACGTGTGCCTGGCCTCGATGTCCGGCGGCACCGACATCGTCTCCTGCTTCGTCAACGCCAACCCGCTGTCGGCGGTGCGCCGCGGCGAGATCATGGGCAAGAGCCTGGGCATGGCCGTGGAGGTCTGGAACGACGCCGGCCAACCGGTGATCGGCGAAAAGGGCGAGCTGGTGTGCACCCGGCACTTCCCCGCCATGCCCATCGGGCTGTGGAACGACCCGGACGGCGAAAAGCTGCGCAAGTCGTATTTCAGTTTGTTCCCGGGCGTCTGGGCCCAGGGTGACTACGCCGAGGAGCGGCCCCACGGCGGCATGCTGATCCATGGCCGCTCCGACGCGGTGCTCAACCCCGGCGGCGTGCGCATCGGCACCGCCGAAATCTACCGACAGGTGGAAAAAGTGCCTCAAGTGCTGGACAGCGTCGCCATCGGCCAGCACTGGCAGGACGATGTGCGGGTGGTGCTGTTCGTGCGCCTCCAGGACGGTATCGAACTCGACGAAGCGCTGCAGCAGCAGATCCGCCAGGTGATCCGCGCCAACACCACGCCGCGCCATGTGCCCGCCAGGATCGTCGCGGTCACCGACATCCCGCGCACCCTCAGCGGCAAGGTGGTGGAACTGGCCGTGCGCAACGTGGTGCACGGGGAGCCGGTGAAGAACACCGATGCCCTGGCCAACCCCGAGGCGCTGGAGCAGTTTCGCGACCGGCCTGAGCTTCAGGCCTGAGCCCGCTCCCCTGCGGGAACGAGCCTGCTGGCGATGGCGTCCTGTCGGTCTGCCTGGATATGACTGATGCACCGCTATCGCGAGCAGGCTCACTCCCACAGGTCTTTGCGGTGGCCGCAGATTCTGCATCCACCCAAATTTTCTGTGGGAGCCAGCCTGCTGGCGATGGCGTCAGTCAAGGCACCGCAGGTTCAGGACAGGCGCGCCCAGCGAGGATCAGTCCATCAGCCCCCAATCCCCGGCCGCGCCCGCCGGCGGCGGCAAGGTGTCGGCATGCAGCTTCAGGCGCAGGCGCAGGTTGTTCACCGAATCGGCGTTCTTCAGCGCCTGTTCTTCGTCGATCACGCCTTCGGCCACCAAGTCGAACAGTGCGCCGTCGAAGGTCTGCATGCCCAGTTCCGTGGACTTTTCCATGATGGCCTTCAATTCCACGAACTCGCCGCGGCGGATCAGGTCGCCGACGGTCGGCGTGCCCAGCATCACCTCCACCGCCGCCCGCCGCTGGCCGTCGCGGGTGCGCACCAGGCGCTGGGACACGAACGCCTTGAGGTGATTGCCCAAGGCGTGCAGCAATTGCGGACGCCGCTCTTCGGGGAAGAAATTGATGATCCGCTCCAGCGCCTGGTTGGCGTTGTTGGCGTGCAGCGTCGACAGCACCAGATGCCCGGTCTCGGCGAAGGCCAGCGCATGCTCCATGGTCTCGCGGTCGCGGATCTCGCCGATCAGCACCACGTCCGGGGCCTGGCGCAGGGTGTTCTTCAGCGCCGCATGGAAACTGCGGGTGTCGACCCCGACCTCACGCTGATTGATGATCGAACGCTTGTGCCGGTGGATGTACTCCACCGGATCCTCGATGGTGACGATGTGCCCGCTGCTGTGGCGGTTACGGTGGTCGACCAGCGCCGCCAGCGACGTGGACTTGCCCGAGTCCGTGGCGCCGACGACCAGGATCAGCCCCTGCTTGAGCATCACCGAGTCGAGCAGCACCGGCGGCAGCTTCAGGTCCTCGAAGCGCGGGATGTCGAGCTTGACGTTGCGGATCACCACCGATACATCGTTGCGCTGCTTGAAGATGTTCACCCGGAAACGCCCGATGCCCGTGCGGGAAATCGCCAGGTTCATTTCCAGCTCGCGGTCGAACTCCCGGCGCTGTTCGGCGTCCATCAGTGAAGCGGCGATGGCGGCCACCTCGCCGGGCTTGAACGGCCCGGCGTCCAGCGCCGTCAGCACCCCGTCGAACCGTGCGCTGGGCGGCGCGCCCGTGGAGAGGAACAGATCCGAACCGTGGCGGCTGGCCAGTTGTTTCAACAGTGCGTCGATTTCCATGGCAAAAAGCACCCGCAAAGTTTTCAATGAACCCGCAGAGGCAGGCGACTACCGCATCAGGATAGTCGACGCCGGCCCGCTGACCGATGATCAGGACCCGACCGATGAACGCTGTACCCGCCACCGATGACGCCCAGGCGCTGATCGCCTGCACCGACTGGAGCCGCACGCCGCTGGGCGCCGCCGGCACCTGGCCGCAGAGCCTGCGCACGGCGGTGGACATCGTGATCCACTCGCCGATGCCGATGCTGTTGCTGTGGGGGCCGCACCTGACGCAGATCTACAACAACGGCTTCGCCCTGCTGGCCGGCAGCAATCACCCGCGCGCTTTCGGACAGCCGACGCACGACATATGGCCGGAATTTCGCGACTTCACTGACCCGATCTACAGCGCCGTCCTACAGGGCCAGGTGCGCACCTACCACGAGCAGCGTTTCACCCTGCCGCAGCGGGACGGTCGGGAATCCGACTTCTGGCTGGACCTGACCTACAGCCCGATCCGCGACGAAAGCGCCCAGGTCGCCGGGATTCTGGTCACGGCCATCGAGACCAACGAGCGCCGGCGCATGGCCCAGGAGCTCAAGCAGCGTTCCGAAGACAGCCTCAAGGCCCAGCGCGAAACCGAAGAACGCCTGCAACTGGCGCTGGCCGCCACCGACGCGGTCGGCACCTGGGACTGGGACATCGGTGAGGACCGCTTCATCGCCGATGCGCATTTCGCCCAGTTGCACGGCGTCGATCCGGCGCTGGCCAACCGCCTGCCGATCAGCGAATACCTGCACGGCGTGCACCCCGAAGACCGCGCGCTGATCGCCCGCAGCATCAAGCACTGCATCACCCACGGCACCGAATACGCCGAGGAATACCGCCTGCAGCAAGCCAACGGCGAGGTGCGCTGGGTGTTCGCCCGGGGGCGCTGCTACAAGGATCACCACGGCCGGCCCGTGCGCTTCCTCGGCGCGGCGCTGGACCTGACCGAGCGCAAGCTCACCGAACAGGCGCTGCGCCAGAGCCAGACCGAGCTGCAGCTGATCATCAACGCGATGCCGATCCTGATCAGCTATGTGGACCGCGAAGAGCGCTTTCGCCTGAACAACGCCGCGTACCTGGACTGGTACGGCCTCACGCCCCAGGAGCTGTACGGCCGCACCATCCGCGACGTGCTCGGCGACGAGGGCTACTTTCCGCGCAAGCCCTACATCGCCGAAGCGCTGGCCGGGCGCCCCTGTTCCTTCAGCCTGTACTCGCCGCACCGCGACGGCAGCCTGCGCCATGCGCTGATGAACTACTTGCCGCGCCACGGGCCGGACGGCGCGGTCAACGGCTTCTACATCTTCGTGATCGACGAGACCGAACGCAAAAAGACCGAAGAGGCTCTGCGCGACCTCAACGAAACGCTGGAGGAACGCGTCGCGGCCCGCACCAAGCAACTGGCCCAGGCCAACCAGCGCCTGCAGAACGAGATGTTCGAACGCGAACGCGCTGAAGACGCCCTGCGCCACGCCCAGAAAATGGAGGCCGTCGGCCAGTTGACCGGCGGCATCGCCCACGACTTCAACAACATGCTCACCGGCATCATCGGCAGCCTCGACCTGATGCAGCGCTACATCGCCAGCGGCCGCACCGACGAGATCGGCCGGTTCACCGAGGCCGCCGTGTCGTCGGCCAACCGCGCCGCCGCCCTCACCCACCGGCTGCTGGCGTTTTCCCGGCGCCAGTCGCTGGACCGCAAGACCCTGGACGTCAACGAGCTGATCCACTCGCTGGAGGATCTGATCCGCCGCACCAAGGGCGACCCGATCGAACTCACCCTGCGCCTGGGAGCCGGCGTGTGGCTAGTCAGCACCGACGTCAGCCAGCTGGAAAACGCCGTGCTCAACCTGGTGATCAACGCCCGCGACGCCATGCCCGAGGGCGGCGAACTGCTGATCGAGACCGCCAACGTCTACCTCGACGGCAGCGACATCACCACCCTGGAACCGGTCAGGGCCGGCGACTACGTGATGCTCGCCGTCAGCGACAACGGCACCGGCATGACGCCGTCGGTGCGCTCCAAGGCCTTCGACCCGTTCTTCACCACCAAACCCATCGGCCAAGGCACCGGCCTGGGGCTGTCGATGATCTACGGCTTCGCCCAGCAGTCCGGCGGGCACGTCAGCCTCGACAGCCTGCCGGGCCGCGGCACCTGCGTGCGGCTTTACCTGCCGCGCCTGCATGCGCTGGAGCCCGAGCGGCCGGCGGCCGAACCGGTCAACCAGCCCCCCGCCGCGGCGACCGGCGAGAGCGTGGTGGTGGTCGAGGACGATCCGGCGGTGCGCATGCTGGTGCTCGATCTGCTCAGGGAACTGGGCTACCGCGCCTTCGAGGCCGAAGACGCGAAAAGCGCCCTGCCGCTGTTCGAGTCCGGCCAGCGGGTGGACCTGTTGGTGACCGACGTCGGCCTGCCGGGCATGAACGGCCGGCAACTGGCGGAAATCGCCCGCCAGCACCGGCCGGGGCTCAAGGTGCTGTTCATGACCGGTTATGCGCAGAACGCCGCCGAACGCCAAGGATTCCTGGAAGACGGCATGGACATGGTGGCCAAGCCGTTTTCCATCGAGGCGCTGGCGGCCAAGATCCGCACGATGCTCAGCCAAAACCCGTGAGTTGAGGCATAATCCGCGCCCCGCAATCAGGTACCGCATCATGAAAGCCCAAGCCCGCCACATTCTGGTGAAGACCGCCGAAGAGGCCGAACAGCTCAAGCAACGCATCGCCAAGGGCGAAGCCTTCGACGTGCTGGCCAAGAAATACTCGACCTGCCCGTCCGGCAAGCGCGGCGGCGACCTGGGCGAAGTGCGGCCGGGGCAGATGGTCGGCGCCATCGATGCGGTGATCTTCAAGAAGCCGCTGCGCACCGTGCACGGGCCGATCAAGAGCAAGTTCGGCTATCACCTGGTGCAGGTGTTCTTCCGCGACTGAACCCTGCCCCGCGGCGCCCCGGCCGCCGCCATCGCCAGCCTGCTGGCGATGCGTCCGGTCAGGCGACACCGAATCTGGATGTGCCGGCCTCATCGCTGGCGAGCCAGCTCCCACAAGAATCTCCGGCGTTCGCCGACCTTGCGAACAACCACAATACCTGTGGGAGCGGGCTTGCCCGCGATGGCGTCCGGTCAGGCGACACCGAGGCTAGATGTGCCGGCCTCATCGCTGGCAAGCCAGCTCCCACAGGGTTCTCAGTCGTTCCCAGGCCTTGCGGACAGCCACAATACCTGTGGGAGCGGGCTTGCCCGCGATGGCGTCCGGTCAGGCGACACCGAATCTGGATGTGCCGGCCTCATCGCTGGCAAGCCAGCTCCCACAGGGTTCTCAGGTGTTCGCTGGGTTTGCGGACGGCCGGTTTCACCTCGGGATCAGCGCACCCGGCACCTGGATCACCTGGCTCGCCAGCCGGTGCCCTGCCTCGGCGGCGTCCGCCGGGCTGGCGCCTGACAGGCGGCTGGCCAGGTAAGCCGCGCTGAACGAGTCCCCCGCCGCCGTGGTGTCGATCACCTTCTCGACTTTCTGCGCCGGCACTTCGAACGCTTCCCCGTCGCAGCGGATCAGGCACGCCTCGGCGCCGCGCTTGAGCACCACTTCCGGCGTGCCGATCTGCGTGTAGGCCTCGAACACCGCGTCGCAATCGGCGAACCCGAACAGCGCCTCTTCATCCTCCACCGTCAGCAACGCCAGGTCCACATAGGGCAACACGCTGCGGTAGGCCGCCTGCGCTGCCTCCCGCGAAGCCCACAGACGGGGCCGGTAGTTGTTGTCGAAGACGACGCGGGTGTCGCGCTGGCGGGCTTCGGCCAACACCTCGATCAAGCGTTCCCGCCCTTGCGCGCCCAGCACCGCCAGGGTGATGCCGCTGAAATACAGCACGTCGTAGTCCGGCAAGGCCGCCAGCGTCGCGGCGCCGTTCGGCAGGGTGAAGCAGTCGCGCACGGCCGCTTCGTTGCGCCAGTACAGGAAGCGCCGCTCGCCGGCGGCGTCGGTCTGGATGCAGTACAGGCCCGGCAGCCGACCGGGCAAGCGCTGCACCCAGTCCAGGCCGATGCCTTCGTCGGCCCAGCGGCGGCACATCTCGTCGCTGAAGCTGTCGTCGCCCAGGGCCGTGACGTAATCGACCCGGGCCCGGTCGCCCATGGCCCGCGACAGGTAGACGGCGGTGTTGAGGGTGTCGCCGCCGAAGCTTTGCTGCAGGCTGCCGTCGGCGCGCTGCTGAAGTTCGATCATGCATTCGCCGATCAGGGCGATGCGCGGGAGGTGGGGGCCCAGGGGGCTGAGAGTGGTCATCTGAATGGAGTCCTGGCAGTTCAAGGGTGTTCTGTCGGCCGCCATCGCCAGCAGGCTGGCTCCCACATTGGAACTGTGTCGAACACATGTCCCTGTGGAAGCCGGCCTGCCGGCGATGGCGTCGGTGCAAACGCCACCGGGCGCGGTGCCGGCTGAGGTCTCAGAAGCAGGTGCCCATCGTCTCGATCACCGTCAGCCGCTCATCCACCAGCAACCCCACCCGCCATTTGTCGAAGGTCAGGCACGGGTGCGAGGTGCCGAACGAAATGATGTCGCCGACCCGCAGTTCCACCCCCGGCGCCACGGTCATGAACGCATGTTGGTCCATCACCGCCGTCACTTTGCATGCGCCGACGTCATCCCCCACCGCCGGCAGCACCCCGGCCTTGTAGCGCAGCAGCGGCACCGGCAGCCCGGCGTCGAAGGCCACGTCGCGCTTGCCCAGGGCGACCACCGCGAACCCCGGCTCCGGCAACGACTGCACATGGGCCCAGACCTCCAGGGCCGGGCGCAGCCCTTCGTGCAGGTCGCTGCGCCGGTCGAGCACGCAGCACTGCGCTTCCTTGTAGATGCCGTGGTCGTGGGCCACGTAGCTGCCCGGACGCAACACGCTGAGGAAGCGCCCGGCGGCGTTCTGCGCCTCGAAGGACTCGGCGATCAGGTCGTACCACGCCGACCCCGACGCCGTGATGATCGGCTTGGCGACGGCGAACGCGCCGCTGTCCTGCAACTGCACCGCCAGGCGCACCAGCGACGCGGCGAATTCGCGGATGCCGCTGACGGCATGATCGCCATGGATAACGCCCTCATAGCCTTCGATGCCGGTCAGGGCCAGGGCCGGTTGCGCGGCGATGGCTTCGGCCAGTGCGATGACTTCCTGCTCGCTGCGGCAACCGCAGCGGCCGCCGACCACGCCGTACTCGATCATCACGTTCAGCCGAACGCCTCGGGAGGCGAAGTACGCGCCCAGATCGGCGACGTTGTCCGGGTGATCGACCATGCAGTAGAAGTCAAAGCCAGGATCGGCCAGCAGATCGGCGATCAGCGCCATGTTCGGCGTGCCGACCAATTGGTTGGCCATCAGCACCCGGCGCACGCCGTGGGCGTAGGCGGCGCGGGTCTGGGTGGCGCTGGCCAGGGTGATGCCCCAGGCGCCGGCGTCGAGCTGACGGCGGAACAGCGCAGGCGTCATGCTGGTCTTGCCGTGGGGCGCCAGTTCCGCGCCGCTGTCGCTGACGAACGTCTGCATCCAGCGGATGTTGTGCTCCAGCGCCGCGCGGTGCAGCACCAGCGCCGGCAGGCTGACATCGCGCACCAGGTGGGCGCCGACGGCGGCATCGCCCTTCTCCACGGCAGCGGTAGTGTTCACGGTCGTCATGGTCGAACTCCTCACAGTCGCGCCCGCCGGCGGGCGCGGTCAGTCGTTGATGCGCCGGGCGAGGCTGTTGGCGCTCTCGATCAAGACCCGGCGATAGTCGTTGTAGTTGTTCTTGGCGTCGGCGCGCGGGGCGACGATGCACAAGGTGCAGATGGCCACGCCAGCGGGGTCTTTGACCGGCGCGGCGAAGCAGTGGGTGAACGTGTCGGCGACACTGTCGAAGGAAAAGAACCCGTCGATGCCGGCCTGACGAATTTCCCCCAGGAACGTCTCCAGCGGCAGGCGTTTGCCGTCCGGCAGGATGAAGTCGTCGGGGTCGATCAGATCAATGATTTGCTGGTCGCTCAGGTGCGCCAGCAGCAGGCGCCCGGACGCGGTCCACGGGATCGGCGCGTTTTCGCCGATATCGGAGGAAATGCGAAAGTGCCGCTCGCCCTCCTTCATCAGCGCCACCGTGTACTTGCGCCCGTTGAGCAGGCACATCTGCGCGGTTTCCCGGGTCTGGCTGACGATTTCCTGCAAGGCGTGGTCGGCCTCGCGGCTGAGGTCGAAATGCCGCAGGTGCGCCTGGCCGAGAAAGTACAGCTGACGGCCCAGATAGACGTGACCGTCCTTGCCCACCGGCTCCAGGATCCGCCGCTCCAGCAGCGACGCCACCAGTTCGTAGACCGTGGATTTCGGGCTGCCGATGCCGTTGGCGATATCGTTGGGGCGCAGCGGCTGGCCGATCTCCTTGAGGAAATCGAGAATGTCGAACGCCCGGTCCAGTCCCCGGGCCCGGCGTTTGATGGTGTCTTCGGTCATGTCTTCAGGTTCCCATTCACAGTGCCGGGAGTGTACCGAGAGTGCCAGGCTGACCGGTAGGCCGCCATCGCCAGCAGGCTGGCTCCCACAGGAGAACGCATACCACTGGCGATAGAGCCACCCCGCTTCAGGCCTTCTTCTTGTAGGCGATGCAATCGATCTCGACCTTGCAGTCGACCATCATGCTCGCCTGCACGCACGCCCGCGCCGGGGCGTGCTCGGGCTTGAAGTACTCGCCGAACACCTTGTTGAAACTGGTGAAGTCCCGCGGATCGTCCAGCCACACGCCGGCACGCACCACGTCCTCCAGGCCGTAACCGGCTTCTTCGAGGATCGCGATCAGGTTCTTCATGGTCTGGTGGGTCTGCTCGACGATGCCGCCGACGATGATCTCGCCGTCCACCGCCGGCACCTGGCCGGACACGTGCAGCCAGCCGTCGGCCTCAACGGCGCGGGCGAAAGGACGGGGCTGGCCGCCGGCCGCGGTGCTGCCGGTGCCGTATCGGGTGATGCTCATGGGTGTGTCTCCTGATTGAAAAAGTGAAAGGTCAGAACCGCGTGCTCTTGAGGAATTCCGCCAAGCGCGGCGACTGCGGACGCTCGAACAGTTCCTTGGGCGGCCCCTGCTCTTCGATGCGTCCCTGATTCATGAAAACGATCTTGTCCGACACCTCGAATGCAAAGCGCATTTCGTGGGTCACCAGCAACATGGTCATGCCGTCTTCGGCCAGGCCCTTGATCACGTTGAGCACTTCGCCCACCAGTTCGGGGTCGAGGGCCGAGGTGACTTCGTCGAACAGCATCAGGCTCGGGTTCATCGCAATGGCCCGGGCGATCGCCACGCGCTGCTGCTGGCCGCCGGACAGCTGGCCGGGAAAGTGGTCGCGGCGCTGCAGCAGGCCGACCCGCTCCAGCCATTTCTCGGCCAGCGCCACGGCTTCGTCCTTGTGCATCTTCTTCACCTTCAGCAAGCCGAGGGTGACGTTCTGCAACGCGGTCAGGTGCGGGAACAGGTTGAACTGCTGGAACGCCATGCCGGTCATCGCACGATGGCGGGCGATGACCTTCTCCGCATGACGCACGCGCTTGCCGTTGACTTCGTCGTAGCCGATGGACTCGCCGTCGAGCAGGATCTGCCCGCCCTGGAACTCTTCGAGCATGTTCACGCAGCGCAGCAGCGTGGTCTTGCCCGAGCCGCTGGAGCCGATCAGCGTGACCACGTTGCCGCGCTGCATGCTCAGGTCGACGCCCTTGAGCACCTCCACCGCGCCGTACTGCTTGTGCAGGCCACGGATGTCCAGCAGAGGTTGGGTCTGGGTCTGGGGCTGTGAAGAAACTTGAGCTTGAGTCATGGCAAGGCCACCCGCTTTTCAATGAACCGGCCGAACAATTCGATGCCGTAGTTGATGACGAAGAACAGAAATCCGGCGAACAGGTAGAACTCCAGGGTCATGAACGTGCGGGCGATGATCTGCTGGGTGCTGAGCAGCAGCTCCGCCACGCCGATCACCGACAGCAGGGTCGAGGCCTTGACGATCTCAGTGGACGAGTTGACCCACGTCGGCAGGATCTGGCGCAGCGCCTGGGGCAACAGCACATAGCCGAGCGCCTGGTAGAACGTCAGGCCGATGGCCTTGCTCGCCTCCATCTGCCCGCGGGGCAACGCCTGCAGCGCACCGCGCACGATTTCGGCGACATGGGAGCCGCAGAACAGCGTCAGGCCCAGGGCACCGGCCTGAAACGCGCTGATCTGCCAGCCCAGCGCCGGCGCCATGTAGAAGCACGCCAGCACCAGCACGAACACCGGGGTGCCGCGGATCAGGTCGACGTAGAAACGGAATGGAGCGCGCATCCAGAAGCGGCCGTAGGTCAGGATCAGACCGGCGACCACGCCGACCAGCGTCCCGAGCAGGATCGCCAGCGCCGACACCTGCACGCTGGTGACAAAGCCCTGCCAGAGCGGCTCGCGCGCCACCCACAACTCATGCAACCAACCTTGGGATTCGTACATCGCAGCCTCCTATCGGCGGATCGCCAGACGCTGCTCCAGGTAACGCAGCAGCATGGCGATGAGGTAACAGGCCGCAACGTACAACGCCGTGGTCACCAGCCAGGTTTCGATCACCCGGTAGCTCTCGACGTTGATCTTGCGTGCGTAATAGGTCAGTTCCGGCACCGCGATGGCGGCGGCCAGCGAGGTGTCCTTGAACAGCGAAATGAAGTTGTTCGACAGCGCCGGCAGCACATTGCGCAGCATCACCGGCACGGTGACGTAGGCCTTCACCTGCCACTCGCCCAGGCCGATGGCCAGACCGGCCTCGCGCTGCCCTTTCGGGATGCTCAGCAGCCCGCCGCGGAACACCTCGGTCAGGTAGGCCCCGGCGTACAGCGACAGCGTGATGATGAAGGACGGGATCTTGTCCAGCCGGATCCCCAGGCTCGGCAACGCGAAATAGATCAACAGGATCAACACCAGGATCGGCGTGTTGCGGATCACCGTCACGTACACCGAGGCCAGCACCCGCAGGGCGCGATGCTTGGACAGCAAGGCGAAGGCCATCAGCAGGCCGATCACGCAGCCGATGGCGATCGACACCAACGCCAGCTCCAGGCCCAGGCCGAGCCCCGCCAGCAAGGTGTCGAAATCGCGCCACACGGCGGCAAAGTTCAACTGATAGTTCATGGTTGGCAGTACCTTGAGCGGGGCGACGCGCATCGCCCCGCTCTCACGGGATCATTTGAATTCGACGGGGAAACCGATGGCCGGGGTCGGCAGGTCGACGCCGAACCACTGCTTGAACGAGGCCGCGTACGTCGGGAACTCCACGCCGGTCATGGCTTCATGCAGGGTGGTGTTGACGAAGTTCAGCCAGTCCTGGTCGCCGCGCTTGACCGCGCAGGCGTAGGTCTGCGGGCTCCAGGCATAGGTCGGGCTGCGGTAGCGGCCGGGGTTCTGCACCATCAGGTACTTGACCGAAGACTGGTCGGTGGCGGCGGCATCGGCGCGGCCGGAGTTCACCGCTTGGTACATCAGGTCGACGCTGTCGTACTGATCGACCTTGGCCTTGGGCAGCGCCTGGTGCACCAGTTCCTCGGCGTACACGTTCTGCAGCACGGCCACGGTCACGCCGTCGCCGGCGGCCTGCAGGTCCTCGATCTCCTTGTACTTGCTGTTGGCCGGCAGCAGCAGGCCCACGCCTTCGCGGTAGTACGGCAGGGTGAACGCCACCTGCTGCGCGCGGCTGGCGGTGACGGTGATGAACTGGCAGCTCATGTCGACCTTGTCGGTCAACAGGTTAGGAATCCGCGCATCGGACGACTGCACCACGAACTCGACCTTGCTCGGGTCGTTGAACAGCCCTTTGGCCACCATTCGGGCGATGTCGATATCAAAACCCTGCAACTTGCCGTCCGCCCCTTGGAAGTGCCATGGCGCGTTGGTGCTGCCGGTGCCCACGATCAGCTTGCCCCGGGCCAGGACACTGTCGAGCTTGCTGTCGGCCGCCTGGGCCATGCCCGCAACGGCGGACGAAGCCGCGAGAACGAAAACACACGCTTTGAACAACGAAGGACGGCGATGCATGGCAAGGACTCCTGAGGAAGTTTATTCCGCTATACCGGAACTAGGTATGTAACAACGGAATAGACAGCAGAAAGTGTGCCACAGGATTCGGGGGGAATCTGTACCGGATTGAATATTTCAGGGAATCAATGAGATACGTCGAACGAGGGAAAGTGGCGCAATTCACCCCGATGGCGTGGAGCGCTACCAATGGCCACAGGGGACGGGTAACAGGTACTCAATGAGTGCAGATGGAGCGGGATTGTGCGAGGCAATAACAGGGGGATCAGGAAGAAATTCGTCAGGCGCTGAAAAAGACTGGGAAGTCAGCGCTGCGCTGCTGCGTTGTACACATCTGCTCCGTCACGTTTCCCCACCGCGATGACGGTAACGACCAGCACTTCATCGATGACGCGATAAACCAAACGATAGCCGGCGCTTCTAAGCTTGATCTTGTAGGCCAGTCCAAGGCCTCTCAGCCGATCCGCCGGAACATGCGGATTACTGAGCCGTTCTCGAAGCTTGCGTGCAAACTGCTCCTTCAGATTGCCTCCCAGTCTGTTCCACTCTTTCCAAGCCTTCTCCGAGAACTCCAGCTCATAGGTCATCGATCGAGACCTTTATGGTCGGATCGTTTTCCCGCTCCTTGCACAGTTCAATCAGTTCCAGATCCTCAAGGCGCTCAATCATTGCTTCGTACGCTTTGGCTGGCACGCAGTAGAACGCCGGCTCATTGCGGTTGAGGATCGCAACGGGTTCACCGCCGCCTGCGGCGACAGTGCCCATCGGGTTCTTTTTCAGCTCGGAGATGCTCGCTACGACTTGTGAAAGCACGATGTGTGTCATGAAGGGACTCCCTAGGGTGCTCTTTGAAGCGCCAAAAATAGCACTCCAGGACACATCTGACCTCAACCCTTTTGTCTCTGAAACCGCTTGCGGAAAAATGATGCTGTCCATCGGGAATCCCTTTCACACGCTCAAATCTGATGCAAAAAACAGTATCACGGTCAGCCGGTGCGCGTTTCGGCATCGAATGTCGGGGCGCTCCTGCATTTGTGTGGGAAAAGTGCGCGTTTTCCGAGCCCACCTGTAATTTCTGACAGTAGACCCGCCTCCTTCCCTGCCTTAACGTCAGGAAACCTTTAACGGTCGTCTGGAGGAGTCTCTGATGAAGGCGATCCTACCTCTTGCAACGCTGCCCCCCACCTACCGCAAAGCCCTGAAGACCTGGCGTCCGGTGATCCTCTATTTCACCAACGAACACTGCCCCGCCTGCGAAATGGCCGGGCCGATCTTCCGGCATGTCGCCGAGCCCTATCGACTGCGCGCGGACATCTACATGCTCAACACCCGCGAAGCGCCCCGGCACCCGAACGTCACCGGGACGCCGACGGTGCTGTTTTACCGGGACGGCAAGCTGATGAAGAAACTCAAGGGCATCGGCACCGAGGACACCCTCAGGCAAGACTTCGCGCTGCACATCGGCCGGGTCAAGCCGCCCGCCCGGCACCGTCGGCACCAGTGCCGCCATGACCTGACCTGGCTCCACGTCACCTTGCGCACCCTGCGCACCATCCCCGATGCACGCCGACGGAACTTTTCCTGAAAGTGCCACCTAAGAGCCATCATCACTGGTACTTTCGTTCCAACTGATAGACATCAATCGCGCTCCGGGCCGGATTGGACAAGCTCCGATCCGGCTGCTTTTCTTTCATTTCTCAAAACGAGATTCAGCGCGCCGGCCCACGGCCGTCAGCGCGCTCACGTCCCAGGAGGGGTCCATGTCCTTTAACGTCATGATGGTTTTCGGCACCCGACCGGAGGCCATCAAAATGGCCCCATTGGCCCGGGTTCTGCGTCAGTGGCCCGACATCCGACTGAACATCTGCTCCACCGGCCAGCACCGGGAAATGCTCAACCAGGTGCTCGACGCCTTCGAACTCACCGTCGATGAAGACCTGCAAGTGATGACCCAGGGCCAGACCCTGAACGGCCTCTCGCAACATCTGCTCACACAACTCGACCAGGCCTACGACCGGGTCAAACCGGACATCGTCCTGGTGCACGGCGACACCACCACCAGCTTCATCGCCGCCCTCGCCGCATTCAACCGACAACTGCCCATCGGCCATGTCGAGGCCGGGCTGCGCACCGGCAACCTGCGCGCGCCGTGGCCGGAAGAAGCCAACCGGCGCCTGACCGGCGTGATCGCCGACCTGCACTTCCCGCCGACCTCCAAGTCCGCCGCCAACCTGCTGCGCGAAGGCGTGCCCCAGGACAACCTGGAAATCACCGGCAACACTGTGATCGACGCCTTGCTGTGGATGCGCGAGCACCAGCGCGAGACCGGCTGGCACCCGGCCGCCGACTCGCCCCTGGCGGCGCTCGACGACAGCCGCCGGATGGTGCTGATCACCAGCCACCGCCGGGAAAACCTCGGCGGCGGGTTCAACAACATCTGCGAGGCGCTGGCGGAACTGGCCGAACGCTACCCGGACGTGCAGTTCGTCTACCCGGTGCATCTCAACCCCCAGGTGCAGCAAGTGGTGTACGGCATGCTGGCGGGCAAGCCCAACCTCTACCTGATCGCCCCGCAGGACTACCCCCACTTCGTCTGGCTCATGGGCCGCGCGCATTTCATCCTCACCGACTCCGGCGGCGTGCAGGAGGAAGCGCCCGCCATCGGCAAACCGTTGCTGGTGCTGCGCGACGTGACCGAGCGGCCGTCCGTGCTGGAAAGCGGCACCATGGTGCTGGTGGGCACCGACAAGGCGCGCATCGTCCAGGAGGCCAGCCAGTTGCTCGACGACGAAGCGACCTACACCCGCATGAGCCGCGTGCACTTCCCCTACGGCGACGGCCACGCCAGCGAACTGATCGCCACCCGCCTCCACGCCTGGCTGAGCGCACGCTCGGCGGCGGGTAACGGGGTATGAGCCTGGGTTGGATCGATTTCTTTGCGTATGTGCTGTTCGGTCTTAAGTATGTGGCGATCCTTCTCGCCCTGCTGATGTTCATCCTCGGCCTCGACGATCTGTTCATCGACCTGGTGTACTGGGGCCGCAAGCTCATCCGGCGCTGGCGCATCTACGAGAAATTCAAGCGCGCCGACGAGGAGCGCCTGTACGCCATTCCGGAAAAACCGCTGGCGATCATGGTGCCGGCCTGGAACGAGGTCGGCGTGGTCGGGGAGATGGCGCGCCTGGCCGCCTCGACCCTCGATTACGAGAACTACCAGATCTTCGTCGGCACCTACCCCAACGACGCCGAGACCCAGGCCGACGTCGACGCGGTCTGCCTGCACTACCCCAACGTGCACAAAGTGGTGTGCGCCCGGCCGGGGCCGACCAGCAAGGCCGACTGCCTGAACAACATCATCGACGCGATCTTCCGGTTCGAGAGCGAAGCGAAGATCCAGTTCGCCGGTTTCATCCTCCACGACGCCGAAGACGTGATCTCGCCGATGGAGCTGCGCCTCTACAACTACCTGCTGCCGAACAAGGACCTGATCCAGATCCCGGTCTACCCCTACGCGCCGGAATGGAAAGGCTTCACCGCCGGCCATTACGTGGACGAGTTCGCCGAGAACCACGGCAAGGACGTCATCGTGCGCGAGGCCCTGACCGGTCAGGTGCCGAGCGCCGGGGTCGGCACCTGCTTCAGCCGCAAGGCGATCAGCGCGCTGCTAGAGGACGGCGACGGCATCGCCTTCGACGTGCAGAGCCTGACCGAGGACTACGACATCGGTTTCCGCCTCAAGCAGAAAGGCATGAAGTGCATCTTCGCCCGCTACTCGGTGACCGATCCGAAACTGGCGCTGGAACAGCCTTGGGTGTTCGGCATGAACCGCGAGTTCGCCCAGGTGATCTGCGTACGCGAGCATTTCCCCCGTGACTTGCAGCACGCCATCCGGCAGAAGTCGCGCTGGATCGTCGGCATCGTGTTCCAGGGCACCAAGAACCTGGGCTGGAGCCGCAAGGGCCTGCTCAACTATTTCCTGTGGCGCGACCGGCGCGGGCTGATCGCCTACCTGCTGAGCTTCATGGTCAACCTGCTGTTCCTGGTGCTGCTGGCGATGTGGCTGATCACCGTGATCGCCCCGGAGGCCTGGCGCTATCCGTCGATCCTGGCCGACAGCGCGCTGCTCTCGGCGCTGCTGTGGCTCAACGGCCTGATGCTGCTCAACCGCCTGTTCCAGCGCGGCTGGTTCGTCACCCGCTACTACGGCATCGTCGAAGGCCTGCTGTCGGCGCCGCGCATGATGTGGAGCAACTTCGTCAACTTCTTCGCCAACCTGCGCGCCCTGCGCCAGGTCATGGAAATGGGCGATTCGCGGCGCGTGGCGTGGGACAAGACCACCCACGAATTCCCTGCCCTGACCAAGGCCCAGCGCACCCCGCTCGGCCACCGGCTGGTGGAGAAAGGCCTGCTCAGCGAAGAACAGCTCGAAGCCGCGATCACCAGCCCCGTGCGCCGCCGGCTCGGCCGCGAACTGCTGCTGCGCGAACACATCGACAGCACGCAATTGGTGCAGACCCTGGCCGAACAGCTGGACCTGGAATGGGCGCCGCTCAATCCGTTCAAGCTGGACAAACGCCTGATCGACGCCGTGCCGCGCCGCGTAGCCTCCCACTACGGCGTGCTGCCGGTGGCCGAGGACGGCGACACCCTGGTGCTGGCCTCCGAAGGCCCGGTCAGCCAGGTCTCGCTCGGCGCGATCGGCCGCCAACTCAAACGCCCGGTGCGCTGCCGCCTGGCGCCCCAGGGCCGTGTCACCCTGGGGATCCGTTACTGGTACGCCAGCCCCCGCCAGACCGAGGAAGTGCGTCATATGCTGCAAGTGCTGGAACGTCATCAGGACGACGAAGCCCTGCTTGAGCGGGTCAGCCATCACCAGGTGCTGCTGGGCAACCTGCTGCAGGTGCGCGGCATGGTGCCGCCGACCCTGTTCAATCAGGCCCTGATCGACTTCGACGCCGAACAGATGTCCCTCGGCGAACACCTTATCTCTCGGGGCATGATCACCCAGGAGATCCTTGAGCAGGCTCTGGCCGACCAGGCCAGCGAACAGCAAGCCGCCTACCGCATCGTCCGGGAGGTCGCATGAAGCCTGTGGTCAACCGCCGCACCCTGCTGATGGGCAGCCTGTTGCTCGGCCTGAGCGCGCAGCCTTCGCTGGCGGCGCCGCTGAGCGATTTCGAGCAGTTCCGCAGTTACCCCTACATGGACCGCAGCTACCGGGAAGCCAAGAAAGGCAACTGGAAGGAAGTCGAACGGCTGATGCGCCACCTGCTGGAAAAAGTGCCGAAAAACGACGAGGCCCGCGCCCTGCTGGTGGAAGCCCTGGCCAAGCAGCGCCGCTACAAGGACGCCTTGCAGGTGCTGGGCAACGACAGCGACGGTCTGCTCGACCTGCGCCTGACCTGGATCGAGCAGGATCCGCCGACCAGCACCCAGGTGGAAAACTGGATGGCCAACAGCAGCCTGAACGACCGCGTCCGTCTGTGGCAGGCCTACAGCCTGAGCCTGGCCAAGTTCGGCGGCGCGGCGCGGGCCCACGACTGGCTGGCGCAACTGGCGCCCAAGGGCGACGACAACATCCTGCGCCTGGCCCGGGCCAACTGGTCCGAGCAACTGCGCGACTGGAACGGCACCATTGAACAACTGGCGCCGCTGGCCGCGCGCAAGCAGCTCGACGCCGAGGGCTGGCAACGCCTGGCCAACGCCTACGTGCAGCGGCTGGACGAAAAGCCGCTGCAAGACCTGTTGCAGCAGGCGCCCAGCCCCGAAGCGGCGCGCAAGATCCGTCTGGCGATGGTCGACCGCGCCATCGCCATGGGCCACGAGCAGCAGGCCGAACGCTGGATGCAGTCGTTGCCGGCCAGCGACCTGGCCGACCCGGCCCAGCGCCAGCGCCTGTGGGAACTGGCCCGGCAGACCGGCGACAGCGCCAGTGTCCAGCGCCTGAGCAACGACTTGCAGCGCCCGTGCCTGGAGACCGTCGAGTGGCTGTCCCGCCATGACCCGGAGGCCGCCAGCGCCCAATTGCGCCGCTGCAACCCCACGGACGATCCGCAGGCCTGGCTGGTGCTCGCCCAGCGCCTGCAAGCCACCGACCTGTTGCAGTCCACCCGCCTGCCCCAGCCCTGGGACAGCCGCCGGCAGGCGCAACTGCTCGATGTCTGGCAGGCCGAGGGCCAAAGCGACAAGGTCATGGCCTGGCTCGCCGCGCAGCCGCAGACCGCCGAGGTGATCAAGCGCCGGGCCGAGCTGTTGCAAAAACAGGGTCGCAGCCAGGAAGCCGCCGGGCTGTGGGAACGCCATTACCGGCAGACCGGCAACCTCGCTTCGCTGGATCAGGCCAGCTACATCGCCTTGAACGCCGGGCAGCGCGAGCGCGCGCAGACGCTGCTGGAAGACGCGTATGACCGACATGGCGGCCGCTTGT
The DNA here is from genome assembly GCF_002113645.1 of Pseudomonas sp. B35(2017). NCBI lineage: Bacteria > Pseudomonadati > Pseudomonadota > Gammaproteobacteria > Pseudomonadales > Pseudomonadaceae > Pseudomonas > Pseudomonas sp. B35(2017). The sequence goes on along the minus strand of NZ_NEIZ01000014.1, from coordinate 114,420 downwards.
CCTCCACGGCGTTGCAGCGGCTGGCCGGGCTCTACGCTTCGTCGCCCAGCACGACGCCGGCCCAGCGACGGCGCATGGCATCGCTGCTGGGCCGCGTCGACGCTGCCACCCGGGGCCAACTGCTGGCGCAACTGGCGGAAAGCGGCCAGTGCGACGTCGTGCGGCAAGCCATCGGCAGCCAGCCGCTGGCCGCCGGCGACTTCCGGGCCCTCGGCCGTTGCGCGATGCCGGACCGACCGGGGGAAGCCGTCGTGTATTACCGGCAGGCCGAGAAGCTCGGCGACCGCGGCAGCCGCCTGCCGTTGGCCTATGCGCTGGAGGCAGCCGGAGATTCCGCCGGGGCCCTGGCCCTGTGGCGCAGCCTGCCGGCCTCTGAACTGAGCGACAACGCCCGCCTCACCGCCAGCCGCAGCGCGCTCAACGTGGGCGACAGCCAGACCGCCGAACACTATTGGCAACAAAGCACCACACGCGGCGCCAACGAATGGGCCCTCGGCGCGGCGATCGCCGACGCTCGGAGCGACCGTACCCAGGCCCTGGAGCGCCAGCGCCAGGCCTTGCGGCAGCAACCGGACGCCGGGCACTTCTACGCCGCCTCGGTCACGGCGCAGAAGGCCGGCGACCTGCCGCAAAGCACCGCCTGGCTGGCCGAAGCCGTGCGCCGCGACCCGACCAATCCGCGCTACCGCGCCGACTACGGCATGCGTCTGGCCGGTGCCCAAACCCGCGAAGAGCGCGCCGCCGCCATCCCGTACCTGCAACAGGCCACCCGCGATTTTCCCGAGGACTATCGCCTCGGCGAGACCCTCGCCTGGCGCTACGACGAGGCCGAGGACAGTGCGTCGGCCCGCCGGGAACTGCGCCGGGTGATCGACCTGGAGCAGAACCCGGTGGCCGCCGACGACGAGGACGGCAGCATGGAAGCCCGACGCTACCGCCAGCGCCGCGCCCACGAAACCCTGTCGCGCCGCGACAGCCGGACGCTGGCCAGCACCTGGTCGCCGGCCGGGGTGTCGACCAACGACTTCGTGCGCCCCGACGACAGCAAAGGCACGAACCGCCGCGCCGACTCGCAGAACGTGCAACTGGCGATGTGGGACCATGCGTTGGGCGAAGAGCCGAGCCGCGCCGGCAGCACGCTGTCGGTGTATGGCCGGGTGCTGCTCGGCGGCCAGGGCCGCTCGCGCTACGCCGAATCCCTCGCCGCCGGCGTCGGCCTGCGCTACAAGCCGTGGGGCACGCAGAACATCAACTTCTACGGCGAGATCTACAAACAGAGCCAGTTCGACGACGATGACAGCCACAGCCTGAACCTGGGCCAGATGCTGGTGCCGGAAAAGCTGCTGGACCAGATCGGCGACCACCGTCAGGACGGCCACACCAGCACCGACTACCTGCTGCGCGCCACGGCGTCGTTCCTCGATCAGGGCCGGTACCGCAACGACTGGCGCGTCGACGAGAGCGACTGGGACGAACGTTTCCTCTACTTGGACGCCGCGTGGTGGACCAAGGCCGGCGACCACCAGTGGCTGTCGCGCTTCCAGCAGGGCCATGCCTGGAAACTGCCGTTCAACGGCGCCCAGACCCTCATGCCGTACGGCTTCCTTGAGTTCGCCAGCCAGGATCCCGGCAACGACTGGCGCCAGGACCTGCGCACCGGCGTCGGCTTGCGCTGGCAATGGTGGTACGACGATGACCGCTACAACGCCTACCGCTCGAAACTGACGGTGCGCACCGAATACCAGCAATCGCTGGGCGGCAATCTGTATGAAGGCGGCAACGGTGTGCTGCTGGGTGTGGAGTGGAATTTCTGATGGCGCGATGGTTAGTGTTTTTCTGCCTGGTGCTGGGCGCGACAGTGGCTCAGGCCGACGCCCGGGTGTTCTATCAGCCGCTTAACGTCGATGCGCGGCTGACCCAGGCGCAATGGCAAAAGATCTGGCAGGACACCGCCCGCCAGGGCACCCGCACGCTGATCGTGCAGTGGACGAGCTATGGCGATTCGGACTTCGGCGGCGCCGACGGCTGGCTGGCCCGAAGCCTCCGGCTGGCGCAGCGCCAGGGCCTGGAACTGGTGCTCGGGCTGGCGATGGATCCGGCCTACTACCGGCGCATCGACGAGCTGGACAGCGCCGGCCTCGGCACCTACTGGCAAGCGCAGCTGGGACGCTCGCTGTCCCAGCAACGGACGTTGCGCCAGGACTGGCAACTGCCGGTCGCCGGCTGGTATCTGCCGCTGGAGCTGGACGACCTGCACTTCCTGGCGGCGGACCGGCGGGCGACCCTGCAACGCCAGCTCAAGGACTTCGCCGGCCAGCTGGATGCGCCGCTGCATGTCAGCGCGTTCAGCGCCGGCAAGCTGGCGCCGGCGGTCAACGGCCAATGGTTGGGCGAGATGAGCGCGGCGGGCATTCAGGTGTGGTGGCAGGACGGCGCCGGCACCGCACGCTTGCCGCCGCTGGTGCGCAACGGTTACGCCCAGGCCCTGCCCTGCTCCGTGGGCATCGTGCGCGAGGCGTTCCGCCAGACCAGCGCCGAAGGCCAGCCGTTCCGCGCCGACCCCGCCGCGCCGGACGCCAGCGCCGCCGGCTGTCACCCGGACGCAGTGTTTTCCCTGCGGTATCGGCCGTGGGGCCGGGTGATCCTCGACAACCAGCGCGAACATCAGGAGCGCGATGTACAAAACCATTGAAGATGAAGTCCTGAAGCGAACCGCGCCCGCCGAGCTGTGGGCCGAGTTCATCCAGCATGAGTTCGAGCGCCTGCGCTCGTTCTGCCTGCTGATCTTCGTCGCCAGCATCAGCGTGTGGGTCATCTTCGACCTGATCGTGAGCTTTCTCGGCGGCCAGGGCTTCACCTGGCGCTCGATGGCGTTCCTGGCGGTGTTTGCGGTGCTGACGGTGATCCTGCTGTTCACCCGCCGGGCCCGGCACTTCGACGTGCTCAACCTGCTGTTCGTGCTGACCATGACCCTCGGCGTGCGCCTGCTGATCGACGGTCTGCCGTCCAGCTTCCAGCCGGCGTGGCTGGTGCTCGGCGCCTCCAGCATCCTCTACAGCACGTCGGTGCTGCCGATCAGCCGCTGGTCGTTCTATGCCGCGCAGGCGACGATCTGGCTGGTGCTCAATCCCTTCCTGTTCACCGACATCGGGCTGTTCGAGCTGCGGGGCGTGCTGACGGCGTGCTACAGCGTGTTCCTCTGCGGACTGACCATGTACACCTTCCTCAAGCTGCGCGAGGCCAAGCTGTACAACTACATCATGTCCCGGCTGCTGCTGGACCAGGCCTACAACGACACCCTCACGGAAATCCCCAACCGCCGTTCGTTCATGGCCCGCGCCGAAAAACGCCTGATGGCCGTCCCCCGCGAACAGGACCACTTCCTGGCGATGATCGACATCGACAACTTCAAGAAAGTGAACGACGTGTACGGCCACGACATCGGCGACGAAGTGCTCAAGGGAATCGCGGCGGACATCAAGTCGGTCATGGCGCCGTATGAATATGCGCGCCTGGGCGGCGAGGAGTTCGCGATCTACCTGGCCGGGGTGCGCCACGCAGACGTCGAGGCGCTGGCCGGCGAACTGTGCCGCACCGTGCGCGAACGGCCGACCCGGCACCCGGTGACCATCAGCATCGGCGTCACCCGGGTGGAGGACGGCGACACCCTGAACCAGGCGCTGATCAAGGCCGACGAAGCGCTGTACGAATCCAAGCACACCGGGAAGGACCGCTACACCTTTCACGGCTGATCGAGAATCTGCACGACCGGCCGCACGGGCTGCCGTTGCCGGCCTCTTCGCCAGCAGGCTGGCTCCCACCCTGTTCGGTGCAGGCCACGGACTACCTGCCCGCCATTGCGCCCTGTGGGGGCCAGCCTGCTGGCGATGGCGCCAGCAAGGCCGCCGGTCAAGCGTCGATGAACCTAGCGCCCGCCGCCCAAATCGACAAAGGTACCGGTGGCATAGGACGCCTTGTCCGACAGCAGCCAGACAATCGCCTCCGCCACCTCGTCCGGCCGCCCGCCCCGCGCCATCGGAATCGCCGACTCCAACTTGCTGACCCGGTCCGGATCGCCGCTCAGGGCATGAAAATCGGTGTAGATGTAGCCCGGCCGCACCGCGTTGACCCGGATGCCCTCGCCCGCCACTTCCTTGGACAGACCGATGGTGAAGGTGTCCAGCGCGCCCTTGGAGGCCGCGTAGTCGACGTATTCGTTGGGCGAGCCCAGGCGGGCGGCCACCGACGAGACGTTGACGATGCTGCCGCCCTGCCCGCCGTGCTTGGGCGACATGCGCAGGATCGCGTGCTTGGCGCAGAGTATCGGCGCCAGCACGTTGGTTTTCATGATCTTGAGGATGCGGAACTCGGACATTTCGTCGACCCGCGACTTGTGGCCGACCGTGCCGGCATTGTTCACCAGCGCCGTGACCCGGCCCAGCTCCGTGTCGACCCGGTGGAACAGGGCGACCACTTCGTCCTCGATGCTGACATCGGCCCGCACCGCGATGGCCTGCGCCCCCATGGCCCGCACCTGGTCGAGCACCTGGTGGGCAGCCTGCTCGTCGGCCTGGTAGTTGATGCAGATCCGGTAGCCCTGCGCGGCGGCCAACAGCGCCGTGGCGGCTCCGATCCCGCGCCCCCCGCCGGTGATCACAATGACTTTATCCATGCTGGCTATCCCCCGATGCACACGTGACAGTCGAGGCAAGAATAACCGTCATCGGCGGGTTTTGCATGGCTGCACATTGCCCCACGGGCGATCGCCGTGGCGAGGGCGCTTGCTCGCGCCGGGTCAGCCCGTCGCTTGACGCTCGCTGCGCTGGTGCACGCCTTGCAGGAAGTGCTCCGCCGGCATCGGGTGCCCCAGCAGGTAGCCCTGCAGCGAATCGCAACCCAGTTGGGTGAGGAAGTCCTGCTGCACACCGGTCTCGACCCCTTCGGCGACGATCCGCAGCCCCAGCGCCTGCCCCAGCGCGACGATCGCCGAGACGATGGCGGCGTCATCGCTGTCGTGCTCCAGGTCACGCACGAAACCGCGATCGATCTTCAGCTCGTTGGCCGGCAGGCGCTTGAGGTACATCAGGCTCGAATAGCCGGTGCCGAAGTCGTCGATGGACAGGTCGACGCCCATGTCCGAAAGCTCCTGCAGCACCGTCATGCTGGCGTCGGCATCGTTCATGGCCGTGGTCTCGGTGATTTCCAGGGTCAGGCTGTTGGCCGGCAGATGATGGGTGGCCAGAGCCTTGGCCACGCTCTGCACCAGGCCCGAGTGGCAGAACTGCAGCGCCGAGAGGTTCACCGCGATCCGCCAGTCGGTGTAGCCCAGCACATACCATTCGCGCATCTGCCGGCAGGCTTCGTTGAGCACCCACTCGCCGATGGGAATGATCAGACCGGTCTTCTCGGCCAGGTCGATGAACTTGTCCGGCATCAGCATGCCGTCGGTGGGGTGCTGCCAACGCAACAGCGCCTCGGCGCCGACCGGGCGGCCGTCGGCGGCGTCGAACTTGGGCTGGTAATGCAGGCTGAACTGGTGGTGCTCCAGGGCCGCGCGCAGATCCTGCAACAGCTGCAATTGCTTGCGGGCGTTGCTGTTCATCGAGGCGTCAAAAAAGCTGTAGCCGTTCTTGCCGCCGCCCTTGGCGTGATACATCGCCGCGTCGGCGTTCATCAGCAGTTCCTGGGCGCTCTGGCCGTTGCCTGGGTACAGGGCGATGCCGACGCTGGCGGAAATCTGCAGCTCGTGGTCGGCCACCCGGAACGACTGCGCGATCAGCCCCACCTGACGGGCCGCCAGGCCCAGGGCATCGTCGGGCTCGTTCAGGCGCACCAGCAGGACGAATTCGTCGCCGCCGATGCGCGCCAGGGTGTCCATGCTGCGCAGGTCCTGGCGCAGACGCGCGGCCACTTCGCGCAGCAACTGGTCGCCCATGTGGTGGCCGAAGGCGTCGTTGACCGGCTTGAAGCCGTCCAGGTCAATGAACATCAGGGCGAAGCAGGCGCCCTGCTCCTGCACTTTTTTCATGGCCTGATTGATCCGGTCGTCCAGCAGCATGCGGTTGGGCAGGCCGGTCAGGGTGTCGTGCAGGGCCAGTTGGGTGAGTTCGCGGTTGGCCACGGTCAGGGAATGGGCCAGGTCGGCGGTGCGCGCCTCAAGGCGGGCGTCGAGGATCGAGGTCAGCAAGGCGATGGCCAGCACCGCCAGGGTGGTGATCAGCACCAGGTTGTCCAGGCCGTTGCCGTTCAGGCCGTCGAGCGCGGCGCCGCAGAAGCTGCCTTCGGGAAACCGCGCCGCCGCCATGCCGGTGTAGTGCATGCCGACGATCGCGATGCCCATGATGATCGCCGCCCCGGCGCGGAACAGCCGCACGTAGGGCGAATGCTGGCGCAGGCGGAAGGCGATCCACAGCGCCGCCGCCGAGGCGCCGACGGCGATCATCAGGGAGGCGCCGAACAGCGTCGGGTCGTAGTCGATCCCCGGCGTCATGCGCATGGCCGCCATGCCGGTGTAGTGCATGGCGCTGATGCCGGCGCCCATGACCAAGGCGCCGACGCCCAACTGCCAGGCCGGAAGCTTCGGCTGGCTGACCAGCCACAGGGCAAAGCCGCTGGACAGCACCGCGATCAGCAGCGACAGCGCCGTGATCGCAATGTCGTAGCCCAGGCTGATCGGCAGCTTGAAGGCGAGCATGCCGATGAAATGCATCGACCAGACGCCGATGCCCATGGCGAACGCACCGCCTGCGGTCCACAGATGCACGGCCCGCCCCTTGGCGGTGGCGATGCGCCCTGTGAGGTCGAGGGCGGTGTAGGACGCCAGGATCGCGACACACAGCGAAATGAAAACCAGGGTGAAGGAATAGCTACCGATGAGCATGACGATTCTCGTGGCCACCCCGCCGCGGTCAGTCCATTAGGGTCGGGGCAAATGCGCCGATTGTACTGATTGCGCGGAAGAACGCACTGACTAAGTAATCAATTGGCCATCAAGCCGATGAAACGCTTGTTTGATGAGTGTGAACGGCTCTGGAACGACGTTTGGGGGCTGACCGCGGCGAGGCAGTTTGCTCCCGCAGCAGCCCCCGAAAGTCTGTGAACGCCTTGGCGATCCACAAGCGCCCTCAGCGGCTGTCGCTCATCTCCAATTGACCGTCCCAACCGCCCCCGAGCGCCGCGATCAGTTGCACGCTGGCGATCAGGCGGCTCTGCAGCACGTTCAGCACGCTGCGCTCGTTGCTCAGCGCGGTGGCCTGGACCACCACCACGTCGATGTAGGCGATGAGGCCGGCCTTGTACTGGTTCTCGGTCAGGCGCAGGGAGTCCCGCGCCGCGTCGAGGGCTTCCTGGCGCACGCCCGCCTCGTTCTCGTACACCTTGAGCTGCACCAGGTAGTTCTCCACCTCGCGGAAGGCGTCCAGCACCGTCTGCCGGTACTTGGCCACAGTCTGGTCGTATACGGCCTCAGTGCGGTCGACCTCCGCCGAGCGGCGGCCGCCGTCGAAGAGCGGCAGGTTGAGCTTGGGGCCCACCGACCAGAAGCGGTTCGGCAGGCTGATCAGGTCCCTGGACGTACTGCTGCTGTAGCCGCCGCTCAGGCTCAGGGTCAGGTCCGGGTAATAGGCGGCCTTCGCCACGCCGATGTTGGCGTTGGCGGCCATCACCGAGCGTTCGGCCGAGGCGATGTCCGGGCGCCGCTCCAGCAGTTGCGACGGCAGGCTCAACGGAATCTGCGGCAGTTTCGGGATGTCCTGGGTCTCGGCCAGCTTGAACTGCGCCGGCGGCTGGCCGGTCAGCACCGCGATGGCGTTCTCGAACTGCGCCCGCTGCCAGACCAGATCCACCAGATCGGCCTGGGTGGTCTTCAGCTGCGTCTGGGCCTGGGCCACCGCGTCACGCCCGGAGACGCCGGCGTTGTACTGGTTCATGGTCATCTTGAGCGAGCGCTCGTAGGCCGCCACGGTCGACTCCAGCAAACGCTTCTGCTGATCGATCACCCGCAGTTGCAGGTAGTTCTGCACCAGTTCCGACTGCTGGCTCAGGCGCATCGCCGCAAGGTCCGCAAAGCTGGCTTGGGCGCTGGCCTCGTCGGCCTCCAGCCCACGGCGCAGCTTGCCCCAGATGTCGGCCTCCCAGCTCACGCCCAATTGGGTGTTGTAGGTATCGCGGATGCCGCTGGAGGAACTGCTCAGGCTTGAACTGCTGCTCCCGGTGCCTTGGCTGGAGCGGGTCTTGCCGGCGCTGAGGTCGATGCTCGGGTAGAACGCGCCGCGCGCGTCACGCACCAGGGCCTGGGCCTGGCGGTACTGGGCTTCGGACTGGGCGACGGTCTGGTTGGCGCTGTTGAGCTTCTCGATCAGTTCGTTGAGCTGGCGGTCGCCGTACAGCTCCCACCAGGCGCCGCGGGCCAGCGAGTCGCTGGGGCTGGCCTGGCGCCAGCCCTCGGCTTCCTTGTACTGGGCGATCTCGGCGGTCTGCGGGCGCTGGTAGTCCGGGCCGACGGCGCAGGCGCTGAGCATCGCCACGCACAGCGACAGGCTCAGCAGACGCGAGCCGCGGACGGTGGCCAGTTGGATAAGCGAACGGTCAGTCATAGCGGAGTTTCCAGAGCGGCATCGGTGCGCACGCCACGCCATTTATTGAAGCGGTGGCGCAGCTTGTCGAGATAGAGGTAGACCACCGGGGTGGTGTAAAGGGTCAGCACCTGGCTGAAGACCAGCCCGCCGATGATCGTCAGGCCCAGCGGCTGGCGCATTTCGGCGCCTTCGGCCCGGCTGAGCAGCAGCGGCAAGGCGCCGAGGATCGCCGCCAGCGTGGTCATCAGGATCGGCCGCAGGCGTTGCAGGCAGGCGCTGCGGATCGATTCCAGCGGCGACAGGCCGTCATGGCGCTCCAGTTGCAGCGCCAGGTCGATCATCAGGATCGCGTTCTTCTTCACCACGCCGATCAGCAGGAACAGCCCGAGCAGCGAAATCAGGCTGAACTCGCCGCCCAGCGCGTAGATCGACAGCAACGCGCCGACCCCGGCCGACGGCAGCGTGGACAGGATGGTCAGCGGGTGGATGTAGCTTTCGTACAGCACGCCCAGCACCAGGTACACCGCCAGCAGCGCACCGAGGATCATGAACGGCTGGCTCTTCTGGGTGGCGGCAAAGGCGTCGGCAGTGCCGGCCACCTTCACGATCACGTCTTCCGGCAGGCCGACCTTGGCGATGGCCCGCTCGATGGCGGCGGTGCCCTGCTCCACCGTCACGCCTTCGGCCATGTCGAAGGAAATGCTTTCGGAGGCGAACTGGCCTTCATGACTGACCCGATCGTCTTCCAGGCTGCTTTCGTAGTGGGCGATGGTCGACAGCGGCACCCGTGCGCCGTCGGCGGTGATGACCTGCACCTGGTTGAGCGTCACCGGATCCTGGGCGTACTTCGGATTGACTTCCATCACCACCCGGTACTGGTTGAGGCTGTCGTAGATGGTGGAGATCTGCCGCTGGCTGTAGGCGTTGTTGAGCACGGCGGTGACCATGTCCATGTCGATGCCCAGGCGCTTGGCCTGGTCGCGGTCGACGATCAGCGTCACCTGCTGCGCCCCGCGGCCCTCGCGGGCGTCGATGGCGGTCAGTTCCGGCAAGGCCCGCAGCGCCGTGACCACTTTCGGATACCACTCGCGCAACGCACCCAGATCGCCGCTCTGCAGGATGTAGGAATACTGCGAGGTGGTCTGTTCGCGGCCGCCGCCGAACTGCAGGTCCTGGTCGGCCATCAGCATCAGTTGCGCACCGGCCACCTTGGGCATTTCCTTGCGCAGGCGCTCGATGACCTTCTGCGCCGACAGGTTGCGTTCCTTGATCGGCTTCAGGCGCACGAGCATGAACGCGTTGTTGGTGCCGTTGCTGCCGCCGATGAAGCCGGCGACGCTCTCCACCGCCTCGTCCTTGAGCACCGCCCGACGGAAGATCTCCATCTTGGGCTGCATCACGCTGAACGACAGGCCGTCGTCGCCGCGCACGAAACCGATCAGTTGGCCGGTGTCCTGCTGCGGCATGAAGGTCTTGGGCACCACCACGTACAGCGCGACGTTGACGCCGACGGTGACGATCAGGCTCAACAGCGTCAGGCGCCGGTGGCGCAGCACCCAGTCGAGGCTGGTGGCGTACTTGCCGACCATCCAGTCGTTGGTGCGCCGGCTCCAGCGCTGCAGGCGGTTCTCCTGCCCCGGCACATGGGGCTTGAGCCAGCGGGCGCAGAGCATCGGCGTCAGGGTCAGGGACACCACCAGGGAAACGACGATGGCCGCCGCCAACGTGATGGAGAACTCACGGAACAGGCTTTCGATGATCCCGCCCATGAACAGGATCGACAGGAACACCGCGACCAGCGACACGTTCATCGACAGCAGGGTGAAGCCGACTTCCTTGGCCCCCAGGTACGCCGCCCGCATCGGCTTGATGCCTTCGTCGATGTGCCGGGAAATGTTCTCCAGCACCACGATGGCATCGTCCACCACCAGCCCGGTGGCGAGGATCAGCGCCATCAGCGACAGGTTGTTCAGCGAGAAGCCGTACAGGTACATCACCGCGAAGGTGCCCACCAGCGACACCGGGACCGCCAGGGTCGGGATCAGCGAGGCGCGGAAATTGCCCAGGAACAGGAACACCACCAGGATCACCAGCGCCACGGCGATCAGCAGGGTCATCTCGGCCTCGTGCAGGGTCGCCTTGATCACCGGCGAGCGGTCCATCGCCAGGTTGAGTTTGACGCTGGCCGGCAGCACCGCCTGCAACGCCGGCAGTTGGGCCTTGATCTCGTTGACCGTCTCGATGATGTTGGCCCCGGCCTGGCGGTTGATCACCAGCAGCACCGCCGCGTCATCGTTGAAGAACCCGCTGTTGTAGCGGTCCTCGACGCCGTCGCTGACCTTGGCCACGTCCTTGAGGCGCAGGGCCGCGCCGTCGGCGTAGTGGATGATCAGCGACTCGTAGTCCTTGGCCTTCTCCAACTGATCGTTGGCCTGGATCTGCCACAGGCGCTGGCCGTCTTCGACCGAGCCCTTGGGCCGGCGCACGTTGGCCCCGTCGATGGTCTTGCGCACGTCGTCCAGGGACACGCCGTACTGGTTCAGGGCCTGGGGCTCGAGCTCGACGCGCACCGCCGGCAGGGAACTGCCGCCGATCTGCACCTCGCCCACGCCCTGCACCTGGGACAGGCTCTGGGACAGGATGGTCGAGGCCAGGTCGTAGAGCTGACCCTTCTCCAGCACGTCGGAGGTCAGCGACAGCACCATGATCGGCGCCTGGGACGGGTTGACCTTCTTGTAGGTCGGCATGCTGCGCATCCCGCTGGGCAGCAGGTTGCGCGAGGCGTTGATCGCCGCCTGCACTTCCCGCGCCGCGCCGTTGATGTCGCGGTCGAGGTCGAACTGCAGGATGACCCGGGTCGAGCCCTGGCTGGAGCGGCTGCTCATGGTGTTGACGCCGGCGATGGCGCCGAACGAGCGCTCCAGCGGCGTGGCCACCGTCGAGGCCATGACCTCGGGGCTGGCGCCGGGCAGGCTGGCCTGCACCACGATCACCGGGAAGTCCATCTGCGGCAGCGGCGACACCGGCAGCAGGCCGAAGCTCACGCCGCCCAGCAGCATGATCGCCAGGCTCAGCAGCATGGTCGCCACGGGGCGCTTGATGAATGGGCCGGACAGGTTCATCGGCCTGCGCTCCCGGCGCCGGTGCCGAACCTCACGGCCCCTTCGCGGGCAAGCCCGCTCCCACTGGGTTTGCGGTTGGACAGGCTCACACCGCCACCTCTTCTTCGGTTGCGGACTTGCCGAAGCGACGCCCCAACCGGTCGAAGTACAGGTAGATCACCGGTGTGGTGAACAACGTCAGCACTTGGCTGGCCAGCAGGCCGCCGACCATCACCAGGCCCAGCGGTTGGCGCAGCTCGGCGCCGGAGCCGGTGGCCAGCATCAGCGGCACCGCACCGAACAGCGCGGCCAGGGTGGTCATCAGGATCGGCCGGAAGCGCAGCAGCGCCGCCTGGTAGATCGCCTGCTCGGGCGCCATGCCCTGATGGCGTTCGGCGTCGAGGGCGAAGTCGATCATCATGATCGCGTTCTTCTTGACGATGCCGATCAGGAGGATGATGCCGATGATCGCGATCATGCCCAGGTCGTTGCCGCTGAGCAGCAGCGCCAGCAAGGCGCCGACCGCCGCCGACGGCAGGGTCGAGAGGATCGTGACCGGGTGGATGTAGCTCTCGTACAGCACGCCCAGCACGATGTACATGGTCACCACGGCCGCCAGGATCAGCAGCAAGGTGCTCGACAACGAGGCCTGGAACGCCTCGGCCGCGCCCTGGAAGCGGGTCTGCACGCCCAGCGGCATGCCGATGTCCTTCTGCACCTGCTCGATGATGTCGACCGCCTGCCCCAGCGCCACGCCCGGCGCCAGGTTGAACGACATCATCACCGCCGGGAACTGGCCGATGTGGGTGATCGCCAGTTGCGCCTGGCGTTCCTCGACACGGGCCAGGCTCGACAGGCGCACCTGGGCCCCGTCGGTGGTCTTGACGTGGATCTGGTCCAGCGCCTGCGGGCCGATCTTCTCCCCGGCCTGGGCCTGGAGCACCACGCGGTACTGGCTGGCCTGGGTGTAGATGGTGGAGATCTGCCGCTGGCCGAAGGCGTCGTACAGCGCGTCGGTGATGTTCGACACCGACACGCCCAGGCGCGAGGCCGCGTCGCGGTCGATCACCAGGTACACCTGCAGGCCCTTGTCCTGCAGGTCGCTGGCGACGTCGGTCAGCTCCGGGCGCTGGGCCAGGGCATCGACCAGGCGCTTGCTCCACAGGCTCAGCAGGTCGGCGTCCGGCGAGGACATGCTGAACTGGTACTGCGTGCGGCTGACCCGGTCTTCGATGGTCAGGTCCTGCACCGGCTGCATGAACAGGCGGATGCCCACCAGTTTGTCCACCTGGGGCTGCAGCCGGGCGATCACGTCGGCGGCGCTCAGGTCACGTTCGCGGTGCGGCTTGAGGTTGATCAGCAGGCGGCCGCTGTTGAGCGTGGCGTTGTCGCCGTCCACGCCGATGTAGGACGACAGGCTTTCCACCGCCGGGTCGTCGAGGATCACCTTGGCCAGCGCCTGCTGGCGCTCGCCCATGGCGGCGAAGGAAATCGACTGCGGCGCCTCGGAAATGCCCTGGATCACCCCGGTGTCCTGCACCGGGAAGAACCCCTTGGGCACCGCCATGTACAGGAACACGGTCAGCGCCAAGGTGCCGACAGCCACCAGCAGCGTCAACGGCTGGTGCCGGAGCACCCACTGCAGCATCCGGCCGTAGACGGCGATCATCCAGTCGATGAATTCGCCGCTGGCCCGGTAGAAGCGGCCCTGCTCGTGGGCCTCCGGCTCGCGCTTGAGCAGGCGGGCGCACATCATCGGCGTCAGGGTCAGCGACACCACGAGGGAAATCAGGATGGCCACGGCCAGGGTGATGGCGAACTCGCGGAACAGCCGGCCGACCACATCGGCCATGAACAGCAGCGGAATCAGCACGGCGATCAGCGACAGGGTCAGGGAGATCAAGGTGAAGCCGATCTGCTTGGCGCCCTTGAGCGCGGCCTGCATCGGGCTGTCGCCTTCCTCGATGAACCGGGCGATGTTCTCCAGCATCACGATCGCGTCGTCCACCACGAAACCGGTGGCGATGGTCAGGGCCATCAGGGTCAGGTTGTTCACCGAGAACCCGGCCAGGTACATCACGCCGAAGGTGCCGATCAGCGACAGCGGCACCGCCACCGACGGGATCACCGTGGCGCTGGCCCGGCGCAGGAACAGGAACGTCACCATCACCACCAGGGCGATGGCGATCAGCAGTTCGTGCTGCACGTCGGTGACCGAGGCGCGGATGGTCTGGGTGCGGTCGGTGAGCACCGTGACCTCAAGGCCCGCCGGCAGGTTGTCGGTGATGCTCGGCAGCAGCGCCTTGATCCGGTCGACCACCTCGATCACGTTGGCGCCGGGCTGGCGCTGGATGTTGAGCAGCACAGCCTGGTTCTGGTTGGCCCAGGCGGCCAGCCGTTCGTTTTCGGCGCCGTCGACGATCTGCGCGACGTCCTTGAGCCGCAGCGGCGCGCCGTTCTTGTAGGCCAGGATCAGGTTGGCGTAGTCCTCGGGGGACTTGAGCTGGTCGTTGGCGTCGAGCATCGACACCCGGGTCGGGCCGTCGAAGTTGCCCTTGGGCTGGTTGACGTTGGACGCGCCGATCAGGGTGCGCACGTCCGACAGGTTCAGGCTGTTGGCCGCGAGTGCCTCGGGGTTGACCTTGATCCGCACCGCCTGGCGCTGGCCGCCGGCGATGCTGACCATGCCGACGCCGCTGATCTGGGCGATCTTCTGCGCCATGCGCGTGTCGACCAGGTCGTTGAGCTTGGGCAGCAGCATGGTCTTGGAGGTGATGGCCAGGGTCAGCACCGGGGTGTCCGCCGGGTTGACCTTGTTGTACACCGGCGGCGCCGGCAGGTCGCTCGGCAACAGGTTGGTGGCGGCGTTGATCGCGGCCTGCACCTGCTGTTCGGCGACGTCCATGTTGATGTCGAGGCTGAAGCGCAGGGTCAGCACCGAGGCGCCGCCGGAACTGGTGGAAGCCATCTGCGTCAGGCCGGGCATCTGCCCGAACTGGCGCTCCAGCGGTGCGGTCACGGCGCTGGTCATCACGTCGGGGCTGGCGCCGGGGTACAGGGTCATGACCCGGATGGTCGGATAGTCGACCTGAGGCAGGGCCGACACCGGCAGCAAGCGGTAAGCGATCAGGCCGGCCAGAACGATGGCCAGCATGCTGAGGGTGGTGGCGACCGGGCGAAGGATGAACAGCCGTGAGATGTTCATGCGCCCTTCTTGGCCTTGTCGCCGGCGGGCGCTTCAGGGGCGCCGGACGCGGACTTGCCCTGCAGGTGCCCGGTCGGGGTGGCCGGCACGTCCTGGCTTTCGTTGACCACTTCCACCTCGCTGCCTTCCTTCAGGCGGTCGGTGCCTTCCAGCACGACGCGGTCGCCGGGCGCCAGGCCTTCGGTGACCACGGTGTTGTCGCCGTCGCTGGCGCCGATCTTCAACTGACGCAGAGTGACCTTCTTGTCCCCGTCCATGGCATAGACGAAGGTGCCGTTGGTGCCGAACTGGATCGCCGCCGACGGGGCCAGCAGCACGCCCTTGAGGGTGTCGGCCAGCAGGTGGACGTTGACGAACTGGTTGGGGAACAGCGACTGGTCACGGTTGTCGTAGCGCGCCTTGAACTTGAGGGTGCCGGTGGCCACGTCGATCTGGTTGTCCAGGCTCTGCAGCACGCCGGTGGCCTGCAGGCGGGTGTCGCCGCGGTCCCAGGCCTCGGCCGGCAGCTTGGCGCCGCTGCGGTAGCGGGCGAGCACGGTGTCGAGGCTGTTTTCCGGCAAGGTGAAGGCGACGCTGATCGGTTGGGTCTGGGTGATCACCGCCAGGGCCGTGGTGTCGTTGGCCGCCACCAGGTTGCCGACGTCGAGCTGACGCAGGCCGACGCGACCGGCGATCGGCGCGCGGATCTTGGTGAATTCGAGATTGAGCTTGGCGTCGTTGACCGCCGCCTGATTGGTCTTGACCGTGCCCAGGTACTGGCCGACCAGCGCCTCGGCGGTGTCCAGGGTCTGCTTGGCGATGCTGTCTTCCTTGTACAGGCCGCGGTAGCGCTCGACATCGACCTGGGCGTTCTTCAGCTGCGCCTGGTTCTGCAGCAGGGTGCCCTCGGCCTGGAGCAAGGCGTTCTGGTACGGGCGCGGGTCGATTTCAGCCAGCAAGTCGCCGGCCTTGACCATCTGCCCCTCTTCGAACCAGATCTTCACCACCTCGCCGCCGACCCGGCTGCGCACGTTGATGGTGTTGAGCGCGGTCACCGTGCCGAGCGCCTTGTAGTACAGCGGGAAATCCCCCTTGACCACCGGCGCGACACGCACCGGCACCGGCCCCGAGCCGCCGCCGAACCCCGGACGCATCATCCCCGAACGGCCGGTGTGGCCGGCCTGGGCCTTCTCGCCGCCCTCCTTGTGGGCGGTGCCGGCGGGCCAGAATTTCCAGCACAGGCCGGCGACGGCCACCAACACAAGCAGGCTGAGCAGCCAGCGACGGGAATGACGGGGGGACGATTGCATGGAGTGATTGACCATAGGGCGCGTGGGCTTCTGTTACGGGAGGCTGAACGATAAGCACTGGTGGGGATTAAGCAAAGCGGCTTTACCGGCAATTTACCTTCAACTTACGTTTCAAGGTGTGAGCCAAGAGACTGATACACAAATGAAAACGGCCTGGACAGGGCCAGGCCGTTAACAATTGTAAAAGCGGTGTTCGAAGCGTGGGTTACTTCAGGACAGCCAGGGCCGCTTCGTAGTTTGGCTCATCGGCGATTTCGCCGACCAGTTCACTGTGCAGCACCTTGTCGTTCTCGTCCAGCACCACGACGGCGCGGGCGGTCAGGCCTTTGAGCGGGCCGTCAGCGATGGCAACGCCGTAGTTCTGGATGAACTCGGCACCGCGCAGGGTCGACAGGTTCTTCACATTGGTCAGACCTTCAGCGCCGCAGAAGCGAGCCTGGGCAAATGGCAGGTCAGCCGAGATGCACAGCACCACGGTGTTGGCGATGTCGTTGGCCTGGGCGTTGAACTTGCGTACCGAGGTGGCGCAGGTCGGGGTGTCGACGCTCGGGAAGATGTTCAGCACTTTGCGCTTGCCGGCGAAGTTCGACAGGGAAACGTCGGCCAGCCCTTCGCCTACCAGAGAAAAGGCGGGCGCCTGGGAACCGGCTTGCGGCAACTGGCCGTCGACTTGAACCGGGTTGCCTTTGAGGGTGACTTGAGCCATGAACGGAATCCTTCTGAACGTATTGAATGTTTTGTTGGACAGCATGCAAGAGGCCGAAGTTAACCACGAAATGCGCCGGCGACCTATGCCCGGACTGAAATTGTCATGTTTCGGCACACAAAACTGGATACAACTGCCCCCATTCATCTGTAGGAGCGAGCCTGCTCGCGATGTCCGACCGCCACCGTCGCAGTGACCGATCCGGCTCCATCGCGAGCAGGCTCGCGCCTACAGGGCTATGCGAGCAACCGCAGCATGTTGCGGTGCCGCGCCTCGAAGATCCGCCGCATGTAGCCGTTCACCAGCAGGCGTTCGCTGAAGGCGCCGCCGATGGCCGAGTAGGTCACCCGGTCGGTGTACAGCGTACCGCCCTCGCCCGGCGCCACCCGGTGTTCGTGGCGGAAGGCGCGCAACGGCCCCTTGAGCATTTCATCGACGAAATGGCTGTCCCCGGCCTCGCGGATGGTCACCGTCCAGTCCGACGGGATGAGGTTGAACATCCAGTGGCGAAAGCGAAACTGCCGCCCGGCCTCGATCCGCAGGTCGTTCAGGTCGATGTCGCCCAACGGCGCGATGCGTTCGGAAAAGATCTTCGGGAAATTGACGCCTTCCAGGCAGAAGTCCAGCACCTGCGACGGCGTACGGCCGGGAATCAGGGTGGTGAGTTCCAGAACGGGCATGGCGGAGGGTTCCTTGGGTGGGCCGGCATTTGTCAAAACGCAGGCGGGCATCTTTTATTTAGCGACGCTGTCGATTCCGGCCCCCGGCGTTCGACTAAGTGGCAAATATCCCACCCCCAGCGGAGATTCACACCATGCGATTCATGATCATCGTCAAAGCCAGCCAGGACTCCGAAGCCGGCGTCATGCCCAGCGAAGAGCTGCTCACCGCCATGGGCAACTACAACGAGGAGTTGGCCAAGGCCGGGATCCTGGTCTCGGCCGACGGCCTGCACCCCAGCAGCAAGGGTGCTCGGGTGCGTTTCTCCGGCGAGAAGCGCACGGTGATCGACGGCCCCTTCGCCGAAACCAAGGAACTGATCGCCGGCTACTGGATCTGGGAGGTGAAATCCCGGGACGAAGCCATCGAATGGGTCAAGCGCTGCCCCAACCCGATGCCGGGTACCGACGCCGAAATCGAGATCCGCCAGGTGTTCAGCGCCGAGGACTTCGGCACCGAGTTCACCCCCGAACTGCGCGAGCAGGAAGAGCGCATCCGCGAACAGGCGAAAAAGCACTGAACCCTTCAGGGCGGGGGCGCCGTCCCCTGCCCTTGCCCGACGTCTCCCCTCCCAAAGAATTAATCCCTGCGACTGGATAACCCCTCATTTGCTGCTAGCGTCAACAGACACTATCCACCGGCGTGAATGGAAAAGGTTCACATCGCTGCACCCAGGAATTCCGTGCCTTCCAGTACGCCACCAGGGAATCGGGAACTATGTCGAAGACATTGGAAATCTTCGCCTTGCTGTCGACGCCTTCGCCAGCGGCCGCTGCGTGCGGCCGGCCTGGGCTGGCCCTCAGGCTCGCCGGCTACGGCCTGATGCTCACGTTCGTCAGTTGCGGCGTCGGCGCCCGTGACTTCACCGCCGGTTCCCAGGCCGCTCCGCACGTCGCCACCGCTGAACGCACCGCTCCCTCCACGACCCTTCCACACCCCTGAGCGGAGCCGTCCATGGCCAAACCCTGCGTCGTGCGCCCGCTGCTGGCGCTGTGCATGTTCTGCCCGGCGATGGCCTGGTCGGTCGAGGGCGGCGTCGGCCGCCCCATCACCGGCCAGCAGGTGTTCTCCAACGCCGGGGTGGTGCCGCCCGCGCCCGGCTGGGTCATGTCGCTGACCAGCATCTGGTACGACGGCGACATCAAGGGCAGCCGCGGCGCGCCGATCTCCGGCGCGGTCAGTGCCGGGATCGACATGAAAGTCTCCTACACCCTGGCCAACCTCACCCACGTCTGGGACACCGGCCAGGGCCGCTGGAACTATGCCTCGGCCATCGGCGTGCCGGTGCAGTACACCGACGTCACCGCCAGCGTCACCGGCCCGCGCGGACGCACCCTCGGCACGGGCGATGCCGCCACCCAGTTCGCCGATGCGCTGGTGACGCCGATCGCCGCCGGCTATCACTTCGACGAACTCAACCACATCGCCTTTTCCCTGCCGGTCTACGTGCCCACCGGGGCCTACGACAAAGACCGGCTCGCCAACGCCGGGCAGAACACCTACACCTTCATGCCCACCGTGGCCTTCACCCACCTGGACGGCAAGGGCGGCGAGTTCACCGTCTCCAGCGGGCTGGAGTTCTACACCCGCAACGACTCCACCGACTACCGCAACGGCACCCTCTTCACCCTCGATGCGATGTGGACACGCGGCTTGGGCAACGGCTGGAACGCCGGGCTGGCAGCCGGTTACGTGCAGCAGATCAGCGACGACAAGGGCGACACCGCCGACACGCTCAACGGCTTTCGCGGGCGCTCCGTGGGCGCCGGCCCCGTGGTCGGCTGGAGCGGCAAGTTCGCCGACGCCCAGGCCAGCGTCAACGCCCGCTGGGTGCCGGAGTTTGACACCAAGAACCGTCCGGAGGGCAACGGCGTCGCGGTCAACCTGACGCTGGCGTTTTTCTAGTTCCGCCGGGCGGTGCCGGTTTTTGTACGATGTCCTGAGTTAAGGAAACGCCTCATGACTGCACTGACTGACCTCAACGCGCTGCAAGCGAATATGGCCGAAGCGGTGCTCGGCCAGGACCGGGTGATCCGCCAGATCCTGCTCGGCCTGCTCGCCAACGGTCATCTGCTGCTGGAAAGCCTGCCGGGGCTGGCCAAGACCCGCACGGTCAAGGCGCTGTCCCGGCACCTGGACGCGAAGATGAGCCGCATTCAGTTCACCCCGGATCTGTTGCCCTCGGACATCACCGGCGCCGAAGTGCTGCACCAGGTCGAGGGCCGTAACGAGATCCGCTTCCAGCCGGGGCCGCTGTTCGGCAACCTGATCCTCGCCGACGAGATCAACCGCGCCCCGGCCAAGGTGCAGGCCGCCCTGCTCGAAGCCATGGAGGAACGGCAGATCACCGTGGCCGGCAACAGCCATGCGCTGCCGGATCTGTTCATCGTGGTGGCCACCCAGAACCCCATCGAACAGGAAGGCACCTACCCGCTGCCGGAAGCGCAGATGGACCGGTTCCTGATGAAGGTGCTGCTGGACTACCCCAGCGCCGAGGACGAAAGCCAGGTGCTGCGCCTGCTGCGCGCCGAGGAGTCCGCCCAGGTCGCGAACGCCTCCCCGGCCAACGGTTTCAACCTGGCCCAGGAGGTGATCTTCGCCGCCCGCCGGGAAGTCAGCGCGGTGCACGTCTCCCCGGCGATCGACCGTTACCTGATCGACCTGATCAACGCCACCCGCCATCCCGCCGACTACGACGAAGACCTGGGCCGCTGGATCGCCATCGGCGCCAGCCCCCGGGGCGGCATCGGCCTGGACCGTTGCGCCCGGGCCGACGCCTGGCTGCAGGGCCAGGACTTCGTGTCGCCGGACAATGTGCGCGCCGTGCTGCACCCGGTGCTGCGCCACCGTCTGCAGTTGAGCTACGACGCGGTGGCCGACGGCGTCAGCGCCGATCAGGTGCTCGACCGGATCCTCGACCGCGTGGCGATTCCCGCCTGAGGTGACCTATGGACAGCAGCGACGGACGGGTCTACGTGTCGCTGGCGCAACTGATGGCGCTGGAGTTCCAGGCCCGTGGCCTGAGCTTTCCGGCCCGCCAGCCGCGCAGCAGCATCCTGTCCGGCAGCCATGCCTCGCGCCTGCGCGGGCGCGGCCTGAACTTCGACGAGTTGCGCCGCTACCAACCCGGCGACGACCTGCGCCACCTGGACTGGCGCGCCTCCTTGCGCACCGGCAGACCGGTGGTGCGCACCTTCACCGAGGAGCGCGACCGGCCGGCGCTGATCGTGGTCGATCAGCGCATGTCGATGTTCTTCGGCTCCCGCCGCAGCTTCAAGTCCGCCCTCGCCGCCGAACTCGGCGCGCTGGCGGCGTGGATGGTGTTTCACGCCGGCGACCGGGTCGGCGGGCTGGTGTTCAACGACCGCTCAATCGAAACCGTCGCACCGTTGCGCAGCCGCCAGCGGGTGCAAGCGCTGTGCAGCCGCATGGTCGAGCAGAACAACGCCCTCAATGCCGGCAATCCGGACGCCGAGGACGAGGATCAGTTGGACAAGGCTTTGCTGCGCTGCCTGGCGCTGGCCGGCCACGACCATTTGATCTGCATCGTCAGCGACTTCGCCGGGGCCGGCGACCGCACCCTGCAACAGCTGCGGAGATTGGCGACGCACAACGACGTGATCGCCTTGCAGGTCTACGACCCGATGGCCCTGAAGCTGCCGGATCGGGGCCGGTTGCGGGTGACCCAAGGCCGCTTGCAGGTGGAGCTGGCCGTCGGGCAACGCCACGTTCACCAGCCGCTGGAGGATTTCTTCAGCGGCCGGCTCAAGGATGTCGCCGACCTGCTGCGGCGCAGCCAGGTGCCGCTGATGATGTTCAGCACCGCCGAAGAGGCGTCTGTGCAGTTGCGCAGCGAACTCGGCAAATCCGCCGGCCCGCGGCCATGAATCCGAACGTGCCGGACATCGCCCAGCTCAAGGAGCTGGGCCTGCCCGCGCCGGTCAGCTATGCGCCGCAGACCTGGGGCTGGTGGACGTTGTTGGCGCTGCTGCTGGCGGCTACGGCCCTGATCGGCTTTCGCCGTTACCGGCAGTGGCAGCGCAACCGCTACCGTCGCGAAGCGCTGCTGCGCCTGGCGCAACTGCGCAGCCGCAGCGACGACCTGCGCGCCTTGCGCGAACTGCCGGAGCTGCTCAAGCGCGTCGCCCTCTCCATGCCCGTTCCCGCCCGCAAAACCCACCTTGCGGGAGCGGGCTTGCCCGGGAAGAGGACGGTACATTCGGCATCGGTGTTGTCTGAGCGGACGCCTTCGCGGGCAAGCCCGCTCCCACAGGGGCCTGCGGCGCTGGGCGACCGTGAATGGCAGCGTTTTCTGGAGCAGCATTGCGCCAGTCCGCTCCCCCCGGACTTCAGCCACCGCCTCGGCCAGCTCGCCTACGCCCCGGACACGGTGCTGCAAGCCCTCCCCGAGGCGCAGCGGCAAACGCTGTTCGACCTCTGCCAGACCTGGGTGGAGCGTCATCATGTGGCAGCTTGACTACCCTTGGCTATTGCTGGCGCTGCCGCTGCCGTGGCTGGCCTACCGCTGGCTGCCGCCCTACCGCGAAGCCCGCAGCGCGGTGCGCGTGCCCTTCTTCGGCGCCCTGAGCCGCGCCGTGGGCCAGAGGCCCGACACCGCCGGCAGCCGCCGCAACCGCGCACAACTGGCCCTCAATGTCGTGGTGTGGGGGTTGCTCCTGCTCGCCGCCGCCCGCCCGGTCTACGTGGAAAACCCCCTCGAACGCCGTCAGCCGGTGCGCGACCTGATGCTGGCCATCGACCTCTCGCAGTCGATGGAAACCGAAGACTTCACCGATCCCGAAGACCGCAAGACCAATCGCCTGGCGGCGGTCAAAGACGTGGTGCGCGGCTTCATCGACAAGCGCAAGGACGATCGCCTGGGCCTGATCGTGTTCGGCAGCGGCGCCTACCCCCAGGCCCCGCTGACCCTCGACCACGGCAGCCTGTCGCTGCTGCTGGACGACACCGGCATCGGCATGGCCGGCCCCAACACCGCCATCGGCGACGCCATCGGCCTGAGCCTGAAACTGCTGGAGCAGGCCCACGAACAGGAGAAAGTGCTGATCCTGCTCACCGACGGCAACGACACCAGCAGCGCCATCACCCCGGACCATGCCGCCGAGATGGCGGCGGACAAAGGTGTAGTGATCCATACCATCGGCATCGGCGATCCGGACGCGTCCGGGGAAGCCAAGGTCAATCTGCGCAGCCTGGAACAGATCGCCAAGACCACCGGCGGCCGGTTCTTCCGCGCCGAGGACCGCGCAGCCCTGGATGAGGTCTACGACACCCTGGACCGCCTCACCCCGCATCAGGTGAAGACCCTCAGCCACCGGCCGAAACGGGCGCTGTTCCAGTGGCCGCTGGGTGCGGCGCTCGCGCTGCTGGCGGTGTATCACCTCGGTGCGGCGCTGCGGCCACGGTTGGCGCTGCTGCACCAGCGGCAGGAGGCTTGAGATGGAATTGAGCCTGGGCGACTTCCATTTCCTGCGGCCCTGGTGGCTGGCGCTGGCGGCGGCCGGGGCGCTGTCGCCGTGGCTCTGGCGACGCGGCCGGGATCTGCAGCGGCGCCTGCGCGGCGACATCGCCGAACACCTGCTGACGCATCTGCTGGTGACCCCGAGCGACCGCCAACGCTGGCGGCCGGTGCACCTGCTGTGCGCCCTGTCGGTGCTCGGCGGTGTGGCGGCGGCCGGCCCGACGTGGGAACAGGACCGGCCCGACTTTCTGGAGAACCGCGCGCCGCTGATCGTGGCGGTGGACCTGTCCCCGTCGATGGACGCCAGCGACGTACCGCCCACCCGCCTGGAGGCGACCAAGCACAAGCTGCACGACCTGATCCAGCGCCGCACCGGGGCCCGTACCGCCCTGATCGCCTATGCCGGCAGCGCCCATCTGGTGTTGCCGCCCACGGACGATCCGGCCTTGCTCGACACGTTTATCCAGGCCCTGGGCACCGGCCTGATCGACAAACCGGGCAAAGACGTCCTCGCGGTGATCGGCCAGGCCAAACGCCT
Organism: Pseudomonas sp. B35(2017); assembly: GCF_002113645.1. Lineage (NCBI taxonomy): Bacteria > Pseudomonadati > Pseudomonadota > Gammaproteobacteria > Pseudomonadales > Pseudomonadaceae > Pseudomonas > Pseudomonas sp. B35(2017). The sequence goes on along the minus strand of NZ_NEIZ01000014.1, from coordinate 90,806 downwards.
GCTCGACGCCGAGAAATCTCCCGGCAGCCTCTTGCTCATCACCGACGGCGCCGACCGCGCGCAGTTCGACAGCCTCGGCAAAGCGCTGCAGGGCAGCGACCTGCAAGTGCTGGTGCTGGCGGTCGGCAACGAGGACGGCGGAATCATCCGCAACACCGACGGCCAGCCCCGTGCCGATGCCGCCGGGCGCCCGGCGCTGGGCCGGTTCGAGCAGGCGGCGCTCGAACAGTTGGCCTCGGCGGTCGACGGGCCGCTGGGCAGCCTGAGGCCGGACGATGACGACCTGGACTGGATCGAACTGCACGCCCGCCAGCATTTTCGCAGCGCCAGCGCCGAACAGCGCGACCTACGCTGGAAGGACGCCGGCTACTGGCTGTGCTGGCCGTTGCTGCTGCTTGCGCTGGTCAATGTGCGCAAGGGCTGGAGCGTGAACTGGATGCCCGCCGTGCTGCTGACGGCCGCGGTCGGCTGGCCCTCGGCTCCGGCGCAGGCCAACGGCTTGACCGATGCCTTCTTCACCCGCGACCAGCAGGGACGCTGGGCCTTCGAGCACCAGCACTATCCGCAGGCCGCCGCGCTGTTCACCGATCCGTACTGGAAAGGCATCGCCGCCTACCACGCAGCCGACTACGATCTGGCCCTGGCGACCTTCGCGCGGCTGGACACGCCTGAAGCGTATTTCTACCTGGGCAACATCCATGTACACCGCTTCAAGTTCGACCAGGCGATCGCCGCCTACACCCAGGCCCTGAGACGGCAACCCCAGTTCCCCGAAGCCAGCGCCAACCTGGCCCTGGCCATCGCCTTGCAGAAGGACACAGAAAGCGCCGACCAGAACACGCCGCAGACTCCACCCGACGAGGTGAAGTTCGACAAGACCCCGGGCAAGGGCCAGAGCAAACCGTTCGCCACGCAACAGGCGACGTCCGATGCGCTGTGGCTGCAGAACCTCACCACCTCCCCGGCAAAGTTCCTCAGGCAGAAGTTCAGCCTGCAGGATCAAGCGCAGGCCCGGCCATGAACCTTGCCATGAACCCTGTGGGAGCCAGCCTGCTGGCGATGGCGCCCGTGAAGACACCACCGGCGTCCGACCTTCGCAATGCGCCCACCTGTGGGAGCGGGCTGGCCCGCGATGAGGCCCACCCATCCACCGCCAGGTTCTGCACCCTGCTCGCGCTCGCGCTGTTCTGCCTCAATGCCCTCGCCGACCCGCAACTCAAAATCCGGGCCCGCCTCCTGCCCGCCGACGGTGCCTTGGTCGGCGGGCAGGTGGCGCTGCAACTGGACGTGCTCACCGACACCTGGTTCACCGGCGCCCCGACCCTGCCCGAGCTCAAGCTCGACGGCGCCCGGGTGCTGCCGCCGGACGGCCAGGCCGACCACCTGAACCAGACCCTCGACGGCCAGGCGTTCACCGGCATGCGGTTCACCTACCTGATCACCCCGACCGCCGCAGGCGGCTTCGACATCCCGGCCTTGACCGTGCGCGCCACACCCGGCCAGGCCACGGCCGAACTGAGCGGCCAAAGCCAGCCGCTGCATTTCGAAGCGGCAACCCCGCCGGGCTTCCTTCCGGGGGAAACGCCGCTGGTGGCCTCGGCCCTGCGCCTGAGCCAATCCGTCGACAAACCAGACACCCCGCTCAAGATCGGCGACAGCCTCACCCGGCGGTTGACCCTGCAGGCCGACGACACCCTGGCCATGACCCTGCCGCCGCCTGAACTGGGCGAAGTCGCCGGGCTGAGCCGGTACCCGCAGCCCCCACAGGTCAGCGACCTCGACGACGGCCGCGGCCATCGGCTGGGCGGGCAACGGATCGATGCCGTCAGCTACCGCATCGACACGGCCGGCACGCACACCCTGCCCGCCGTAGTGGTGAAGTGGTGGGACAGCGGCACCCGGCAGATGCGCACGGCGCAGGTTCCGGCGGTGACTTTCGAGGCCGGCGCCAACAGCGCCTATCGACCCGTGTTCTCCATCGCCGAGGATCTGCGGCGGCTGGGCGAAGGTCGTTTGTCTGTCTCCACACGCTGGCTCGGCTGGCTGGCGGCGCTCGGTGCGTTGATCGGCCTGGGCGCGCTCGCCCGCCCTGCGCTGCTGCGCGCTTACCGTGGCTGGCAGGCTCGCCGGCAGGCACGGCAACTCGCCTGGCGGCAATCGGCCGACTGCGCCTGGCAACAGATCAGACCGCAGCTCGAACACCGGCCGGCGCAGTTGAGCGCGCTGTACCTGTGGCTGCGCCGCTGCCGTGGCGGACTGAAACTGGCCAGCGCCAGCCCCGGCCTGCAAGCGGTGCTGCGCGGCTGCTACGGCCGCGAACCTGCCGTAGATCCGGCGCTGGACCGACTGCGCCGATCCTTGGCTACCCTGCATAGTCAGGCTGACCGACAGGGGGCCGGATCGGCGCCGGCCCTGCGCCCGCTCAACCCCGTTCACGAGAAGGATTTCCCATGAATGCCCCGGTGCTGCACCGCCAGCGATTCGGCCTGGCCCTGATCTTCGCTCTGCTGCTCCCGTTGTCGGCACCCGCCAGCGAACCCTTGCCCTCGTGGAACGAAGGGCCGGCCAAGCGCAGCATCATCGAGTTCGTGCAAGCGGTGACGGACCGGTCCAGCAAGGACTTCGTCAAACCCGCCGAACGCATCGCCGTGTTCGACAACGACGGCACGCTGTGGAGCGAGCAGCCGGCGTATTTCGAGCTGCTGTTCGCCTTCGACGAGGTCAAGCGCACCGCCGCGCAGCACCCGCAATGGAAGACCACCCAACCGTTCAAGGCCGTGCTGGAGAACGACCACCAGGCGCTGGCCGCAGCGGGCATGGACGGCCTGCTGAAGATCTTCGCCGCCACCCACACCGGCATGACCGCCGAGGCCTTCGACGACAACGCCAGAACCTGGCTGAGCCAGGCCCGCCACCCCAGGACCGGCAAGCCCTACACCGAGATGATCTTCCAGCCGATGCTGGAGATGCTCGACTACCTGCGCAGCCAGGACTTCAAGACCTACATCGTGTCCGGCGGCGAAACCGCCTTCATGCGCGCCTTCGCCGAAACGGTGTACGGCGTCCCGCCGGAGCAGGTCATCGGCACTACGTTCGTGACCGCGTTCGAATACAAGGACGGCCGGGCCTCGATCCTGCGCACGCCCAAGCTTGCGCACAACGACGACGGGCCGGGCAAGCCGGTGAGCATCGACGCCGTCATCGGCCGCCGGCCCATCCTCGCGTTCGGCAACTCCGACGGCGACCTGCAGATGCTGCAGTGGACCGCCGCCAGCCCCGGCAAGCGCCTCATGGGCCTGGTGCACCACACCGACGCCAAGCGCGAATGGGCCTACGACCGGAAGTCCGACATCGGCCGGCTGGACAAGGCCCTCGACGAAGCGAATTCCCGTGGCTGGATCGTGGTGGACATGGCCGCCGACTGGCGCCGGATCTACCCGTTCGATCCGCCCGTGCCCGAGCAAACGCAGTGAGCCACGCAAGACCGCAACAAACGCTTGTCGCACCACCCACCCCCGCGCAAAAGGAGCAAGTCACATGACTCGCATACGCAAGTGGATACCGAGGCTCGCCCTGGTGGCGACATCGGTGATGGCGCTGTCGGCAACCGCCGCAGCGGCGGACAAACCCAACATCCTGGTGATCTTCGGCGACGACATCGGCCAGACCAACATCAGTGCCTACTCGATGGGCGTGGTCGGCTACAAGACGCCGAACATCGACCGCATCGCCAAGGAAGGCATGCTGTTCACCGACTACTACGCGGAGAACAGCTGCACCGCCGGCCGCTCGACCTTCATCACCGGCCAGTCGGCCCTGCGCACCGGCCTGTCCAAGGTCGGCATGCCGGGCGTGCCGGTCGGCCTGCAGGCCAGGGACGTGACCATCGCCCAGGCCCTCAAGGCCCACGGCTACGCCACCGGCCAGTTCGGCAAGAACCACCTGGGCGACAAGGACGAGTACCTGCCCACCAACCACGGCTTCGACGAGTTCTTCGGCAACCTCTATCACCTCAACGCCGAGGAGGAGCCTGAGCGCCCCTACTGGCCGAAGGATGACGCCGATTTCGTCAAGGCCGCGTCCCCCCGTGGCGTGATCCACAGCTTCGCCGACGGCAAGATCGAAGACACCGGCGCGCTGAACAAGAAACGCATGGAAACCATCGACGACGAAACCACCGCCGCCGCCCAGGCGTTCATCGAGAAGCAGGCCAAGGCGGACAAGCCGTTCTTCGTCTGGATGAACACCACCCGCATGCACGCGTTCACCCATGTGCGCGAGTCCATGCAGGGGCAAAGCGGCATGCCCGGCAACGAGTACGCCGACGGCATGCTCGAACATGACGGCGACGTGGGCAAGCTGCTCAAGACCCTGGACGACCTGAAGATCGCCGATAACACGATCGTGGTCTACACCACCGACAACGGGCCCAACCAATGGTCGTGGCCGGACGCGGCGACCACCCCGTTCCGCAACGAGAAGAACTCCAACTGGGAAGGCGCCTACCGGGTGCCGGCGATGATCCGCTGGCCGGGCAAGGTCAAGGCCGGCGAAGTGTCGACGCAGATGGTCTCCGGCCTGGACTGGTTCCCCACCCTGCTGGCCGCCGTCGGCGACACCGACATCAAGGAACGCTTGCTTAAAGGCGCCGACGTCGGCGGGAAGAACTTCAAGGTGCACCTGGACGGTTTCAACCAGCTCGACTACCTGACCGGCAAGACCGACAAGAGCGCCCGCACCGAGTTCTACTACTTCAACGACGACGGCGAACTGGTGAGCATGCGCTACGACAACTGGAAGATCGTGTTCTGCGAACAGCGCGCCCCCGGCGGGTTCAAGGTCTGGAGCGAACCGTTCACCTGCCTGCGCGTGCCGAAGATCTTCAACCTGCGCATGGATCCGTACGAACGCGCCGACGTCGTGTCGGACCAGTACTACGACTGGCTGGCGAAGAACGACTACCTGCTGTTCGACGCCATCCGCCGTTCCGCCGCGTTCCTGCAGACCTTCGTCGAGTACCCGCCGAGCCAACGCCCGGCGAGCTTCAGCATCGACCAGATTCGTGAGGAGGTGGACAAGAAAATCGCCGAGAAAATGAAGGCCGCCAAGTAACAACGCCGGACTGCCGCCCGCCCGTTGCGGCGGGCGGCCCCCATTCATGGGAGACCGCGTCGGCGCCCTTCGCCAGCAGGCTGGCTCCCACAGAGGTTTCGGGTGAATGCAGCCTCTGTGTTCACCGCAGAACCCTGTGGGAGCGGGCTTGCCCGCGATGAGGCCCGCGCAGTCACCGAGACTTCCAAACCCGATCAAGGCCCGCGCATGCCCACACGCACCGCCAGCAAGACCCCGACCCTCGCCGTCGCCCGCGCCCCCGCGCTGTCGATCCCGGCCTTGCTGCTGTGCCTCTCCGGCGCCGCCGCCCTGGTGTACCAGGTGCTGTGGATCAAGCAGCTGTCCCTGGTGGTCGGCATCGAGGTCTTCGCCATCACCCTCGGCATCAGCGCCTTCTTCGCCGGCCTGGCGCTGGGCGGATGGGCCTTCGGACGCTGGGCGGACCGCCTGCCCGCCCCCGTGCCGCTGTACGCCGGGCTCGAAGTGCTGGTGGCCGTGACCGGCGTCGCCGCCACCTTCGCGCTTAGCCTGAGCGCCCCGGCCTTCGCCTGGCTGCAGCAGCACATTGGCCTGGCGGCCTGGCTGTTGCCGTTCGCCCTGGTCGGCCTGCCGGCGGTGCTGATGGGCGGCACCCTGCCGGTGCTGGTGCGGGCGCTGGCGGCGGATCCGGGCAAGGCCGGTGGCCAGTTGTATGCGGCCAACACCCTGGGCGCGATTGTCGGCACCCTGCTCGCCGCGTTCGTGCTGATCGCCGCCCTCGGTGTGCGCGGCAGCGCGTGGGCGGCGGCGATGCTCAACCTGCTGGCCGCCGCCGGCGCACTCGGATGGCAACGCCGCTGCCCGGTGCCGGACGAAGCGCCGGCCAAATCCCATGCAAGCAAGGTCGTCCCGGATCGCACCGCCCTGTGGCTGTATGGCGTCGCCGGCGGCGTGGCGCTGGGGTATGAGGTGGTCTGGTCGCAGTCGATCGTGCCGTTCATGAGCACCCGCACCTATGCCTTCGCCGTGGTCCTGGCCACCTACCTGAGCGGCCTGTTCCTGGGCAGCGCTCTGCTCGCCCGCCGGGTGGAGCGCATCCGCGATCCGTGGGGCGCATTCGGTCTGCTAATCACCGGCGCCGGGCTGCTGGCGCTACTGGAGTTCGCCGTGCTGGGCCGCTGGCTGGTGATCGCGCAAGGCCAGGCCGAAGTCTGGCTGCTGACCCTGGGCGCCAGCGAACTGGCCGGCATGAGCGCACGCTTTGCGGTGGCCGCGGTGAGCATCGTGCTCGTGCCGACCCTGTTGCTGGGGGCGGCGTTTCCATTGGCGCTGCGCCTGAGCGTCGGCCCCGGCCACGTCGGCCGGGACGTCGGCGCGGTGGTGGCGTTCAACACACTGGGCGGGATCGTCGGGGCGATGCTCTGCGGTTTTGCGCTGATCCCGTGGCTGGGGCTGATCCGCACGCTGGGGCTGCTGGCCGTGGTGGCGGCCGCTGTGGGCTGGCTGGCGGTGCGCAAGGGGCACCACGTCAAGAAAGGCCGGCGCCAGGCCGTGGCCGCACTGGGGCTGGTGTCCGTCGCGCTGGCCCTGCTGATCCCCGCCGACAGGCTCGCGGCGCTGCTGCCCGGTGCGCGCAACGGCACGCTGGCGTTCTATGAGGAAGGCCGGGGCGGCACGGTGGCCGTGGTCACCCAGGGCCAAGGCCAGAACGCGTTCCGGCGCCTGTACATTCAAGGCGTGTCCAACACCGGCGATGCCATGCCGTCGCTGCGCTATATGCGGATCCAGGCGTTGCTGCCGTTGCTGATCCACAACGGCGAACCGCGCTCGGCGCTGGTGATCGGCTTCGGCACGGGCATCACCGCCGGCGCGCTGCTGCGCTATCCGGGGCTTGAGCACCGGGTCGTCGCGGAACTGCTGCCGTCGGTGCTCAAGGCGGCGCCGTTGTTCAAGGGCAACTTCAATGCCGCCGCCGATCCCGGCGTCGAAGTGCGCCTGCGCGACGGCCGCCAGGAACTGCTGCGCAGCCCGCAGACCTATGACCTGGTCACCCTCGAACCGCCGCCGCCCTCCGCCGCCGGAGTGGTGAACCTGTATTCCCGGGACTTCTACCGACTGGCCGCCAGTCGCCTCGAACGCAAAGGCCTGGTCGCCCAATGGCTGCCGTTGCCGACCCAGAACATCGACGACACCCGTTCCCTGGTGCGCAGCTTCCTCGACGTGTTTCCCCACGCCACGCTATGGACCAGCGAGTTCCATGAAATGCTCTTGGTGGGTTCCCTCGAACCGATCGCCCTGGACGCGGCGACCATCACCCGGCGCCTCGAACAGGACAGCGTGCGCAGCGCGTTGCAGGAGGTGGGCATCGGCTCGGCGCCGGCGTTGCTGGCGACCTGGGTCACCGACCGCGCCGGGCTCGAACGCTTTGCCGCCGACGCGCCGGCGGTGACCGATGACCGCCCCCGGATCGAATACGCACCCTGGGTGCGCGCCAAGGAGATCAGCCGGGTGCTGCCGGCGCTGCTGGATCTGCACGTCGAGCCGCCGCTGGTGAACGCCGACGCCGGATTCGACACCCGCCTGCAAGCGCACCGCCAGCGCCTGATGCAGTTCTACCGGGCGAGCCTGCACGCCTACGACGGCGACCGCGAGGCGTGGGGCCGGGATATCCGAGAGGTCATGCAGGGCGATGGCGGGAACCCTTACTTCCGCTGGTTCACCGGGCAGTGAGGCCGCGCGTGCGGCGTCGGCAGGCTGGCTCCTGCGATCTTCCGGGAGCCAGACCGAGCGTCAGGCCACAGCGCGGCGCAACGAGCCGCCGCGCATGAAGGCCCGTTCCGTCATTTGGCCTTGAGCTTGAGGTAGGACTGGTGCATGTCCGCCGCCCAGCCGTCGATCACGGCTTTCACGTCGTCGGCCTTCATCACCTGGGCGTCGTTCTCCAGCGGCTTGCCGGTGCCTTTGCGCACCACCTGGGCGACCACCTTGTTGTTGCCGCCGTCGAGGAACACCGCCTCGGTGGCCAGGGTGGTTTCCTGGTCGCGGATGCCGCTGGCGGTGCTGACCGCAGCGGCCACCAGGGCGATCGGGATCACTTCATAGGGCTTGAGGCCTTCGGTCTTGCTGCTCACGGCGGTGATCGCCGCCCGCACCACGATCACGCCAGGGCCCGGGCCGTTGGCCAGCGGCAACGACTTGCCGATCTCACGCTTGAGCGCCTGATCGTAATAGCCGGTGATGCCGTTGAGGGTCTGCTGCGGAATCTTCGCCGTCGGCTGCGGCTTGGGGTACAGCTGGGTCGGTTCGACGTAGACGCTGCTGAACTTGTTGATGTCCAGCTTCGGATCGACCCAGCGCATCACCGTGGCGCCGGAAGGCGACTTGGCCTCCTTCAGCTGGCTGTAGTCCTTGAGGAAGCCGGAGTACTGATCCGGCTCGACGACTTTGCTGGAACACCCCGTCACGGCAAGCGCAGCGACGCACACGGTGCTCATCATCAATGCAAGCTTCATGTCTGTAACTCCTGTCAGAAGGCCGGAAATATTGCTTGAGGGGAGTTACAGGTATAGCTAAAACCGCACGGTTTGCTCTTGCATGCGGCAACATTCGCTCGGGTTCGGCTCCGGCATTTGACAGAAGCCCGGCCTGCGACAAAGCTCCATCAAGCTTGAACGCGCGCCAGACGGCCCCTGCACACGGATCACGGAAGCCGCAATGCCCAAGCCCAAAGACAAAGCCGCGCCGCAGCAGCCTGATGCCTCACCGAACCTGATTTCATATCGTCTGTTTCCTGCCGCCATCGGCCTGCTGCTGATGACCGTGGCGGCCATCGGTTGGTATCTGTTCACCCCCGCCCCGTCGCCGGGTCGGCCTGTGCCCGTCGCCTCGACCGTCAAACCGGCACCCGCCGGACCGGCCACGTTCGTGGACGAGCGCCAGTGCCAGGGTTGCCACAGCGCCGAGGCCAAGGACTGGCAAGGCTCCCACCATCAATTGGCAATGCAGTCGGCGACCGCCGAGACGGTGCTGGGCGACTTCAACGACGCCGGTTTCCGGGGCGAGCACGAGACCACCCGCTTCCTGCGCAAGGGCGATGCCTTCTGGGTCAATACGCCGGGGGCCGACGGCAAGAACGCCGATTTCAAGGTCGCCTACACCTTCGGCATCGCGCCGCTGCAGCAGTACCTGATCGACGTCGGCGACGGCCGCCTGCAGGCCCTCGGCGTGGCCTGGGATACCGAGCAGCGGCGCTGGTTCCACCTCTATCCGGGCCAGGGCGTGGACTTCAAGAACCCGCTGCACTGGAGCAAACCAGCGCAGAACGCCAACTTCATGTGCGTCGAATGCCACACCACCGGCTACAGGCGCAACTTCGATGCCGCGTCCGACACCTTCGCCAGCCAATGGAACAGCCTGGGCGTCGGTTGCCAGGCCTGCCACGGCCCGGCGTCGAACCACCTGCAATGGACGGCGCAGAAAGGCGACCTGATCCACGCCGGCTTCGCCGTGGACCTGAAGAACCGCGACGCCACCGTCGAGATCGAGACCTGCGCCCGTTGCCACGCCCGCCGCGCACCGCTGGGCGACGGCTACACCGTGGGCAAACGGTTGATGGACGATTATCTGCCCAGCGTGCTCACCCGCGAGCTCTATGCCCTGGACGGCAAGATCAAGGACGAGGTGTTCGAGCACGGCTCGTTCGCCCAGAGCAAAATGTTCGACAAGGGCGTGCGCTGCAGCGACTGCCACAACCCTCACAGCGGCGCACTCAAGGCCCCCGGCAACGGCGTGTGCCTGCAATGCCACAACCCGGCGGGCACGACGCCGGTTCAAGGCGTGGACGGCAAGGGGCTGCAGGCCAAGCGCTACGACGCCGTCGAACACACCCGCCACGCCATGGGCCAGCCCGGTTCGCAATGCGTGGATTGCCACATGCCGGGCAAGTTCTACATGGGCAACGACTTTCGCCATGACCACAGCTTCAGCCTGCCGAACCCCGAGCGGGCCGCCCGCCTCGGCACACCGGATGCCTGCCTGAACTGTCACCAGGGCAAGGACGGCGACAAGGTCACGGCACAGTTCAGGCAGTGGAACGCCTCAAACGGCCCGCAGGCGCCGCGCTACGACGAGAGCCTGCACCAGGTCCGCAACGGCTTGCCGGGCGCCGCCCAGGCGTTGCAGGCACAGTTGCAGCGCAGCAACCTGCCGGCGATCCAACGCGCGACCCTCCTGGCGGAACTGCCGCTGTACCCGAGCGAACAGGCTTTGAAACTGGCGACGCAGGACCTCAAGCACCCCGCCCCTCAAGTGCGCGAAAGCGCCGTGCGGGCGGTCAGCGCATTCGTGCCGCCGGCGGAGCGCGCACCGCTGCTGACAGCGCTTTTGGCCGACCCGGTGAAGGCCGTGCGCATCGCCACCGCCAGGGAACTGCTCGGCAGCGCGCGCGGCGGCCTGGGCACCGCGCAGGCCCGGTGGGACGCGGCGATCGGCGAATACGAAGACGTACAGAAGCACCTCGCCGAACGGGCCGAAGCCAATCTCAACCTGGCCCTGCTGTACCAGGCCAGCGGCCGCAGCGCGGAGGTCGAAGGATTGCTGCGCGCGGCGCTCAAGCGCGATCCGGACTTCCATCCGGCGCAAGTGACGCTGGTGCAGTGGCTGGAGGCCAACGGCCGACGGCAGGAGGCACAAACGCAGCTCGCCGCCAGCCTCAAGGCGCATCCCGACAGCGCCTTGCTGCAGCACGCCCAAGGGCTGGCGCTGATCCGCGCCGGCAAGCCCGGCGAGGCGATGCCGGCGCTGCGCGAAGCCGCCAGGCTGGAGCCGCAGAACGCCCAGTACGGTTATGTGCTGGGCGTGGCGCTGCATGAGAGCGGCAAGGTGGACGAGGCGTGCGCACAGCTGGAACAGGTGCTCAAGGCGCAGCCGGCGAACCGCAATGCGCGGCTGTCGCTGATCCAGTATTACCTCGACAGCGGACAGGAGCCCAAGGCCCAGGCCGTCATGCAGGGCTGGAAGCAGCTGAACCCCGGTGACCCGGCCCTGAAATGATTGCGGGCAAGCCCTGCATTAGCCGCTGGCTCCCTGAACCTGTGGGAGCCAGCCTGCTGGCGATGGCGCCGGTGAGGACGCTGCGGGGCAGAACCAAGGCCTGCACAACCACGGCAGGCCCCGGCCCCGATCACCAGGACGACGTCGCCCCGCTCCGCAACGCCATCTCCCGCCGGCTGTGGGCCTTCATCGCCTTGATCAGCGACACCGACCCCACCAGCAGGATCGCCGCGCCGAACAGGAAGTCGATGTTGTACAGCTCGAAATCTTTCACCGGCCCCACCAGCACCGTGCGCACCACGGCGATGCCCACCAGCGTGGCGAGGAAGTCGATCCCCGGCTCGTCGCGGTAGAACACGTGCATCAGCGGCAGGCACAGGATCAGCAGGAGCAACAGCACCACCACCTTGAACGCACCCTTGCGCTCGACGCTGAAGGCGCATTCGTGGGGGCCGTAGGCCTTGTAGTCTTCGTCGCGGATCATCGAGTTCTTCTCGTTGATGTACTCGACGCGGTTGTACTTCTGGATCGGCGTGAAGGTGTTGGACATCTCCATCTGCGTGGTGATGTTCTTGAAGCGCAGGTCGATGCGCTCGTTGCCCTTGAGGTAATACAGCACCGGCTTGTAGCCGTAGCGGTAAGTGTCGAAGGGAAACGCGGCGACCTGGCCCTGAACCCCGATGGGGCGCGGCTCAAGCTCGGCGAAGGCGCTCTTGTCGGTCGCCGACAGGTTGCGGCTCAGGGGCTGCACCTTCACCTGTTCGAGGAAGATCGGCGTCACGCCGTAGGACCACTGCAGCGGCTCCAGACGCAGGCGCAGTTCGTTGCGGCCCAGGTCGTAGCGGTTGAAGGTGCGTTCGGACACCACCACCGAACCGCTGAGCATGAACTCGCCGCGCAGGTTGTTGGTGATGCGCAGGGTCAACTGGTCCTTGCCCAGCAACGCCGCTTCGCCGGACGGCGGCGTGCCGCACCAGGCCCGGCTGTCGCCGGCGCCGCCCAGTTGGCCGTCGCGGTTTTCGTTGAACACATAAAAGTAACTGGCCCACAGCGTCAGCATCAAAAGCAACGCAGTGAGGCCGAGGATTTTTTTGCCCGCAGCCACAAACAGACTCCCTTCTTCGTTCCGTCGTCCAGCCGAAAACCCGCTGGCGCCAAGGACTCTACCAAAAGGCCATCACCGACCCAAGGAAAAATCCCCGATTGAAGGCGGTTCTAGGGGTTTCCCCTGTGCAGGGGTTGCTGTGGCTACCGCCGGCGGAACAGCGGCCGCGGTTCGATCACCGAGCGGCCGTACTGCACGCTCATCCCGGCCAGGCCCTTGAGCGCGTCTTCGGCGCACTTGTCCTCGCGCACGGCGAAGCTGTCGAAGCCGCACTGGCGCATGTGGCTGAGCTGGTCGCGCAGCACGTCGCCGATGGCCCGCAGTTCACCGGCCCAGCCGAAGCGGCTGCGCAGCAGGTAGGCCTGGCTGTAGGCGCGGCCGTCGCGAAAGCTCGGGAAGTCGAGGGCGATCAGCGGCAGCGAGGCCAGCCACGGGACGAGGCTTTCGACCTCGTCGTCCGGGCCCAGCCACACCGCGTGGGTGGAAGGCGACTCCAGCCAGTGGGCCAGCGGCAGAATCAGCAGCCCCGCCGGCCGCGTGCCTGCCGGCTCACGCACGAGCGTCCACGGGTCGTCCGCCACGATCCGCGCCCCGCCCTCTTCCAGCCGCAGCAGATTGTTCATGCCGTCGCCTCCAGCGCCTTGGGGTAGACCCGTTCCTTGAACGGCTCCAGGCCGATCCTCGCCAGCGTATCGATGAACAGTTCCTCGCTTTCGCGGTAGCGCACGAAGGTGGCGATGATCCGCTCGATCACCTGCGGCACTTCGGCGGCGCTGAACGCAGGCCCAATGACCTTGCCCAACGTGCTGTGCTTGCCCTGGGCGCCGCCGAGGGTGATCTGGTACCACTCGCTGCCGTTCTTGTCGACGCCCAGGATCCCGATGTTGCCGATGTGGTGGTGGCCGCAGGCGTTCATGCAGCCGGAGATGTTCAGGCTGATGTCGCCCAGGTCGTGCAGGTAGTCGAGGTCCTCGAAGCGCGCCTGGATCGCCTGGGCCACCGGGATCGACTTGGCGTTGGCCAGCGCGCAGAAGTCGCCGCCGGGGCAGGCGATGATGTCGGTGAGCAAGCCGACGTTGGCGCTGCCCAGCCCTCGCTCCTGCGCTTCGAGCCACAGGGCGTGAAGCTCGGATTTGGGCACGTCCGGCAAGACGACGTTCTGCTCGTGGGCGATGCGGATCTCGCCGAAGCCGAAGCGCTCGGACCAGTCGGCCACCGCGAGCATCTGCTGGCCGGTGACGTCACCCGGCGCGGCAGCCGCGCCCGGTTTGGTCGACAGCACCACGCTGACGTAGCCCGGCACCTTGTGCGGCTGCACGTTGCGCGCGACCCAACGGGCGAACGCAGGGCTCTCGGCCAGGTGCGTGCCGAAGTCCAGGTCGGTGCCGGCAAGCGACCGGTAGGCCGGCGGCACGAAGGCACTGGCGACCCTCTGGTACTCGGCGTCGGTCAGTTGCGCCGGGCCGTCCTTGAGGTGCTGCCATTCGGCTTCAACCTCTTTGGCGAATGCCTCGATGCCCAGCGCCTTGACCAGGATCTTGATCCGCGCCTTGTACTTGTTGTCGCGCCGGCCGTGGCGGTTGTAGACCCGCAGCACCGCCTCGACGTAGGACAGCAGGTGCTGCCACGGCAAGCCGTCGCGGATCTGCAGGCCCAGGATCGGCGTGCGCCCCAACCCGCCGCCGACGATCACCCGCAGCAGCATCTGGCCGTCCCGGCCGGGGTAAAGGTACAGGCCGATGTCGTGCATCATGATCGCCGCGCGGTCCTGCCTGGCCGAGCAGATGGCGATCTTGAACTTGCGCGGCAGGAACAGGAACTCCGGGTTGATCGTCGACCACTGCCGCAGGATCTCGGCCAGCGGACGCGGGTCGATCAGTTCGTCCGCTGCCACCCCGGCGAAGGCTTCGGTGGTGATGTTGCGCACGCAGTTGCCGGAGGTCTGGATCGCATGCATGTTCACCTGCGCCAGGCGTTCGAGGATGTCCGGCACCTCCTCCAGCCTGATCCAGTTGAACTGCATGTTCTGCCGGGTGGTGAAGTGGCCGTAGCCCCGGTCGTAGTCGCTGGCGATGCCGGCCAGGGTGCGCATCTGCCCGGCGCTCAGGGTGCCGTAGGGGATCGCCACCCGCAGCATGTACGCGTGCTTTTGCATATACAGGCCGTTCTGCAGGCGCAGCGGCAGGAACTCCTCTTCGCTCAACTCGCCGGCCAGGAACCGGGCGACCTGGTCACGGAACTGCGCCACGCGCTCGAACACCAGCGCCCGGTCGTAATCGTCGTACTGATACATCGGCTACCTCATCAGGGTTTTCTGTGGGAGCGGGTTGGGTCGCGAATGCGGTGTGTCAGTTAACACACCGCATTCGCGACCCAACCCGCTCCCACAGTTATTGCTTTTGCTGAACTATGCCGATGCGGCGCAGGCCGTTACAGATTCACCTGAAACCATAAAAACCGTATCAGAGCGCGGCAGATGGCCGCAGGCAGCCATTAAATCTGATCCGCACAAATGAAAGATTCCTGAGCCTGTTTTGTTTTCGGCAGGGTTCCTACAGTGCAGCCCATGCCGGGCCGGGTGGTTCGGCAAGCCTTTGCAACCGTGGATGAATCGACCATGAGCACAGCAGCAACCGGACAGGCCTACAACTACAAGGTCGTCCGCCAATTTGTCATCGCAACCGTTTTCTGGGGTGTGGTCGGCATGGCGATGGGGGTATGGATCGCCTCGCAACTGGTTTGGCCCGACATGAACCTCGACCTGCCGTGGACCACCTTCGGCCGCCTGCGGCCCCTGCACACGAGCCTGGTGATCTTCGGCTTCGCCGGCAGCGCCCAGTTCGCCGCCAGCTACTACGCGGTGCAGCGCACCTGCCAGGTGCGGCTGTATTCGGATCGGCTCGCGGCGTTCACCTTCTGGGGCTGGCAGGCGGTGATCGTGATCATGTTCATCACCCTGCCGATGGGCTACACCACCACCAAGGAATACGCCGAGATCGAATTCTCCGGCGCGGTCTGGATGGCGGTGGTCTGGGTGGCCTACGGCGTGGTGTTCTTCACCACCGTGGTGCGGCGCAAGACCAAGCACATCTACGTCGGCAACTGGTTCTTCGGCGCGTTCATCCTGGTGATCGCGATGCTGCACGTGGTCAACCACCTGTCGATCCCGGTGGACTGGTTCAAGTCCTACCCGGTGTACTCCGGCGCCACCGACGCCATGGTGCAGTGGTGGTACGGCCACAACGCGGTGGGCTTCTTCCTGACCACCGGGTTCCTGGGGATGATGTACTACTTCGTGCCCAAGCAAGTGAACCGGCCGGTGTATTCGTACCGGTTGTCGATCGTGCACTTCTGGGCGCTGATCACCCTGTACATCTGGGCAGGTCCCCACCACCTGCACTACACCGCCCTGCCCGACTGGGCGCAGTCGCTGGGCATGGCGATGTCGCTGATCCTGCTGGCGCCGAGCTGGGGCGGCATGATCAACGGCATGATGACGCTGTCCGGCGCCTGGCATCAGTTGCGCACCGACCCGATCCTGCGGTTCCTGGTGCTGTCGCTGGCGTTCTACGGCATGTCCACCTTCGAAGGCCCGATGATGGCGATCAAGACCGTCAACGCCCTCTCCCACTACACCGACTGGACCATCGGCCACGTGCACGCCGGGGCGCTGGGCTGGGTGGCGATGATCACTTTCGGCGCCACCTACCACATGGTGCCCAAAGTGTTCGGCCGCGAACGCATGCACAGCACGCCGCTGATCAACCTGCACTTCTGGCTGGCGACCATCGGCACCGTGCTCTACATCGCCTCGATGTGGGTCAACGGCATCACCCAGGGCCTGATGTGGCGCGCGATCAACGAAGACGGCACGCTGACGTACTCCTTCGTCGAAGCGCTGCAGGCCAGCCATCCGGGCTTCATCGTGCGCTTCGCCGGCGGGGTGTTCTTCCTCAGCGGCATGCTGCTGATGGCCTACAACGTGTGGCGCACCGTGCGGGTGGCGGACGTGGCGTTGGCCCATCGCGACGCGCAGATCGCCTAGGCAAGGAGGCGGCCATGTTCGAGATGTTCCTGAATGGGCTGGGGGTGCTGTTTCTGTGGCTGTCGGTGGAGTACTGCCTGCGCCACGAAACCGCCCAAAGCCTCGACGACGCCAGCCTCACGCCGTTCGCCGACGACCCGGAAGTGGCGCGGCGGGTGGAGCTGGCCACCGGCAAGACAGTGAAGGCCGTGGCGCCGGAGGAGGCCAAGCCGGGCTGGGTCAACATGGACATGTGACCCTGCGGGAGCGGGCCTGCCCGCGATGAAGCCGGTGCCGGCGATGGGGGGCTCCCACCGTTTCTGCACAGATCCGGAAAACGACCGACGGTGGTCTTTTCTGCGTACTTTGAGAGGGCACCTGTCAGATCTGACAGGTGCCCGGCCGCGCCTGCGGGTGTTTGATATCGCTGACTCGTCAACGCGATATCGGCACGACAGGAGCGCGACCATGAACACGCCAGACAACAACAATCAGCCGTTGGTCATCGACCGGCCCGCCATTCCCGGCCTGACGGTTCCGGTGGTTCATCCTGAGGCCCCCGACGGCGGCATTGCGCTGTCGCTCATCAGTAACGGCATACTCCGTGTGTCGTGCGATCCGTGGCTGAACATGGCACCGCGCGACTTCGCCGAACTGCTGCTCAATGAATCGGCCACCGCCGCCGTCAGCAAGACCATTCAGCCGGGTGAAGAAAACCTGCGCTTCGACCTGAACCTGCCGGCCGCCCTCCTGCGCGACGGGATCAACCGCCTGAGCCTGCGGGTCACCCGCATCAGCCAACCCGACCCCGAAACCTCGCAACCGCTGGTGGCGCTCTTCCACACCCCGCGCCCCGGCGGCGAAGTCACGGGCACGGGCGACAACCCGAACCTGCTCATGACCCTGCCGGCGGATGTCATCGCCAACGGCGTGGATGCCGCGCGCGCGGCGCAAGGCGTGGCCGTCACCCTGCGCTACATCCACCTGCGCGAACGCGATGTCATCACCTTGAGCGCCGACGGCCGTGAAACCACCCACACCGTGACGGCCGCCCAAGCGGCGGCCGGCAGCGTGGTGATCACCCTGTTCACCGAGGCGTTCTGGCAGGACAACCCCAGGTTCCAGCTCAAGTACCGCGTCACCGACCAGATCGGCAACACCTCAGGCCCGTTGGCGATCTGGTCCGCGACCACCGAGATCGACGTGCACATCCGCACGCCGGCACTGGACCTCAGACCGCCGAAAGTGCTGGAGGCCAAGGACGCCAACGGAACCGTGCTGAACTTCGTGCGCGACTTCTACGAGGCCCAGTACGCCACGGTCGAGGTGAACTACACCGGATCGGCGCCGGGCCAGACCGTGAAAGTGTACTGGGTGGGGCGCAACTCGACCTTCGGCAGCGAAATCCAGACCGTCACCACCGCAGGCCAGACCCTGACCTTCCGTGTGCCCCGCGAGGAAGTGGTCGACTGCATCGCCAACAGCGCGAAAATCTCGTATACCGTGCGGTTGCCGGGCACCCAGCCAGACATACCGTCGAGAAACCTAGACATCAACGTCACCGCGCAAAAGCACCTGCTGGGTGAACCGACTCTCAACGCCAACAAGACAAACCTGCGCGCCTACTACCCTCCTCTGGAAGGGAGCCACAAGGTGCGCATCTCTCTGACGGTGGGCACCATCCGCCACCACAGCGACGAGTTCGGCATCACCCAGCCGCAGTACACCGACGTCGCCGTCCCCCCCGCCTGGATCAGCAACAACCGGGGCAAGACCGGCCTGTTCAACTACACCCTGCACCGTACCGGCACCAGCGAGCCGATCATCTTTTCCTGGTATCTGCGGGTGACGATCTAGGGACGCGCCACACGAAACACCAAAGTGCCCGACCGGGCGAAGGAGCACGTCATGCGCAAAGCCATCGGAATCTTCTTGTTCGTCCTGCTGGCCGGTTGCTCGCAAGTCGCGACGCAGCCGCCGGCGACCGTCAACGTCAGCGCCAGCGGCACCCAGGTGCTCGACGGCCCGGCCATCGTCACGCAGTTGAAGACGCTCTACGGCCGGAAATTCCCCAACTGCTTCAACTCCGACTCGCAGCCGGCGTTCCTCTGCTCGGGGGTGACGCTGCGGGTGACGGTCAAGGATCCCAACAATCAGTACAAGGTCTGGGATCCGAGCCCCAACTCGGTGAAGAACGGTGGCGTCTCGTTTTCCTATCTGCGGGCCGATGCCAATTTCGGACGCCTGGCCTGGGGGCACGGCAACGGATTCATCGTCTATCCGATTTTCGAAGCACCGGCCGACAAGTATGACCTGGATTACCTGTGCTCCTACCCTTACGACGCCTGGACCTGGACCCGCTCGGCGACGGAGGTCTGCGTGGCCCACCCCGACTATCCCCAACAGAGCCAGCTCTGCCACAACGCCGGCGTGACCACGGCGGAGCAGTGGTATGACGTGTGGTCGATCGCCGGCGGCAACCGGAACCAGCGCCAGTGCGGCTTCGACATATCGGATGACCGCAACCAACTCGCGGGCCCGGCGTTCTATCAGTCCATCCGGGCCAGAGCGCTCGCCAACGTGTCCGGGGTCAACGAACACAATGAAATCCTGATCAAGACCTGGTGCGACCCGCTGTCGGCAGACCCTGCCAAGTCGTGCGCCCAGAGCTTCCCGCCGAACAAGTTCCCGCTCATGGCGTTCTTCTACATCTACGGCGGAAGCGATGCCGGACTGGCCGAGGCCCAGTACAACCAAAGGGACTTCTACAACTCGACCGACCCGAAGATCCTCGTGCCGATCATCCGGCTGACGCCGCCCTCCACGCCAGGCGTCGATTCATCGTTTTCCTACGATCCGGCCGATCAAGCTGTGACACCGTAAGCCCGGCGTGCGGCGGGAAACCGCTTCGGGGCGGATGACGCTGCGCAACACTTTGCAACTGAATGGGCGCTACAGTTGATTTGCGCTGGCATCCGCCGCCGAACCGCCGGAAACTCCCCTCAGGCCTGGCGCATCCGCGCAGGCCACAGCCTGAGGACATCCAATGCGCACCATCGGCCTGATCGGCGGCATGAGCTGGGAATCCAGCGCCGAATACTATCGCCTCATCAACCAGCAGGTCCGTGACCGGCTCGGGCCGCTGCGGTCTGCGCAACTGCTGATGCACAGCGTGGATTTCGGTCCGGTCGAGCAGGCCCAGCACGCCGGGCGCTGGGACGACGCGGCGGCGATCCTGGTGGATGCCGCGCGCCGGCTGGAGGCCGGCGGCGCCGAATGCGTGGTGCTGTGCACCAACACCATGCACAAGGTGGCCGAGCCGATCCAGGCCGCCGTCGGCATTCCGTTCCTGCACATTGCCGAACCCGCCGCCCATGCGGCCCTGGAGATCGGCGCCAACACCGTCGGCCTGCTCGGCACGGCGTTCACCATGGAGCAGGACTTCCTCAAGCAGCGGCTGCACGCCCAGGGCCTGAACGTGCTGGTGCCGGACGAGGCCGAACGCCGTGCGGTGCACCGGATCATCTACGAAGAGCTTTGCGTCGGCGTGATCAGCGAAACGTCACGGCAGACCTATCAGCGGGTGATCGAATCCCTGACCGCCCGGGGCGCCCAGGCGATCATCCTCGGCTGCACGGAAATCGGCCTGCTGATCAAGCCCGAGCACAGCGCCCTGCCCCTGCTCGACACCACCGCGCTGCATGCGCAGGCGGCGGTGGCGTTCGCCCTGGACGACTGAGTCACGCCTTGGGGCGCGGGCGCAGGCGGGCCATGCTCAGGGTGTCGACCCATTGCCCGTCGCGCACGGCGTAGTCACGCAACAGCCCCTCGGTCTCGAAGCCGAACTTGCGGTACAGGCCGATGGCGGCGTCGTTGTCGGCGTACACGGTGAGCTCGACCCGGTGCAGGTTCATCCAGTTGTCGGCGACGTCCAGCGCCGCCGCCAGCAGCCGGGAACCGACGCCCTTGCCCTGCCACGCCAAGGCGACGGCCATGCCGAAACTGGCGGCATGGCTGCGGCGCATCCGCGAGTACGCTTCAAGCCCCAGGTTGCCGATCACCGCACCCTGATGCAGCGCCACCAGCTTCACCGCCCGTTCGTTGTCCGCCAGCAGCCGCTGGCGCCAGACCTCGCTGGACTGAAACGGCATCTGCAGCACCTGCCGACCCACGGCCGGATCGTTGTAGAGCGCGGTGACACCCTCGACGTGGGATTCGTTGAAGCGTTCGAGGTGGATGGCGACGTTGTCGTCAGGCATGGCGGATCCCTCCTGGATCGGTTGCATGGCGGTTCACTCTAATCCGCCACCCATCATGTGATCCAGCGTCAGGCTATTCGAACCATTCCTGCCGCTCGCTGAACGTGTGGCGGATCAGTCCGGCCAACGCCTGCACCTCGGCCGATGCCTGCGACTCGGCATTCACCGCCAGCCACGCCTGCAACCGCATCGGCTCGTCGAACAGCCCCGGCAACGCCACCAGGCCCCGGTCGAAGCGGCCCATGTACATCGGCAGCAGACCGATGCAGGCGCTGCAACGGATCATCTCCAGCATCAGCTCATAGGACTGCATCTGCACCACCCCGGCCAGGCGTTGTTCGACCAGGTTGTTCCAGGGGCGAAAACCGTCGATCTGACGGTCGTGACGCCACTGCACCAGCATGAAGTCGGCCAGGTCGTCGAGGGTGTCCGGGCGCGCCGTCACCCGCGAATAGCGCTTGGCGATATGCGGCAGGTAGTCCAGGGTCGCCAGGCGTTGCGGATCGTCGGTGGCGAAGGTCGGGCCGGGATGGGGACTGTCGCCGGGGGCCAGCCACAGCACCACGTCGGCGCTCACTGCCCGCAGCGCCAGTTCGCTGTCCACCGAAATGATCTCCAGGCGCACGCTGGCGTTGCGTCGCAAAAGCGCGATCAGGTCGCGGCCCAGGATGTCGTGCAGGATCGACTCGGCCACGGCCAGGCGCACCAGCGGCTGCTCGACCACCGGCAGTTTGCGTTCGTGGGCCAGGGCGATCAGCCGCGCCTGCAACTGCTGGCCTTCGCGGGTCAGGCTCAGGGCGCTGCCCTGGAAGCTGAACAGCGCGCATTGCAGTTGCTGCTCCAACTGCGCCAGTTGCTTGCGCAGCAAGGTCGAACGCACGTTGAGGCTGCGGGCCGCCTGCATGAAGCAACCGCAGCGGGCGCTTACCAGGAAGTATTGCGCCACGTCGCCGTCGAGGGCGGCGGCCCGGGCCTGCCAGGGTTCCTCCTTGTCCTGCGGCCAGCGGTATTCGGGGCTGCCCTGTCGTCCTGCGGGTTCGGTGAATGACATCGATGACTCCCTGTCGATCTTTGTTGTTTGCCTGTGCACTCGTCCTTCGTGGGCGCTGGCTTGCCAGCGATGCGGTCGGCCGATCCAACTTGTCTGGTGACTGACACGCAGCCATCGCCGACAAGCCAGTGCCCACAAGGTTCAGCGGTGGATCCGAATTACCGTTTTCCCTCCAGCACCTTGTTGAGTTCAGCCCCGTCGATGCTCAGCGTCGCGGTGTTGAGCATGCCGTCCAGGTACGCCTGGGCGATCTGCTCCTGGCGCCGGGCACGCAACGCCTGGGTCAGTTGGTCACGCAGCTCGTCCAGGGTCGCGGTGCGGGCCGGCTGCAGCTCGGTGAGTTTGATCACGTGAAAGCCCGCCGCGCTCTGCACCGGCTCCGACACCGCGCCGACCTTCAGCCGCGCCACCGCGCCACGCACCTCCGGCACCAGTTGCTGCAACGGTTGCAGGCCGCTGTCGCCGCCCCGCTCGGCCGTGGTGCGGTCCTGGGAATACTGGCCGGCCAATGCGGCGAACTCCCCCGGCGCGGCCTGGGCCTTCTTGCTCAGCTCCGCCGCCTGCTTGCGCACGGCGTCGAGATTCTGCGGATCGCCCACGCCGAGGAAAATCTGGCTGACCCGGTACAGCGCCGGGGTCACCCAGTCGGCCTTGCCGGCCTCGTAGGCCTGCTGCAGTTCGGCGGCGCTCGGGTAGTCCGCCGGCACCTCGCTGACCGACCGCAAGTAGTCGCGGAAGACGATCTGCTCGGTGGCCGCGCGGGTCTGCCGGGCGACGTCGGGACGCTGCGCCCAACCCTGAGCGTCCGCCTGCTCCAGCACGGCCTTTTCGGCCAGCCGCGAACGGATCCAGCGCTCCAGCGCCTCGCGGTTGCCTTGCAGCTGTTCGCGGGACGCCGGCGGCAGGCTGGCCAACAGCGCCTGCACCTCCTGCGGCGACACCTGCTGATTGCCCAGGCGGGCCAGCGCCGGCCCCGCCTCGGCCTGCATCGACGGCGCCGGCTGCTGAGCGGCGACCGGGTCGCTGCCCGGCCGCACCGCCAACGCCACGGCCACCACCAGCAGCGCCACCGTCGCGGCGCCCATCACCATGGCAGGCTTTTTCACAGCACGGCTTCCTCTTGCGCGGCCGCTTCGGCGTTCACCGCCGGCGCGGCAGCCTGCTGGCTGAAATCACGCAGGTACACGATGAATTCCTGAAGCAGGCGGTCCCACAGTTCCAGGTTGCCGCGCAGGTGCGCCGCGCTGACGCCCGCCGCCACCACCACGTCCATTTCCATCACCAGGAACTCACCCTGCAACGACAGCCTTGCGAAGCGGCGCGAGGCGTTCCACTGCTCGGCCACCCCGGCCGGCAGCTCGCCCTGCACCCGCAGCGCGCAACTAAAGGTGAAGTCCACGAAACCGCCGGCCTCCGGCGCCGGGTTGCCGAAACGCACCGCGTAGCCGATGCCTTGGCTTGCGCTGAGCAACTGGACGATGCCGTTCTGTTCGGTCCGGTTGACCCGGTAACCGGCGGCTTGCAGCACTTCGGTCAACGAGGCCGGGGTCACGTGGCTGATCAATTGAGTCATGGTCGCTTCCTTGTCAAATCACTGGGCGAGCGCCGTTTTCGGCGCATCGAAATGGGTCTTGTAGAGCTCGTCGCCGAAGCCCTGGGCCAGTTCGTCGAACTTGACCCGGGCGCTGCCCGCGAAGGGCTGACGGATCTTCATCACCTGGGCCACATCGATGTTTTCGTAGGCGGTGAGGATCTCCTTGGCGACGCCGTACATCTGCTGATTCTTGACCGAACATTGCTGCACTTGTGTGTCACGTTCGGCCAATTGCGCCTGAAGCTTAGACCGTTCCGCCTCTTTGGCACGGGCCATGGCCAGCAGCTCGTCATAGGCCTTCTTGAACTTGCCGACCTGCTCGTTGCTGGCGGCCACCTGAGCCTGAGCCTGGCTGTGCAGGCTCTGCTGCTGGCCGGCCAACTGCTCGGCGACGCCCTTGGCCTTGGCCAGTTCGGCGGTCAATTGCTTGATCTGCGCCTGCGCCGCCTTGGCCTCGTTCTGCGCCGCCAACTGCGCGGCGCTGGCCTGGGCCTGCTGGCTCTGCAGGGCCTGCAATTGCTGGGCGGTGCTGCGCAGTTGGGTGCGCAGGCGCTCCTCCATGCCTTCGGCGCTCGCGCCGGTGGCGACCAACAGGCCCAGACCGAGCCACAGAAAACGCGTGTCCATTACCCTCTCCCGGCGCCTCAGAAGCGCGTGTTGATCTCAAGCTGCATGACATCGATGTCGAACGGCGCGCCGTACACCGCCTCGGTGCTCATCCAGCGGCCGGTGGCGTAGACGTTCTTGGCCAGCCCGTAGTTGCCGCCCAGGATGTAGCCCTTGGCGTTGGTGCCGCCCAGGTGGAACGAGGAATCGTTGAAGCCGTCCGGCAAGGCGTCCGGCTGGATGTACTTGTAGCCGGCGAACAGGTTCCAGTCGCCTTGCTTCTTCAGGTCCAGCGCGTTGCCGAGGGTGAACTGCACCATCCAGGCGTTGGCGCCGCTCTTGATCTGGCCGTCGCTGCCCAGGTTGTTGACGATCTGCCCGGCCGAACGCTTGCGCATGTCGCCTTCGTCGTAGCCCAGGTTGTGGATGTAGTTGCCTTGGCCGCGCAGCTTGAAGTCCTGCGGCAGATCCGCGTCCCAGACCAGGTTCAGGTCCAGCAGGTTGAACTCCGACGCCAGGCCGACGAACTGCGGCTGCGGCGTGCCCGCCGGGTTGAGCGGGTTGGGCGTGATGTCGCGCAGCAGGAACACGCTGTTGCCCTTCTGCATGAACGCGGCGCGGGTGCCGTCGCTGTCGCAGCCCGGCTCCCCGGCCCAGGGCCGGCAAGGGCTGGAGCGTTGGCCTTCGATGTCGTCGAAGCGGTAGTACGCCAACGCGCCCTTGAGCCGGTTATCGCTGTTGATCGCCCACTTGGCGCCGATCTGCGCGCCGTACAGCCACTTGTTGTCGCTTTCTTCCTTGTCGAAGCCGTTGCTGGTGGTGGTGTCGTTGGTGTAGTCCACCGGGAACGCGCCGACGGTGCCGAACACGCCCCAGTCGCGGCTGAGCTTGCGGTCGAAGATCGCCGCTATGCCATCGAAGTTCAGGTCGTTGGAATACAGCATGTCGGTGGACATGAACGGGTTGGCGAAACGTCCGCCGGTCAGGGTCAGCTCATCCGACGGTTTCCAGGTCAGGTAGCCCTGGTCGAGCCAGATGTCTTTCTTGGCGAAGCCGCCGCCCAGGTTCTGGGTGGTGGACACCGGGTTGTTGTCCGAACCGGTGCCGATGCGTACGCCGGCGGTCCACTGCGGCGCGATCTCGGCCTTCATGCCCAACCGGGCGCGCAGGCGGAACAGGTTCTCGCGGTCCTCGCGGGTGTTGAGCAACGGCGGCAGGTTGGTGCTGCTGTTGGGGTTCACGTCGTACGGGCCGTTGTTGTTGAGCTTGGCGAAGTCGACGATCTCGTTGCTGTTGCTGCCCGAGTAGTAGCGCGACTCGTCGCGCAGGCGGATGTCGCCGTCGAAACTGATGCGCGCGACCCACTCCGGAAAGGTGTTGGGCTGGGCCCAGTTCTCTTGCTTGGCGGTGGCCATGACCTCGGCCTTGACCTGATCGCGGATCTGGTCGCGCACCGCGGCCGGCACGTACTGCACGCGCACGTCCCCCGGCGCGGCGACCGGGCCTGCCGCCACGGCGACCGAGGCGGCGGCCTGCTTCGCCTGGGCGGCCTCGTTCTGGGCCTGGGCGATCAGCGCGTCGGCCTTGTCCTGCTTGAGGATGCCCTGCTCGACCAGCAAGCGGATCAGGTTGATCGTGGCGTTCTCCGAAGGCGCGGGCGCGGGCGCTGCCGCGGCCTGACCGACCAGGGTCGCGACGACCATGCCGACCGCCAGGGACAACCGGTTCACGTGGGAAATCATCTGCACACAACTCCTTTTGGCAAATCTTGAGTAATTCGGTCAGCCCGGACGCCGTCCCTGCAGGGACAGGCGCACAGGCAATGTGATGGAGGCCGGCGGCCGTTCGCTCAGGGCCGGCGCGGCACGCAGCGCCGCCAGCACCTGGGCGTCGATGTCCGGTTTGCCGCTGGACTTCGTCAATTCCACCCGGGTGATTTCGCCGGCGCCGCTGAGCCACACATCGGCTTGCAGCGAAAACGCCAGGTTGCGCAGGTCGGGGTTCTCGCGCAGCAGCTTCTGGAAGGTGAACGCCAGGAACTGGCTGTACGTGCCGTTGCCCAGGCGCCCGCCGCCGGCCCCGGCCATGCCGCCGCCCTTGCCCGCGCCGATGTTGAAGGCGTCGCTGCCGGCCTGGGCGTCGCCGTCGATCTGCATCGGGTTGGCCAGGTCGTCCGCCGGTGACGGCGGCGCTTCCTCCTCGGGCTTGACCTCTTGCGGCTCGGGGGTCGGCTCCGGCTCGACGACTTTTTCCTCCACCGGCTGCTCCGGCTCCGGCGGCTTTTCCGGGGGCGGTGGCGGCGGTGGCGGCAACGGAATGATGGTCGGCACCTTCGGCGCTTCGCGGCGGATGCCGCTCATGTCGTTGGCCCACTGCCACAGCAAATATGCCGCGAGCGCGCCGACGATCAGCCCCGCGCCCCACTTCACGTAGCGCAGCGGCGAGGCCTTCTTCACCGGCAACGGCTCGATCGGGTTGTGTGCGGTCATGGCTCAGCCCTGGCTCGGTTTGCCGGTGACGAGACCGACCTGGGACAGTTCGAGCCGGCGCAACAGGTCCAGCACCTCGATGACTTTCTGGTATTGCACCGTGGCGTCGCCGCGCACGATCACCGGGAAGTCCGGGTTCTGCGCCTTCTCGATGCGCAGGCGCTCCTCCAGCTCCACCAGGGTCACCGGGTAGGCGTCGAGGAACACCTGGCCGCCGTCGTTGACCGAAATCGCCTTGGTCTTGGCCTCGGACAGCGACACCGCCGCGCTGGCCTTGGGCAGGTTGATCTGGATCCCGGACACCTGGGCGGTGGCGGTGAGGATGAACATCACCAGCACCACCATCAGCACGTCCACCAGCGGGGTGATGTTGATGCTGTCCACCGCTGCGTCTTCGTCATCGTCGTGGGAGGCATTTACGGACGCCATGTCAGTGCTCCTCAGGCCGGTACGGAGTGGTTGACGTGATGGCCGCGCACCTGCGCCGCCTCACTGGACTGGCCTTCGCCGTGCATCTCCGCCAGACGGGTGATGAACTCGTCGACGAACACGCGCATGTCGGCGCTGACTTCCTTGTTGCGGGTGATCAGCCGGTTGTAGCCGAACAGCGCCGGGATCGCGACGAACAGGCCCATGGCGGTGGCGAGCAGCGCGGCGGCCATGCCCGGCGCGATGGCGTTGATGTTGACGTCACCGGCCATGGCCGTGCCGAGGAACACCACCATGATCCCCAGCACGGTGCCGAGCAGGCCGATGTACGGGCCGCCGGCGATGGCGTTGGACAGGGTCGAGAGCTTGGCGCTCAGGGCCTGGTTCTCACGGGTGCGCACGCCGTCCATGGAGCAACGGATGGCCTCGATGGTGGCCGCCGACACCGACGAGGTGTCGGCGCCCTGCTCGCGGCGGGTGCGGATCTCTTTCACGGCCACCAGGTACAGGCGCCACAGCGGCGAATGCTGCAGGCGCTGGGCGAGCTGAGTGTCGTCGGCGAACATCTCCAGGCGCGTGCCGACCTTGGCGAACTGCAC
This sequence comes from Pseudomonas sp. B35(2017), assembly GCF_002113645.1. Lineage (NCBI taxonomy): Bacteria > Pseudomonadati > Pseudomonadota > Gammaproteobacteria > Pseudomonadales > Pseudomonadaceae > Pseudomonas > Pseudomonas sp. B35(2017). The sequence goes on along the minus strand of NZ_NEIZ01000014.1, from coordinate 63,508 downwards.
GCGGAAATCTTCGTTGGCGGCAGTGACGCGGCCCAGGGTGCGGTTCTTGCGGATCATGATGATCCACGACTGGAACATCATCAGCACCAGCACCGCGATGATCACCCAGGCGTCCGCCGGCACCGCGTTGAGCAAAAAGCCCAGGCTGCCGAAGCCGAAGCCGGACTGTTCTTCATCGACACCGTAGGCGACCAGTTTCGACTCGGCGCCCTGGGCGGTGGCGTCGGCCAGCAGCAACGCCGCCGGGCGCGCGACCTTGGACAGGCGCAGCTCGTCGATGGCGCCCGCGAACGGCAAGTACGGGCCGGCGGCAAGGTCGGCGCCGATGGCCATGGCCGAGTTGAACGCCGGCATCGCTTGCGCCAGCGCGACGTTCTCGCGGCCGTTGACGTACAGCGCGGTCTTGCCGCCCTCGGCGGTCACCGCCAGATGTTGCCATTGGCCAGGGCTCAGCGCCTGGCCGGCGACGGCGCGCTGGCCGTCGATCTCCACGAACGGCACACCCTGATTGACCCCCACCAGCAGGCTGGCGGCGCCCTCGCGGCGGGCCAGGATCAACTGCTCGCCGTTGGCCTGATCCAGCCGCAGCCAGGCACTGAAAGTGAACGCGCTGCCGGCGCTGTGCTGCAGCGACGGGCTGGCCGGCAACAGCAGCGGCTGGCCGCTGAACTGCAAGGCGCGCCCCACCACGCCGTCGATGCTTGCGCCGGTGGCGCTCTGGGCGGTGTTGCCGTAGGCGGTGGTGTCCTTGGCCGGCGTGCCGGTGGCGCCGTCGAAGTGATAGAGCGCGGTGTAGTTCGGATCGAACGTCAGCTGGCCGTTGCCGGTGGCCGGGGCCTTCGGGTTGCCGTAGTACATCCAGATGTCCTGGCGCTGGCCGCCTTCGACGTTCGGCACATCGACCCAGACCAACGCCATGCCCATCAGCGCATCGAAGCTTTCGATCTGGTGGTTGAGCACAGTCTTGTCGTCGGCGGCCACGAAGCGCAGGTCCGAGCCGTCCTCCTTCACGCCGTCGAAGGTGAAGTTGCCGGTGTGCAGGCGCACCAGCAGCGCGGTACGGCCCAGGGCCTGCGGAATGCCTGCGCCCTGGGGCGTGGTGTCCACGGTGATCTGCTTGCGGTAGTGCCAGTCGTCCTGCCACCAGGCCTGGGCCGTGGCCGGGAGCACGAAGCCCAGGCAGATCAACAACGATAGGAAAAGGCGCTGCATGGAAAGTGCTCCTGTTAGAAAGTGGCCTGAAGGTTGAAATGCAGGCGCGATTCCTGTTTCGAGGTGTTCGGCCCTTCGAGTAGCGGGTAGCCCCAGTCGAGGCTGCCGGACAGCCATTTGCTCAGGCTGGCGCGGGTGCCGAGGCCGACGCTGGCCAGTGCGTAGTCGGCGTCCTGGTCCGGCAGCTCGTCGCGCAGGTACAGTTGCGCGCCTTCGGCGAAGGCGTAGAAGCGCCAGTCCTGCATCCAGCCGCCGACGAACTTGGCCAGCGACGGGGTGCGCAGCTCCTGGCTGAGCAGGAAGCCGTCGTCGGCGGTGCGTTCGGCCGCCAGGTAGCCGCGCACCGAGGTCGCGCCGCCGGCGGAGAACTGTTCGTTGGAGACCAGCGGCCCGGACGCGAGCTGGAACGCGGCCTTGCTTGCGCTCTGCCAGTCGTTGTCGAAGGTCCAGGTGAAATTCGTGTCGCCCTTGACCACCGCGAAGCTCGGCTTGGCGCGGTAGCGTTTGTAGTCGAACTCTTCGTCGGAGCTGCCGTAGCCGAGAATGCTGCGGGTGGCCGCCACCAGGCTCAGGCCAAGGCCCAGCTGGCTCTTTTCGGTGTAGCGGTAGCCGTTGTAGGCGAAGGTGAACGGCGCGTACTTGAGCGGCACCTTGTCGCTGTCGCCGGCCAGGGTCAGACGTTCGTCGAAGTCCTTGAAGTCGATGCCCGCCGACAGCGAGTTCGACCAACTGCCGCTGGACGGCAGCGTGTAGATCGCCGACACCCCGTAGGAATGGCCCTTGCCCAGCACGTTGCTGCCGCCGAGGGTGGCGACGTTGCTGTCGGACTGGTAGCCGGAGAACTGCACGCTCCAGCGGTCGCTCAGCGGCGCGGTGTACGACGCCGACCAGACTTTGGCGTTGTCGGTGTCCTGGGGTGCGGTGAAGTATGTCAGGCTGAGGCTGTGACCGAGCTGCCAAAGGTTGTTGTAACCCAGACTGGTGACAGCCCGGAGCTTTTCGGTGTCGGCGCTGTAGTCGTTGTTCAGGCCGACGCTGGCGGTCCACGGGTTCTGGTCTTCGACCTGCAGGTCCACGTCCATCGTGCCGGGGCGCTGGCCTTCGCGCACCAGCGGCATGACCTGGCGGCCCGGCGTCTTGTTCAGTTGCGCCAGTTCGCCCTGCACCTTGGCGAAGTCCGGCACCTCGCCTTCCTTGAGCGCCGGGACGTTGTCGCGGATGTCCAGCAGCGAGTAATGCTTGGCGCCGACCACCCGCACCCGGCCGACCTTGGTCTCGCTGACCTGCAGGTAGACGATGCCGTCGGCCACCGCCTGCTCCGGCAATTCGACGAACACCGATTGGTAGCCGCGGTCCTGATAGGCCTTCTGCAACGCGTCCCGCGCGCCTTCGATGTCGCTCAGGGCCTTTTGCGGGCCGAGGAACGGATACACCGCCTCTTCGATGGCCCGCGCGTCGAGCACGGTGTTGCCGCGCACGAAGTATTCGTTGACGTCCACCAGGCGCTGCGGCGCGGCGCCCTCTTCGGCGATCGCAGGCTGCGCGCCGGCCGTCACCAGCAGCCAGCCCCACAGCGCCAGCCGTGACTTGAAAATCCGTTCCACACCATTCCCCTGAATTCGCGATGGTCTACGGCGCGAAAGCGCCTTGTGTGCTGCGTCGGTCAATTGCTGGCGGCAGGCGTCCCGGCGTGCTTGCCCAGCCACGTGTGCAGCAGGGCGAAGTTCAACGAGAACTCGGGCATCTGCAGCAGCGCGCCGCAGAACACTTCGCCGATGATTTTCTGGATGAGCTGCACCGCACGCGGGTTGTTGAGCAGCGTGGCGGTGTCACGGCCGAGGGTGTTGAAGCTCCAGACCTTCTGGTTCAGGCCAAGCCCCACGAACCAGCGAAACAGCAGGTTGTAGTTGAGCTGCTCGAACAACTGCTGCTCGCTGGGCACCGAATACAGCAGTTGCAGGAGCAGGATGTGCATGACGGTCTGCGCGGGAATGACCCTGCCGGGCTCGGCATTGAGTTCATGCAGGAGGTCGCGGTGCTCGTCGAGCAGGTCATCGATCTGCGGACGCAGCAACACCAGCGAATGGCCCGGCGGAATGTAGCTGGAGACCTCCTTCAAGGCGCCCTGCCAGTCGTCCTGCGACACGATCCAGACCCACGGCGCACCGTAGCGGTACACCGACACCGGCTTCTTGCGCGCGGCCTCGACGATCTTCGACAGGCGTTGATCGAGTTCCTGCATGCCCACTTTCGAGTAGCGTTCCATAGTCCCCATTGCCTCACTCCCGGCGTCCCGCCTCGGCTTGCGATGACCGCCCCGAAGGGCCCCTCAAGCGCGTTACATAGGCATGACCGGACTGGCGATGTGCTACCGAACTTTTGTCACAAAAGCTTCATTACCGAAGAGACGTGCACCCATCAAATGTGGGCGCCAGCCTGCTGGCGATGGCGCCGGCCAAGGCACCGCAGGACGGAAGCAAGGGCGTGGCGCCCGCCCCGAAAGCGTCTTGCCAGCGGACGGCAGGACGCTTTCGCGAGCAGGCTCGCGCCTGCCAGGGGGAATGGTGAAAGGATGTCAGCCGTACACCGGCCAGGTGTCGACGATCTTGCCGCCGCGCACCGCCAGCAGATCGCCGAACTGCAGCAGCACCGCCTCGGTCTGGGTCGGGCGCAGGAAGACCTGGTCCTCCACGTTCAACCCCACGGCGCTGGAGCCGTTGACCATCTCCTGATTGGAACTGCGCCCGTAGACGCCGTTGCTTTGCAGCCCCGGCGGCGATTCGAACTCGGCCATCCAGTTGCCGCCGTAGATGAAGAAAGTCTGGCGCTGGTTGGTGTCCCACCAGGAGAACAGCTTCGACTTGTCGTCCAGCGCCGGGATGTTCACCGCGCCGGTGCTTTTCAGCACAGGCGTGGCGATGTAGGCGGCGGGTTCGTGCTCGACCAGCGACGGCAGGTCGTAGTGGGTCGGTTTGAGCATCGCCGTGCCCACCGACACCTCGGTGCTCAGGGTTTCGTTTTCGTGCATGCGGTAGCTCGGGCTGCCGGCGGTGTTCAGGCACAGGCCGTCGTGCCACAGGGCCGGGAAGCGCTGGCGGGTGAAATCCACGCAGCGCTGATAGATCGCCATCACCTTGGCGAACAGTTCCTGCGGCGAGCCGAGGATCCCCGGCACGCCCATGCCCACGAACGGGTCGTAGCCCATGAACCCGGCGAACGTCAGATGCTGCGGGTTGGCGGCGATCAGCGTGAGCATCTGCCCCAGCGTTTCCAGGTCGCCGACCCCGCCCCGGTGCAGGCCCACATCCAGCTCGATGTTGACCTGCATCCGCGTGCCCAGCCCTTTGGCCAGCGCCAGGTACTGCTGCAGACGTTCGGGGCCGTCGAGCAGCCATTGCAGTTGCTTCGACGGATCGAACGGGCCTTGGTGGGTCTGGTAGAACAGCTCGGCGGAACGCACCGGCAACGGCTTGCCCAGCAGGATGTCGGACTGCGGGAACGTCACCGCGTCATGGTTGAGGAACGGCTGGTGGAACGACATCAGCCGCTGGGTGCCTGCACGCTGGGCGATGTAGCTCAGCAGCCCCGGCGACGGCAGGGATTTCTCCACCAGCCGCAGGTGCTTGCCCGCCCGTTTGACCGAACGCACCACCACGTCGATGTTGTGGTCCAGCCGGTCCAGGTCGATCAGCATCACCGGGCGCATCGGCCCGCGGGCCTTGAGTTCGCGGTTCAGCTCGCGGAAATAGTCGCTGTAGGGCCCGCCGCGGTCACCGGGCCGCAACCACGCACCCACGCCGGCCAGCAGCACGCCGACACCCAAGGTGCCCAACAGGAAATTGCGTCGGTCGACAGCCATCAGCTCACCCCCAGAATCGACGACAGATGGGCATTGAGGAACTTGCCCTGCGGATCCAACGCCTGGCGCACTTCGATGAACTCGCGCCAGCGCGGGTACAGCGGCTGCAGCGTGCGGGCGTTGAGCGTGTGCAACTTGCCCCAGTGCGGCCGGCCGTTGTACTTCCAGAAGATCGGTTCGACGGCGGCGAAGAAGTTATGGTGATCCATCTGGTAATGCTGATGCACCGAGATCGAACAGCTGTCGCGGCCCTCGAACATGCTCAGCGGGATGTCGTCGGCCTTGACGTAGCGGTACTCGATGGGAAACCAGGTGCGCAGGTCCTTGTCGCGGATCAGCTTGAGGATCTCGCGCAGGCAGGCCGGCCCGTGTTCCGCCGGGATCGAGTACTCCATCTCGTTGAAGCGCACGGTGCGCACGTTGGCGTAGATGTCGAACGAGTCGCCCACCCGGTCATCGAAACTGGCCAGGTGGCGCAGGCTGTTGAGCAGCGAGCTGCGCAGCTCGGGGAAATCGCTGCCGTACTTGTCGAGCTTCTCGATCAGGGTCACGAACTCGTTGCCGCCCTCCTCTTCGGGGCTGATCGGCGGCGTGGCCGGGTCGCTGGTTTCGTTGAGGGCGATGGACAAGGCGTAGTCGGAATGGGTGACCACGAGCATTTCCCAGTGCTGGTTTTCCGAGGTGTTCTTGTCGATGTCCTCCAGCAGCTCTTCGGTCTTGGCGATCCACTGGCGCTCGCGCAGGCGGTAGGCCGGACGGTTCTGCAGACGGATCTTCGTGGCCACGCCGAGGGCGCCGAGTGAGACGCGGGCCGCGTTGAACACCTCGGGGTGGCGCTGGCTGTCGCAGTCCAGCACCTGGCCGTCGGCGCCCACCAGTTGCAGCCCGCAGACATGGGCGGAATAGGACTGGAAGGTTTTGCCGGTGCCGTGGGTCGAGGTCGAAATCGCCCCGGCCAGGGTCTGGTAGTCGATGTCGGCCATGTTGTGCAGGGCCTGGCCGATGTCCTTGAGCGGCTGGCCCATGCGCGACATCGGCGTGCCGGCGGCGAACTCGGCCTGCAGGGTGTTCGGGTCGTGGCCGAGCAGGCCGTTGAAGTAGCTCAGCGACAGCAGCGTGCCGTCGGTGGGCACCAGCGCGCTGAAGGAATGCGCCGAGCCCACCGGCCGGATCTTGCCCGGCGCCTGGCGGATGGCCTGGCTCAACTCGTCCAGGTTCTTGGGCGCCAGCCGCGCCGCCGGCAGGCAGCTCTGCCCGCCGGACCAGTTGCGCCAGGGAATCAGCCGTGGCGCGCGCATCAACTGGCCCAATGCCGGGTTCGCCGCCAGCGCGCTGAACGCGCCGACGATGCTCGCCCGTTGCAACAACTGACGCCGTGTCAGATCCATCGTCATGCGGGCACCCTTACTGTGGGATCGGTTGGTCGGCCATGAAGCCGATCAGTTGCAGGAATTGCTCTTCCGAGCACTCTACGCACTGGCCCATCGGCGGCATGCCGTTGTAGCCGTTGATGGCGTGGTCGAGCAGCGTGTCGCCGCCCTGCCGGATGCGCGGCTCCCAGGCCTTGCGGTCGCCGGTCAGCGGCGCGTTGGCGGCGGGGTTGGCGTGGCAGAGCTGGCAGCTGTTGGCGTAGATCTGCGCCAGTGCCGGGTCGGCGGGCGTGGCGGTGCTGGCGATGCCGGCGGCGGCAGGCGCCTTGGCGTCATCGCCGCAGCCCCCCACGGCAACGGCCAGCAGCAGCGGAAGCAGGAATCGGGCGGCCCCCATGGCAATCCTCGCGTTTGGCACCGCGCCCATGGCGGCGGCACCTTTGTTGTTGTGGTCAAGGCAGGGTCAACCTTAAGCCAGCGCCGCGCGGGGGTTGAGGGCATTGCGGGCCAGCGAGGGGGCATCCGGGGCCATGGCGCTGTTGCGCGAACGGCATTTGCCTTGCAGCGCCCTGACCGACGCTATCGTGGGCGAGCCCGCTCCCACAGGCTATGCGGCGCATACAACACTTGTGAACGACAGAGAACCTTGTGGGAGCGGGCTTGCCCGCGATGGCGTCAGGTCAGCCAGCCGCCAAGTCCCTGACACACCGCCATCGCGAGCAACCGGCTCTGTTTCGCGCCTTTGCCTGACCCGCACGGGTTTAACTCCGGGGCCGTTCAGGCGTATAACCACTGAAGCCTTTTCCAATCCGTACGCCGACATCATCTACAGGGTAGTGACATGACCTCAGCAAACATCCTTGGCAACCTGTTCCCATCTGTCAGCGACATCCCGGATAAATACCGCCTCGACGGCCAGACCGAGCAGCGCGAGTACCTGGTCGACGGCGAGCTGCGCCGCTGGGACGGCCCTCTCGCCACCGTGCGCAGCCCGGTGTACCTACACGGCGACAACGGCGACGAACAGGTGATCCTCGGCAGCACGCCGCTGCTGGACGCCGACACCGCCCTCACCGCCCTCGACGCCGCCGTGCGTGCCTATGACCGGGGCCAGGGCCTGTGGCCGACCATGCGGGTGGCCGAGCGCATCCAGCACGTCGAGGCGTTCCTGGGCCGCATGCGCCAGCAGCGCGACGCGGTGGTGAAGCTGCTGATGTGGGAGATCGGCAAGAACCTCAAGGATTCGGAAAAGGAATTCGACCGTACCTGCGACTACATCGTCGACACCATCAACGCCCTGAAGGAGCTCGACCGCCGCTCCAGCCGCTTCGAGCTGGAACAGGACACCCTCGGTCAGATCCGCCGCGTGCCGCTGGGCGTCGCGTTGTGCATGGGCCCCTACAACTACCCGCTGAACGAGACCTTCACCACGCTGATCCCGGCGCTGATCATGGGCAACACCGTGGTGTTCAAGCCTGCCAAGCTCGGCGTGCTGCTGATCCGTCCGCTGCTGGAGGCGTTCCGCGACAGCTTCCCGACCGGCGTGATCAACGTGATCTACGGCAGCGGCCGCGAGACCGTCAGTGCCCTGATGGCCAGCGGCAAGATCGACATCTTCGCCTTCATCGGCACCAACAAGGCCGCCAGCGACCTGAAGAAGCTGCACCCCAAGCCGCACCGCCTGCGCGCGGCCCTGGGCCTGGACGCGAAGAACCCCGGCATCGTCCTGCCGGAGGTGGACCTGGACAACGCGGTCAGCGAAGCGGTCACCGGCTCCCTGTCGTTCAACGGCCAGCGCTGCACGGCGCTGAAAATCCTCTTCGTCCATGAAGACGTGGTCGATCGCTTCATCGAGAAATTCAACGCCAAACTGGCCAGCCTCAAACCCGGCATGCCGTGGGACAGCGGCGTGGCGCTGACGCCGGTGCCGGAGTCGGGCAAGGTCGATTACCTGCACGGCCTGGTGGCCGACGCGGTGAGCAAGGGTGCGGCGGTGGTCAACCCCAACGGCGGCGAGGCCCGCGCGTCGTTCTTCTACCCGGCGGTGCTGTACCCGGTGACGCCGCAGATGCGCGTCTATCAGGAAGAGCAGTTCGGCCCGGTGGTGCCGATCGTGCCGTACCGCCACCTCGATACGGTGATCGACTATGTGCTGGAATCGGACTTCGGCCAGCAGTTGAGCCTCTTCGGCACCAACCCGGTGGCGATCGGCCGGCTCGTGGACACCTTCGCCAACCAGGTCGGCCGCATCAACCTCAACGCCCAGTGCCAGCGCGGCCCGGACACCTACCCGTTCAACGGCCGGAAAAACTCCGCCGAAGGCACGCTGTCGGTGCACGACGCATTGCGGGTGTTTTCGATCCGCACCCTGGTGGCGACCAAGTTCCAGGACAACAATAAGGATCTGATCAGCGAGATCATCCGCGGGCGGGACTCGAACTTCATCGCCACCGACTACATCTTCTGAGGAGCGAACGCCGCTGAGCACCTTCAGCCCCCACCGCTGGCCGCCGCTGCTGCGGCGGATCCTGCGGCCGCTGCTGGACCCTTACCGGCGCTACCGGCATGCCCGGCTGATCCACGCCGTGCGGGTGGCGCTGGGGCTGCTGGCGACCATCGCGCTGACCACCGGCATCAACCTGCCCCACGGCGAGTGGGCATCGGTGACCATGCTGGTGGTGATCGGCGGCCTGCAGCATCACGGCAACATCGGCAAGAAAGCCGCCGAACGCGCCACCGGCACCCTGATCGGCGCCGGCGTGGGCCTGGCGCTGGTGGCGCAGCAGGCCTGGCTCGGCCTGCCGTGGCTGACCTACTTCGCCATGGCCGTGGTCTGCGGCTTCTTCTCCTATCACGCCATCGGCAAGGGCGGCTACACCGCCCTGCTCTCGGCCATCACCGTCTTCATCGTCGCCGGCCATGGCGACAACCCCATCACCGACGGCCTGTGGCGCGGGGTCGACATCCTGATCGGCATCGCCCTGGCCCTGGCCTTTTCCTTCGCCTTGCCGCTGTACGCGGTGTATTCGTGGCGCTACAACCTGGCCGATGCCTTGCGCGACTGCGCGACGGTCTACGGACGTATCATCGGCGGCCAGCCGGTCAACGCCGACGAACACCTGAAGCTGATGAACCGCTTGAACGCGGCGATGGTGCAGCTGCGCTCGCTGATGCCGTCGGTGTCCAAGGAAGTGAACGTGTCGATGACCGAACTGGATGCGATCCAGCGCAACCTGCGCCTGTGCATCAGCACCCTGGAGATCCTCGGCAACACCCGGCCGGACGCCAACGACCCGCATGCCATGGCCCATCTGCAAGCGGCGCTGAAGGCCGAACACCGGCATGTCCGCGTGCAGTTGGTCGGCATGGCCCGGGCGCTGAAGTCCGGCGCCGTCCAGCGTCTGGGACGGCCGATGGCGCTGCCGGACGCGAGCCTCGACGCACCGGTCTACAGCGCGCTGGACGGCTACCGGCTGCTGACCCGGCAACTGGCGGCCAACATCGGCGACATGCGCCAGCGCCTGGCGACATCCGCCCCGCGCTGGAACCTTTGAGGACTACTGCGCGGCCAGGCGCCGCGACTTCAGGCCCCAGCCCTGCTGCATGCCGGCGGCGGCCAGCAGAATCGCCGCCACGCCCAGCCATTGCAGAGTCTCCAGGCGATGGCCGAAGGCAACCCAATCGACGAAGATCGCCGCAATCGGGTAGATGAACGACAGGGCGCCGGTCAGCGCGGTCGGCAGTTTCTGGATCGCGCCGTACAGCAGCACATACATCAGCCCGGTGTGGACGACGCCGAGCGTCACCAGGCTGGCCCACGCGTTCGGCGTCTGGGGCAGCGCGGAGAAGTGCGCGAACGGCGCCAGCGCCAACACGCCGGTGCAGACCTGGATCAACGCGATCAGGTGCGGCGGCGTGCCGGTGAGGCGCTTGATGATCAACGCGGCGATGGCATAGAGAAACGCCGCGCCCAGCGCCAGGGCGATGCCCGTCAGATAGTCGTTGCCGCTTTCGCCCTGCCCGCCGTGGGCACTGACGATGGCCAACATGCCCATGAACGAGACCGCCAGCCAGAGCAGCTTCTGCAGCGTGATCTTCTCGCCCAGGAACAGCGCCGCCAGCCCCACCAGCATGAACGGCTGGACGTTGTACACCGCCGTGCCGATGGCGATCGAGGCCCGCGAGTAGGAAGCGAACAGCAGCACCCAGTTGCCGACGATCGCCAGTCCGCTGAGCACCGCCAGCAGGAAGGTGGTGCGGGTCAGGATGCCCGGCCGCAGAAAGCCGAACGCGGCGCAGATCAGCAGCAAGGTGCCGGCGCCGAACACGCAGCGCCAGAACACCACGTCCAGCACCGGTTGCCCGGACACCAGCACGAACCAGCCGATCGTCCCGGAAATCAGCATGGCGGCGGTCATTTCGAGTGAGCCGCGGCGCAGGGTCTTGTCCATTTCAAATCTCCTGTGTTGTGGCCAAAGTATGCCAAGCCACGCCGACATCTCTCCAGCGCAAAAAGAAGGCTAAACTCAAGATCCGCCTTTTTTATCGAGGGTGGATGCCCTCCACCGCCTAATCAGGAACCGCACCATGACCGACGACATCGACCAGATCCTCATCGGCGCCTTGATGGAGGACTCGCGCCGCTCGCTCAAGGCCCTGGCGCAGATCAGCGGCCTCTCCTCCCCCAGCGTCGCCGAGCGGCTGAAACGGCTGGAAGAGCGCGGCGTGCTCAAGGGCTACACCGTGGAGATCGACCCGAAGTGCTTCGGCTACCAGTTGCAGGCCATCGTCCGGGTGCGGCCGCTGCCGGGGCAGTTGCAGGAAGTGGAGCGGCAGATCCTGTCGATCCCCGAATTCACCGAGTGCGACAAGGTCACCGGCGAGGACTGCTTCATCGCCCGCCTGCACGTACGCTCGATGGAGCAGCTGGACACCCTGCTCGACCGGCTCAACACCCTGGCGGAAACCAATACCGCCATCGTCAAGAAAACCCCAGTGAAACGTCGATTGCCGCCGATGAACTGAGTGCTTTACCGACGGGATCAGCGTAGATTGATGTTTTTCAGGCGAAGGAATGCGGCATGAAGGTCTTGGCAATGGCGCTGGCGGCGTTGACGCTCACCGGCTGCGGAACGGTGCAGACCGTGGCGCGTTCCGACCAGACGTCCGTGGACTACCTCAAGGACAAGAAAACCTATTGCGGGGCCGTACCGCGGATCTACAGCGGCGTGGCATTCGATTTCTGCCAGTTGAACGCCCAACTGGGAGACGGCGTCGATGCCTTCAACCACAGCAACGCGCCGCTCGGCGTAGTGATCGATGCGGCGGCGTCCGGGGTGCTGGACACCCTGCTGTTGCCTTACACGGTCTACCGGCAGCACACCGACGGCAGCATCGTCATCAACTGATAACGCCTGCGCGTTTTCACAGGCAACAAAAAACCCGCCGAAGCGGGTTTTTTTAGGGTTGCGCGATAACCGATCAGTCGTCGCGGCCCAGAATGCCGAACAGTTGCAGCAGGCTGACGAACAGGTTGTAGATCGATACATACAGGCTGATGGTGGCCATGATGTAGTTGCGCTCGCCACCGTGGATGATCGCACTGGTCTGGAACAGGATGCAGACCGACGAGAACAGCACGAAACCTGCGCTGATCGCCAGTTGCAGGCCGCTGATCTGGAAGAAGAAGCTGGCCAGCGTCGCACCCAGCAGCACGAAGAAACCGGCGGTGATGAAGCCGCCCAGGAAGCTCATGTCCTTGCGGGTGATCAGCACGTAGGCCGACAGGCCGCCGAACACCAGGGCCGTCATCGCGAACGCGGAGCTGACCACTTCGGCGCCGCCCTGCATGCCCAGGTAACGGTTGAGGATCGGGCCGAGCAGGAAGCCCATGAAACCGGTCAGGGCAAACGCCGACACCAGGCCCCAGGCCGAATCGCGAAGCTTGTTGGTGAGGAAGAACAACCCGTAGAAACCGATCAGCACCACGAAGATGTTCGGGTAGCCGACGCGCATCTGCTGGGCCACGAACGCCATCACGCCACTGAATGCGAGGGTGAGCGCCAGAAGGCCGTAGGTGTTGCGCAGGACGCGGCTAACTTCTAGCTGCTCGGCCTGCACGCCGTTGTGAACTGCGTAATCCTGTTCGCGCATGGCGACACTCCTGTTGGTTTGAAACGTTCAGTCGCAAAGATGATAACAGACGCTCTGCAACAAGCCATGTACAGAGTTTGACAGTGTGTTTCATTCAGGTATTATGGCGCCCGCAATGCAAACGGAGGTGTGGCCGAGTGGTTTAAGGCAACGGTCTTGAAAACCGTCGACTGTAACAGGTCCATGAGTTCGAATCCCATCGCCTCCGCCATCTTCTATACGACAAAGCCCTGATTATTCAGGGCTTTGTCGTTTCTGGCATTCAGGAATCCTATTCTTTCCCCCTGGATCGTTTTCGCATCTTTTCAGCCATTTCACGAAGGGCCACTCAGTGGCCCATCCCACACAGCTGTCCAGCACCAGAGCCCGGTTTGAGCGCTACGTCCCCGCAAACGGCTTGCCTACGGTTCCCCTGAAATACCCTCCTGTTACTGAATCCGCCCTTCGACCCAAGTAATGAGTGCCTCCAACGGCATGGGTCTGGCGAACCAGTACCCCTGCCCTTCGTGACATCCTTCGGCCTGCAGGAACGCCAGTTGCTCGCGGGTTTCGATACCTTCGGCAATTGCCTGCATGCCCAATGCACGGGCAATGCTGAGAATGGCGCGCACGATCTCCTGATCGGCGGTACTGCCAGGCAGCATCGCCACGAAGGATCGATCGATTTTCAACTTGTGGAACTGAAGGCTACGCAAGCGGCCAAGGGATGAATACCCCGTGCCAAAGTCGTCCATCGCCAGGCGAATGCCCGAGCGGCGAAACGCCAGCGAATTGCGCATGGCCTGCTCCGCGCCCGTCATGGCCACGTCTTCGGTGATTTCCAGGACCAGTCTCTCGGGTGGCAGTCCGGTCTCCTTGATCATTTGCTGTATCACCTCTACGAACTGCTCGTCGACGAACGAATCCACACAAACATTCACCGCTACCGGCACATCCAGAATGCCCGACTTGATCAGCCAGGCGTTATCGACACACGCCTGACGAATGACCCAACGGGTAATGGCGGGCATCAGGCGATATTTCTGCGCGATGGCTATGAACTGGCCGGGTGCAAACAGTGTATCGCCATGGTGCCAGCGAATAAGCGCCTCCAGGCCTGAAGGCAGGAAGGTTCGCGTATCGAACTGCAATTGGTAGTGCAGTTCGAATTGCCCAAGCTCAAGCGCTTCGCGCAAACAAGAGACCAGTCGATAGTTGCGCTCGTTTTCCTCACGCATCTCATGGCTGAAAATACGTACTTCGCCGCCCCCGTCGGACTTGCCCCGGTACATCGCGATATCCGCCGCGTTGATCAGTTTGTCCGCCGATCGGCCATGCTCGGGAAACAGACTGATCCCGATGCTGGCCGAGACCAACAGCGGCACACCATCGATGTCGAACAACTGCTGGAGACTTTTGATCAAGCGGTCTGCGATCTGCTCGGCCTTGTCGCCATCGTTCAGCAACAGGAACGCCACGAACTCGTCACCACCGACTCGCCCCAAAATATCGCCGCCCCTCAAAGCCAGGCGCAAACGTTCGGCGACCTGTTTGAGCAGGCGATCACCCACTCCGTGGCCGTAGCTGTCGTTGATGTTCTTGAATCCGTCCAAATCAATGAAGAGCAAACCCAATCGACCGTTGGTCTGCTGGCAATTGCCCAAGGCTTTTTCCAGCATTTCCACAAACTGATGGCGATTGATGCACCCGGTCAGGTCATCGTAAGTGGCCAATTGGGTGATTCGCTTGGTCAATCGATGGCGTTCGCTGATGTCGTAGCAGACGCCGACGAAGGCGCGTTGTCCCCCCAGCTGGAATTCATTGACGTTGAACTGCATGGGGAAATAGGAACCGTCTTTGCGCTGCCCCAGCACCTCGCGCCCGCCGCCGACGACCCTGCGCCTGCTGGCATTGCGAAAACTTTCAAGATAGGTCGGCTGGCGCTGGTTGTAGGCTTCGGGCAGCAAGACCGAGAGATTTTGCCCAAGTAACTCCACTTGGGCGAAATTGAAGTTATGCAGCACCGAGTGGCTTGCCGCCTGGATGATGCCGCGCTCATCGATGACCAGAACCGTATTGGGCGACGCATCAGTGATGGCGTCGAACAGCGACAGGTCCAGGACTATCGGAGCATCGTTGTGTCGGCCACTCGGGGCATCGTCTTTCTGCTGAGACATCGAATGTGCCCCCTACAGGCGGAAGTTGCCGACCTGCGCCGTCAATTCATCACACACCTGACGCAACGTCTGGCAATCCTGCTGGCAGCGATGGGTTTCACTGGAGGTGAAATGAGCCAGGTCGGCAATGCCTTGAACGTTGCGATTGATTTCCTCGGTAACCGAGGACTGTTCCTCTGTCGCGGTCGCCACCTGGCTGTTCATGTCGCTGATCCGTTCGATCTGCGACGCGATTGCCTCCAACGATTGATTGGTCCGCTGGCTGGCATCGACGCCGGTCTGCGTTGCCGCCTGGCCAGCGCGCATGGAACTGACGGCTGTTTCCGCCCCTTGCTTGAGGCCCTGGATCATTTGCTGGATTTCATCCGTGGAGTTCTGGGTGCGGCCGGCCAGGGTTCGGACCTCGTCGGCTACGACGGCAAATCCGCGCCCCGACTCGCCGGCCCGTGCCGCCTCGATGGCGGCGTTCAGCGCCAGCAGGTTGGTCTGTTGCGAAATGCCGCGAATCACCGCCAGCACTTGATCGATAGACGACACGTGTTCGGCCAGCTCACCGACGGAGTGACCGGCTGTTCCGATTTCCTCGGCCATTTTTTCGATGTGCGCGGTGGACTCACCGACGATGCCGCTGGCTTGATGAGCTTCTGCTTGCGCCACTTGCGACGCCTCTGCCGCACCACTGGCATTGCGGGCGATCTCCTGAACGGTAAGCCCCATCTCATGCACGGCAGTGGCCACCAGGTCAGTCATTTCCCGTTGTTGAGACGCCCGTGCAGCGGTCTCTTCCACCACCTGGGCAACTTGCGCCACAGCACCGCGCAACTGTTCACTCGTCTGGGTAATGGCGCCGATCAGAGTCCTCAACGTACGGGTCATCACCCGCACGCTGCCTAGGGCGCTCCTTTCCGGGGCATCGTGAATCGTCACGGCCAGATTGCCGCTCGCAATTTCCGTCAACACACGGTCCAGTTCGGCCGGGGCGCCGCCCAACTGCTCGATGATTTGTTTTCGCCCCAAGTAAATCATCAGGCCGATCTCACCGATCAACATGAGCAAAACCGCCACAAACAGATTCTGCGCAAAATTCAGCGCGTCGTTTGCCTGTGATACCGCCCGCGATGTGCGCCCTTCCATCAGGCCGAAGAATTCATCGACCGGCTTCATGATCTGTGCCTTGAAGGCATGATATTGCGGGCTGTGCACCAAGGTACGAGCGAGCGCGAGATCAGGCTCGCCGTTGACGGTGTAGTTGCCTTGGGCATCCACGAACTTGCCCTTGACCGCATTCATCGCCTGGACTTCGAGTTGAACAAGCTTGTCTGAATTGGCCTGCGCTTCCTTGAGTTTGGCGAACTCATCATCCGTGAAACCATCCCGCTTCATCAGGGTTTCCAGGGCCACCGCCTCGCCATCAGGGCGAGGCTGCGCATTGCCCGCCGCGACGAAATCCCAGTAAATGCGGTGATAGGCTTCAGGACGCGGAGCCTTCCCGTTACGAATATCGAGAATCTGCAGGTACTCGCGCTCGTACTCCGGGTTGGCCGTCACTACATAAGTCCGCCCCAGGCGGGTCAAATCGTCGGAGCTTTGGCGAAGTTCATCCGCCAGCAAGTAGGACTGATAACGCCTCTCGCTGACCTCGCGTGCATCATGGGCGGCTTGTTTGAGCGTCACGAAGGTGTAAAGCAGGCCTGAAAATGTCGCCACTATCGCAACCAGCACGTATTGGATCGCTCTCGATGTGTTGGCTAATTTCATTTCTATATTCCTGAATCTGGATTTACATGCCCGCAATGGCGATAGCTGCACAGAGGGTTGAGTCCCCGGCAGCCCTGAGCGCCTGACCTGCGCTCAACTGCATTGCGAAATGCTCTAAAGGCATTTGAGATGGCGTAGAAGACTTACCCGACTCCAACCTGGCGATCCTCACCAGATAAAGAGCCAGAGTCGGGCAACACAACGTGCGGCTATTGCGGTTTGGCGAAAAACGCCAACAGTGTCGCGCTCATGGCCCGCGCACCCGCTGCAATCGCCGGTAGCTCGACGACGAACTTCGGGCTGTGGTTCATGGCCGGCGCCAGTCCTTTCTCGATCAGGTTGGTATAAGCATCGGGGAGCCCGCCCCCCACCTCGACAAACATGATTTTGGTGTCGGGAAAAGGTGTGGCGAGCATGTGAAAGTCTTCCGACCCCATTGCAGGCGGCAAGCCGTTCAATACCTTGTCGGCACCCAGTTGGCGCACCAAGGCGGCACGGGCAGTGACGGTCGCCCCCGCGTCGTTGACCAACGGCGTGGAGTGCCCCTTCATGGTGTACACAGGCTTGCGTTCGGCGGGCATATCGTTCATGTCCAACACACCGGTGTTGACCGACTTGATACCCGTGATCATCCGCTCGCGGACACGCTCGTCGTACCAACGCAAATTGAGCTTGAGTGAAGCGCTGTCGGGAATGATGTTGTTGCTGGTTCCCGCCTGAAAGGCGCCCACCGTCAACACAGCCGGCTCGGCCTGATTGACCATGCGACTGACGATGGTCTGATACCCCATCACCGCCATGGCACCCATTACGACGGGATCTTTTGCCGTGTGCGGCGCCGAACCATGCCCGCCCACCCCAGGCAACACAACGTCGAGCTGATCGGTGCCCGCCAGTCGCTTGCCCTCACGGACGGCGACACTGCCAGCGGGATAAACCGGGAACACATGGGCCGCCAGCAGGACATCGGGTTTGGGGGCGAAGTCGTAGAGGCCGTTCTGCACCATGGCGTTGGCCCCTTCGATGATCTCCTCGGCAGGTTCAGCCACCAGCACGAGGGTTCCGGACCAATGATCCTTGAGCTGGGTCATGACTTTCGCCACCTCCAACAGCCAGGTGGTATGGGCATCATGACCACAGGCGTGCATCACCGGCTGGTTGGGATCCCCAAGCCAATTTGCGCTTTTGGTGCTTTGGTAAGGCAGCCCCGTTGTCTCTTTCACAGGCAGTGCATCCATGTCGGCCCGATACATCACCACAGGCCCTGGCCCATTGCGAAAAATGCCCACCACACCGGTCTTGCCGATGCCGCTCTTGACTTCAAAACCTCGTGCCTTGAACTCATTGGCCACCAACGCCGAGGTTTCTTTCTCCTGAAAAGCGAGTTCCGGATTCTGGTGCAGGTGTTTGAACACTTCGATCAGATGCGGCTCGTCCTGGGAGACCAGCGCATTGATCTGTTGAGTGACATCTGGGTCTGCGGCCTGCACAGAGCAAGTGCTCAAAGCGATGGCGAGCGAGCTCAAATAAAAACGAAATGGCACAGAAACATCCTCTTGTGCTTGATGGGCAGAGGGAGTTCGCCTGATCAAGGGCTCCCGTTCTTTCATTGGATTGCTCATAAGAAAATGCGGACGGCGAATGACCATCCGAGCGCAAACGCGCTTAGCGGCTTGCGCTCCTGAGCTTTTCGTAACCCTGACGCATGTCGCCGGCCCACCCATCGATGGCTGACTTGACGTCATTGACGGTTAGCCGCTGCTTGTCATTCTCGAGTTCGTGCGCGGTACTTTTGCGTACCACCTGTGCCAGCAGTCTGTGGCTGTTCCCGTCGAGAAACTCAGCCTCAGTAGCGATTTCCACTGTCTGATCACGCCCCCCGGCGGCGGTGTTCACGGTGGCGGCGAGAAACCACAGCGGCAGGAACTCATAAGGCTTCAGGCCTTCGTTATGTGTTGACACGGCGGTGATGGCCGGACGCATAACGATGGTGTCGGGCCCCGGAGCGTTGGCCAACTTCAGTTTTTTGCCGAACTCGCGCTTGAGGGCTTCATCGAAATACTGAGTGATCGATTGCAGTGTCTGGCCGGAAATGACAGCGGTGGTTATGGGCGCGGGATAAAGCTGGCTGGGTTCAATGTAGATCCGGGTGTAGGTCGAAAAGTCTGCCTGGGCATCGACCCAGCGCATCACGGGCTTGCCCGACGCGCTATCGCCAGGTTGCAGATGACTGTAATCCCGCAGAAATCCCGAGTATTGGCCAGGCTCCACTTGCGAACCTGCGCAACCCGTCAGGCCTACAGTTGCCGCCCACAATAGTCCATTGAGTAACATCGCTCTCATTGCATAAGACTCCATTTCAGAATGTCGACAGCGCCCTGAGCACATAGGCCCAGCACCGTCTTGCATGGCTTTGATCACGAAGTCGTGGGTGCCGTGCATCGAAGCACGGGTTCGGAGTTCCGGGAATTGATCCATGGAAACCGGCCCCGCGCGCCCTATGCCAGCAACAGATGGGCGAACCCACTCAGGTGGGCTCGCGCCGACTCATTTACCCAGGCGCCGGATTTCCGCAGGCGTGAAATCGGCTTTGACCATCGGCGCACCGTAGGCGACCTTCTGATTGACCTCGTTGGTCATCTGGGAAACCCCGTAGCGCCCCGAAATCAGGTCGTAAGTGGTTTCGGCAACAGTGGTCGGGACCTGTACGTCGTACAACATCGCGTAGTGCGCTTCGAACAGGCGCCACAACTCGCCGCGGGTGTCATACATGTCCGAAGCCAGGATCTGCCACGAGTCTTCGTCGATGTAGAAGCGGCGTTTGCCGTAGACATGGCGCGCATCGGGTTTGAGTGTTGCCTCGATGACCCATACGCGGTGTTTCTCATAACGCAGCGGATCCGCACTCAGATGCCCGGGCTTGAGCAGATCAGCGTACTTCAGGGATTTGCTGTTCAACTTGTAGGCGTTGTACCCCACCAGCAACTCCTGCTTTCCGATCAGCTTCCAGTCGTACCGGTCCGGTGCTCCGTTGAAGCCGTCGGTCCCGTCGCTGGTGATCTGGCCAAAGCTGTAGCGCGCGCTGCTGTCATAGGAGACGGTGGGCGCGCGGCGTACGCGGCGTTGCCCCGGCAGGTACTGCCAGGCCGAACGCGCCTCTGTGACCTGGTTCATCGGTTCGTGAATCAGGGTCACTTCGCCTGCGTAGCGCGAAGGCGTCAAGGTCTGCGCGCGATAGAAATAGAGCAGGTTATCTTGGGGATCGAGATCCTTGATCCGGTCGCGGAATGCAGCCACCTGGTTGTAGGTCACAACGGTGGATTGTCCTTGGTCCTGAACGGTGGCCGACGCGATCTCTCGAACGAAAGAGCCACCGCGATAACGGGTCAAATGGTTCCAGAGCACTTCCAAAGGTTCAGTGGGCTCTGCAAAGGGAATCCCGAAATTGTAGTTTTTCAGGCCGTACCCGCTGTCGGCCAACTCGACCTTACCCAGGTTAGCCTTCGCTTCATCCTGATCGGTCTTGGGAATCGTGGCGGTACGATGGGTCGGATACACCGGCATGCGATAGTCGGGGAACCGCGTGAACATGGCCACCTGGCCCGGCGTCAGGACACTCTTGTATTGACCGACATTATCCTTGGTCACGGTATAGAGCGGTTTCTCCGCAGCGAACGGATCGGCATAGTCGCCGTTCGCGCTGACGGGAGCCGCGTTGGCGGCGATGCCCCCCGTCCAGGCCGGAATGCTGCCATCGCTATTCCCTGCTTTCTCCGACCCCATGGGTGTCAGTTTCGCACCGATCAACCCAGGGTCGTTCTGTTTGGCTTGGACAATGGCGCAGGCGGCCATCAAGGCCAGAACGAGCGGCAATTTCTGTGTGATGTTTTTCATTAGAAGCTCACCTTGAGATTCACCGAGGCGAAATCGCGGTCATCGATGGTGGAGAATTTGTTGTTTCCAAGGAATTCGTTGTAGGCAAATTCCAGCGAGTAATCGTTGCGGTAGTCGAAGGTCAATGTCAGACCCACGGCTTGTTGACCTTCCTGGAAATTGGGGCCATAGCCCTCGACGTCATGTCGCCAGTTGATGGCGGGGGTGATGACCGTTGCCGGCAGAAACTCCTCATAGGAAAGACCTGCGCGCAGGCGATACCCCCAAGAGAAGTTGGTATAGATGCCATCGGTGTTGCAGTAGTCGGCATTCATCTGCGCGACTTGCGCGGCGTTCAGACCGCCAGCGCCGGCACCGACGCAGGAAGTGGCGACACCGGTGGTGGGCAAGGTACGTCCGTAGCCGCCGGCGCGACCGAAACGCTCCCCATCCATGTCATCGATCCAGTTGAACCCCACCTCTCCCGCCAGTGAAAGGCGGTTGGCCCCCATGACGTTGGAAAGGGTGTCGACCGCGCCAAGGCTGAACTGCCAAAGCGGTTTGCGCGCATAACCGTCGACTTCGGAACCTCGGGCCGCCGCCAGTTGCGCAGGCGTCAACGGCAGGATCGGCGTGGTGTTCGAACCCGCCAGCAGTCCGACGAAATCCGCGCCGTTGTAGGCCAGCGGCATGTTGGGCCGATAGCTCAGTTCACCGAAGGTGGCAGTGGTGCCGATGATGCCGCTCAGGCTGGCGCCGAAGAGACGGATGTCCTCGGGGTAGACGTTTGAGTAGTCGCCGGTATTGATGTTGACGTTGGCCCCCGCCGGCGCCTGGCGGGCAATGACGCCCTGAAGCTGTGGAGTCCTGCTGTGGTAGTTGATGTAGTACAGCCCCAGATCGGCATCATGCAACGACTCGATGGTGTAGTGCATGGCAAGGCCGTACTGGCCGGTATCACTGGGGTAGTCCGTGGACGTGCGTCGCAGATAGCGTTCACGCTGCGCGTTGGCGGCACCCGCTGCGGGATTGAAGTCCTGCAGGGATTGGGCCGTGGTGCCGGTGCCGCCGGCGATCATGTAGTTGTTCTGGCAGCCTTCCTGCAGGTTGTCGGCAATACTGAAAAAGGTGCCGCAACCATCGAATACCGAAGGACGGAAGTTGTACTGCCAGAACCCTTCCAGGCTGACCGAGTCGCTCAAGTCAAAGTTGAAGCTGATCATCTCGACGGGCAACTGCCCTTCCTTGAGCTCCACCCCCGGCCGGTTGAAGGCCGAGACGTCGAGGGGGTTGATCGCGTTGACACCGTTCTGAATGAACAATGCCTCGCCCCAACTCAGCACTTGATTGCCGACTTTGACGTTCAACGAATGGTCGGCAATGTTGAAGTCCTTCCAGACATAAGCATCCAGTACTTCGAATCCTTTGAATCGGGCGAGGTCCTGCCAGCCGGAATCATTGAATTTCTCGTAGTCACCGTTGCCTGTCTCCAGGGCATGGTCATACCAGTATTTGAATCGAACGAAGGCGCCCTGCGAACCATCGTTCAGATCGAAGTCGGTCAACCCTTTGAACACCGTCGAGAGGGTGTCGCCCTTGCTGAAGTTGAGCTTGCCGTTATCGGCGTTGTAGTTAACGCCGGTGCCGGTTTTCCCGATAGTGGCGGCATCCGCGGCCGTCATCTGGAACTTGTCGGCATTTTTCAGCGCCCAACTGGTGCCCAGACTGAGTGTGGTGTTAGTGGTCAGCCCCCAATCATCGTTGACCTGCCAGGTTGTTGCATTGACAGACTGGCTGCCGATGGCAACGCCCAATGCAAGCAGGTGCGGATAAGGAAGCGATGTTTGACGGCGGGCTCTGCGGGTGATTGAGACTTGCTTCATGTGTTGACTCACCTGTTATTTTTTTATTGGCGATGAGGCACTCAAGCGTCCGCCAGTCACTTGCAGGTGCTGGCGATAGTCCTAATAACGCAAAAAGCGAATGCCCCGCTGTAACCATGCGAGCAAACAACGCGCAGGCATGAGTCATTGGCTGACAAATAGTTTCCCCGGAGTGGGATGGCGCTCTCGGCATACCGGGACATTGCTGTGGGGCTGATCCGTGCATGCAGCCGGTGCCGGCCCGAAATCGGGCCGCAGCCCCTGCCGATTGCGCGTACAGGCGCGGCGCGTCATGCTGGAGATCCTTTTTCCCCTGGCAGTAGACGCAGTGATGGAGACCACCCCGCCACCCCCGACTCCAGGTGCCAGAACCACCCTGGCGTCGGTCGCACGCGCCATTACCAAAACCCTGGAGACGGACTACGGCATCGATCCGTTGCCCGTACTGATCGATCTGGGACTCGACCCGGCCATCCTGCAGGATAACGAACTGCGCATGGATCTGACCGACATCACACCCTTGTGGCTGCGCGCAACCGAACTCAGCGGCGACCCGAACGTCGGCATTCGGATTGCCAGGCGCCTTGCCCCCTCCGATCTGTACGGCATTGATCTGGCGCTCTATACCAGCGCCACGCTCGGCGACGCCGTGCGACGTTTCGTGCTCTTCCTTCCATTGATCACCACTGTCACCCGACTACACCTGTCGCAGGACGACAGGGGGGACTGGCGGATGGAAACCCGCCTCACCGGTGTGCGAGTGCCGGCCGATGCAGCACGGGATTGTTTCAACTATCACAACGTGAAGATGTTTGAACGCCAATGCTCCTCAAAGGCCCCGGACTTTCTGCGCAGACTGGAACTCCCCCGCTCCCGGCCGGCCGACCCGACACCCTGGCTGAAGTTGGGCGTTGAGGTGCTGTTCGGGCAATCTTGCTCAACGTTGGTCTTCAAGCGTGAGGCATGGGATAAAGCCCTGCCAGGTGCCAACGCGCACTGGCTGGTTCGAGTTGAACAGCCGATTCTGCAGCACCTTGCCCGGCTTGGTGCACCTGTACCGCTCAGCGCATTGCGGGCAGGCCTGGCCGAAATACTCGGGCAGGAAGTCAGCCCGCAACATCTGGCCGACGCGCTGACGCTGCCCTTCGAATGCGTGAACCTTTCCCTGGCCCAGCAAAAGACCACCTTTGCAAAACTGCTTGATCAAACCCGAGAGACGCAGACGCTCAACCTTCTGGCCTTGCCCGACCTGACGCTGGACCAGGTCGCCAGTCGTGTGGGTTTCAGCTCCAAAAGCAGCTTGATCCGGGCGTTTCGACGGTGGAAAGGTATCACCCCGCTCAGTTACCGAAAACAGATCGGTTAACGGCAGCCGATTCGGCTCTCAGTATTCTTTTTGTCAGTTGAAGACATGCGTATGCGTCTGAGGCCCTACAGAATTTCGATCGTTATCGTCCAGGCATGCGTGATGCCGACTGCGCTACCTGCAGTTGAGTAACGGGTTGAATCAAGGGAGACAGGGAAATGAAAGTTCCATTCTGGGTCGCACCGGTGCTGCTGGGCAGTTGGCTGCCCCTGCTGGCAACGGCGGCAACCGGCAAGCCACCGTTTCCTGAACAGGTGCGCGTCGATACCGGGTTGCTGCAAGGTGTCGCCAAACAAGAGGTACTCAGCTTCAAGGGCATTCCCTATGCCACGCCCCCCATCGGTGAATTGCGCTGGCGGGCGCCGCAACCGCCCAAGGCGTGGGACGGCGTGAGAAGCGCAGACGCTTTCGGTCCAGAGTGCATGCAAGTCGACAAGGTGGCCATGTCGGAAGATTGCCTGACCCTGAACATCTGGCGACCGGCCGCCGCCAGCACCCAACCACTGCCGGTGATGGTATGGATCTACGGCGGCGTACTGGTTCATGGCGCGACATCCCTCTACCCGGCGGATGCCTTGGCCGCGCAGGGCGTTATTGTCGTCAGCATGAATTACCGCATGGGACGCCTGGGGTTCTTTGCGCACCCCGCTCAAGAAAAGGACGCGCCGGATGAAGTGCACGGCAACTATGGCTTCCTCGATCAGCAGGCAGCGCTTCAATGGGTGCAGCGCAACATTGCCGCATTCGGCGGCGACCCCGGGCAAGTGACGCTTTTCGGCGAGTCGGCCGGGGGTGGTTCGGTTCTGGTGCATCTCACCTCCCCTTTGTCCAACGGGCTGTTTCAGCGCGCCATTCTGCAATCGCCCGGCATTCCGACCGCCCGCATGACGGCCCTGCCGTTGACCTCACTTGAACAGGCCAGGCAGCGCGCGCTGGACTACGCCCGCTCGCAAGGCATCCACGGCGACGGTGCGCAAGCGCTGGCGGCGCTGCGCAAACTGCCCGCAGAAAAACTGGTGCAAGGCACCTCGGCGTCTGAAGTGATGGCCGGGCTTTCCCGTGGTGTCCCCGTCAGCGGCGTCGCTGGCGCCATCCTCGATGGACGCATGATCATCGAGTCGCCGGAACAAGCACTGGCTGCGGGGCATCAGGCCAAGATGCCTGTACTGGTCGGCGCCAACAGTCGAGACCTGGGGATCGGCGATGCCAAGAGCAAGGACGAACTGTTCGCGCGTTTCGGTGAGGCTTCCGATGAAGCCAGGCGGCTGTACGACCCGAGCGGTGAACAAGCGCTGGAGGAACTGAAGAGCGATGTCCTGGCCGACGAGACGCTGATTGAACCCGCCAGGCACTTGGCGGACGAAGTGGCCAGGTCAGGGCAACCGGTCTGGTTGTATCGCTTCGGCTATGTCGCCGAAGTCCTGCGCGGCAAACAAAAGGGTACGTTGCATGCCCTGGAGATTCCTTACACCTTTGACTTGCCGGCTGCGTTGGTCGGCAAGGGCGTCACTGCCGACGACAAGGCCATGGGCCGTCTTGCCAGTGCCTACTGGACGGCATTCGGCAAAAGCGGCGACCCCAATGGTGCAGGCAGGCTGCAATGGCCCCGGCACGATCCGGCGATCGATCGACTGATGCATTTCACTAATGAGGGCCCTGTCGTCGGGACCGACCCACTCAAGCCGCGCCTGGATCTGGTCGCTGGGCAACGGGCGCATCAGTGACCGCCTGCGTCCTGTGAGCTGCCCGGGCCTGCGCCGGCCCCGGGCCGTTCGAAAAGTCAGTGTTTGAACAGCGCCTTGCGGTAAGCCAAAGGGGTCATTGCTTTCCAGCGCCGAAAAGCCCTGATCAGGCTGCTTACCTTGCTGTAGCCGACCCGCGAAGCAATCTGCGCCAGGCTCAACCCCGGCATGGCCAGCAGATGCAGCGTTTGCGCTTCGCGTGTTTGATCCAGTAGCTGGCTGAACGTGACGTGCTGTTGTCCCAGCGACTGTTCCAGGCTCTGTGGAGAGATACCCAGATCGGCGGCGAACTGTTCCAGGCTCAAGGGCCGGTCCAGTCGATCAATCAAGCGAGTGCGCAATGCACTCAACGGCAGAGGTGCCCCCAGTCGCGCAAGTTGGCGCAGGATCGGCTGCTCGACTTGCGCCAGCAATTTCGCGTTCGTCCCCAGTATCGGCCTGTCCCAGATGTCGGCGTGAAAAACCATCGAAGCATGGCCGCGACCAAAATGGATCGGTACGCCCAAGGCCTGCCATGGCGTCGGGTCGACGGGGTGCGCACGGGTCAGTTCAATCCGACGCAAGAAGCGCCTTGCCGTCATTTGGCACTGCCGCTCGAACAGGTGGATTTGCGCATAGATGAAAAAATCCCTGGCGGGCGCCGAGGGTTCGCCACCGCTTTTGAGGTGATAACTGAGCACCCAGTCACCGTTGCAATCGCGCTGCACCCTGCCTTCGGTGGCGGTGGTGAGCAGCACCAGGAGCTGGGCGAAGCGCTGGACCGCCTCACCCAGCGTTGCGCTCGCATAGAGCGCCAGATCGATGCCATACAAATCCGCCGGCGCGATGTGCCGGGCGATACGCAGGCCGAACTGTTCCTCTGCAGTGAGTTTGACGCACAGCGCCCACAGCTGGCTGAAATCGGGCAGAGGGATGCGTTGCTCATCGGTCGACAGCGCGCCGGATGCGAAACCGGCACTCTGCAACACGGCGCTGGCGTCGATGCCGTACTCGGCTTCCAGTCCTCTGGCAATGCAGCGAGCCACCGTCGCCAGCGTGGTATGGGATACATCGGCTGAAGGGCTGGAACTCATGGGCACGGGCTTGGCGGTCGAAAAAAAAGCGTCCCGCCTGATCGACGGGACGCTCAATAAGAGTGGTGTTCAAGGTCAATGACAGGGTGCTGCTCAGCGACGCTCGATCACACACTCACTGCCATACTCGAGCACCAAGATTGGCACCGGCGAGCGCATTCATGTGAGGCGCCAACCGACAAAAAATTAACCCTGCCCGCCCTTTCCGTCACGCAGCTCGCTGGGTGTGGTGCCATACCAGCGGCGAATCGCACGGGTGAAACTGCTGACTTCACTGTATCCCAGTTGATCGGCGACTTCGGCGATTGACAGAGGGCTGTCCAGCAAGAGGTCATGGGCCAGGTAGCGTCGATGGATATCGATCAGCTCGCTGAAACTCCAGCCATCGCGCAGCAATGCCCTGTGCAGGGTGCGAGCGGTCATGTGCAGCCGTTCGGCCATGTCTTCCAGATTGATGCCTGTGCGCAGCTCCTGCAGTACGGCACTGCTGGCCATTTCCAGCAAGCTGCCTTTGGCGGTCTGGCAGGCGTAGTCATCCATGGACTCTTCCAGGGCCTTGCGCACGCTGAGCGGGCCTGCCGGTCGTTCGAACTGCAGCGCCTCGACGTCCAGCACCATTTCATCGCGTGGTGCGGCGAAATACACCGGTCTGTCGGCCAGGCGCTGCCAAGGGCCGGCGTCGACGGGGGGCGGACGCCGCAGGTGGATCTCAATGATCGGGTTCGGCGCGCATATCCAGCTGCGCAAATGATGGATCTGCCTGGCGCACCAGTAGTCGACCTCCTCCACCGCCGGTCGCAGTTTTGCAGGGGCCTGCAACTCGAAGCGCAGCGTGCCGGGTTGCTGATCGAAGTGAAGTTGGAGGTGACTGGCCACCAGCGGCCAGAAGCGCTGCATCATGTGCAGGGCCTCCAAGCGTGTAGGCGCCAGCTGCATCAGATAATTCAAGCCGAGCAACTGGCCCAGATCCGCAGGCCTTGCGGCGGCCACGCCAATGGCAGGGTCATCGTCCAACGCTCGCGCGCACTCCCAGAAGTGTCGCGAAAGAAACGCCGGCAGCCGCAGATACGGTTGGCGCAATGCCGACAACGGGAAATTCCAGCGCTGCTGCAGCGCCTGCATCGATGTTCCCCGCGACTCCAACAAGCGAATCCCCGCCATGACCGTCGAAGGCGAAAGCGAAAGGCGGTCGCGGTGATTGGGGTAATTATTTGTCAGCCAAGGATTCATCTCTGCTCACCGGTTGCCTGCAAGTTTCTTCAGGGCCACGTCGTTGCGCGGCCTCAGGGGATCCCCCTCATGCGAGAACAAAAATAACAGGTGAATCAAAGAAATGAAGCATAAATCAGCCAGCGCCCCCCAGGACAACACGAATCGAGCCGAAGGCCATTGGGGCCTGAATGACTGGACCGACACCCACACGGGGATGTACTGCAGACGCGACATGCTCAAGGCACTGGCTGTGTTGGGGGCCACCGGCCTGTCGACCGGTCTCGCGGCCGGACCGCTCTGGACCAGCCCGGCGGCACTGGACGAAGAGGCAGCCTACAAACTGGGCATGCAAGCCTATGTCTATGGCTATCCGTTGATCTATTTCGCACGCCTGCGTTATTCGCGCATGATGGATGGCGACCCGATGATGCGGGTTCGCCAGACCTGGGGGCAATGGCTGCACCGCAATGTGCCCGTGACACCGGACATCGCCGGTGCGCCGCAAACGGATACGTTGTATTCCAGTCTATGGCTGGACCTGCGTGCGCAGCCTTACATCGTCACCATTCCCCGCATGGACGATCGCTACTGGAGCGTTCAGTTCTGCGATCTGTTCGGGTCGACCTTCGGTCTTCCGAGCCGGCGCAGCCTGCCCCAGGGCGGACGTGTAGCGGTGGTCGGCCCTGACTGGAACGGCATGCTGCCTGTCGATATCGATCTGGTTGTCCGTGCGAAGATCCCGCAAACGTTCAATGTCATGCGCATCTTCTTTGCGAACGAACAAGACCGTCTGAAGGTCATCGACTTTCAACAGCGCTTCGTCGTCGCGCCGCTGTCAGACTTTCTGGCCGGCACGGACTCCGTTCCCGGGGTCGAAGCCGAGCTACCTCGCCCGCCATTGCCGACGGAAGACCCGCTGGCCGATTTCAAGATCCTGCAGGACATGTGGCAGGAATGCCCACCACCCATGGAAGACGCCACCCTCGTCAACTGTTTTGCCAGCCTTGCATTGGCCCAGGGGCAGCATGGTTTCGAGCACCTCTCCCCCGAAGTCCAGAGAGGCCTCAAGCGCGCCGAGCAGGATGGACGCCAGACGGTGATTCAGGCATCGCGGGCGCTGGCCGGAATGCATACCGCCAACGGCTGGACGCTGCCCAAACGGACCCTGGGCTACTTCCATGACAACGACTACCTGTATCGGGCTTCAGTGGCTTTGGCCGGTACAGTGGCGTTGCCCGTGACCGAAAACCCTTACCACGTCTTGCAGAAGGATGGCTCCGGCGCCCTGCTCAACGGTGATGTGCGTTACACGTTGCATTTTTCCGCCGACCAGATACCCGATGCCGAAGCCTTTTGGTCGCTGCACGCCTATACCGCCAAATACACGGTCATCGATAACCCGATCCACCGCTATGCCATCGGAGATCGCACAGCCGGTTTGAAATACGGCAGCGACGGCAGCCTGGATATTTATGTCCAGGCCGAGGATCCGGGCGCGGACAAGCGCGCCAACTGGTTGCCGGTCAAGAAGGGCGATCTTTTCTGGTTGATGGTGAGGGCCTACGAGCCACGCGGCTTGATGAAGGAGCTGCGCTGGGACGGTCCGACGCTGATCAGGCTCGGCTGATCGCTCTGCCCTCTGGAGACGACCGGCGTTGCCTCCCGGCAAGGCCGGCACTTTTTGTCCGTACGACGGATTGAACCTCGGATGGAGGCAATCCTGCGGGCGGTACATTTTTTGTCAGTTGAGGATTGGTGGTCAGGCACCGGCAGCGCCGATGCTCCGGATCGAGCAATTGCGACCATCGCAATCCGATAAGAACGCCCCTCCGCTCTCAAGGAAAGATCCATGCGCAAACCTGTTTCCCCCCGCGCCCTCACCTGCATGGCGCTCTGCTTGTGTTCACTGGCCGTATCGGCGGACGACAGTCCTGCCGTGCGAGTCGACGCGTTCAACTTCATCCGTGCAGAAACCGATCTGTACTTTAAGAGAACCGTCGAGAAAGGCGGGTTCGGTGCCCTGATACATGAACGCCAACCGACCGCAATCGAAAAGCAGACCGTGGTGAGGATGAACCGCGACACCCTGTACACCTCAGGGGTTTTCGATCTGGACGCAGGGCCCGTCAGCATCACCTTGCCCGAGGCCGCAAAGCGCTTCATGTCACTGCAGGTGATTTCCCAGGATCACTACACCACCGAGGTGACCTATACCCCAGGGCGTCATACCTATGACCGGGACAAGGTTGGCACCCGATACGTATTTATCGTCGTGCGCACGCTGGTCAACGCAGGGC
Organism: Pseudomonas sp. B35(2017); assembly: GCF_002113645.1. Taxonomy (NCBI): domain Bacteria; kingdom Pseudomonadati; phylum Pseudomonadota; class Gammaproteobacteria; order Pseudomonadales; family Pseudomonadaceae; genus Pseudomonas; species Pseudomonas sp. B35(2017). The sequence continues at coordinate 33,554 of NZ_NEIZ01000014.1, read as the reverse complement.
AGCCGGACGACGTCAAGGCCGCTCAGCGCTTACAAGACGCCATTGGTGTCGAACAGGCCAACAAAGGCCGATACGAAACCGTGGCCTGGGATGCGGCTTCACAGACAAAAGTCCGCCAGACCCTGGAGACATTGTCCTCGTTCGGCGGCGGACCGCACATGTTCGGCACCCGCGAGGAGGTCAACCCGATCGCGCATCTGATGGGCACGGCCGCGGGCTGGGGAGGCAACCCGGATTACGCGGCCAAATACGTCAGCGTGTTCCCGGAGCACAATGACGGCCGCACGCCCTACAAGCTGACGGTCAAGAATGTCCCCGTGGACGGTTTCTGGTCATTGAGCGTCTACGACCGCAATGGCTACTTCGAAAAAAATGCGCTGGGCGCGTACTCGCTCAACAACCTCACCGCCAAGCCCGACAGGGACGGCGCCTACACCATTCAGTTCGGCGCATGCCAGGCCACGACGCCCAATTGCTTGCCCGTCACCGCCGGCTGGAACTACGTCGTGCGCCTGTATCGGCCTCGCCCTGAAGTCCTCGATGGGCAATGGAAGTTTCCTGAAGCGCAACCTGCCCAGTGATGCACAACCGTCGCCCGGACCATTCCATGTCTCTGTACCCAAACAAACATTGCGTCTTTTTTTCCCTGTTGCTGGGCATGTCATGTGAAGGACAAGCCGCCGATGACGGCGCTCGTGCCTATCAATTGGCGCCTGTCGGCACGAAGATGCTGACCGTTCACGGCATTGCCACCCGCGGTAACCAGTCGGCTGCGCCTGGGTCGGTCATCCGCGGCAGCGAAGTCGATGTCAATGTCGGCGTTCTGCAGTACACCGAGGTCGTGGATCTTGCAGGGCATGCCACCGCTGTTTTCGGTGTGCTGCCGTTCGGAGAGGTCGAGGCGACGGTGGAGTTGCCAAGGCAATCGCTTTCGACGTCCAGCTCGGGTCTTGGCGATGCGCAACTGGGGGTGGCGTTCGGCTTGATCGGGTCGCCGGCATTGTCCGTCGAGGAGTACGTGAAGTATCGCCCGGGATTTTCCCTCGGCATTCTCGGCAAAGTATTCTTGCCCACCGGTGAGTACGACTCGAACAAAGCCGTCAACTTGGGCACCCACCGCTACGCTTGGCAGTTGGGGGCACCCATGTCCTATGCGCTGGGCAACTCCTGGCTGGATCCATCGCTGACCACCTTCGAACTGCTTCCGGCCGTGATTTTCTACAGCGACAATCATTCGCCCTACGGTGCCAGGCGCAAGTCCCAAGCACCGTTGTACGGTGGTGAGGCTCACATCACCCACAACTTCGCCAGCCCATTCTGGATGTCGGCGGACATGCTGTTCTGGCGTGGCGGCGAAACCCGCACGGACGGAGAGAATGACGACAATGCGCAGCGATCCTTATCACTGGGGGTGACGGCCGGTCTTACGCTCTCCAGGAACGCCTCGATCAAGCTGACCTATGGGGAAGCTGTTGACCGCAACGAGGATGGCGTGGAAGGCAAACTCGGTCGAGTCATTTATTCCTATTTGTTCTGAAATGGCGACTGCGGGATCTCTGACACCCGTCAAGCATAGACGAGGGCCTTGTTGTGAAAGGCGAACGGCTCAGTGCAATTGGCTTGAAATGCCGATCACCCCTTTCATCGGTGATCGGCAGGGTGTTCCCTCCTCCCCCTGGGCTTCAGGCACCCGATTCAGGATCGCTGGCAGGCATGCCGCGGGGTGTCTCTACGTCGCCGCTGCGCTCGGGGTTCCGGTGAGGCTTGCCGGCGCCGCCGAGAGCGCCCGTGCTTCCCGGTTCGGGATGATCTGTCGCTACCGCGTTTGCGGCATCGACGTCGGCCATGTCTTCGTCGACCGGAGCTTCGTCATCCGGCGGCAACGGCGGTTGCGGTTCACTCCGTCCCGGATCGTGCCCGGTCTCGTTGTCCGTTGTGCGGGTAACGGCCTGCTGCGATTGATTGCCTGGTGCGTTCTCGTCAATGTCCATCATGCCTCTCCGGCTGCGGCGCGGGAATTCCGTGCATAGAGGTGAGAAGCCACGGGGCGCCGCAAGTGCAGCGCAATGGACGAATGGCGCACACAAGAACCCGGCCAGAGGCCGGGTTTCGCTTATCGTCTGTCATCCGAAAGCGGCGTCGGCTCATCCGCTTCCGGCGTGACCCTTTCAGCCGGATCCCGCCAGTCCTGCGGACGATCATCCGGTGGATTCTTCAACGGGTCGTACTTGTCGGGATCCTCAGGATCCAGTGTCGGCTCCTCCGTACCGGGTTCAGGTTTGGAGGGAACAGAACCTTGCGCTTGGTCTTCGAAACTCGAATCGGTAGACATAACCACCTCACCCATGAAGCCCCGGATAATCCGGGCCGTACAGGTTCGAAGCCGCGAGGCTTGCCGAGTGCGGCCGAACAGATGAACGGGCGAAGGAAAACGTGCTCATGTCGTGCCGGCCTCTTGAGGAATGACGGAGATCTTGCCGTTACGCTCGATGATCGCAAACTTGATCTGTTCGATCCTCTCGATGCCCTGACTGGAACGGGCCGCTTCCATGACGTCCGCTTCCACCAGCCGCGCGTGCCGCAGGCGGCGGTGCAACAGTTTGCCGTGCTCGACGATGATCGTCGGTTCGCCGTCAATCAGCCGTGACACCCGAGCCGAGCGCTGTTTCAGCAGGGAAAAGCCCACATCGATGGCGATCAGCGTCACGATCACCAGCATCGCATTGGTCAGAGAGAAATCGTCCCCCAGCAAGGCCTGCTGAGTGGCCTCACCAATGATCATCAGCAACACGAAATCGAATGTCGTCAGCTCCGCCAGCGAACGCCTGCCGGCAATCTTGAACAGCACCATCAGGGCCACATACATCGCCGCCGCACGCAAGACCGAGTCCATGGGGCACCTATGGAAAAATGAATTGGACGAGCGTCACACCGTCGGAACCCGGCGTAGTGATATGGCTGCGGAACAAGCCCAGACCGTCACCGCGCAGGGTCAGGTAAAGGCTGAGCTCCCCTTGCGTATCCGCCTGCAACCAAAGGTGCAGACCGTTGGCCGAACTGCGGCTGCGTACCGGTTCCGGCTGCAGGGTCTCGATGCTGAACCCCTCGAGCAGGTCACCGGTCAGCTCCAGCTCTACGGTTGCTTCCGGCGCCGCCGCCATGCTGATCTTCATCGAGTTGGTCGAGCCGTTGCGATGGAACATCTCGTACCCCACCCGGACATTGCCGTCCGCCGAGCGCACCTCCCGGGAGCTGATCATCCCTCGGGAAAACAGTCCCGCCAGGCCCAGCAGCACCAACAGCACCAGGACATACCAGCCGCAGCGCTCGAAGCGCCAAACCTTCAGTTGATAGGCCATGTCCTCACGGATCGGCGCCTGCCGGCTACGCAGATCCGGATGGTCGCCGTCGTCACTCATGAGCAGCCCCCTCGTCGTCTTGCGCCATACAGCGGTGAAATCGCCGCACCCCCATCAGCGCGAACTCCGTGGCCGCGGCCTGCACCTCGCAACGGCTGCCCGAGAAGTGCATCTCGCGGCTGAAGACCCATTGTCTGTCCGCCGCCTGAAAGGCCCAGGCGAAACACACCGTACCGGCGGGAATGCCGTCGACGTCGTCCGGCCCCAAAATGCCGGTGGTCGCCACCGCCACATTCGCCGTGCTGTCGCGCAAGGCCCCCACGGCCATTTCGCGGGCGACCTCGACGCTGGTCAGATTGAACCGGGAGATGGTTGCCGCGCGGACATGCAGCAGGCGTCGCTTGGCCTGGGGCGAGTACACGACGTAACCGCATTCGATGAGGTCGCCGCTGCCCTGCACTTCGGACAACACCATCACGATCATGCCGGCCGTACAGGACTCGGCGGTGGTCAGGATCAGCGAATGCGTACGCAGATAATCGACAGTGTCTTTGGCAATCGACATGGCGGTTTCCCGAAGAGAGTGCTGTCCGGTTGACCTTCGCAGGTACGCTTGAGTTGCGCCCGCGTATCCGCGAAATCAATCACCGATCCTGTTCGGCGGCCTTGTCCTTCTGGATCTGCAAGGAAGCCTTGCTTTTGTCGCCGTCCTTGTTCGGCGCATCGTTCGAACCTTCAAAACAGCCCTGCAAGAGCAAAACCGAGCAAAGACCTACCCAGACACAGATTGTTTTCATGACCTTCTCCCGCTGAGTTGTCCCGTGGCGAGGGTTTTCGCCACGGGTCTGCTTGATCAGACGGCCGGCGGCACATCGCCGGCGCCCGGCGTCAGGATGACTTTGCGGCAGTCTTCCTGTTTCTTGTCGAAAATCCTGTAGCCCTCCGCCGCCTGCTCGAGGGAGAGCCGGTGGCTGATGATCGCGTCCGGCTGCAGCCGGCCCGTTTCGATATGCCCCAGCAACTCGGGGAGATAGCGCTGCACGTGGGTCTGGCCCATCTTGAAGGTCAGGCCCTTGTCGAAGGCGTCGCCGAACAGGAAACCATGGATAAACCCGGCATACACGCCCGGCACGCTGACCACGCCGCCCCGACGCACCGCCGCGATGCACTGCCGCAGCGCCTTGCCGCTGCTGCCTTCGAGCTTGAGCGTGGCCAGCATGGTTTCGGTGGCGCTGCCCTTGGCCTCGAACCCCACTGCATCGATTGCGGCGTCCACACCCCGGTTGCCGGGCGTCTGGCTGATGATCGTATCCGCCGGGTCATCGTCGTCATCGAAGTTGATCGGGATAACGCCGTAGGTGCGTCGCGCGTAGTCCAGTCGGTACTGATGGTGATCGACCATGAAAATGCGTTCGACGCCCAGCATCCGTGCGCAGGCCGCGCTGAGCAATCCCACCGGTCCTGCCCCGTGGATCGCAACGCTCGCCCCCTGCCCCAGATCCGCATTGATCACGGCCTGCCACGCGGTCGGAAGTATGTCGGACAGGAACAGGACCTTCTCGTCCGTCAGGGTTCCCGGCACCTTGAACGGTCCGGTGTTGGCCTTCGGCACCCGCACCAGCTCCGCCTGCCCGCCGGGAATGCCACCGTACATCCGGCTGTAACCGAACAACGCTGCCGGCGGCGGAATCCGTTTTTTGTTCATGGCCGCACCTGCACCGGTGTTGGTCGTCTCGCACGCTGCGTAGAGCGTTTGCCGGCAGAAAAAACAGTCGCCGCAGGCAATCACGAACGGGATCACCACCCGATCCCCACGCTGCACGGCGGTGACGGCGGGGCCGGTGTCCTCCACGATGCCCATGAACTCATGCCCAAAGATATCGCCGTGTTCGACGGTCGGGATCTTGCCCCGGTACAGGTGCAGATCCGAACCGCAGATCGCAGTGGCCGTCACCCGAAGGATGATGTCATCCGGTGCCTCGATGATCGGATCCGGTACGGTTTCGACTCTGACGTCATGAGCGCCGTGGTACGTCATTGCTCGCATGGTGGAATCCTCTGGCGTTGGAATTGAAGAAGTGCCTCTTCAGATTCCGAAGGACTCAGCCCCAGCGAGTTCACTCGGCACTGCGCATTCCGGATCAGCGGAGCGCAAGCCAGTGGGTTCGCGAGACCTTCATCGCTGACCTGCACCGTCCGATGATCGCCTCACGCTGGCGGTCCGGGACAGCACCCCGCCAGCGCCCCCCTGGCGTCAGCGGTGATCCGGTTTGTTCATCATCGCCCGCTTGATGCGCATCCAGTCCCGGTAAGCTTCCGTGCGCTTGGCATCGGCCCTGGCCTTGGCTTCGGAGAAGCGGCTCCACACTTGCGGCTCATCCATTCCGGCGTCGATGATCCGGTAGGCTTGCTCCTCCAGAAGATCCGCGTCGCGAAACATTTCGGTGTTGCGCGCAATCTCATCGTCCCACGCATGGCTGGTGCTCGGCCGCAGGATTTCCTCGCTCATCGCTTGCCTCCCTTTTCTACGTCAGGGCGGTGTTCGGCCGCCATAAGGCGCGTGCAGGGTTACTGAGCCCCTTGCCTGGCTCCTGAGGTTCTCCCTGCGCTCATAACAAGTGAGAGGGCTCGTGTGGAAAAATTCAGAAAGTTTGCCGGAAAGCTAAAAGGCACTGGAAAAAGCTGTACATATAAAATCCTTACGTACAATTTTTCACGTTGAGCGTGAAGTCAACGACTCGACGAACGTGCTCAACGTGGCGAGGCCCCATGGATTTTTCCGCTGAAAACCCGGAAACCATAGGTGTTGTAGATCAGGGTGACCGGCACCAGCACGGCGAACCCCACCAGCATGAACGCCTGACTCCCGGTGCTCGACGTGGCCGCTTGCAGGGTCAACCCGGGCGGGATGATCAGCGGGTACAGCGCGACGAGCATCAATCCGAACGCGAGGACAAAGACACCCAGCGCCGCGAACAACGGCATGCCTTGAAACCGGCTGCGAAAGCCCGCGGCGAAGCCCACCAGCAGACCGGCGAGCACCGACGCCGCCGGCAGCGCGATCAGCGGCGATTCGAGACGCTGGGCATACTGCCCGTGCAACGTGGTCGTCCAGGCCACCAGTCCCCCCAACAGCCCGACCGTCACCAGCGCCAGCACGCGCGCTTGATGCGCGCAACGCTGCTGCAGTTCATCGACAGTGCGCCAGTACAGCCAGCACGCCCCCAGCCACGTATAGCCGCACGCCAGCACCAGGCCGCAAAACAACGGAAACGGCCCGAGCCATTCCCAGCCATTGCCGCTGTACTGCCCGCCCTGATGCGGCACGCCCTGCACCAGCGCGCCGAGCACCACGCCCTGCCCCACGCTCGCCGACAGCGACCCGACCAGCAGCACGCCGTCCACCGCGCGCTTGAGCCGCTCGCTCGGCGCATGATCCCGGAACTCCAGGGCCACCGCGCGCAGGATCAAGGCCAGGAACATCAGGATGAACGGCAGATACAGAGCCGGCAGCAGGATCGCGTAGGCCAGCGGAAACAGCGCCAGCAACCCGCCGCCACCGAGCACCAGCCAGGTTTCATTGGCGTCCCAGATCGGCAGGATGCTGACGGCCATCGTCCGTCGGTGGTCGCTTCGGCGGGTCAACCCCAGCAGCACGCCGACGCCCAGGTCGGTGCCATCGAGCAGCACGTAGTTCAAGATCGAAAAGGCCAGAGCCGCCGCGCACAACAGTGTCATCACGTCAGTGTCCATGGCCACACGTCCTCAGGAGTGCCCGGTTTCGTCGGGCAGCGTCGGCTGCGGCCCGGGCTCGCCGCGGTCCGGGGGATCACGCAACAGGCGCAGCAACACCCAAAGCCCGATCGCGAACACCACCAGATAAAACCCGAGGATCAGCCAGGTCGACCCGACCACTTGCGCCCGCGACACCGATGACAGGCTGTCGGCGGTGCGCAGCAGCCCATACACGGTGAACGGCTGACGCCCCACTTCGGTCACCGTCCAGCCGCTGAGCATGGCCAGGAAACCTGCCGGCGCCATCAGCACGCAAGCCCCTAGCCAGCGGCGAGAACGGTACAAGCGCTTATTCCGGCGCAGCAGCAGACTGGCCAGCCCCTGCCCGAGCATCAACAGCCCGAGGCCGACCATCAGCCGAAACGCAAAGAACACCGGCGCCACCGGCGGAATGTCCTGTGGCGCGAACTCGTCGAGCGCAGCGATGGTTCCGCTCAGGTCATGCGTCAGGTACAGCGAACCGATGCGCGGGATCGCCAGCTCCCAGCGATTGCGTCGTTCACTCATGTCGGGCCAGGCGAAGAGCCGCAGCGGCTCGCCGGCGCCCTCGGCGGGACGCGTCCATGAACCTTCGATCGCCGCCACTTTCTGCGGCTGCACCTGCAGACTGTGCTGGCCATGCAAGTCGCCGACGACGATTTGCACCGGCGTCAGCACCGTCAACACCCACATCGCCATGGATAACTGCACGCGCACCCGCGGGTTGCCGGCGGCCTTGAGCAACTGCCAGGCGCTGCACCCCGCCACCAGCGTCGCGGTGCCCAAGCAGGCGGCCAGCGTCATGTGCGTCAGGCGATAGGGAAACGAAGGATTGAAGATGATCGCCCACCAGTCCTGGGCAATGAACCGACCGTCCGGGCCATGGGAAAAACCCGCCGGGGTGTGCATCCACGAGTTGGCCGAGAGAATCCAGAACGCACTGATCAACGACCCCGCCGCCACCGCGCACGTGGCGAAAAAATGCAGACGCGGGCCGACCTTCTTCAAGCCGAACAGCATGATGCCGAGGAAGCCGGCCTCGAGAAAAAACGCCGCGAGGACTTCGTAGAACATCAACGGCCCGAGAACATCGCCGGCCTTGACCGACAGCCGCGACCAGTTGAGACCGAACTGATACTCCAGAATCAGGCCGGAGGCAGTGCCGACCGCCACGGTCAAGGCAAACACCTTGAGCCAGTAGCGGTAGATGTCCAGATAGGTCTCGCGCCCGCTCTTGAGCCACAACGCCTCCAGCACCATCAACCAGTTCGCCAGGCCAATGGTGAAGGCCGCCAGCACGATATGGAAACCGATGGTGACCGCGAACTGGATTCGCGCGGCCATGAGAGCGGAACCGAGGGTGTCCATGGGCCGAGGTCGACCTCGCTATCTGGCTTTGCCGGGCAATACCGCGCCCAGTACCTGCTTGGCCGTTTGCACGATGACGCCGGCTTCGTCGGCATCCCCCTTGAGCAAGGTGGCGGCAAATTTCTTCGCCTGCTCCAACTTGATGTGCGGCGGCAGCGGCGGCACGTCCGGATCGGTCTTGAACTCGATCAGCACCGGCACGTCCGACGCCAACGCCTGCTCCCAGGCTGCCGCCACGTCCTCTTCGCGATCGACGAAAATGCCTTTGAGGCCGATGGAAATCGCAAACAGGTGATACGGCACATCGGGAATGTCCTGCGAAGCCTCGAACTTCGGATCGCCTTCCATCACCCGTTGCTCCCAAGTGACCTGGTTCAAGTCCTCGTTGTTGAACACGGCGCAGATCCATTGCGGGCTTTCCCATTGCCGCCAGTACTTGGCGACCGTGATCAGCTCGGCCATGTTGTTCATCTGCATCGCACCGTCGCCCACCAGGGCAATCACCGGGCGTTGCGGGAAGGCGAACTTTGCCGCGATCGCATAGGGCACGGCCGCGCCCATGGAGGCCAGGCCGCCGGAAAGCGAACACTTCATGCCTCTGCGGATTTTCAGGTCGCGGGCGAACCAGTTGGCGCAGGAGCCGGAATCGCTGGTGACAATGGCTTGCTCGGGCAGGCGCGGGGACAACTCGTACACCACCCGCTGCGGATTGACCGGATCGGCCTTGGCCATGGCGCGCTTCTCGAGCGTTTTCTCCCAAGCGGCGCGCCAGCCCTCGATCTTCTTGCGCCATTTGCGCTGGGTTTTGTGTTCGAGCAACGGCGCAAGCGCGGCGAGCGTCTCGCCAGCGTCGCCCACCAGATTGACCTCCATCGGATAGCGCAGGCCGAGCATGTCGGGCTGCACGTCGATCTGCACCCCGCGCGCCTGCCCCTCCTTCGGCAGGAACTCGGCATACGGAAACCCCGAGCCGACCATCAGCAAGGTGTCGCATTCCATCATCAACCGGTAGCTCGGCTCGGTGCCCAGCAAGCCGATGCTGCCGGTGACCCACGGCAACTCGTCCGGCAACACGGCTTTGCCCAGCAGAGCCTTGGCCACACCGGCGCCGAGCCTTTCGGCAACCGCGAACACTTCATCGCTTGCCCCCAGCGCTCCGGCGCCCACCAGCATCGCGACCTTCTCGCCCGCGTTCAGCACCTGGGCCGCGTTCTGCAGATCCGCGTCGTAGGGCAATATTCTCGGCTTGCAGTAGCCGACCCCGGAATGCGCTGTGCCGTGCGCCCGCGCCGGCGCCTTGTATTCGATGTCCTGCAAATCGTTCGGCAGGATCAGTGCGGCCACGCGCCGCTCGCCGATCGCCGTGCGTACCGCGCGATCCAGCAGATGCCGCACTTGGGCAGGTGCCGAGGCCTGCTGCACAAAAGCACCGGCGACGTCCTTGAACATCGACACCAGATCCAGCTCTTGCTGATAGTGGCTGCCCAGCGCCGTACGCGCTTGCTGCCCGACAATCGCCAGCACCGGCATGTGATCGAGCCGGGCGTCGTACAGGCCGGTGATCAAGTGCGAAGCGCCGGGGCCGGAGGTGCCGATGCATACGCCCAGTTCTCCGGTGAATTTGGCATGGGCCGAGGCCATGAACGCGGCCATTTCTTCATGTCGGGCCTGCACGAATTCGATCTTGCCCCGCGCACGGCTCAACGCGCCGAAGACCCCGTTGATGCCGTCCCCCGGATAACCGAAAATTCGTGTCACGCCCCATTGGCTGAGCCGCTCGACCAGGTAATCGCCCACTGTGACTGTCATGTTCACCCTCGCTGTCCCCTTTGCGCATGGCTTCCCCGGCACGCCTGCAGTGCAGGCGAACCCGGGAGGTGTAAAGGTCTCGACAGCCCCGCGGCCGGCGAAGTTTCGATTAGTTGCGGGTGACCGTGAGCAGCGTCACGGCAATGCGCTCGACCTGCCCATAGCCGGGCTCGAGCAGCTCTTCACCGAAGACGTCCGGATCCAGCTCTTCATAGGCCCAGCTGAAACCACTGTCGAACAACGCTTCGATCCGGTCCAGAAAAGGATCCGCACCGCGCACCATGGCCACGCCGGTGTACAGCAGCAGCGTGCCGCCCGCGCTCAGGCGCGCTAGCGCCTCACGCACGATACGCACCGACAGCGCCTCTCCCAGGGCTCCGCCGCCGTGACGGTACGCACGTTGCTGCGGGTCGTTCATGTAAGGGGGGTTGGCGACTATCAGGTCAAACCGACCTTCGACACTGGCCAGCAGGTCGCTATGGTAAATCGCAATGTTGTCGGTGCCGGCCAGCCCGGCATTGACGGCGGTCAAGCGCAACGCGCGCGGATTGATGTCCACCGCGACCACCTGGGCCTGCGGCCGCGCCCGGGCGATCAATACCGCGCCGACGCCGGCGCCGCAGCCGATGTCCACCGCGCGCGTCACCGGTGCCGTCCGCCGTTGCAGGTGCGCCTCGATGGCCCGGGCAAACCGATAAGTATCCGGACCGAAAAACACGGCATCGGTCTGGCGGGTCGGATAGGCCGAATGCACGAACAGCAGGTCATTCAACGACGACCAGCGCACGGTGCTGCGCCATAGCGAGCCTTGCTGTTCGAAAATGCCTGCGCGCTCCAGCGCTTGAAACCGGTCGGCCGCAAACAACCCTTTGTCGAAGGGCATCGACCAGCCGAAGACGTCGCGCTGATCCTTCGCCAAGGGCCTTTGCGCCCGTTGCATGACCCGCTCGTGGGTCAAGGGCGTCGGTGTGATGAACCGGTAACCGCTTTGGCGCAGGTGCATGCCCAGCTCAAGCAATTCGCGATCGATCCGCTGTTGCGCGGTCATGGAACCTCCTGAATGTTCAGCGCAAGGCTTTGCGCAGCTGCATGAATCGGCGGGTGGCGAATAGCCCTGCCGGGCGCCAGTGACGTTGCGGCGCCAGCCAGGGGATCAACGTGTTCATCTGTTCAAGCGGCGATTGCGCTTGCAGGGTCTTGTGCAGGGTAAGGGTCTCGCTGTCGCTGACCTGGCCGATGTCCTCACCGGTAGGGTTGCGCGCCCCTCCGGCGCGCGGGTTGCCGTCCTGCCAGCCGTCGGCGATCCAATCATGCAACAGCTGTTTTTCGTAGACGCTGAACACGCCGAACATCACCGCCGGGCTGCCGTCGATGAGTCGCCAGAAGCGGCTTTGGGTCGGATCCTCGCCGCGCTTGATCCAACCTTTGCGGATCAACGCATCGAGAAAGGCTTCCATCTGGCCCGGCGTCGCCAGCCATTGGTTGATGGTGCGGTTTTCGATCCGACAGTAATCGGAATGCATGTGTCGCCCGAACACGGCTTTGCGCTCCAGCATCGCCAGGGCCTCGCGCTTCAAGTCGAATGCCTGGATCACCGCCGTGGAACCGGGCCCGAGGTCGTTCAGCCGATAGCCCGATTTCATGCGCCGATAGAAGGCGGCCCGCTGCTCCCCCGCCGGCAGCAAGTCCTGCAGAGCCTTCACGGCGCGGCGGGCGTGCCCGGTGCTGGCGTTGTCGATGGTCACATGCAGGCGAAAGTAATGCGGGTCGATACCGAGCTCGCGCAGCTCATAAGCGCTGATCAACAGATGCAGCGGCAATTGCTCGTAACCCAGGTTGTAACCGATGACCTCAGGCAACAACGCGTCGCAGCCATGCCCCAACGCCAGCTGTATCGCACCTTGCAGATAGTATTCGTCGCCAAGGTCGGACAGGTCGTCACAACCGTGCTCAGCCAACAGCTGGCGATAGATCAGCACATGGTTCTGCCTGGGCACGCCCTCGCCCAGTTCCTCAAGATAGATCGCTTGCAAGTGATCGAAACGGACGTCTTGCCAATGGTGCAGCACCCCCGCCAACCAGGCGCCATCAACGGCCTTGGTCGGCCCGACATGCTGCAGAAAGTACAAGGCATGGGCGGTGTTCCGAAAGTAGCGGCGCCCTTCTCCGGCCTGCCGGGACGCCAGATAACTCGCGTACTGCGCCGCGACGGCGGCGCAGCGGGCCTGCGACCAGTGAAGGAGTTGCTCGGGATCGGCCGGCAACTCATCGGCCATGTCGCCGGCCGCCGCCAAATGCGGCTGCAAAAAGGCTTGGGCGATGGCGCCCGCCTCGGGGTCGTCCGTGAGCAGTCTTGCGTAGATCTCATGGTTCGGACGGTTCGGCCTCTCGTGAAGCGCGGCAGGCACGGTGCTCAGGCACTCTATCGATGTCATGGAGCTGTTTCCCCTGGGAAGGCTGCAGATCGAACGTCTTAAACAAAAGAGAAAATGCGACAGGGAAAATTCCTTTTATTTGCATGAGCGGCAACGGCACACCGAACGATCGCGTCCGGCAGTCATTGCGGCTGAACCTTCGTTCGCCGTCTCACCCAAAACCTCTACAACCGATGGAGGTGCATCATGGAAACCACATACTTTCTGATCGGCGGCGCAGTGATCGTCCTTCTGCTCGATCTGTGGATCATCAATAGCGTGTTCAGAAGCGACGGCCATACGCTGAGCAAGGTCTGGTGGTCGGCGCTTGTGCTGCTGCCGATCTTGGGGGCGGTCATCTGGGGCATCTCCGGCCCCCGAGGTGTCACCAAAGGCCCTTCTTCACCGGAACACAGCAAAGGCTGAACGGTCGGCAGCCCTTTGTCGGATTCACTGAACCCCATGGCGAGGCCGGTGCTCAACGTTGAAACGCCCCGTGGAAGAGCTTCGCCATGCACGCCTTCAACCACCAGCTGACCGCCACACAAGAGATGAAGCTTCAGGCACTCGACCGCTGGCACCGCGCACTGGACAACCAGGCATTGCGCATGGACTGCCCGAATGACTACCACGATGAGTTGTTGCGCCAGTGCGATGAGATGCACCGTCGGCAAATCGTGAGCTGGGAAGAATGGCGAGACCTGCGCATCGAAGCCGATCAGGCGTACCTGCGTGCGATCGCCGGTGACGATTACCGCTAGGCACCCGATTGGCGTACCGCGAGGAGCATGGTCATGAGCGAAGGCCCGCGATTCGGCATCGAAGAGGAGTATTTCATCACTGACCTCGCGTCCCGCGCCATGGTGGGCCAGCCATGCCGTGAGGCAGTCCAGGCATGCCGGGACGCGCTCGGCGAACACTTCGCGTTCGAGATGTTCCAGGGACAAATCGAGGTCGCCTCGCCGACGTTCAATACGTTGGGCCAGGCGACGGATTACCTTGCCGGCGCCCGCGAGACCTTGATCAGCAGCCTGTTGCCGTATGGATTGGGCGCCATCAGCGCCGGCAGTCACCCGCTCGCCGATTGGCGCGGGCAAACGGCGACCGATGAAGAACACTTCCGGCAGATCTTCCGCCGATACGCCCATGTTGCGCGACGTAGTGTTTTATCGGGGCTGCATGTGCATGTCGAGGTGCCTGGTCACGTCGACCGGATACGCGTCATGAATGAAGTCTTGCCTTGGACGCCGCTGCTGCTGGCCTTGAGCTGTTCGTCACCGTTCTGGGACGGCGCGGACAGCGGCTACATGAGTTTCCGCCAGACGCTGTGCGATGAATGGCCGCGCATGGGCATCCCGCCGCTGTTTGCCGGGCAGGACGATTACGATGCCCACATCGCCTTGCTCTCGCGCACAGGCGTCATCGAACGGCCCAGCGAGTGCTGGTGGGCGATACGCCCGTGCGCCAGGTACCCCACGCTGGAGTTGCGCATGACCGACGCGTGCCCCTGCCTGGCCGACGCCCTCACACTCGCCTCTCTCTATCGTTTGCTGGTCGCCCACGCCCTGGAGCAGGAACGACCAGGCACTTCGTACACACCGACCTCACGGATCCTGCTTGAGGAAAACCGCTGGAGAGCAAAACGCTCGGGCCTGCTGGGCGCGTTTCTCGTCGAAGGCCACGAGCGGACTGTTTCCATCGGGCAGTGGCTGGAACAGGCCGAACACGTCATGGGCGCGACCGCTGAGCGCCTGCAGATGCCTGACCTCTTCGATCAGGCGCGCGAGATGGTCGCCGCCGGCACGAGTGCGGACCGCCAACGGAAGGTCTTCCGACAGGCGCTGAGCGACAGGCTGCCGACGCCGCTCGCGCTGGCGCAAGTGGTGGATCACTTGCTCCAGGAGACAAGGGGCGCATCGGCGCTCGTCCCCCGCAAGCCTTGCCGCTGAAGAGACACGCCAGCCACACTCATTTCAACATGCTGCTGCACAGTTCCTCGATGGCTTCCACCAACGCTTCATATTGCACCGGCTTGCTCAAATGCCGATCGAAACCCGCTGTCTTGGCTTTCTGCACTTGCGCCGCAACGCCGTACCCGGTCAAAGCGATCGCGGGGGTGAACTTGTGCAATTTGGTCTGACGCAACGCCTGGATCAACTCATGCCCATCCATGACCGGCATGCCGATGTCGGACAAAATGACGTCATAGTGCTCATCCGTGGCGTTGCGCAGGGCCAGCAAGGGTTCGCTGAAAGAGTTGACCCGCGCATCCTCCATCTCAAGCAACATGCGCATGACATCGACGACTTCCGGGGAGTCGTCCACCAGCAGCACTTTGAGCCCCTTGAGCCGCCCTTTCTGCTCGGCCTTGGGTTCATTCTGATCGACATCCATCGTCTGGTCCGACAGCGGAATCAAGACGGTGAACGCGCAACCGTGGCCCAGCCCCGCCGATTTGACGCTGACCGAGCCTTCATGGGCCTGCACGAGTTGGCGAACCAGCGAAAGGCCGATGCACAAGCCATCGCGCTGATGGGTGCCCGTTCTCGGCTTGGCCTGCTTGAACAGGTCGAAGACATGTTCGATGTCCGTCGGCGCGAGCCCGATGCCGTTGTCGATGATCTGCAGCCGCGCGTGGCCGTCGTTGACACCCAGGATGATCTGGATACGGGCGTTCTGCGAGGTGAACTTCAGCGCATTGTGCACCAGATTCCAGATGATCTGCTCCAGCCGCGTAGGATCGCCCGTGCTCGCGGGCCTGACGCAATTCATTCTCGGGAACCCCGGCTTTGCGGTCTTCCGACGAAAACAGCAGGTCGTAATAGACGCCGATGACCTCAGTGCTCTTGTAACCGAAAATCAGCTCGGCACCGGTGTTCCAGTCAGTGATCAGGCCCTGCTCATCGAGAATGATGATCGCGAAGTCGTGCGTGCTCTCGGCCACCAGCCTCATGCGTTCCTGGCCCAGCCGCAGGTCTTCTTCGGCCTCTCGGTGCTTGGTGATATCGATGAACGTGAGCACCGTGCCGTCGATGTGGTTTTCGCTGGACCGGTAAGGCAACAGGCGCGCGATGTACCAACGGTGATCGATGCTGCTGACCTCTCGCTCCATCATGTTCAGCGACTCGAACACCGAGGTCGCGTCGTCCGCCAGCTGCGGGTAGTTGAGGCGTTAACTGAAATACGTCGGCAGATCCGGTTGCGCGGTCACTTGCAGGCGCCGCTCGATGCGCCGCAGCACTGTGGCGCGCTTATAGTGCTTGAAGTCATGCCCCGTGCGGTTGCGCAGCAACAGCAGGATATCCTGCAGCGTTTGCTCGGCGACCGCCTGCTCTTTTCCGGGGGGTGTCTGTCGGCATGTCATGCGGTGCGGGCAGCGTTATGGTTTGCGAGTTGCGCCACAGTTCGAGGATCTTCTGGGGTATCTCGGCGACGGGCAGCACGACGTCCACCATCGATGTCGCGATGGCCGCCAGCGGCATGCCGTCGAACTCGGCGTCCGACGGTGTCTGCACAAGGGTCACGCCACCCTGTTCCTTGATCCGCGACAGTCCGACGGCACCGTCGCTGCCGGACCCGGACAGCACGATGCAGAAGGCATGTTCCTTGTGCGCATCAGCCAGATCACGGAAAAACAGGTCAATCGCCACGTGGCTACCCACCGCTGTCGGCAGGCATCTGTTCGAAGAAGATTTTCAATGCATTGAGGGCGCCCGCCGAAGCGCCGATTCCAACGACCGGGAACGACAAATGACTAGGTGTAACGCCTTCCCGTTGCGGCAGGGAGCTGGGGCGTTTCGGAGTCGACTTCATCTTGTATTCCTTTGCGTTTGGGCGACGTGCTCACTCAATTGGCAGGATTGTAAAAGTCATGGGGCCCGCAGGACAGAAAGATTTTGAATACATCGTCTTGCTTCACATTTTGACCGTCCAAGCCGTCAGTTTTATCGCTGTTGCGCCGCAAACGCGGGGCCTTTCGCGATTCATCCGTCAACTGTGCGCCCGTTCGTCGCATCAAAAAACAATGAAAATAAACCTTTCTTTGGGGCACCCCTTCCAACGTTCACGTAGCGGGAATTCTTCCTGTTCTTTTTGGAGTGACCCATGAACCAATACGAGATGCAGCATCCACAAACTCAATATCCGCGACCGGGGTTTGCGGCCCAGACCCAAGAGGCCCCAGGGCTGGACAGCGACATGCGTCCAGAGCCGGATCATGGCGAAAAAAGCTATGTAGGCTTTGGCCGGCTGAAAGGCCGCAAGGCCCTGATCACGGGGGCCGACTCCGGCATCGGCCGTGCGGTGGCGATTGCCTTTGCCCGGGAAGGTGCAGATATCGCCCTCAATTATCTACCGGTCGAAGAACCGGATGCTCGACAGGCAGTCGGCCTGATCGAAGCCGAGGGGCGCAAGGCCATTGCCCTGCCTGGCGACATCACGGAGGAAGCATTCTGTCGCTCCCTGGTTCGCCAAGCGCACGAACAGCTCGGCGGTCTGGATATCCTGGTCAATATTGCCGGCAAGCAAGTCGCTAGAAAAAACATCAACGAAATCAGTACCGAACAGTTCGACGCAACGTTCAAGACCAATGTCTACGCGTTGTTCTGGCTGTGCCAAGCGGCATTGCCTCTTTTGCCTGCGGGCGCAACCATCATCAATACCGCCTCGATCCAGTCCTACGATCCGTCGGCGACCCTGCTCGATTATGCGACGATCAAGGCCGCTATCGTTGCCTTCACCAAAGCGCTGTCCGAACAAGTGATCGATCAGGGCGTACGCGTCAACGCCGTTGCGCCCGGGCCCATCTGGACCGTTCTGCAACCGAGCGGTGGCCAGCCTCCGGAAAAGATCCCGCATTTCGGTGAACACACACCGATGAAACGCCCAGGACAACCCGCCGAGTGCGCACCTTTGTACGTATTGCTGGCCTCACAGGAGTCCAGCTACATCACAGGTGAAACCTTCGGCGTCACCGGTGGCGACCCCACGCCGTAGTTCATCGGACACGGCGCCTGCCTGAGCTGAACCGGCTCAGGCAGGGTTCTTCCCTGGGGTATTTTTTTTCCAGCCTCGCAGATTCATGGCGCATAGACAGAACTGCAGCACGATCAAAGCCCATGCGTCGACCTGCCAGCCCCATACCACCCACAACACATTGCTGCCGATGAAGAAGCAAAAGCCCATTCGCCGATATCCTGACTGACGCGAGCCGGTGCACCAGGCCGCTGCGACGGTGAGCAACATGGCCGGCCATTGCAGTAGATCAATCAGTTGCGCCATTTCTTCTGCCTTTATCGATCGCAAACCAACATTATCTGTGAGTGACCCGGCGCCCTTACGTTCCCCCGGATGCCAGAGAATCTACCGGGACAAAAACTTCCACTGGACACCTTTGCCCTCGGTGAAGTGAAGTCGCGCCAGCGCCCAGTGACTTGCGTCTTCTCGTTTGTGGAACACGCGGTTAAGCGATAACTGACTGCAAAACACTACTCCGCCAGCCCTAGCCGCAATCGGCCTCGCCGGGCCAACCCCACCTGCAGAGCAAACGCCACCACCACCGTCGCCGGCGCGGAAAAACTGCTCAGTCCACCACCGGCAAACATCAACGCCAGCCCCAGCGCCGTCGCGCCGAACCAGGCGCTCAACCCGACCGGATTGAATGCCGCCACTCGCTCCAGCGCCGCCGCATCATTGCGTCCGCAGAGAATCTGCGCCAGTGCCACACCGACCCAAGCCACCACGAAAATCCCCTGATAGGCCAACGCCTTGAGAAGGTAGGCGAACACGTCCGCCAGCATCAGCCCGTAGACGACCACCCCGACCACCAACGCCCACATCAGGTACGAACCGCGCACGCCGAAACGGCCGAAGAACGCCTGCATGTTCAACGTGGCCAGGTAGTAGTTGGCGGTGTTGATGCGGGTTTGCGTGGCCCAGACGAACAGCAGCCCCCACAGGCCCATCAACTGCAGGATCGCCATCACCACCGAGACTTCGTTCAGCGCGCCGTCATGGGGAATGCTGCTGACCAGGTAGATCCCCGCCGCGCCGTTGAGCAAGAACGTCACCACGTAGAACGGCATGCCGAAGTTCCAGCGGCCGTGGTAGTCGGCGTCTTCAGGTTGGCCGAAACGCGCGTAGTCGAAGGTGAACAGCATCAGGATCCAGACGCCCATGTAGGCGACGAAGCAGTGCCACCAGCCGAACGCGTCGGGGGTAGCCGGGCCGAAATCCAGCCATTGCGGCTGGTAGCCATAACGGCTGACCGACAGCCCCACCGCCACCAGCAGACCGCCGAGATACACGGGCAGCAAGACGCCGTTAAGCTTGTCGAGCCAGTGCTGCACGCTGCCGAGGATCATCGGCACGCTGTAGAGCACCACGGCCAGGGCCGCCAGCGGATAGATCAGTTGCGGATACAGGTGATTGAGCGCCACGGCGATCACCGAGCCTTCGAACACCGCGTAGTAGATCGCCGTGGAAAAGAAGATCAGCGTCGCCAGGCTGGCGCCGGTGCTGCCGAACAACAGCCGCGAGAACAAGGCCACCGACAAGCCGCTGCGGATCGCGAAACGGCTGAGCACACTGTTGACCAAGCCGTAGCTGATCACCGACAGCACCATGCCGATCAGCGCATTGCGCGCACCGAACGACAGCGCCAGCGACGCGCCGACGACGATGTAGAACATCGCGCTGCACACCGCCCACCAGGCCATGGTCAGCGACAGTCGCCCCATGCGCGCTTCGGCCGGCACGGGATGATGGGCCGGGTCTTGCCCGGTTTGACTCGATTGCGATAAAGCGGCCATATGCGTGAACTCCAGAACCAGTCAAAGGTTGAAGCGCGGGCAGCCGTCACCGCACCAGAGTGCGGCGTTGGCTCACCGTTTGGCAGGGCCCGCGCGATGCGGCGGGCAGAATCAGGAAGGGAACAGCTTGCTCAGGCAGCTGAGTTTTTTCTTATAGGAACGTCGCGCTTCCAGCGCCTCTTCGAGGGTCACCGCGACAAAGCGGGCCTTCTGGTTGGGTTGCATCTGGCCGATCAAGTCGAGGTCGGCGCTGATCACCGTGCCGATCATCGCGTAGCCGCCACCGGACACCGCGTCGCGGTGCAGGACAATCGGCTCAAGCCCGGCCGGCACCTGGATAGAACCGATCGGGTAGCAACTGTCGACGATGTTCGACGGATCGGAGCCGGCGCCGAACGGCTGTTCGCGGGGCTGGAAGCTCAGCGCACTGCCGCCCTTGAAGCGATAGCCGATGCGGTCGGCCTCCGAGCCCACCGTCCATGGCTCGGCGAAAAAGCTCTTCGCCGCGGCGTCACTCAGGCGCTCGTAATACAGCCCCGGCACGACGCGCAGGGTGATTTCGCCGCCCAGCGATTGGCGCAGCGCCATGGGCAGGCTGGCCCCGGCTCGGCCCTTGCCGCTGGCGGTGCCGATCGGCAATTCGTCGCCGGCGACCAGTCGGCGTCCCGCAAAGCCACCCAGCCCACCCAACGCATAGGTCGAACGACTGCCGAGCACCACCGGCACATCGATGCCGCCCGCCACCGCCAGATAAGCCCGGGCGCCGGCCTTCGGAAAATCGAAACGCAGCACCTGCCCGGCCTTCACCTCGAACGCCGTGTCATGGTGCATTTCCACACCGTCGACACGCGCCGTCATGTGCGCACCGCAGACCGCCACCAGCGCGTCCTGCTGAAACTCCAACTCAGGCCCGAGCAACGTGCACTCCAGCGCAGCCAGGCTCGCGGGGTTGCCGACCAGTTGGTTGGCCGCGCTCAAGGCGTATTGATCGAGCGCCCCCGAAGGCGGGATGCCCAGGTGGTAATAGCCTTCGCGCCCCTGATCCTGCACCGAAGTCGCCAGGCCGGGTTTGAGTACCTTGATCATGCCAGCACCTCCTGCAACGACTTGGGATAGCCGATCGGGTCGGCGAGGAACGCGTCCAGGGAAAACTCCACCGGACGAATCCGCAGATCGAAGCGCCCGGCGTCCACTTCAGCGACCGCGCGGTCGTAGGCGTCACGGTCGATCGGCTTGAACTGAACGATGTCCCCCGGGCGGAAAAACACCATGTGTTCCTTCAAGTACGCGAGGGTCTGATGCGGGTCGTAGATCGGTGCCGGCGTGACGCCGAACATCTGATAACCACCGGCACCGCGCACCGAGTAGATGCAGCCGAAGCATCCGCCATGGCCGAGGGTCAGCTTCGGTGTGTCGGTGCGTGGCCGCAGGTACTTCGGCACCTGCAACTGGCGCTCGCGCTCCACCATCTGGAACATGAACGGCAGCCCGGCCACGAAGCCGACCATCGAGACGAACCACGGTGCGCCGCTGTGGGCGGCGATGAACGCCTCGACGTCCGCCAGACCGTTGATCCGTGCGGCGTACTCAAGGTCGGTGGCGCTGGGGTCCTGATGCCGGTCGCGGAAACGCATCAGGGTTTCGTGGGTCCAGGGGTCGTTGTACAGCACCGGAACCTCGATGATCCGTGTCTGCAGCGTACGCTCGGAAACGGCCTCGGCTTCGGCGCCTTTCACCGCTTCCAGCAAGGTGTGCGGAGCGATGCGGTCCGGGTCGAAACGGATCTGGAACGACGCGTTGGCCAGGCACACATCAAGCACGCCATCCAGCGCCAGACGCTCCACCGCGCGGGTGACGGCCAGCCCCTTGAAGAACGCGTCGAGGGACATGCTGTCGCTGACTTCGGCAAACAGATGCTCATCGGCACCGAAGCTGTAGCGGATTGGCGTGCTCATGCTTGACCTCCACGGCGGCGCGCCGCCAGCCAGGTTTCCAGGGTGCCGGTGTGGAAATCGGCGCTGTGCAGCCACGCTTGCTCGAGCAATTCGCTGTGCAGCGTCAGGGTGTTGGCCATGCCGGACAGTGTGGTCTGTTCCACCGCTGCCCTCGCCCGACGCAATGCTTCGGCGCGGTCAGCACCGTGCACGATCAACTTGGCCAGCAACGAGTCATAGTAAGGCGGCACGCGGTAGTATTGATACAGGTGAGTGTCGACACGAATGCCTTCGCCCTGCGGCCAGATCAGTTCCTCGACCAGACCGGGACTCGGGAAGAAGTCGCGCTGCGGATCTTCGGCGTTCAAGCGCATTTGCAGCGCGGCGCCGTTGAGTTGAATGTCACTCTGCTTGAAACCCAGCGGTTCGCCGCCAGCAATGCGCAACATGGCCTGGACCAGATCGATGCCGGTGATCAACTCGCTGACCGGGTGCTCGACCTGAATCCGCGTATTCATCTCGATAAAGAAGAACTCGCCGGTCGCATCGTCATACAGGTATTCCAGAGTGCCGGCGCCCTTGTAGGCCAAGGACTCGGTCAGGCGCACGGCGCTCGCGCAGAGGATCTCGCGTTGCTGTTGGCTGAGCACTGGCGACGGCGCTTCCTCGAAAATTTTCTGCCGGCGACGTTGCAGTGAGCACTCACGCTCGAACAAATGCACCGCGTGCTGACCGTCGCCCAACACCTGCACTTCAATGTGCCGGGCCTGACCGATAAACCGCTCAAGGTACACCGCGCCGTTGCCGAACGCAGCCTGGGCTTCGCGCTGGGAACGGGGAAACTCTTCGGCAAGCTGCGCAGCGTTTTCCGCCAGGCGAATGCCCCGCCCGCCGCCACCGGCCGAGGCTTTGATCAGCAGCGGGAAGCCAACGGTTTCGGCAGCCTTGAGTGCCGATTCGACGTCAAACAGCTCACCCGGTGAGCCCGGCACCACCGGCACCCCCGCCGCTTGCGCGGTGCGCCGGGCTTCGGCTTTATCGCCCATACGTCGGATCGTTTCGGCGCTCGGCCCGACAAAAATCGCCCCGGCCGCCACCACTGCTTCGGCAAAATCGGCGTTCTCCGAGAGAAAGCCGTAACCGGGGTGTACCGCGTTGGCGCCTGTGGCTTTCAAAGCACCGAGCAAGGCTTCGACATTCAGATAGCTTTTATCGGCGCGCGCCGGGCCGAGGACGTGTACCTCATCGGCCATGCGCGCGGCGAGGGAATCGACGTCCGCTTCACTGCACGCGGCCACAGTGGGAATCCCCAGCTCCCTGGCGGCGCGAATAATCCGCACCGCAATTTCGCCACGGTTGGCGATCAACAATTTATGAATACCTTGGGTCATGATCACGCCCTCACTCGTCGTCGAGCGTTGCGATGACTTGACCCGGTTCCACCGGATCGCCGTCTTCCACCAGAAATGCGCTGAGGCGACCGGCCGTCCCGGCGGTCAGTTCGGAAAACTGCTTCATGACCTCGATCAGGCCGATCACCGTGTCGGCGCTGACCTGCGCGCCCGGCTCGACGTAGTTCGCCGATTCCGGCGTGGCTTTGCGATAGAAGGTCCCGGGCAACGGGGTGATTACAGTGTGTTCGGCCATGTCTGTTCCTTTTGGAATAGTTGTAGAAAGGCAGGCAAAAAATCCATGGATGGGGCAACGCTGGCGTCTGTGTGCCAGGTGTTTTCGCGGGCGATCAGCGTGGTGCGCGCACCTCGATCCCGGCGTTGTCGAGCGCCTTGCGCGTGGCCTCGACCAGCGCCAGGGCACCCGGGGTGTCGCTGTGCAGGCAGATGGAATCGAATTCGATGGCCAGGTCTTCACCCTCCACCGTGCGCACCACGCCTTGCTGACAGGCGCGCAACACGCGCGCGGCGACGTGCTCCGGGTCGTAGGCACGCACGTTGCGGGTGAAGACGATGGAGCCGCTGAGGTCGTATTCGCGGTCGGCGTAGAACTCGCGGATCACCGGTTGGCCGAGTTCTGTGGCGACCCGCCAGATCACCGAATCCGGCATGCAATACAGCAGCAAGTCCGGCTCCAGGCGCTGCAGGTTTTCCACCAGCAGACGCGCCGCCTCCTCGTCCCGCGCCAGGTGCATGTAGAGCGCGCCGTGGGGTTTGATGTGTTGCAGCGCCACGCCTTGAACCCGAGCCAGTTCACGCAGGGCGCCCAACTGGTAGAGCATGTCGTCGACCAGTTCCTGAGCCGGTGCGTTGATGTGCCGACGGCCGAAACCGACCAGATCGCGAAACCCCGGATGCGCGCCGATGGCCACGCCCAGGCGCTTGGCCTGTTCGACGGTGCGGCGCATGGTGCCCGGGTCGCCGGCATGAAAACCGGTGGCGATGTTGGCCGAGCTGATAAAGCCCATCAGTTCGTTGTCGACACCGTCGCCGATGGTCCATGGGCCAAAGCCTTCACCCATGTCCGAGTTGAAATCTACTGCTTGCATGACGCTTACTCCTGACGCTTGTGACTTCATGCAGGTCAAAGTAGATTCTCGATCACCCCTTGGGAAGATCTATTAACAGATAGGTCATCTTCTGAAAAACAGATAGCCTGAAACTGCGACCTCGTCGACCGGAGTGCCCATGTCCCTGACCTTGCGCCAAGTGCGCTATTTCGTCGCCACCGCCGAGATCGGGCAGATCTCTCAGGCGGCGATTCACCTGAACATTTCCCAGTCGGCGGTGACCACGGCGATCAAGGAACTGGAAGGCCTACTCGGCACGTTGCTGTTCCAGCGCTCGGCGCAAGGCATGAGCCTGACCGACGCCGGGCGGCACTTTCTGAACCGGGCCTACGTGATTCTGCGCAGCGTCGACGACGCCTTGAACAGCCCGCTGCCGGACATCCGCGCCAGTGGCGTGTTGCGCCTGGCAGCGAGCTACACGGTGTTCGGCTACTTCCTGCCGCACCATCTGCAACGGCTGGAACACTGGCATCCCGACGTCACCATCGAAGTCCACGAACAGGAGCGTCAAGCCATCGAACAAGGCCTGCTCGAAGGCCGCTTTGACATGGCCGTGGTGCTCACCGCCAACCTCACCCACCCGGACATCGTCTCGGAGACACTCTTCAATTCCGAACGCCGGTTATGGTTGCCCAGCCACCATCCCCTGTGCGAACGCTCGGCGGTCAGCCTGGCCGATGTGGCGAAAGAACCCTTCATTCTGCTGACCGTCGACGAGGCCGAACAAAGCGCCATGCGCTACTGGGAAAATGCCCGCCAACAACCCAACGTGCGCGTCCGCACCAGCTCAGTGGAAGCCGTGCGCAGCATGGTCGCCAACGGCAGCGGCGTGGCGATCCTGTCGGATCTGGTGCACCGCCCCTGGTCGCTGGAAGGCAAACGCATCGAAACCCTGACCATCACCGACAAAGTCACCCCGATGAGCGTCGGCTTGGCGTGGCACCGCGAACAGGCGTTCAGCCCGGCGATGCATGCGTTTCGCAATTATTTCCATGATGCGTTTTTGGCGCCGCAGCAGTTGTCTGCGCGGCGGTGAGAGAGGTTGAGACGATGGTTGTGTTTGATAAGGTGCAGCAAACGGCGAGTGGCCTGCCAGCAACCCATCGACCTGCACCCGTTACTCTTCAATGAGGTCTAGTCACTGAACTCCCACTTAAGGATCGGCAGATACCGGGGCTCGCCACATACTGGACGTGGCACATCGCGCACATACCGTGCACCGAGCAGCTCGTAGAAGCCCCGAGCCGACGGATCCGACTCTACCGCCAGAGTGCTCACACCCAGCCCTCGCACTACAGCCAGAGCATGCCCCACCAGGCGCCGTCCGTGACCACCTCCCATAGACTGCGGGTCGACCCAGCAATGTTCCAACTGCCAGCCGTCCTCGCCGTTCTCAAGCCCATAAAAGCCCAGTAGCCGGCCATCCACTGCGACCAGCACCGCGTAGTGGCCGGTCATTTGCCCGGGGTGGAACGTCAGCGCGGCCTCCCATGCCTTCATCCAGGCTTCGGGGTATCCCCAATGGGCCTTGCTGCGCTGAGCCAAAGCACTGAGCGCCCGCGCATCAGCGCCCCGGGAGGGGCGAAGGGTCGGTGTGTCGTCCTCCAGCAAAGCTCGCCCCGCCGGGTCAGTGGCCAGCAGGCTGTACTGGTGCAGGCTGAGGAAGCGCCCGTTCTTGTATTCCACATCCCGCAGGGTTCCCTCCAACACGAAGCCGAGCCGCTCCAGCAAACGTGTGCTGGCGAGGTTCTCCGGCTCAACATCTGCGTGGATGCGGTGTACGCCGAGGCGACTCAGAGCAAAGCGGAGGATGGTGGACAGACAGTCTCGCATCAGCCCCCGTCCCCAGTGTTCCGGCATCAGCCAATAGCCGATTTCCAGGCTGCGATCGGAGTGTGACCAATCATTGAAACCGCAGGCGCCCACCAGTTCGTTACGCCCCGGCAAGGTAATGCCCCACCAAATGCCCCGGTGCTCTTCCAGCAGCGCGTCATACCAGCGCATCTGCTCGTCCGTCGCTTCGAGGTTGTCGTAAGACACGCCGTAGTGGGCAACTACCTGGGGGTTGGAAAGCCCGGCAAAAATCGCCTCGACGTCATTGCGATAAATCCGCCGCAGCGTGCAATTGGTCAGGAAGAACTCGGGAAACTCGACAGCAAGATCCATCTTTTTCTTATCCAGGGCTGGGTCAGTGCAAAAATGTTCGCAGCAAAGGGCGTGGGAGTAAAAGGACAGTCAGGACGCTATCGGGCGGAACAGTCCAAAAAAAGTAATGGGTAAAAAGGGGACGGCTCTATTTTCTGAGAATGGAGCCGTCCCCTTTCAAGTCAACACTGTGTAAGCAGTAGCGAAGTGGGCACCTGAGCGAGTTCACTTCGTCGGAAAGCCCCGAACAAAGAGGCTTTAGTGCAGTCAGACCGGGATCTCAACCCCCGCCCCTGGAGGCGTATCGATCATGAAGAAAACCCTGGTTGTTGCAGCAGTCTGTGCTTTCGCGTTTGGCGCCACGGCTTTGCTGCCCGCCGACCTCTCGCCGATTGGTTCGGTTTATGCCGGGGGCAATGGTGGCGGTGGCGGTGGCGGTGGAAACGGCGGCAATGGCGGTGGCGGCAATGGCGGCGGAAACGGTGGCGGCCATGGCGGAAGCGGCGGCAGCGGCAACGGCGGCAGTCATGGCGGCAGCGGCAGTGGCGGCAACAGTGGCCACAGCGGCAGCGACCATGGCTCCGGCCACTCGGGCGACTCCGCCTCCTCCGGCCGCAGCGGCACCCACGCCGAACCCGGCGACGATCACGGCGTGCACCGCGCCGGCGAAGTCGGTGATGACCATGGCATGCACCGCGCTGGCGAAGTCGGCGATGACCATGGTGTGCATCGTGCCGGTGAAGTGGGCGATGACCATGGCCTGCATGCTGCCGGAGAGCCCGGCGATGACCGTGGCGTCCACGTCGGCGGCGAACCCGGCGACGACAAACGCGCCAACTGAGCCGGCTTGACCATCGCCATCGCGGGCAAGCCCGCTCCCACAGAGTGCGTGGGGTGCATGCAGAATCTGCAGCCACCACAAAAACCTGTGGGAGCTTGCCTGCAAGCGATGAGGCCAGCCCATCCAACATCACCGGTGCCTGACCCGCCGCCATCGCTGGCAAGCCAGCTCCCACAGGTTACGAGTCGCTCTCAAATACGAGGTTGAACCCAAACACTGTGGGAGCTGGCTTGCCAGCGATGAGGCCGGCCCATCCAGCATCACCGCTCGCTCACAGCACGCAATGCGCCGGATCCAGCCGCTCGCGCAGGAACTCGATCAGCGCCTGCACCGGCCGCGATGTCTGGCGGTGCTGCGGGTACACCGCCGACAGCGTCAGCGGCTCGGGCCGGAACTCGTCCAGCACCGGCACCAGCCGCCCGTCCTTCAGCGCCGAGCCCACGATGAACGTCGGCAGATACGTGATCCCCATCCCCGCCACCGCCGCGTCCCGCAGCAATTCACCGTTGTTGACCCGCATCCGCCCCGCCACATTCACCAGCAGCGGCTTGCCCGGCCCCGCGTTGAACCGCCACTGCACCGAACGGCCATGGCCGTACGGAAGGCAATCGTGGCCATGCAGGTCTTCAGGCTTGAGCGGCGTGCCGCGTTCGGCCAGGTACGCGGGACTGGCGCAGTACACCCGCTCGATGGCCGCGATGCGCCGGGCGATCAGGGTGGAGTCCTCCAGCACGCCGATGCGCAGCGCCAGGTCGTAGCCCTCGCCCAGCAGGTCCACCGGTCGGTCGCTCAGGTCCACCTCCACCGTGACCTCCCGGTAGCGCTGCAGGAACTGCGGCAGCAGGCACCCCAGATGCGCCACGGCAAACGACAGCGGCGCGCTGAGGCGAAGGGTGCCGCGCGGTTCGGCGGTCTGCCCGGCGATGCCTTGCTCGACCTGTTCCACTTCGCCAAGCAGGCGCAGCGCCGATTCGTAGTAGCTTTGCCCCAGCGGCGTGACGTCCAGGCGCCGGGTCGAGCGGTTGAGCAGGCGCACGCCCAGGCGCTCCTCCAGCTGCATCAGCCGGCGGCTGACGAACTGCTTGGACAGGCCCAACTGATCGGCCGCCGCCGTGAAGCTGCCGGAGTCCATGACCTGGCAAAAGATACGCATGTCTTCAAAGGGGTTCATTGTCACTCCATGGTGGACAGTCAAACGCTTTATAGCCGCTTTTTCACTTCCTGGCACTTCAATAATCTGTGTCCACGGTGTTGCTGAGGTCGAACCCCAGCGCCGCAGCAGCCCGATCCCACAACAGAAAACGCCAACGATTGAAAAAGGAATTGACCATGAGCCTCAAGCACACCCTCACCGCCTCCCTCCTCGCCCTGTCCATCGGCAACGCGTTCGCCGCCGGCAGCCCCGGTGTCGAGCACAACACCCAGGCGTTCCTCGACGCCCTCGCCGCCGGCGGCGGCAAGCCGCTGGAGCAACTGAGCCCCAAAGACGCCCGCGCGGTGCTGACCGGCGCCCAGGCGTCGGTGAAGGTCGACCTGTCCGGCGTTGAAGTCAGCGACAAGGCAATCAAGGCCGACGGCCAGACGATCAACCTGAAGGTGGTGCGCCCGGCCCAGGCCAAAGGCGATTTGCCGGTGTTCATGTTCTTCCACGGCGGCGGTTGGGTGCTGGGCGACTTCCCGACCCACCAGCGCCTGATCCGCGACCTGGTGGTCGGCTCCGGTGCCGTCGCGGTGTACGTCGACTACACGCCGTCGCCGGAAGCCCACTACCCGACCGCGATCAACCAGGCCTACGCCGCCACGAAATGGGTGGCCGAGCACGGCCGGGAGATCGGCGTGGACGGCAAGCGCCTGGCGGTGGCCGGCAACAGCGTCGGCGGCAACATGGCGGCGGTGGTCGCTTTGAAGGCCAAGGAACAGAACACCCCGGCCCTGCGCTTCCAACTGCTGATGTGGCCGGTGACCGATGCCGGGTTCGATAACGGCTCGTACCGCCAGTTCGCCGAAGGCCACTTCCTGACCAAGGGCATGATGCAGTGGTTCTGGGACAACTACACCACCAATCCGGCCGAGCGTGCGCAGATCCATGCCTCGCCGCTCAACGCCAGCGCCGACCAGCTCAAGGGCCTGCCCGCCGCGCTGGTGCAGACCGCCGAATTCGACGTGCTGCGCGACGAAGGCGAAGGCTACGCCCGTCACCTGGATGCAGCCGGCGTGCCGGTGACGTCGGTGCGCTACAACGGGATGATCCACGACTTCGGCCTGCTCAACCCGCTGAGCCAGGTCCCGGAAGTCAAGGCGGCGGTGCGCCAGGCTGCGGCGGAACTCAAGACCCACCTGAACTGACAGCCTTTCATCACGCAAAAAAATGCCCGCCAATGGCGGGCATTTTCGTTGCCGCTTACTTCGAGGTGAACTTGGTGTAGCTGTTGATCAGGTTGCGGTAGTTCGGCAGACGCTCGGACAGCAGGTTGGCCAGGCCTTCCATGTCGTTGCGCCAGTCGCCCTGCAGCTCGCAGGCCACGGCGAACCAGTTCAGCAGGTGCGCGCCGGCGGCCGACATGCGTGCCCAGGCGGCCTGTTGCACGGTTTCGTTGAAGGTGCCGGAAGCGTCGGTCACCACGAACACTTCGAAGCCTTCAGCGATGGCCGACAGGGTCGGGAACGCCACGCACACGTCGGTCACCACGCCGGCGATGATCAGTTGCTTGCGGCCGGTGGCCTTGATCGCCTTGACGAAGTCTTCGTTGTCCCAGGCGTTGATCTGGCCAGGACGGGCGATGAACGGCGCGTCCGGGAACTGCGCCTTGAGCTCCGGCACGATCGGGCCGTTCGGGCCGCTGTCGAAGCTGGTGGTGAGGATGGTCGGCAGCTTGAAGAACTTGGCGATGTCGCCCAGGGCCAGCACGTTGTTCTTGAACTCGTTGGGCGAGAAATCCTGCACCAGCGAGATCAGGCCGGTCTGGTGGTCAACCAGCAGCACAACGGCATCGTCTTTGTTCAGGCGTTTGTAGGGAACGTTGCTCATGTGAAACTCCTCGGTGGATGGTTGTTGCGGGCAGCGCCGGTCCTGCGGGCCGACGCCGGGTTGTCAGGGTCAGAACGCGAAGCAGGAACAGCCGAACGCGCCCCAGAAGCCGGCGAAGTCGCTGACCGGCACGTTGGACATCCGCGCCTTCTCATGGCTGTGGGTGTGCACGGCGCACGGGCCGCTGCACTGGTGCACCTGCGCCTGCAACGGCGCGTTCGGGCGCCAGTGGCCGGGGACCTTCGCCACCGGCGACCAGTCCGGCAGCACCGGCAGGCCGGCAGGACCGAGCGTGTCGAAATCGCCGGCGCCGTAGACGATCTTGCCGCCGACCACGGTCAGCACCGATTCGATCCACTTGATGGCCTCTTCCTCGACGCTGAAGAAGTCCGCGCTCAAGGCCGCCAGATCCGCCAGTTGCCCGACCTTGATCCGGCCCTTCTTGCCTTGCTCGGAGGAGAACCAGGCGCTGCCGTGGGTGAACAGTTCCAGCGCGGTCTCGCGGGGCAAGCCCTCTTCGTACAGCGCCAGCCCGCCGACGGTGCGGCCGCTGACCATCCAGTACAGCGAGGTCCACGGGTTGTAGCTCGACACCCGCGTCGCGTCGGTGCCGGCGCCCACCGGAACGCCTTCGGCCAGCATGCGCTTGATCGGCGGCGTGGATTCGGCGGCCTGCTTGCCGTAGCGGTCGACGAAGTATTCGCCCTGGAACGCCATGCGGTCCTGGATCGCGATGCCGCCGCCCAGCGCCCTCACCCGCTCGATGTTCTGCGGGGTGATAGTTTCGGCATGGTCGAAGAACCACGGCAGACCGTTGAACGGGATGTCGCGGTTGACCTTCTCGAACACGTCCAGCATGCGGCTGATGGATTCGTTGTAGGTGGCGTGCAGCCGGAACGGCCAGCGCTGCTCGACCAGGTGGCGCACCACCGGCTCCAGTTCCTGCTCCATGGTCTGCGGCAGGTTCGGGCGCGGTTCGAGG
Organism: Pseudomonas sp. B35(2017); assembly: GCF_002113645.1. Lineage (NCBI taxonomy): Bacteria > Pseudomonadati > Pseudomonadota > Gammaproteobacteria > Pseudomonadales > Pseudomonadaceae > Pseudomonas > Pseudomonas sp. B35(2017). The sequence goes on along the minus strand of NZ_NEIZ01000014.1, from coordinate 2,570 downwards.
AAGTCTTCGAAGTCCGCCGCCGAGAACACCAGCATCTCGCCGGCGCCGTTGTGCCGCAAAAAGTCATCGCCCTGGTGCAGCTTGACGCTGCCGGTCCAGTTCTTGAAGTCGGTGAGCTCTTCCTTCGGCTTCTGGGTGAACAGGTTGTAGGCGATGCGCACGGTCAGTTGACCGTCCTTGGCCAGTTGCTCGATCACCTGATAGTCGTCGGGGTAGTTCTGGAAGCCGCCGCCGGCGTCGATGGCGCTGGTCAGGCCCAGGCGGTTGAGCTCGCGCATGAACTGACGGGTCGAGTTGACCTGGTACTCCAGCGGCAGCTTCGGCCCCTTGGCCAGGGTCGAGTACAGGATCATCGCGTTGGGCCGCGCCACCAGCATGCCGGTCGGGTTGCCGTTGGCGTCGCGCACGATCTCGCCGCCCGGCGGGTTCGGCGTGTCACGGGTGTAGCCGGCCACACGCAACGCGGCGCGGTTGAGCAGCGCACGGTCGTACAGGTGCAGCACGAACACCGGGGTGTCCGGGGCGGCCTGGTTGAGTTCTTCGAGGGTCGGCATGCGCTTTTCGGCGAACTGGAATTCGTTCCAGCCGCCCACCACCCGCACCCATTGCGGCGTCGGCGTGCGGTCGGCCTGCTCCTTGAGCATGCGCAGCGCATCGGCCAGGGACGGCACGCCTTCCCAGCGCAGTTCGAGGTTGTAGTTCAGGCCGCCGCGGATCAGGTGCAGGTGCGAGTCGTTGAGGCCGGGAATCACGCAGCGGCCCTTCAGGTCCACCACTTGGGTGCCCGCGCCTTTGTGCGCCATGGCTTGGGCATCGGTGCCGACGGCGACGAAGCGCCCGTCCTTGATCGCCACGGCGCTGGCCCGTGGGTTTTCCCGGTCTACGGTATGAAATTGGCCATTGAACAGAATCAGATCGGCGTTCATCGCAGTTCCTTCGACATAAGTGAAACGGATCGGAACCCGCCCGCCTCAGCGCGGCGGGTTGGCGTTGGATTCGTGGTGCCCGTGAGCCCGGCCGGCTTCCAGCCACGGCGCGAACAGGCGCGTGGCGCGGGGCATGCACACGTACACCACCGACAGCACGATGGTCAGGGTGATCAGGAAGGTCGCCACCACGTAGTTGGAGAGAAAGGCGTTGAGCTTGAGCAACGGCCCCCAGATCAGCGGCACCAGCAAGGTGTGCGGCAGAATCACCAACAGCGTCACCACCGCCTGCTTCCAGCGCGGCGGCGGCGAAGCGGCGTCGGCCAGCGGCGCGAACCAGAACTCGTTGACCGGGTTGACCTCGGTCTGGTCGCCGTCGGCCAGCATCGGCGCGGCCTCCTCCACCAGCGCCTGGCGCTGGGGCGAATCGAGCCAGCGCTGCATCGCTTCGGTGGAGCAATAGCGCAGCACGCAGGTGAACAGCGCAAGCCCCCCTTGGCGGCTGCGCATCACGTCCACGCCCAGGTGGCCTTCCTCGCGGCCCGCCACGCTGACGATGTTGCGCAGCCAAGCCTCATAGGGCTGTTCGAAACCGGCCTTGACCCGATGCTTGATGATCAGGGTCACCACTTCATCGGTGCCCGGTTTCTTGGCGGATTGGGTTTCAGGCATAACGGAGCACTCCGGACAAACGGGCACCGAACGCCAGCCGCCCGGGACCGGCGATCAGCACCGTGGAAAAGAGGATCAGCAGCAGCCAGCCGAACTGCCCCTCGGCCACACTCCATTGCGGGTGCACCAGCAGCAGCGCCACCAGCAGCACAAACAGAATAGGCAAGCAGGCCAATCGCGCCAGGACACCGGCGACGATCAGCAGCGGACAGACGACTTCGGCGAAGATCGCCAGCAGCAGCGTGAGGTGGGGGCCGAGCCGGAACGGGTCTTCGATCAGCTGCAGCTGCTCGCTGAAGTGCAGCAGCTTGGGCAAGCCGTGCACCCACAGCAGGAACAGCCCGCCGGCCGTCCGCAGGAACAGCAAGCCGAGGCTTTGCGCCTGTTCATCCCGTTGCGAAGCGTTCATGGCACAGCCCTTGATCAATCATTGGGCTGGATGATGAACCGCCGGGATGAAGAAAAATTGAATGGACGTGCTCTCTTGGCCCACCGCATCTGTGTTGCGCACACAGCCCTGTAGGAGCCAGCCTGCTGGCGATGGCGGCGTGTCAGCCGGCATCACATTCGACTGACCCACTGCTATCGCCAGCAGGCTGGCTCCCACAGGTTTTTGCGTCTGGTCAAAGGGCCGCGTCGGCCTTCAGCTCCAGGCTGTCCAGCACCCGGTTCACCGCCAGTTCGCCGAGCATGATCAGTTGCGCGATGCCCTGCGCCGTGTGCCGGTGCTGGCCGTCCAGCAGCCCCGCAAAGTTGTTGGCCATGACCTTGGCCGAAGTCAGGGTCTCGCAGGCGTCGGCCAGCAGTTCCTCGTTGTCGGCGGCGGGGGCGATGGCGTAGAGCTTGCTGATCTTGAGCGCGGGTTCAGGGACGAACATCGGGTTGAGGTAATGGTCGAGGGCGCGCTCGGCGGCTTCGTTGAGCTTGCGCGAGTCGGGGGATTCGTAGGGGGACGTGGGGTCGGTTTCGGGT
>NZ_NEIZ01000013.1:0-164578 GCF_002113645.1 Pseudomonas sp. B35(2017) | reverse complement strand
ACCGCCGGCGAGGACAACAGGCATTTTTCGCTGGGCTTCCCTTGCGGCGGCGGCACCACGGCGATGGCGTTGTGGGAGTGCATGCGCAGTTACATGGAGGTTGGGCCTGATTCCGTGCCGGAAAGTCGGGTCGGCATAGCGCCTTACGAAGAAACGCAAGTCGGGTTGCTCATCACCGATTTGCGCAAAGGGGAAATACTGGGCGTTCTGTGGAGCATTTTCTGCATTACGATTCTGGGCACCTACCTGGCGGAAAAGCTGCAGGATTGGAAGCTTTCCTATCCACCGGAACTGCCCCACCCCGACATCCTCGAATGGTCAAAACCCCTGCCCCCCGAGCAATGGGCCCAACGCTCCCCGGCGCTTGCAGCCGCCATCGTCCAGCGCGAAGCGGAATTGGCCGCTCAAGCCGAGGCGCCGGCATGAGCACGACCGCCGGGGAGCGCATCCTGGCTCCCCGGCGGTCGTGCCGCTCACGCGGCGTCGATGGCGCGCTCCTCCGGCGAGTACATCCAGCGCATCAGCGAGTGCCGGCCGCTGATGCCCAGCTTGATCGCCGCGCGCTTGAGGTAGCTCTCCACGGTGTTGACCTTCAGTTGCAGCTGCTCGGCCAGCTCCGGCGCCGTGCGCCCGGCGAGCAGGCCGACGCACACCTCCGTTTCCCGGTTGGACAGGCGCAGGCCCTGAAGCCGCACGCGGTCGTGGAAGCGTTGGCGCAGGGTGTCCAGGCCTTGCTGCACGATCTCGGGCGAAGGGTGCAGGTGTTCGGCGGGCGGGTGGAGGGCGGTGATGTGTTTCTCCACCATCGGCAGCAGCACCGGCGAGATGTCCTGCAGCAGGCTGCGCTCCTGGGCGGAAAAACGCTGCGACGGGCAGCGGTACACCGAGATCACATAACGGTAGCCGTCCTTGCGCCGGGTCAGGTGCAGCTGCGACGCGTCGGAGATGGTGGCGGGCCCGCATTCGGCCGCCCGGTCGGCCGGGGCGACCGTGCTCAGCTCGGAGAACACCGTCTCGGCCAGCAGGGCGGGGTTCTTCACCGCTTCCGGCTCGTTGCGGGCCGCCGAACGGCCCACCGGCTCAACGCGCATCTGCCGGATGTGCATGGCATCCACCGCCAGTTGCGTGCGGATCAGGTCATGCAGCATCCGCGGAAAGTGGCGGCTGCCGGTGCTGGCGATGACCTTGCCGATGTGGGGGAACAGATGTGAGTTCATATGGTTCATCCATGAGTGGCTATGGGGTACTCGTTTCCGACACACCGGATGCCAACTCCGTGGCTAATGGCTGCGCGTCGGAGATTGGATCCTATCCTAATACAACGATTCAGAGACGGTTTAATGAAGGGGCTATTAGCTAATAACCGCGCAAGGGCCGCCGTTCATTCGCGCACCGGGATGGACAGCGTCGCCCGCAGCCCGCGTCCAGGCAGGTTGACCAGCTCGATGCGCCCGCCCAGGCGCGTGGCGATGGCGTTGACGATGGTCAGGCCCAATCCGGCGCCTTGGGCGTTGCCGCGGCTGTAGAACCGTTCGAACAGACGCTCGCGGTCCGCTTCGTCGATTCCCGGCCCCTGGTCCTCGACGCTCAAGTGGCAGAAGCCGTCGGACAGGGCCAGCCGCACGCTGATCACGCCGTTTTCCGGCGAGAAGTTGGCCGCGTTGGTGATCAGGTTGTTCAGGGCGATGTCGATGGCGGCCGCGTCGGCCCGCACCCGCAAGGGCCGGTCGTCGGCGTCGAAGGCCAGTTCCAGGTGCTTGCTCAGCAACCAGGGGGTGAGCTGCACCAGAGTGCTGCGCACGGTTTCGCTGAGGTCGATGCGCTGCAGGGCCGGCGCGTTGGCCTTGGGGTCGACGCGGGCCATGGTCAGCAGTTGGTTGACCAGACGGCTGGTGCGGTCCACGCCGGCGATCAGGAACGCCAGGGACTCGCGCCGCTCCTGTTCGGTGCCGGCCTCCAGCAGGTTTTGCGCATGCACGCGCAGCACCGCCAACGGCGTGCGCATCTCATGGGCGGCGTCGGCGATGAACCGCCGCTCCCGGCCCAGCACTTCCTGGAGTTGCGCGAGCATCCGGTTCAGGGCGGCTTGCATCGGTTCCAGCTCGCTGGGCAACGGCGTCAGTTGCAGCGGTTCGAAGGAGCCGCTGTCGCGGGCGCGCAGGGTGGCGGCCATGTTCGCCAGCGGCTTGAGGCCCCAGCCGATGGCCAGCCAGATCATCGCGGCCAGGATCAGGCTGCCGATCACGTTCGGCCCCAGGGTGTGGCGGACGATGCGGTCGACCAGGTCGGCGCGCACGTCGCCGCGCTCGCCCACCCAGATGCGCAGACCGTTCTGCTTATCCTCCAGGATGAAGGCCCGCCAGCGGTGTTCCTTCAGGTCCACCACATCGCTGAAGCCGGGATCGCTCGGCGGCGCGGTGAACGACGGTGCGCTGGCGGTGTGCACCAGCACCTCGCCTTTGCTGTTCCACACCTGAAAGGCCAACTTGCGTTCGTAGGGGTGGCCGTCGCCCCGGGGCACCGCCTCGGCCAGCGCCGTGTTGAAGGCGCGGTAGAGGTCGGTCTGCTCCCGCTCCGCCAGCGGCATGCGCATCACCCCTTGCAGCAGGCGGGCGTTCTGCGCCAGTTGCGCGTCGTAGATCTCGGCGATCTCGTGGTTGCTGTCGTGCAGGTTGAACACGCTGAGCACCGTCAGCCCGAACAGCATCAGGCCGATGATGAGGGTCAGGGTGCGGCGTCGGATCGAGGTCAACGGCGCTCCTCCACCAGGTAGCCGACGCCACGGATGGTGCGGATCAGGTCGGTGGAGAACTTCTTGCGCAGGTGGTGGATGTGCACTTCCAGGGTGTTGCTTTCGGCTTCCTCGTTCCAGCCGTAGAGCAGTTGCGTGAGGTGGTCGCGGGTCATGACCCGGCCCGGCGGCGACAGCAGTTCGTGCAGCAGTTGGTATTCCTTGGGCGTGAGCACCACCGGTTCGCCCAGATAAGTGACTTGCTGGGTGCCGGGGTTGAGGCTGATGCCGGCATGCTCGATCAGCATCTGCGCCCGGCCGGCGCTGCGCCGCAGCAGGGCGCGCAGGCGGGCCTTGAGCTCGGCCAGGTCGAAGGGCTTGATCAGATAGTCGTCGGCGCCGGCGTCCAGCCCGGCGATCCGGTCTTCGGTGGCGTCGCGGGCGGTGAGGATGAGCACCGGCAGGTTCGAGCCGCCGCCGCGCAGGCGGCGCAGCACCTCCAGGCCGTCCATGCGCGGCAGGCCCAGATCCAGCACCGCCAGGTCGAAGGTCTCGGTGAGCAAGGCGTGCAAGGCGCTGCTGCCGTCCTTGATCCAGTCGACCGTATAGCCTTCGCGGCTCAGCGCCTGGTGGATGCCCTCGCCGAGGGCCTCGTCGTCTTCGATCAGCAGTAGGCGCACACCGGTTCCTCAGTCGAGTTTCTTGTTGACGTCCGCCAGCAGCGCGGCGATTTCCTTGCGGCGGCCGCTGTCCGCGCTTTCACGGCCCGGACGGGGCGCCGCCTGCTGGGCCTTCAGCAGCGCGGCCCTGGCTTCAGCGTAGCGTTTCTGACGGTAGAGGTGATCGCCCCAAAAGTACAGGCTGTCGATGCCGTCGGGGTTGAGCTGCAGGGCCTGCTTGAGCAGTTGCTCGGCCTTGTCGCTGTCGCCGAAGCCGATCGGCCAGCCCGGCACCCGGTCGTACAGCGCGGCGAGGCTGGTGTAGGCCGAGCCTTGCAGCGCCTTGGGATCCAGGGTCAGGGATTTTTCCAGGTCGGCCTTGGCGTCCTTGGCCTTGCCCAAGGCGCCGAGCCCGCCCTGGGCGCCGGCCCAGCTGCTGGTGACGATGCCTTTCCAGATCCAGGCCTCGGCGACGGCGGGGCGTTCGGCGGTGAAGGCCGTCGCTTGGGCGGCCAGCTGTTCGAAGGCGGCGGCGCGTTGCTTTTCCGGCGTCTCGTATTGGATGTGCGCCCAGCCCTGCTGGATGGCGCTCAGGCGTTGCTGATCGGCGGCGTCCAGCGCCCAGGCGCTCTGGCCGAGTACGGTCAATAGCAGGCACGCGAAGAGTCTTTTCATGGTTTTGGCGTCTCGTTCTCGGTTTTTTCGCTCAGGTGACGGATCAGCGGCAATTGCTTGCGCAGGCCGCGGTCCACCAGGTTGGGCAGCAGGCTGTTCAGGCGCACGAAGAAGCGCTCGGGCCAGCCCAGATACAGGTCGCGGCGGTCGCCGGCGATGGCGTGGAGCACGGCCGACGCGACGGCCTGGGGCGCGTCGACGCTGGCCTTGAGCGCATCGTTCAAGGCTTGGGCGGCGGGGCTGTTCATTGCCGTCCGGGTGGCGCGGGGCGCGACATAGAGGACGTTGATCCGGGTGTCGGCCAGCTCGCGGCGCAACGCCTCGGAAAAGCCGCGCAACGCGAATTTGGTGGCGCAGTAGCTGGCGTAGCCGGGGTAGCCGATCGAGCCGTAGGTCGAACCGACGTTGACCACCATGGCGCTGTCGGCCTGCTTGAGCAGCGGCACCAACAGTTTGGTCAGGCAGATCGGCGCCGTGATGTTCACCGCCATCATCGTGTGGATCTCGCTGTCGTCGAGCTGCTCCAGCATGGCGAAGTGATTGACCCCGGCGGCGTTGATCAGCAGGTTGACGCCGCCGATGGCTTCGGCGGCGACCAGCACCTTGCGGCGGTCGCTCAGGAACGTCAGGTCGGCGGCGACCCAGGACAGCGTATCGGGGTAGCGCTGGAGCAAGGGCGCCAGGGCCTCGTGGTGGCGGGCGACGGCCAGCACCCGGGCCCCGGCCCGGCACAGGGCGTCGGTGATGGCCAGGCCGATGCCGCCGCTGGCGCCGGTCAGCACCACGCGGGCATCACGCAGCTGCATGATCGGCCTCCCCGCCGCGGGGCAAGCCGCGGAACATGTCGGCGTAGAGCCGGTAGACGACTTTCGAGGCGTGGATCACCGCTGCCTGGTCGGCCGGATCGTCCAGCCGGTTCATCAGTCGACGGTAGGTCTGCATGTGCTCGACGTCGAGCGAGCCGTGGGAGCTGAGGTAGCTGAACGCCGTCTCCGGCAGCGCCAGGCGTTCGCGGATGCTGCCCGCCGCATGGGTCGCCAGGGCGATGCTGGTGCCTTCCAGCACGTTGACCATGCCGAACAGGCCCACCGGGTTGCCCCGGGCGATCAGGTCGTAGAGGAAGCTGACCATCAGCTCGATGGGCAGCGACGGCTGCCCGTCGCGCACCGCATCGCGGTCGCCGCCGCACGCGGCAATGTCATCGAGCACCCATTGCTCGTGGCCGTACTCGTCTTCGATGTATTCGCACACCGCCTTGCGCAGCCATTCCAGGCGTGCCGGCAGGCGCGCGCCGCACGCCATCATCAGCGGCACAGTGTGGCGGACGTGGTAGTAGGCCTGGGCGAGGAACGCCCGGTAGCTCTCCAGGGTGACCTGGCCTTGCAGCGCGTCGACGATGACCGGCAGGTTGAACAGCGCGTGGCGTTCCTGCTGCGTGGCTTCTTGCAGGGTGTCGAAAAAACTCATGATGCGGAGTCCTCGGAAAGGGCAGGTTCGGTGAGCAGGCCGTGGTACTGCGCGACGATCGCGTCGCGGCGCGGGCGGCCGTTGGCGGTGAGCAGGCCGTTGGCCGGTGTGAAGGGTTGTGTCAGGCGCGTCCAGCGGTGCACCTGGGCGTAGTCGGGCAACGCCTCGTTGGCGGCGGCGACGGCGGCCGCCAGTTGTTCGTCGGTGCAGTCCGGGCGGTGCGGCCAGAGCAGGGCATGGTTGTGCGCCAAGGCCTCGCCGTACACGAAGGCCTGGGCGATGTGCTGGCGTTGGGTCAGCTCCGACTCGACCCACTCCGGATTGACGTTGCGGCCGAAACTGGTGATGAACTGATGCTTCTTGCGGCCCTTGAGGTAGAGAAAGCCTTCCGGGTCGAACTCGCCGAGGTCGCCGCTGGGCCACCACTCGCCGCTGTGCGGCGGTTCGCCCAGGTAGCCGAGCAGGGTCGAGCCCTTGATCAGCACCTCGCCGTCCTCGGCCAGCCGCACCTCGACGTGGGGCAGGGGCTGGCCGACGCTGCCCGGCCGCCGTGCGCCGGGCCGGTTGAGGCAGACCACCGAGGCGCATTCGGACAGGCCGTAGCCTTCGTAGACCGGCAGGCCGACCCGTTGCGCCCGGTACAGCAGGTCCTGAGAGACCCGCGCGCCGCCGACGGCGGCAAAGCGCAGCGATTGCGGATTGAAGGCTTTCTGTTCGGCGGCGCTGACCAGCAGCAACAGCAACTGCGGCACCAGGATCAGGCTCTCGGGCGCCCGGCCGGCCAGGCAGCCGAGCAGCGCCGGCAGGTCGACGCCGCTGGCGCCGCGGATGCCCAAGGTCTGCTGGCTCGGCAGGCTCAGCGTCGCGCCGGCGTACAGCGCGGCGTAGCTGCCGAGGTTTTCCAGCAGGATCGCCAGCGGCAGCAGGGTCAGGTGATGGCGCGGCGCCGTGGGGGCGCTGGCTTGTTCCAGTTCCCGCGCCACCCGCAGCAGGCTGTCGGCGCTCAGGCACACACCTTTGGGGGTGCCGGACGTGCCGGAGGTAAAGGTCAGCTTGGCGGTGCCGGCGGGCAGGCGGCCGGGGCCGTCGAACGAACGGCACCAGAACTCACCGTTTGGGGTGTAGCCGACGGCGAGCAGTTCCGCGGCCAGTTCCGGCTCGGCGATCACCCGTTCGGCCTGGCTTTGCGCCAGGCAGTGGGCCCTTTGCGCCGGGCTGAAGAACGGCGGCAGGGTCACGCAGGCCAGGCCTTCGAACAGCACCGCCAAGTCCCAGAGCATCGCCTCGACCCCGTTGTCCAGGGCCAGGGCGACCACCTTCACCTGCTCATCGCGCAGACGTTGCTGGCGGTACATCACCTCGGCGTACAGCGTCGTGTAATTGATTTTCAGGGTGTCGCCCCACAGCGCCAGGGCGTTGTCGTTGCGCCCGGCGTGTTCGCGCAGGGTTTCCTGGAATCGTTGCCGTTCAAGCGACATGGCAGGCTCCTTCGAGGGAGGTCGGCAATCCCAGCCGGCTGAACAGTCCGATGTTGCGCAAATGGATGAAGCCGGCGCGGATATTGCCGACGTGCACCCAGGGCTTGCTTTCGTAGTAGCTGCCCCACTGGTGACGGTCGTCGCCCAGGCGTTGCGGGTCGGCGGCGCACAGCGTCACCGGTTTGAGCCCGAGGCGGTGGAAGCTGTTGACCAGGCCGACGTTGCCGGTGAAGGTCACCCATTCCAGGCCGCCCATGGCCAGCAGGTAGGTGATGGCGATGATGCTCATGCGGGCGCTGCCGGTGTCGCTGGCGGCGAGGTTGCCGACTTCGACGATGGCGGTGCGCATCACCGTGCGGTCGGCTGCGGCGCTGATCAGCGGCTCGATCGGTTCGTCCAGGTAACGCTCCAGGAACAGCGGTTCAAGATGGGCGCGGCGCACGCCGGCCACCGCGCACAGCTCACCGGCGCCGTCGTGCATGCCGAACAGCTGCGGCATGAAATGGCGGATGTCGGCGCCGTGGGCCTTTCGGAAACGCTGTTGGATGAACGCTTCGAACGTCTCGCGCAAAGGCTCGTCGGGCAGGGCGCCCGACAGGCGCATCTGCGGTGTCTCGGCCTGACCGAAGTGCAGGGGCAGGGGGATGTTCCAGTCGGAGCCGGGCATGGGGCGGGCGCCTCCCTCAATGGGTTCGGGGACAGTATCCGAGCCATTTCTTAACGAAGTCTGAAGGTGAGAAAAGCGAGGGCCGGGCGGCCATCTTCAGATTGGCTTAAGACTTCGCGGGCAGGGTGTCGCCGTCGGTTCGCCGGCAACCGGATCGAGTCGCCCACACAATCAGGAGGTTCCCCCCATGGCCCGCGACACTGGCGTCAACCGTTACGGAAAACTGTCGATCACCTTGCACTGGCTCATGCTGGCGCTGTTCGTCGGGGTGTACGCCTGCGTCGAACTCAAAGGCTTCATGCCCCGCGGCAGCGAAGCGCGGGGCTTGCTGATGGGCCTGCACGGCGTGTTCGGCGCCAGCATCTTCGTGCTGGTGTGGCTGCGCCTGTTCGGGCGCCTGACCCCGCGCCCGCCGATCACCCCCGCGCCGCCGGCCTGGCAGACCGGCGTGTCGCACCTCATGCACCTGGCGCTGTACGTGCTGATGATCGCCACCCCGGTGCTGGCGTGGCTGATGCTCGCCGCCGGCGACAAGCCGTTCCCCTATTTCGGCTTTCACCTGCCGGCACCGGTGGCCGTGGATCCGGACCTGGCCAAGCAGCTCAAGCATTGGCACGAACTGCTGGGCAGCGCCGGCTACTGGCTGATCGGCCTGCATGCGGCCGCCGGGCTGTTCCACCACTATTGGGTGGGCGACGACACCCTCGACCGCATGCTCGGCGGGCGTGACCGCAGCTGACGCAGCGCGCCGGGCTCAGAGCGTCTGCGGTGCGATCACCCAGACGCTGCACGGTATCTTGTACAGCAGGTGTTCCACCGTGCTGCCGACCAACCGGCCCGCGCCATGGTGGCCGACCCGGCCCATGACGATCATGTCGATGTCATACCCGGCCGCGTAGCTGCACAGCACCTTGGCCGGGTTGCCCATCACCATGTGCCGGCGTTCCGGCGCGATGCCGTTGCGTTCGGCCATGTCTCGGAAGGCGTCGGCCTGGGCGTCGAACAGCGATTTGGCGGCGCTGGAGGAGAAGAACGCCGAGGCATTGTCGAAGCCGAACTCATCGGCGCTGATCGACGACAGGTCATGGGCGTAGATCACATCGAGCTCGGCGTTGCAGATGCTCGCCAGCTTCACGGCCTCGCGCAGGATGCTGTCGTTGAGGTCGGCGTACTGGCCCTCACGGTGGAACGGATCCACCGCCGCCAGGATCCTGCGCGGCAGGGCGTGCCCGACGTGGCTGACGAAATGCAGCGGCACCGGGCATTCGCGCAGCAGGTGGATGTCCAGCGGGGTGAACATCAGGCGCGACAGGAACGATTCCGGCTCCAGGGCTTTGATCAGCGCCGCCATGGGCTGCTCCCTGAGGTGGATGAGGATTTCCTGCAGCGGCCGCTCCACCCACACCACTTCGGTGGTGACCGGCACCCCGATCTTGCGCAGGGGCCGCGCCTGCTCTTCGAGCCACTGGCGATGGCGCTCGGTGTAGCCGATGCGCATCTGTTCCAGCGCCTGTTCATTGACCATCCCGGCGGTGGCCAGCCCCTCCAGATAATCGAAGGCCACGATGTGCAGGGCCGCGTCCGACGCCTTGGCCAACGCCGCGGCGCGGTCGAACGCGGGGCTGTTTTCCATCAGCGGTGAGGCGACCAGCATGAAACGCGAGGGCTCGGACATGACGAAACTCCTGTGGCGAGGCGTTTGGGATCGATGCCCACAGGGTGCGACCGGCGGTGGCGGGGGGCTTGACCTTTATCAACAACCGGCGACGGGCCCGCGTGCCGCCGACGGGCGGTCGGACGTGGCCCGCGTCATGGATTGTTGATCATTATCAAGTGCCGCCAGGGCCCGGCGGCGCAGTCTGGGCGGGGTGCGAGACGCTCGGGGGACAGGCTCATGAATGCCGCGCTGGAACTGGCGGGCGCCGCCGCCGCGCTGGGGATCGGATTGCTCATCGGCCTGGAGCGCGAGCGGCACAAGGGGCGGGGCGACAGCCGCGCCTGCGCCGGGCTGCGCACGTTCGCCATCGCCGCGTTGCTCGGTTACGTCGCGATGCAGGTGGGCGGCCCGCCGCTGGTGGGCGTCGTCGGCGGCTGCCTGGCCGTGCTGGTCAGCGTGGCCTATTGGCGCAGCCTGAGCCGCGATCCCGGCGTGACCAGCGAAGTGGCCTTGATCACCGTGGCCCTGCTGGGCGCGCTGTGCGGCACCGCGCCGGAACTGGCGGTCGCCATCGGCGTGGTGATGGCCGGGCTGTTGGCTTACCGGCGCCGGCTGCACCACTTCGCCCGCAGCCAGTTGAGCGACGCAGAGATGCGCGACGGCCTGGTGCTGCTGATCGCCGCACTGGTGGTGCTGCCCCTCACACCCGACCGCTACCTCGGCCCGTACTCGGCGCTCAACCTGCGCACGCTGTGCACGTTGACCGTGCTGCTGATGGGCGTCGGCGCCGTCGGGCACATCGCCGTGCGCACGCTGGGGGTGCGCTACGGCTACGTCGTCAGCGCCATCGCGTCCGGTTTCGCCTCCGGCACCATGACCGTCGCCGCCATGGGGCACATCGCCCGCCAGGAGCCGGACAACCTCAAAGTGTTGAGCGCAGCCGCCATCGTGTCGAACCTGGCGACGGTGACCCAGATCGCGCTGATCCTCGGCACGGTCGACACGGCGCTGCTGCCGTACCTGCGCAACCCGCTGCTGGCCGGGTTCGGCGCCGCGTTGCTGTTCAGTCTCGGTTTGCTGTTCCTGCGGCCGGCGGCCAACGCCGGGCAGCCGGTCAAGGTCGGCGGGGCGTTCAACCTCAAGCTCGCGCTGGCGGTCGCCTTGACCATGGCCGGGGTGACGTTCCTGTCGTCGCTGATGCTCGACCGCTTCGGCGAGGCGGGCGTGAGGGTGACGGCGCTGCTCGGCGGGTTCGCCGATGCCCATTCATCGACAGCCTCCATCGCCTCGCTGGCCAAGGGCGGGCTGCTGGCCTACAGCGCCGTCGCGACGCCGGTGCTGCTGGCCCTGACCAGCAACGCCCTGAGCAAATGCCTGGTGGCCTGGGTCAGCGGCGGGCGGCGGTACGCCGCGTATGTCATCCCCGGACAGCTCCTGCTGACTCTGGCCATGTGGGCCGGTCTGCTGGTGCATTGAGCGGCGATTCGCCCAAGGGCTGACAAAGATCAACGCGCGCCCGGCGCACAGGCCCATGCTGCAGACGCAAGCCCGACGAGGGCGGGCCGCGCATGGCGCCCGGTTGACGTAAATCAAACGGGTGCGCAGCCCCCGAGGCCAAGCTGAAGGCCTGAAATTGTCTTGCGGAGGCGTGAAATGGATCGATACCGGCGTTTGCTGCTGATCGCTGACCGGACCCTGCATCCGTCCCCGGCCATGTCACGTGCCGTGGCATTGGCGGGGGCGAGCGGGGCCGCGTTGGACGTGCGGGTGTTCGCGGAGCCCGCACCGGTCGTTCACCTGTGGGAAGACAAGATCGACGAGGCCGAATACCAGCGCTACCTGCGCCATCACCGCCGCTGGGTCGCCGATCAGTTGGAGCAACTGTCGGGGCTGGGCCTGGACGTGACGGTGGAGGTGGTGTTCACCACCCACCCGCAATTGGACATCCTGCGCTGCGTGCAGGATCTGCAGCCCGACCTGCTGATCAAGGACGTGACCCTGGAGCCGTTGCTCAAGCGGGTGTTCGTCACGCCGCTGGACTGCCACCTGCTGCGCGAATGCCCGGTGCCCGTGCACCTGGTCAACCAGATCCGCTACAGCCTGCCGCACCGTGTCGTGGCGGCGGTCGACCCGTTCGACCCCGCCGGCATGGCCAGCGGCCTGAACGACACCATCATCCGCTCCGCCAGCGCCTTGGCGATCCAATGCGACGCGCCGCTGCACCTGCTGTATGCCTACGACCTGACGCCGGCGTTCAACGGCGATGCGCCGTTGGTCAGCGGCTGGGGGGCGGACTTCGTCGAGTCCCTGCGCGAATCCATGCACCGGGCCTTCATTGACCTGGCGGAGCGCCATGGCGTGCCGCCCGAACGCCGGCATTTCGTGATGGGCCTGCCGGTGCCGGTCATCAGCGAGTTCGTCGAACAGTACCTGGCCGATGTGGTGGTGATGGGCACCGTGCACCGCACCGGCCTTGACCGGTGGCTGGGCAGCAACACCGAACGGGCGCTCTACTCGGTGCCGGGCAGCCTGCTGGCGGTGGGGCATGCCGCGGGTGAGACACGAACGGGCGATGCCGCCGGCATTGCCGATTGAGGGGACAGACGTGGGTTTCACCCACCTGAAGGGAGATTGGCATGAGCCAGTATCAACGGTTGCTATTGATCACTAACCCGCTCCTGCGCCAGTCGTCGGCGCTGAACCATGCCGCAGCGCTGGCCAAGGCCAGCGGCGCCGGCCTGCACATCCTGGCGCTGATGCCGTCGCTCAAGGGGCTGTCGCTGCTCGAAGAGGGCAACCGCGCGCAGGCGCGGGAGAGCTTCCTGCAGGAGCACCGGCAGATGCTCGACGCTCAGGTGGACAACCTGCGCAGCCGCCGGATCGAGGTGACGTCGCAGGTGGTCTGGGCGCAGGACATCGAGCGCGACATCCTCCAGCACGTCGCCGAGTACCGGCCCGATTTGCTGATCAAGGAAATCGAGCAGGTCTCGTCCCTCAAGCGCGCGTTCTTCACCCCGCTGGACTGGCACCTGCTGCGCCATTGCCCCGTGCCGATCTACCTGGTGGGCGGCAACGGCTACGTGCTGCCGCGCAAAGTGGTGGCGGCGGTCGAGGTCTCGGACAGCGAGTCCGCCGACAGCGAACTGAACGAACGGATCATCCGCCAGGCCAACGCCCTGGCCATCCAGTGCGACGCGGAGCTGCACCTGGTGAGCGCCTGCGACCTGTCGGCGGCCTACCTGGCGGACATGGGCGGCTTCCCCCTGGCCGACCTCACGCGGGCCATGCGCGACGACATGCAAAAGGCCTTTCTGCACCTGGCCAGCCGTTTCGGCGTGCCGTCCGAGTGCCGTCACTTCATCGACGGCCAGCCGGTCAACGTGCTGAGCCAGTTCGCCGAAGAGCGCCACGTCGACGTCATCGTGATGGGCCGGGTGCAGTCCCGCGGCCTGAGCAAACTGCTGGGCAGCACCACCGAGCACATCCTCTACCAGGTGCCTTGCTGCGTCTTGGCGGTGTGAACACGCAGCGCCGGCCACGGCCCTTCGGGAGCGTGCGATGGTCAAGCTCAAGCGGATTCTGTTGATCGCGCCCCGCGAAACGGTGCGCACCCCGGCCTTCGAACGGGCGCGGGCCCTGGCCTGCGCAAGCGGCGCGCTGCTGCACATTGTCGCGTTCGATTACGTCCGGGTGCTGGCCGTGGCCGGCCTGCTGGATCACGAAGCCATGGCCCAGGCGCGGGAAGGCTATCTGCAGGTGCACCGCCACTGGCTGGAACAGCAGGCGCGGTTCCAGCAGTGCGCGGGCCTGCAGGTGACCACCGAAGTGGTCTGGTCCAAGGCGAGCCCGGCGCACCTGCTGGACTACGTGAACGATTTCCATCCCGACCTGGTGATCAAGGACGCCCGCTATGTCGTGGCGCTGGGCCGGGCCTTCCATCGCCCGGCGGACTGGCAACTGATGCGCGAGTGCCCGGCGCCCCTGCACCTGGTCACCGACGCCGTCCACCCCGCGCCGCAGAAGATTCTGGCG
Source organism: Pseudomonas sp. B35(2017) (assembly GCF_002113645.1). Lineage (NCBI taxonomy): Bacteria > Pseudomonadati > Pseudomonadota > Gammaproteobacteria > Pseudomonadales > Pseudomonadaceae > Pseudomonas > Pseudomonas sp. B35(2017). The sequence goes on along the minus strand of NZ_NEIZ01000013.1, from coordinate 151,212 downwards.
GCGGTCGACCTGTCCCACCTCGAAGAACTCACCCAAGGCCTGAACGACCGGATACTGGACGTGGCCGCGACGCTCGCCGAGCGCTGCGGCGCCTCGCTGCACGTGTTGAACGTGACGCGCTGGGCGGTGACGGACGGCGCTCCCTTGAGCAGGCCGACCGCTTGCCTCGACCCGCGCCTGAGCGAGGCGATCAACGACGCCCAGGAAGAGGCGTTCGCGACCCTGGCCGAGCGTTACGGCATCGCCCCGGCGTGTCGGCACCTGCTGACGGGCATTCCCGACGAGGTCATCGTCCGGTTCGCCCGCCAAGGCGCCTTCGACATGTTGGTGTTGGGTTCGGCGTATCGCGGGATCGTGGGGCGCTTGCTCGGCCGCACCGCCGAAAGCGTGCTGAACCGTGCGCCGTGCAGCCTGGTCGTGGTCAAGCCCGCCTCGTGGGAGGACTGAGCGCGGCCCGTGCAGGTTCGGCCCGGCCGACGCGCAGGGCAGGGGAGAGGGCCGACGCCAGTGGTGTTTAAGTCGTGGTGTTTAAAGACACCCACGGTTACTTCCCCAAGGCTACGACGCCTTGCGCCGTTGCCTACGCCTGCGCCAGAATCCGCCGGCTTGTGCGTCTGGGGGGTGGGTCTTATCGTTTTCGGGTCACTGAAGAACAGTGATCGGGTTTGGTAGCCCGGCTTACCTGTCGCATCGCAAAAGCCGTATGCAGGGACTTTTCGTCCTCTGTTTTATGGTGGCCATGCGTAGGGCGTTTTCGGACGCGCCGGGTATCCAGGTGACCGGTCTACCAACCTGCGTATGGCCACCACCCTTCGTTTGGTAGCGAAGCTGATGGCTCCATTTTTCACTCTGGAGATTCATCTATGTTCAAGCCAACACCGAATCCACCCGTCACCGATCCGGCATCCCCGTACGAATCCGCCGATTCGCGAAAACTCAACGAAGCCGCCGAACGCGCCCTCGACCACTACCTCAACCCTCCGTCCCCCCTGTTGGGCCACCGTCAGGCGCCCGAACCGATGTACCTGGCCAACCCGGTCTACGACACCGAATCCCTGCTGGCCAACGCCAGCGAATCCCTGGGCTCGGCCGGCGCCATGCTCAACAACTTCGCCGCCGTGCTGGAGCCCATCCACCGCAAGACCGCCGTCGGCATCGCGCAACTGGTGATGCTGGGGGAGGTGGCGGTGAATCAGGCGCTGGATAACGTCGAGCCCAAGACGTAAGGGACGTAAGGGCAAAACCTCTGCGGCGGGCCGATGAGGGCTGGCCGCAGAGTGAGTATTTGCAGGCCGGTTGTTGAGTGTCGGCCGGAAAACCAACTACAGGAACTCAACATCCGGCGCGAATTCCGGGTATTCGGTTTTCATGTGTGCGAGGCATTTCTGCAGGAGCCTTGCCTCTTCCGGCAAGCGCCCCGACAGAATGTTCCACCCTAAAAGATGCAAGTGCCGGGGCATTTCAACGAGCCCTGTAATGGCATCCCAGAAAGCGTCCCAGTTGCAGCCGTACCAGCCAGGGAACTGAAGTGCATCTCTCAGGATGGCATGCAGTTCGGCGGAACTTCTGACTTCACTCAAGTCAATTTTCACGAGCGATAAGCGGGACATCGTCATTGTCTCGAAGGCTGTTCGCTGGCCTTTTTGGCGTGAGCCTTCAGCAGTTGATTGATCTTTTTCCGGCGGTTCATCGTTTCAGGTCTCTCTAGAGGTCATCCATCTCACCGCAAGACCGCCGTCGGCATCGCGCAACTGTGATGCTGGGCGGGGCTTGCGACGGTGGATTGCGCCGGTCATCGGCCAGAGAGCGTCTGGGCCAGAAACTCGGTGATCAGCGTAGTCACCTGCTGCTGGATCGCCTCACGCGGGCGGCCGTTGTCGCCATCCCGGCAAATGATGCCGTCGCCGGGCGAGTCTTCTTCGAGCAACGCCTGCGCGCCGGGTTTGCACCGCGAAAGGAAGCTGAAGTGACTGGCGTCGCTGATTTCGACGTAAGCGCTTGAGGCCGGGGGCAAACGCTTGGCCAAGTGGGCGGACTCCAGCTGTGCGGGCAGCTCCGGCGACGGCACGCCGGCGGCGATCACCAACGTGGGCACCGGCAGCGCGGCAAGGCTCGCATCGGTCAGCCCCCGTGCCAGGCCCAGGTCCAAGGTGACCACCGCCGTGACGCGTTTATCGCGCCAGTCGGCGCCCTGGGCGGTTCTGGATTCTGCGGTGCCTGCGGGGTTCATCTGCCGGTAAACGGTGCAACTGGCCAACTTCGGGTGGGCTTTGCAGTCATCGGCGAAACGCTCCGGATCGAATCGGGCACCGGCGATCTCGAGCGCAGTCCAGCCGCCCAGCGAGTGGCCCATGACCGCGATCCGGCGCTCGGCCACCGCTCCGAACCTCTCAGGCTGGGCGGTGACGGCCTCGATGGCCCGGCTGATGTCGACGGGACGTTGCCACAACTGCGCTGCGGCCTCAGGGCTGCGGTCGTGGGTGGTGGTGCCGGGGTGGTTGACGGCGGCGACGATGTAACCCCGGTGGGCCAAGGCACTGGCCAGCCAAGTCTGGTTGTTCCAGTTGCCCCTGAACCCGTGGGACAGCACGACCAAGGGATGCTCGCCGGCCGCGGGCGGCGCGTCGCGCACGGCGGGTGCGCCGATGAACACCACGTCATCGCCGATCAGTTGCGTTGCTGCGGCCGTCGCGCCGGGATACCAGACGACCATTTCCACGGCACGCCCGTTGCCCGTGTCCGGCAGTGTCGAAGCATGGAAGCCGACCGGGGGCTCGTCAGCCAGTGCGAGGGTTGTCAGGCCGGTCAGGAGCAGGGCGCCGAAAGCTGTTTTCAATGTCGTTATCGTCCTTGAGCAGAAAAGATCACGAACAACCGGGGCCGCCGTTGGGTGCGCCTGCCTTCGTCCGTGGTCGATACCCGATGCGAGTGCCATTCAGTTGCCTGGGCATTAAGCCTGTTTTCACGTCGGCGCGCACGGGGAGAAAGGCCCCCGGTTGCTTTCGGCGGCCAGATCAGGATAACTGTGGCGCTGAACTGCCTTGAGGGGGATACGCGATGTTCGATCCGGCATCTATCGTGACGTACGTGGCCGTGGTGATCGGCCTGTTCTTGATTCCCGGCCCCGCCGTGCTGTTGGTCATCACGCGCACCCTGCAGGGCGGACGCAAAGTGGGCATCGCCACCGGGCTGGGCGTCGCCTCCGGCGACCTGGTGCATACGCTGAGCGCGGCGCTGGGGCTGTCGGCCATTCTCATGACGTCGGCGCTGGCCTTCAACGTGGTGAAGATCGTCGGCGCCTGCTACCTGATCTATCTGGGCGTGTGCGCCTTTCTGGCCAAGCCGGGCGCTGCCGCACAGGCCAAACTGCCTGCCGTGACCCCGGGGCAGGCCTATTTCCAGGCCGTCGGCGCCGAAGTGCTGAACCCGAAAACCGCGATTTTCTTCCTGGCGTTCCTGCCGCAGTTCATTCACCCGGAATCGGGCTCGTCGTTGAGCCAGTTCGCCGTGCTGGGCCTGATCTTCTCAGGGCTCAGCGCGATCTACACCAGCCTGATCTCCGTCAGCATCCGCCCGTTGAGCCGGTGCATCAAAGGCCTTTCGAAGCTGCGGCGCTGGGAAGGGAAAATCATCGGGACGCTGTTTGTCGGGCTGGGGGTCAAGATCGCCTTGCAGCAGCGCTAGCGCAGCGAACCGCCCCAAACGGTCAAACCGGCGCGGCGTCCTGCGCAACCTCGGCCGACGCCTGACTGGCCTCGGCCGCCATCTTCAACCGGTCCGCCTTGCAGATGTACTTGGGTTTGCTCTTGGGCGCCAGTTTGGCGCTGGCCTTTTTCGCGTGGGCCTTGAGCAGTTGATTGATCTTTTTGCGACGGTTCATTTTTCCACTCTCTTCAGACGACGGCTGCTTCGCACAACCGCGCGGCCATTTCATCAAATCGCCCGGTAACCTTCAAATGCGTTTGCGTCCGGTCGCCGCAAAGGCTTGCCGTTGGCGGGCCGGTTCTGTCGGGTGCAGCCCCAAAAGATCTTGCCCTATACAGATTGCGACATCGCCGGGAGCGATGCATCGATCACCATCTGTTCGAACTGACGGGTCAGCTTCTGAAACCTCGGAGCATCGCAGGCCGAGCAAAGGAAAGGCATTCTCCGCCCCGTGAACATGGCCGTCGGGCCATTGCACGTCGCGCAACCGATATGTGTTGTGACGTAGGCCTTCAAAGGTTCGAGAAGTTGCCCGTTCAGCCGGCTGGCGAGAAAGGCAACCTGAGCGCGATCAAACTGATTGGTCAAACTCAAATGGCGAAGGTGGGTGCAGCGGGCAAGGCCAGTGATATCGTCGTCGCCCAGCTTCAGGTTCGCCAGCGACAGCTTGTTGAGCCTGGGAAGGCGTAACAGCGGTTCGAGGGTGTTTAGGCGCAGCGGTGTCGAGCCGCCCCACAAGGTGCCGGTCAGGCGCAGTTCAGTCAGTTCGCTCAAGGCTTCGATCCCGTCGAGCCGATGCAGTCCCACGCACTCTTCGACGGTGAGGTGCGTCAGGCCTTTCATTTGGAAGACAGGCGCCAGCGTTTCAATTTTCTTCGCCCGTTCCAACTTCAATCGCCGCGTGTTCGTTAACCCGGCGATTCCCTCAAGTGATGTCAGCTTCAGGGGGTGGAGTTGAAGTTCGACGGCGTTGCAATGGGACAGCACGATGGGCCATGTTTTGTCTGAAACGTTGTAAAGCTCCAGCTCATCGGCTTGCGCAAGCTCTTGTTCGGAGAACGGCTGATCCAGTCTCAACATCATGTTTTACGTTCCCCGCAGTCGGTCCGTGAGGTGAGGTCAGGCGGGGAGGCTATCGGCCGCAAGCGCACCTGTCCAGCGAGCGCACGGGGTCGGTTGCTGGCACTGACGCGGCGGGTGAAGTTTGTGCCTTGCCGTAGCCCGGAGTCACCCTTAACCTGCGCGCCTTTTCACTCAGGGAACGAACAGATGCGAGAGCGCAAGGCAGCCCGGCTATTGGTCATCAACCCTTCTCTGGAAGTCCTGCTGTTCAAGTTCTGCCACCACGACGATGCCTTGGCCGGCACCAGCCACTGGGCGACGCCGGGCGGCGGCCTGGAGGAAGGCGAAACGTTTCACGCCGCGGCCATCCGTGAGCTGCGTGAGGAAACAGGCATTCACGTCAACGAAGTGGCCGGCCCCGTGGCGGAGCGCAGAGTGTCGCTGCTGTTGCCGAGCGGAGAACCTGTGTTGGCGGTCGAGCAGTATTTTGTCGTGCATGTTCCGGACAACGGCCTCTGCCGTGCGGAATGGACCGAGCATGAGAAGAAGGTCATGGCTGAGCATCGTTGGTGGTCGGTTCAGGCGTTGAACACTACGCAGGAAACGGTGTGGCCGGAGAATCTGGTGCAGATGTTGATAGGGGCGGGGGACGGGTTGCCTGACTGTTGACGGCGGCAGACATCAATCGCTTCCTGGCTGTCACGCAGTGTACTGATCGTGCCGGCGGTTGCGTCGGCCGGTTGAATCCACAGCCAAGAGCAGACATTCACCGCCATTTTCAAAGCCGCGTGGATACCTAAGTCTCGAAGCACAGGCCCCTTGCCGCTTCGTTCTCCGCTGCGTGTGATCGCCGTACCCCGGTCTTCGACGCTGTGTGCCAAGTGGCTCAGCACGCGCAATCAATGGGGCATGGCGACCAGGACGTATCGTCCATAGCCCAATCATTCATGAACGAGGATGCTGACTGAGCCGCCGGTGATTCGACAAGAGGCTTGATCGACACCACCTCTTGAGCATTCTCGAATCAGACAGCGTGCAGGAAGCTTTTAAAGCTTGATACTACTGGCCGATTACGGTCTTTCACCACCGTTACATTGACTTCCGCCCTATGCTCAATCTGCTCCCACACCTGGCTCCTGTGCGGGAGCCTTTTCTTGCTCGCCCGGCAATCACGCCGACCCGTGTTGGTCCACCATCTCCCGGCCAGCTGGACTCACGGCAGCCATCTTCTACGCCTGGCGCGCATCCATTAGACCGACAGTGCCCACGGTCTGTGGGGTGCCAGCGATTGTGCCGCCGGATTTGCAATGGCGCTGTAGATGGTCGAGGCGCTGATCCAATCGGCGCGCATGAATAGGCATGATCCGTATGCCTATCTCAAAGATGTGCTGACACGACTGCCGACACAGCGGGCCAGTGAGATCGGGTACTTGCTACCGCATCAGGGGACGCTTGCCTGTCTTGTGCAAGGCATGTTGCCTATCCACTTACCAATCATCAGCTGATTGAAAGTTAGCTAATTATCCACACGGTGCTTCTGTATCCAATAAGAGACTCATGTCAAAGCCAGTGATTCGAAAACCTAACTTTCTGTATAAATTCATAGCACGATGATTGTCAGGAGACACTCTGAGCTCTAGCTCACTGATTTTTAGAGCGCCTAGTTCATTTACAAGCTCACAAATAAAACTCTTCCCTATACCTTTACCCTGAAACTCAGGAAGTAAAATTATATCTGACAGAAACGCTGAGTCATTATCAACACTGAACCAAATGTATCCAGCCACCTGCCCCCCAGTTTCGTAAACTCGAAAATGGTTGTTCTTCGTGTTCATTCCTTGCGGCAATGCGACTCTATAGGTTCTGAAAGCCTCTGATCTCGCTTTGGTTTGACTGTAGAGATGGCTAGCCATTAAATCCTGAGCATAATCATCTACAGACAGATTTTCCCATGAATTATATTCGTTATCTCGCATGGGGCGATAAAGAAAAATATCTTTCTCCTTGAGCTCTTCTGTCATTTTTTTACAACTCCAACTGGTTTGTAATGCGTCTGTTCAATAGACCCACGCAGCAGCACTGAATTTAGGGGGTGGGTGTATATATTCCGGATTCAAATCTTGATCTCATATCAATATTCTAAGAAGCATATCGTCCAACCGCATGCGATCACCCGCGCAGAGCTATTATCACACAGATTTGTCCGTCGGCCGAGTGGTAGCAGAGCTGTCCAGTGGTATACGTAAGGTGAACTCACCTAGACAATTCTAGCCATGCAGCAGGCCGCGACCAGACTTGATTATTGGGACTGCGCCCCTCCTGATAACTCCGTGTCCCGGCCTCGCTGGGGTATAAGTTTTTAATCCTTCGATAGCCAGGTTCCGCTGACGGAACCAAACAGTTTGCTCATTAATCCTAGCGTAAGGTGACTCGTTTGTGATTAGCGATCCGTTCCGTGTCCTTGAAGACGCAGATATCGCAGAAGCAGAACGTAACCTTACTTCCATTTTCCTCCCGCCTATGTCGAGTTTTTAAAGGGGGGGAAGTAACGTGGCGAATGCCTATTTTGAACCCGCTGTTATTCTTCCTGGGAGCAGCGATGTCGACATATTTCAAATTGCCGAGTCAGCATGGAACCATAGCGGTGTACCAAAGGACTGGCTCCCTTTCGTTGAGGGCAATGGCGACTACTTCTGCGTCTCACAAAACCGGTGAGGTAAGTTTTTGGTCTTACAATGGCGCGACGAATGAAAGGTGGCCGAATTTTTCGGCGTGGTTTCAGCAGGTCTGTGTAGAGCGCAATTAATACAACCATGAAAAAAACCGAAAGCGGACACAATAGCCTCGTCTAGATATCAAAATTCAGCCAATTTCCGCCGATGCTGACCGGCAGCTATGGGTCGTAAGCAGCCGGCCGCGAACGACTGCTATTGGCCGATAGCCGCCATGGAAAATGAGGCCGCCTTCGACCCACAGCTGACGGCGGCAACAAGCAAAACTCGCCAGTCGCGAATACTCAATCCTACGTCGATAAAACGAGCTACGGTTGTCGCAGAACCTCAACAGCTCAACACCCCCATGAACGGTAACCTTCAGACTACCCAACATGACCACCAAACCCTCCGCCCAAGCCTCCCGCGCTGAGTACGCGCGACGGATTAACCGCGTGCTCAACTACATCGATGCCCACATCGATCAACCTCTGGATGGCGCGCATTTGGCCGACATCGCCAATTTCTCGCGTTTCCATTTCCATCGGATTTTCGCCGCCTGGATGGGAGAGACGCTTGGCAGCTATGCGCAGCGGCGACGACTCGAGAAGGCGGCGTTACGGTTGGCCTGCGGCGGCCATGAAACGGTGCTTGAAACCGCGTTGGCCACTGGCTTCCAGTCGGGCGAGGCGTTTGCGCGGGCGTTCAAGCTCAAGTTCGGCTGCACGCCATCGGCCTGGCGCGACACCACGCCTCAGCGGCTCAAGGCTCAGGCGGCCGCGATCGGGCAGTCACCCGGCGGCCAAGAGAGCAATCCTGATCAGGTCTTCGGCAATCGCCATCAGGCAGGCGAGGGCGCGTTCGGTGAATCTGGCGGCTCTTATCGGCCACTGGAAGCCATCGCCATGGAAGTACGCATCATTGATCTACCAAAAGCGCGAGTCGCGTATCAACGTTTTATCGGCCCGTACGGTCCGGCCATCGGCGAATTCTGGAGAGCGGCCATTGCGCCGTGGATGCACTCCAATGGCCTCAGTGACCAAACGTGCTACGGCATCGGTTATGACGACCCCTCGATCACGCCGGCCGACAAGTGCCGCTATGACGCTTGCGTCGAAGTGCCCGCGCATTTCGTGGCCGGCGGCCAGGTGGATACTCAAGTCCTGCCGGGTGGCCGTTACGCCGTGGCGGGTTTCAAAGGGAAAACCGAGGGATTGGCGAACGCCTGGACATGGTTGACGCGCGAGTGGATGCCGTCCAGCGGACTGCAATGCGACGACCGGCCTTGCTTTGAGAGGTTTGAAGCGGCCACCGCATTTGACGTCCGGACCGGTGAATTCAGCTGCGACATCTGCATTCCGGTGCGGGCGCTGTAACGCAACAGGGAATGGGCCAGCACAAAGGCCCATTACCCTTCCTATGGATGCTGGGATTGACAAAGTCCCAGGCTACTTCGCCTTTGGAATGACGCCAGTCATGTACTGATTCAAAATGCTGCCATCGCTGATTAAGTGACCTATTATATGGGGAGATGTTATATGCACTCCTCCGGTTCAATAGGTTCTTTGCTAAGTTCAAGTGCAATGCCGTATTTCTTCTTCAAATTTTCATCATGTGTGACTACTATCAGGCACGGTATGTTGAGAACGAGCCAGTCAATAATTGTTTGAGAGCTTTTTTCGTCTAAAGCTGATGTTGGTTCGTCCAGTATAATTGTCCGCTTTTCTCTTAAAATAGCTCGGCCAATGGCAATTCGCTGTCTTTCTCCTCCACTCAGTCCACTGCCCGAAATGTCAATAGGACTAGATAGAAAAGTATCTATGTCAGAACCTGATGGAGTCAGCCTTAATAGTTCAACAACCTGTCTCAATCGTTGAGGGCTAACCGTTTCAGCTCCATAGATTAAATTATCCCTAAAAGTTCCAGGTATCAGAATCGGTTTTTGTGGAGCCACGGCGACTTCCGAAAGAATATGGTCACTAAGCGCTTCGGTTATCGAAAGCCCCTTGTAGTATGCGGCACCTGTATATTCGTGCTCAAATCCTAGCAGTACATTAATAAGCGTTGTTTTTCCTGCGCCGGAGCAGCCTGATATTATGTTCATGCCGGTTTTGAATTGGCAGTTGATTTGGTTAAGAATAGGTTTGTTGTCTTTTTTTAGCGAAACACCTTCTAGGGTAAAACCTTCGATCTCTGAGTGCTCTTGAGGGTGAATAGGTTTGATTACACTTTCTTCGATGTATTTAATTCCATCGTTTAAAGATACTAGGTGGGCCTGTAGATTTATAAGGGTTCCGGCTAGCATATGCAGTTGCAAAGTAAACATGGTTATATACCCAACCACCATGACGAAGTCGCCGGCAGTGAAGGTCGAGTCATAGTTAAGCCCTGAAAGCATTATGAAAAATGCTAGCGCTGTACCAATCGCAAGTCCCTGACTAGCGATTTTTACACCCATAGCAAGATTTGCCTTTCTGATGGTATTGACATAATTGTCAAAAAAAGTTCTGCTGGACTGAAATTCCTTCATCAGGGTGTTGTTGAGTTTTATATCGTAGACGCGAGCAAGTCTCTCAATGGTGTAGCTGGACAGGTTGTTGTCAGCCTCGAATAGCGCTCTATGAATGCTAGAGCTAGATTTTGCGACATAAATGGAGATGCTAACTAGTATTATGCAAACAGCGAAAAACAGGGCTGCATACATCGCTCCCATTATTGTATAAAGAACACTTATGGCGATCGTGATTTCTACTATTATGGGGACAATTGTCCAAAAAATACCAACTGTTACCATGCTGAAGCTACTTGATGATCTGTTTATATCTGCAACTACGTATCCCGGATCAAGTTTTTGCTGTGCTCTATATGGGTATCTAAATATTCTGGATACAATGGCCTCGTAAATGGTGGCGTCGCACTTGGCAAGTATCCAAGCGGAAAAGACGCCTCGAATGTTGGAGAGGACTTGTGAGAATGTCCATAAAGCTGCGTAGCACCCGGAGTAAAATAAAAACTCTGCTTGAACGTTGTTTTCACTTTCGAAAGTATTTGCGGCGCTTCGCAACAAGACTGGAAGTAGAGAGTTCAGAACGCTGCAAAAGATGAATATCGCCGATACTGCAGAGAATCCTGCGATGAACCAACGATAGTTGGCTGCTATAATTCTAAAACTCTTAATGTACTGATTGATCCAGTTCATGTGATTTTGCCTCAAATGGTTAAGATTTTTGGTAGCTTTTTTGAGAGATCCTTGTCGTCAGCTATTACTTGCCCATCAATCTCTACCCACGCATGCGAAAGAAAGTCGTACAGTTGAACGCCAATAAAAAAGTCACAGGAAAAATTGTTCCTCGTGGCATGTTTGAATATGCATATAGAAGACTCTAGGCATTTTATTTTGAATGGCAGAACTAAAGAGGCGATGTGGATTCCACGAACGTAATGTTCAAGATTAGCGGTTCGGTCAAGTGGGATTTTTGATGTTGCTTTGTTTTTTGATGCTCTCATCTCATTTAAAGTATCTTCTAGTTCAAACCATGCTAAGTTTATTTTTAGCAGAAATAAGTCCATTAAGGCGCGTAGCGTTGGTAGGAGTTTTGTGTTGCTTGGTGTTTTTATGTTGTTTGTCTTCCAGACATAGTTGTCTAATCCCTCATAGCTTTCGCAAGCCTTATTGAGTGGCTGCAGTTTTTCAGCTGAGTTGTTGATAATGCCTAGCTTGGAGAGCTCTGTAATAACCGCCAGGTATGACGCGCTACGTGTGTCTCCATTGACTAGTGCCCTTGATTGAGATTCATCAAGGATAATATAGGAGTCCTCTCTTTCATTGAGGATTATGAGTTGGTCGTGCATAAGGATGTGGTGCGCATGGGGCTGAAAAGGCATGTTCATATATTCAGACTTATTTTATAAGAGAGGCGCAAATTACTTTAATTAGAAGTTTTTCCATTCCACCAATACCCATCATTGAACGTTTGAGTGCCTTTTCAATGTTGGGAACATTGATCAGGCGTTCTTTTGCAAGCCAACTACCTCTTAGGCTACTCAGGATTTTTTCTTCATGGAGCCTGAGTGCTCTTTGGTATGCGCCCGTGATGTGGCCCTTGTCACTTCTTAGGGGGATGTCTGAATATTTTATTTTGACGGATTTTTTTAGTGGAATTCTAACTTCGTGATGGTTGAACATGTCGTACGGGTTCTGTTTTAACACATAGTCAACCATTCGTTTGGTTGTGAATGGGTACACAACCTTAATTTTTTGTTTGTTTGAAAATAAACTTGAGGCATTCTGGCATAGGGCTTGTGCCACAGCCTGTATATGTTCATCTGATAGATTCTTTGGCTGTTCTATGTTCAGCGAAGGTGGGGTTTTTACGTTTAAAAAGTGATTTCGTAGAAGATTTTCATGATTTCGCTGCTTTCGTTCGCTAACCATCGTTTCATAGAGGCTAGCTCCGCTTAGCTTTGCCACCATTGCAGCAATTTTAACGGCTTGAAAAAAAATTTTATTTCGTAATAAATCATGAAATGCGGCAGCGGGAACAGGATCTAAAAAAAGGTGATCCCCACCGTGACCATCCAGTACAATGTAATCTTCATTCAGTTTATAATTTAGGAACTCTCTCTCTTTTTCGAAGACTTTATCAGACGCCATGCCGGAATGAAGAAATAAGTGATCTCCTGGCTCGATACTCTGAAAAAGATAATGTGGCTCGAACTTGAATAGAAGTTGTTTTACATTTAGTTTTCTGCAAAGGGCGGTGGCAGCGTTGCGATCATTGTTGGAGCTGGATTTTTCATCGGTCCAAGTTATCGCAATAATATTGTCTGCCCCAGCAATTTCTATGGCTGCAAGAAGTAAGCATGTTGAGTCAACGCCGCCGGACAGCCGAACCACAATTTTGCAATGGCCATTTCTTTGATGTTCTTCAGCGATGCAAGTAAGAAGTATGTTAAACGGATCAGGAGTTTCGTTGCTATCAATGCTTTCCTGGTGAGGAAAATTAATTTTGATATTGTCAGTATTATTTTTTTGATCGTGTGTGTACGTACATCCGGGAGGTAGTAATAGGCAATTCTCCCAATAGCTTGAAGTCGTTATTTTTTCTTCGAATGAAATTTGACGAAGGATTTCGTCTTTGTCTAATATTTTGGCTTGGTCATTATCGGCAACGATTTTACCGTTGCTCTTGTTTATGACTATTAGTTTTCCAGAAAATACAGGGTTCACATGTGTTATTTGGTTTTTTTTTTGTCTCTAGGTTTTTATCTGAAAAAGGTGAAAATACCCTATGGGGCTGTCTTTTATTGCTCACGGCCATTCCTTTGGCTTTTCTTTGAAATAACAACTGAGTACTCAATGCTGAGTACTCAGTGAACTATTTAGGGCTTCAATGGTTAGGGATTCTTGGGCCGCCACAGTCTGGCCGATAAACAAAATATTTCCCTTCCATGATGCAGCCTCCACTGTATCCATTTATGGTAGGGCTAGCTTTGAATGTCACGAAGCTGATCCTCGTGGAACGAGGAGCTTGAGCTTTGTTTTTTTGAACATGAATTATTCCTTTATTTATATTCAACTAGGTTACCCTTCAGGGCTGCTAATGAATATCATTCAGCCTTGCTAGATGTCAATAAATATTTTTGTTTTTGTCTTGGTAGGTACTTTTTGTACTGAATACAGCTTTGAGGGCGCTTTAATCGGTAGCGAATCGGTTTTGTATTAATTGTTAACTATCCAATACGAACAATCCGGTTCCCAAGGCACTGTGTGCGCTTCCGTGGAAGCATAAGGTTTATAGTTGACTCTGGTTAGGAAGGTCATAAGTCAATAAGCGGGGTTGGCAGCCTGCTAGGCTCTTAATTTTGCGCGATTAACAGTGTCTTGACCTCCACAAACTCTGATTCGCGTGATGTTATTTCGTGGTTTGGCTAAATTGCTTGATTCTGGTTGTGTTTAACCATGTTTACCGGCGGCGATTGATGTCATTCACAGGCGCTGGCTTACGGTAGGCAGCGGACGTACATGGAAAATATGTCCACCCCATTAGGCTTTCTTGCGTCATCGTGAATGCTCGTCTGCTTTTCTCATGCATCAATTTGAAGGCTACTTCGCCTTTGAAATGACGCCAGTCATGTACTCATGCAAATCGCGAAAGTCATTCACGCTCCAGGCATGGGGCGGAATCTTCACGCCGTTCTCCCGCAGGGTCCTTGGAATCAAGTCGCCGTTGGGGCGAAGAATGACCGAAGACACGATAACGCCCGGATATTCATTGAGCCGTTTCTTGAAGGCGGGTGTCGTCAGGTCCGGTGTCGGCGGGTTGCTTCGCTTGGCCAGCGGGCCGGTGCCTTTGATGTCCGGCCCGTGGCACACGGCGCATCGCTGGGCATAGAGGTTCTTGCCGTTGAGGGTGTCGGCGAAAGCGGGCGTTGTTTGGGGGAGTATTGAACTTGCCAGTAGCGCGATGAGCGTTTTTTTCATTTTCGTCTGTCGGTAGTGATGGGGATGCGTTGGCGCAGTCGCTGTCACGTTTACTGGCGGATCACTGAGATCGCAGTCCGTTGCATGAGGACGTCCTGTCGCACAGAGCCCGGGGATTGTGCAGGGTCTGGAAGTGGAGTTGAAGACCGGGAATCCACAATGGCTATAACCACCGGGTTGCTCATGTTGACTCGGTCTAAAAAGTCCAAAATCCGCCAAGTACGCTTGCACTAGAGTGTCTGGGACGCCGGGTGTCGTTGCGCGTTTTTCAGGGAATAGAGGCGGGATCCGCCAGCATTTTTCAGGGAGAGATTCGAGTCATGCCATTCGTTATGACCGACCCGATTGATCAAGGCAACGGCCCGTTTTGCGGGGCTGCCTGTGCCGTGTATGTGCTGCATTGGCTGAGGGATTTGGGTTTGACGGAAGGGGTGGCGGACGGGGTCAGCGCCGATGTGGACGCGGAAGTCACGCACGCAATGACCTATACCCGCACGGTCGATTGCACTAACTTCCTGGGCAGCACCCCCGCCAACATTGCCACCTACCTGAAAACGCATGAGCCCACCGTCAGCATTTATGCACCGACGGAGATCATCACCAATTGGTCCGTGCGCCCCTGGTACGCCGGGCTGCGCATGGGGCTGCAGACGTGCAGCAGCGTCAACTGGTCGTGCGGCTGCACCTGCGCGATGCCGGGCGGCGTGCTGGGCGATGACTATCTGATCATCAGCCTGATCAGCAAATCGTGGACGGTGCCTTTCTTCAGCTTCGATTTCTACAATGGCCACTTCGTCGTGCACATCAGCGATACCCAGTTGATGGATCCCAATGGCTATATCCGGGACTCTGCCACGTACCTGTCGGGCGGGTATCTGAGCCGTGGGTGGGCATCCGTGGGGCTTGATCTGCATATCTATAAGAATCGGGTGACGGCAGCCACACCGCTCCTGGTTTGATCCTGCTCTCAGGCCCCGTTGCCTGTCCTGGGCCGAGCGACCGACCGCGCGCGCCGTGTCAAAACGGCCAAGGCCACCGCCACGATGAACAGTGCCGGCACGTCACCTGCCAGGTGCCCCATTTGCCCAGACTGGGTAAGCGCCTGGACGGTCATGATGCCTGCGTGCACGGCGCTGGACCACACGGTGAACCCGATCAGGCTCAAGTGGGCCAACGGGTCACGCGCGGCCAGGATCAGGAACACGCCAAGCGTGGCGTAGAGGCCGACGATCATCATCGGGTAGTCCGAGTGACCGGTGTGCCAGGCCCAACCGGACGGCCAGAACACCATGAGCGGGTAGAGGGCAAGGCACGCGAGGCCTGCCAACACCAGCACGATGCGTAAGTACTTGAGGCAATCGACGGCGGTCATGGCGGGCTCCTCTTTGGGCTTGGCTCGGCACAGACTCCAAGTGGGGGATAACAGAAAGTGGACAGATCCATCGGTAACTATAGATCTGTCCCCTTTTTCAAGACGGGTACTCCCTGAGCCCATGCGCCATCACAGAGCCAGCCTCCAGACTGGAACGCTGTCGGCTAAGCACGCTCTCGAATCCATTGCGATCCCGAAACCGGGCGGTGAACTCAAGCAACTCCCGGTTGATCTGGTCAACTGTTCCAACTGTCCCGCCCTCAGCCAATGAATAGGCATCTTCGAAATAGCCGCACAGGCCAAGAGCGTCAGGAAAGTCGTAGTTAGATCGAGACCAAGATCGGTACAGTCCTTGCGCCAAGACCATTCCAAAATCGGGATTCATGAGGAGTTGTTCATGTGCCTTGGCTAGCACATAGGGCAACACCTCTGCGCTGCTCAAGGAGGGTGTCGCGACTCGAAGTAACTGACTTGCAACATCGTACCGATTCGAGCTGCTCATCAGTGCTAGCTCTATCAGCTCATAGGCAGGATCTTCCTGTGCCATGATCTGGTTATCCGCCCATTGCACGATGTCGGATACCTCAAGGACACCGAGTTCTAACGCTTCTCTTAGGTAAGCGATTTGATCCTCAATGCTAGGGTTGTAAGTGTTGCTCGTCATGCTGCCTTCTCGATTGTCCTGCCGGCATCTCTATTCTATTTCAACGATGAAGCTTTGTTGTCTGCCCAGAGAGGACCATGACAGAGCACGGCGAAGGGGGAACTGATGCCCTCGGGGTGCTGCACGCAATCAATCGCAGGCCGACACCTCCCCGAACCCAACATCACCCCCGCAAAAACCGCTCCATCAACCCCGCATATTCCCCCACCTCCGGAAACCCCTCAAAACTGACGGACGCCCCCGTACCCGCCCACGGCAGCTTCTCCGACACCCACGTCTCCATGAACGGCGCATAGTCCTGCGGCCGGTTCAGCAGGCTGCTGCGCACGCCGACAAAGGCCTCGTTCTGCGCAGGGCGGGTGAACAGCCAGGTCAGGCAGTGCGGGCAGAAGTAGTGGCGGGTCGGGCCGTGGAGGCCGCCGATGACCGGGGTGCCTTGGGTGACGGCAAAGCGTTCGGCGGGGAACAGGGCGGTGAGGGAGAACGCGCTGGCGGACATTTTCTGGCAGCCGGTGCAGTGGCAGGCGCTGGTCATGACCGGCCGGCCTGACGCCTGGAAGGTCACTTGCCCGCAACGGCAACTGCCGGTGGCGCAGGGGGTGGGATCGGTCATGGGCAATGCTCCTTTCAGGGGTTGGAGGACGGTTGGCCGGAAGCGCTCAACGCGGCGGCGAACGCTTCGGGAGTGGGGCTTTCGGGCCAGGTCGGGATGCCGGCGGGCAGGTTCAGCCACGGCTGTTTGTGCTTGACCCAGATGTGCGCCACGGGGCTCAGGGCGGTGCGTTCATGGAGGGTGCCGGCGCGCAGCACCCACAGGCCCGGTGCGGCGGAGGTGGTGTTGTAGATCCGCGTGTGGCAGGTCGCGCACAGGTGATGGTGTGAGATTACGCCTTGGTCTTCGTAGGCGTATTCGCGGGTGGGGCCGTCGACGGTGAAGGCGTCGGCGGGCAGCAAGGCGTGCAGCGCGAAGCTGCTGCCGCTCCAGGCCTGGCAGTGCTGGCAATGGCAGGCGTAGACCGCCAGCGGCAGGTCGGTCGTGGAGCGGTAAGTGACGGCGCCGCAGCGGCATCCACCGGCAAGTGTCATGGATCAGGTCTCGTGTCAGTGCGATTTGATGGGTTGGGTACAGCATGCGCGCGTTTCGGATTGATTAGAATTGATCAAACTTGCCCAGCCGCTCATAGGAAATGTATGAACGCCCCTCAGCTCCAATGGGAAACCCAGCGCGTCTTCCTGGCCGTCCTGCGCACCGGCAGCCTGTCCGCCGCCGCCCGTGCGCTGGGCATCGCTCAGGCCACCGCGCGGCGGCGCATCGATGCGCTTGAGCAGAGCGTGGGGATGAGCCTGTTCGTGCGTTCGCCGGCGGGGCTGATGCCCACCGACACCGCCCGGGAACTGATCGGCCATGCCGAATCCATGGCGATGGCGGCCGAGGCCTTTACCCGCGCCGCGTCCGCGCAGGCCAGCGTGCCGGGCGGGACGGTGCGTGTCACCAGCAGCCAGTTGCTTGGCGTGGAAGTGTTGCCGCCCATGCTGCGCGAAATCCGCTCGGCCCAGCCGCAGTTGACGGTCGAGCTCAGCGTGTCGAACCGCCTGGAAGACCTGGCCCTGCAGGAGGCCGATGTGGCGGTACGCATCCGGCGCCCGACGGAGGCGGCCGTCGTCGCCCGCCATGTGGGGGACTTGCGTATCGGTCTGTACGCCACGGCGGATCTGCTCGGGCAGAAGGGCGCGCCTCGCAGTGTGGACGAGTTGAGCGAGTACCCGTTGATCGGCCCCGACCGCAACCTGATGGAAGTGGCGTTTCTGCAGCAGCAGGGTTTTCTCTGCGCCACGGCCCGCACGGTGTTGCGCACGGACAATCACCTGGCCCAGTTTGCCGCGCTCAGGGCCGGGCTCGGCATCGGCGTCTGCTCCAGCCAGTTGGCGCGGCGACACGGGCTGGTGCGGGTGCTGCCGCAGCAAGTGGATTTCCGGGTGGACATCTGGATGGCCATGCACCACGACCTGCGGCGGGTGCGCCGCATCGCGCTGGTGTTCGATGCGTTGGCGCAGTCGATGTCACGTTTTCTGGCGGAGCACTGACCGGCGGGCTCCGTCGGGTCAGGTGTCGGGGGCAGGCCGAGCGTGCGCCTCGTTTTCACTTCAGCGGCACATACACATCCGTCTGCCACTGCGCCTGCGGCACGTCCGTCCCCACGCTCAGGTACTCGAAGAACAACGGCGCATCACGCAGTTCCTCACCGCTGCCCGGCAGCCAGTCGCGGTAGACCGGGTAAATGGTTTCGCCCACGTGATCGGTCGAGCCCACGTGCCGCACCACCGCGCAGCGGCCGGCGGGGATGACGAGGTCGCGCACCCCGGCGTCGTTCGGCGCCACGGCTTCGTGGATTTCGCCGCAGATGTCGAAGCGGAAGTCCTCCGGCGCAATGGTGTCGGGGTTGCCATAGGGGATGCCGAAGGTGCGGCTGGATGCGACAGGCGACTGGCCGCTCTGCTGGCGCCACTGGATGAAGCGTTGCACGCTGGCGTTGAGCCGGCCCGGTGCGCCGCGGTGTTCGAGGGCGGCGACGCGGATCGGGGGGCATTCGACGATGTTGACTTGCATGGCGATGTTCCTTGAGAAGTGAGGGATGGCAAAGACCGCGTGCCAGTGCTTCCAGTCCGGCGCCTTGGCGAAGGCGGCGGGCGAGTTGCCGAACGCCCGCCGGAACGCCCTGGAAAACGCTTCGGGGCTTTCGAACCCGGCGTCGAACGCCGCCTCCAGCACTGTGTGGCCGGGGCGGGCGGTCAGGTTGTGCGCCGCCCGACGCAGACGCATCAGCTGCACATAGCGCGAGACGGGCACGCCGGTGAACGCCGAGAACTGCCGGTGGAAGTGGAACTCGGAGAAGTTCGCCACCCGGCTCAGCGCCTTCACCGACAAGTCGCCTTCGAGGTTGGCGTCGATGTAGGCGAGCACGGCGTTGAAGCGTTTCGCGTAGGCGGTTCGGGTCGGCGTGTCTGCCACGGGCAAGGCTCCTGGGTTGCGGTCGGCCATAGCATCGGTGAGGGCGGCAGGCCCGCGCCTAGCCGCGTTTGCTCAACGCGGGGTTCCGTCCGGCGACCGAATGACATTCGCACAAGACTTCCGGCGCAAAAGCCGGATAATGGCGGCCAATTCGTACAGCCCGCTATTCTGGTAACCCCGCATGGAAATCAAGGTCAACTTTCTCGACAACCTTCGGCTTGAAGCCAAGTTCGACGACTTCACGGTGATCGCCGATCAGCCCATCCGCTACAAGGGCGACGGTTCGGCCCCGGGGCCGTTCGACTATTTCCTGGCGTCGTCGGCGTTGTGCGCGGCCTACTTCGTGAAGCTGTATTGCGAGACCCGCAATATTCCCACCGAAAACATCCGTCTGTCGCAGAACAACATCGTTGATCCGGAGAACCGCTACAACCAGATCTTCAAGATCCAGGTCGAGTTGCCGGCGGACATCAGCGCCAAGGACCGTCAGGGCATCCTGCGCTCCATCGACCGCTGCACCGTGAAGAAGGTGGTGCAGACCGGCCCCGAGTTCGTGATCGAGGAAGTGGAAAACCTCGACGCCGACGCCCAGGCGCTGCTGATGCCGAGTGCGGGCTCGGGCGAGGGCACGTACATCATGGGCAAGGACCTGCCGCTGGAGCAGACCATCGCCAACATGTCCGGCATCCTGGCCGACCTCGGCATGAAGATCGAGATCGCCTCGTGGCGCAACATCGTGCCCAACGTGTGGTCGCTGCACATCCGCGACGCGCAGTCGCCGATGTGCTTCACCAACGGCAAGGGCGCGACCAAGGAAAGCGCGTTGGCCTCGGCGCTGGGCGAGTTCATCGAGCGGCTCAACTGCAACTTCTTCTACAACGACCAGTTCTGGGGCGAAGAGATCGCCAACGCGCCGTTCGTGCATTACCCGGACGAGCGCTGGTTCAAGCCGGGTCCGAAAGACGAGTTGCCGAGCGAGATCCTCGACGAATACTGCCTGGAGATCTACAACCCGGACGGCGAACTGCGCGGCTCGCACCTGTACGACACCAACTCCGGCAACACCCAGCGCGGCATCTGCTCGCTGCCGTTCGTGCGCCAGTCCGACGGCGAGACGGTGTACTTCCCGTCCAACCTGATCGAAAACCTGTACCTGAGCAACGGCATGAGCGCCGGCAACACCCTGGTCGAGGCGCAGGTGCAGTGCCTGTCGGAGATCTTCGAGCGGGCGGTGAAGCGCGAGATCCTGGAAAACGAACTGGCGCTGCCGGACGTGCCGCAGGAGGTGCTGGCCAAGTACCCCGGCATCGTCGCCGGCATCGAAGGCCTGGAGGCCCAGGGCTTCCCGGTGCTGGTCAAGGACGCGTCGCTGGGCGGCGAGTTCCCGGTGATGTGCGTCACCCTGATGAACCCGCGCACCGGCGGCGTGTTCGCCTCGTTCGGTGCCCACCCGAGCTTCGAAGTGGCGCTGGAGCGCAGCCTCACCGAGCTGTTGCAGGGTCGCAGCTTCGAAGGCCTGAACGACCTGCCGGCGCCGACCTTCGAGAGCCATGCGCTGACCGAGCCGAACAACTTCGTCGAGCACTTCATCGACTCCAGCGGCGTGGTGTCGTGGCGCTTCTTCAGCGCCAAGGCCGATCACGAATTCGTCGAGTGGGACTTCTCCGGCCACGGCGAGGACTCCAACGCCCAGGAGGCCGCGACCCTGTTCGGCATCCTCGAAGACCTGGGCAAAGAGGTGTACATGGCGGTGTACGACCACCTCGGCGCGCAGGCCTGCCGGATCCTGGTGCCGGACTACTCGGAGATCTACCCGGTGGAGGACCTGATCTGGGACAACACCAACAAGGCCCTGCTGTTCCGCGAAGACATCCTCAACCTGCACAGCCTCGACAACCGCAGCCTGCGGGTGCTGGGCAAGCGTCTGGACAACAGCGAACTGGACGACTACACCGACATCACCACCCTGATCGGCATCGAGTTCGACGACAACACGGTGTGGGGCCAGTTGACGATCCTGGAGCTCAAGCTGCTGATCCACCTGGCACTGCAGCGCTTCGAACAGGCCAAGGAGCTGGTGGAAGCCTTCCTGCAGTACAACGACAACACGGTCGAGCGCGGGCTGTTCTACCAGGCGCTGAACGCGGTGCTGGAAGTGCACCTGGACGACGAACTGGAACTGGCCGACTACGAGACCAACCTGCGCCGGATGTTCGGCAACGAGCGGATGGACGCGGTGATCGGTTCGGTGGACGGCAGCGTGCGCTTCTACGGCCTGACGCCGACGAGCATGAAGCTCGAAGGGCTCGACCGGCACCTGCGGCTGATCGACAGCTACAAGAAGCTGCATGCGGCGCGGGCGGCGGTGGTGGGCGTGGCCCGCTGATCGCGACCACAACGAGGCACCTAGGGGTGCTTCGTTGTGGGGGACGCGCCTGGAGCGGCCGCTTCAGACTCACCGGTGATGACGGTGGTTCTTCCCGACCGCACTCAGGATATCGAATTGGCCGGTCACTTTTACGCTCTTGCCATTCTCAAGGAAATCCGCTGCGAATGTTCCCTTGGTGTGCCCCGTTACAGGAAGGGCGGTAAGGGTGAGAGTGCCGGCCTCCGCGAAAAAAGCACCTTCGTACGGTCTGGAGTAGTGTATCCAGACATTTGGGTTGTTCCTCAGGTCGTGGGTGCCGAGGTTCGTGTCGTCCTTGAAGAAAACGCCGATCTGAGCTTTTTTCGGCGGCACCCCGTCCTCCACGGTCATGCGGCCGATGACTTCCCATACACGGAGCGTTGAGCCCTCTGGCGTCAGCTGAACGCTCAGCTGATCGGCACGGAAATCGCCCCATTCACTGGAGGCCGTGAACGTGCCGCTGCCGGTTGTGTCTACGACGCCACCGGTGATGCCTGTGATGTCGAAGCTGCCTGCACTGATATGGACGGTGGTGTCGCCGAGCCGGGCCTCGAACTGGAAATCGCCCTCCATCCGTTGCGTTTGCATGTCCAGCTTCAAGGTCAGCGTTCCGGAACGGGAAGCCAGGACGAGACCGTTTCCTGATGAATACCTTATGTACTCGCCACGGGCTTGACCAAGCTGCATGGGGTCGGGCACCAAGGACAGCGTCACAGACGAACCGTCGCCCGGAATGTCCACGGGAACCCAGAAGGCAATGGAGTGCTTTTCACCGTTCGGCAAGGCCTGACTTGCCTGCACGACATAGCGGTTGCCGACCCGGCGAATCTCGAAATCGTCTTGGCCGACGAAGGTCTCTTCGTAGTAGCTGATCGAAGCTTTCATGCTGTTGTTCATGGCTGGCTCCCTGTAGAGGCTCACGGGGGGATCCGTGAGTCCGTAACGTAGCAACGAAACCAACAGCGCATAACTGTCAGAGTTGACAGGTGGGTCAGGCCTGATTCGGCTCCCTTCGCCAGCGCTCGGGCTGCCGGCCGATCATGCCGGGGGCGCACAACACCAGCGGTTGCGGCCCTGTTGCTTGGCCTGATACAGGCAGGTGTCCGCCGCCTTGAGCAAGCTGGCCGGCGTGACGTCGTCGGTCACCGGATGGCCGGTGGCGATCCCGGCACTGGCGGTGACGTAACCCAGCGGATGCCCGCTGTGCTCAAGCCGCAAGGCGCGGATGGCCTGCAGGATCTGCCCGGCCACCTCGATGGCCCCGGCGCCGTCGGTGTTGGGCAGCAGCACGGTGAACTCTTCGCCGCCGTAGCGCACGGCCAGGTCGCCGGGGCGTTTGACCGCCAGCCGGATCGCCTGGCCGACGGCGTGCAGGCAGTCGTCGCCGGCGGCGTGGCCGTATCGGTCGTTGTAGCGTTTGAAGTGATCGACATCGAGCATGATCAGCGACAGCGCCGAACCCTGGCGGCGGGCCAGGCGGATCTCGTCGGCCAGCGTCGCGTCCAGCCGGCGGCGGTTGCCCAGGCCCGTGAGGCTGTCGGTCAGCGCCATGTCGCGCATGGTCTGGTGGGCCTGGCGGATCTCACGCTCCATGGCCATGCGCTGGCGCAACTGGTTCAGCACGATGAGTCCGAACGTGGACAGCACCCCGATCAGGAACACCAGCACCAGGCCGTTCTTCAACAGATCCCGGCGCCAAGGCGCGATGATCGAATCCCGGGACAGGCCGGCCTCCACCACCAGCGGATAGGTGGTCAGGGCGCGGTAGCCGTAGAGGCGTTCGGTGTCGTCGACCACGGCCTTGATCTGCGCGGTGCCGGTGTTGGCGCTGGGCAGGTAGGTCCTGAAAATCTCGCTGCCGGCCAGGCTCTTGCCCACCACCTGGGCGATGAACGGGCGCCGCACGAGGATGGTGCCGTCGCGCAGGGCCAGCACCAGCGCGCCCTTGTCGTCGATCCTGAAATCGCCGTAGTAGTCGACGAAATAGCTGACCTTCACCGTCCCCAGCAGCACGCCGGCGAACGAGCCGTCGGGATTGTTCAGGCGGCGCGAGATGGGAATGATCAGGTCATGGGTGGAGCGGCTTTCCACCACCTGGCCGATGCGCACCTGCCGATCCTCGTGGGTGCGGTGGTACTGGAAGTAGTCGCGGTCTGCGTTGTTGGCCATCTCCGGCGTGACCTCCTTGTCGGTCACGATCCATTGCCCGTCGGGGCCGTAGATGAACAGGCCATGCAGCTGCGGCATGATTTTCGATTGTTGCACCAACAGGTTGTGGATGCGCTTCACATCCATGTTCTGCAGGCCGTCGCCCTCGACCCGCTCGCACAGCCCGGCGGTGAGCACGTCGACTTGGCGGATGGTGTCTTCGGCGTGCTGCGCGGTGGCGCGGGCCAGGTTGGTGACCGAATCGCGGGCAGAGGCGAACGCCGCCCGGTAGTCGCGCCAGGTGCGCCAGCTCTCGACCGCCACAAAAGCGATGACCACCACCAACATGAAGCTGACGGTCAGGCGCAGGGTCGATCCGGCTTTGGCGTGGCGGGAAGGGGGCGGTGCGGCGTGGTCTGTTGTCAGCTCTGGCCGGTTGCGTCCGAGCATCAACATCTCCTTGGGGCATTCTGGACGTATTGCAGGGGGCCATTATGACAAGGATCGGCGCCAAGGTCGGGCCGGTCTTGAGGTTGTCATTGGATTGTCCTTTTTGAGTTGACGGTGAAACGCGTTTCAGCCGATTTATCACCTGAGGGTGACTCATTAATCTGTGCACATCTTGAACGCAACGCACTTCAACAATGAAAAAGGAGCTCCACCCATGACCGCTTACACCTACAACCGCCTCAACAAAGACGACGCCATCGTACTGCTGGTGGATCACCAGACCGGCCTGATTTCGCTGGTGCAGGACTTCTCGCCGAACGAGTTCAAGAACAACGTGCTGGCCCTGGCCGACCTCGCCAAGTTCTTCGACCTGCCGACCGTGCTCACCACCAGCTTCGAGCAAGGCCCCAACGGCCCGCTGGTGCCGGAACTCAAAGAGATGTTCCCCGACGCGCCGTACATCGCCCGTCCGGGCCAGATCAACGCCTGGGACAACGAAGACTTCGTCAAGGCGATCAAGGCCACCGGCCGCAAGCAGATCATCATCGCCGGCGTCGTGACCGATGTGTGCGTGGCGTTCCCGACCCTGTCGGCGCTGGCCGAAGGCTTTGAAGTGTTCGTGGTGACCGATGCCTCCGGCACCTTCAACACCACGGTGCAGCAAGCGGCCTGGGCCCGCATGTCGGCGGCCGGCGCGCAACTGATGAACTGGTTCTCGGTGGCTTGCGAACTGCACCGCGACTGGCGCAACGACATCGAAGGGCTGGGCAACCTGCTGTCCCAACGCATCCCGAACTACCGCAACCTGATGAACAGCTACGCGGCGCTGTCGGCGCGTCAGGGTTGATCGAACCCGACCACTGAAACAAAAGGCCTGCTTGTGAAAGCAGGCCTTTTGTCGTTTCAGAACCGGCTCAACCGATACGGCGCCAGATCCGGCAGTTGCCCGCTCTGGGTCGTCAGCGCAGACGCCATTCGCACCACCAGTTCCGCCGTCACCGCCGCCTGGGTGAGCCCCAGGTGCTGGTGGCCGAACGCGAGCAGCACCTTGCCGTCGCAGGCCTGGTCGATGATCGGCAGGGAGTCCGGCAGCGAGGGGCGAAAGCCCATCCAGGGGGTGGCGGCGTCGGCGTTCAGCGGGGTGCGGAACAGGCCGTCGCTCAAGCGGTGCAGCTGCCAGGCGCGGGCCATGGTCGGCGGGCGCTCAAGGCCTGCGAACTCGACGGTGCCGGCCAGCCGCAAGCCTTCGGCCATCGGCGTCATGATGAACTTGCGTTCCAGGGAGGTCACCGGGAAGGGCAGGCGTGCGTGTTCCTGGGGCAGCATCAGGTGATAGCCGCGTTCGGTGTCCAGCGGCACCCGTTGGCCGGTCAACGCAGTGGTGAGCGCTGCCGAGTGGGCGCCGCAGGCGATCAGCACGCGGCGGGCGTGCAGCGCGCCGGCGTCGGTCGTCAGCGCGACGCCTTGGCCGCTCAGCCGGCCGCCCTGTACTTGCCGCGTCAGGAACTGCACGCCGCTGGATTTCGCGGCGTCGACCAGTTCGCGCACGACCCGGTAAGGGTCGAGGAAATGCCCGGTGGCGGGAAAGAACAGCCCGCCCTGAATGTGCGGGCTGAGCTGCGGCGCGACGTCTTGCACCGCACCGGCCTGCCAAAGGTCCACCGGCACCTGTTGCTGGCGCAGGCGTGCCTGAAGCGCTTCGATGGCCGCACGGGACTCGGGCCGTTCGAACACCAACAGCGAGCCGTCCACCTTCAGCAGGTCGGGGCGCTGGATGTCACCGAGCAACCGGTGCCAGGCGTCGAGCGAATGTTCATTGAGCGCCCGCAAAGCCGCAACGGTGTGGCGAAACGGCGCCGGGCGCAGGTTCAGCAGCAGGCGGGTGAACCAGGGCAGGGCCCGCGGCAGGTATTTCCAGTCCAGGCGCAGCGGGCCCATGGGGTCCATGAGCATGGCCGGCAGGCGCTTGAGGATCGACAGGTCGGCGATCGGGAACACCTGCTCGGTCGCCAGGTGCCCGGCGTTGCCGAACGAGGCGCCGTGGCCGGGCGCCTGCCGGTCGATCACCGCCACCCGCAGGCCTTGCCGCGCCAGGCGCAGCGCACAGGCCACGCCGATGATGCCGGCGCCGACCACGGCGATGTCGTGCGTGTCGTCGGTCATGGCCTAGGCTTCCCTTTGGCCGTCGAGCAGCCGGCGCAGGCCCAGCGGATTGGCCTGGCGCAGCGCTTGCGGCAACAGCGCGTCCGGGAAGTCCTGGTAGCAGACCGGGCGCAGGAAACGCTGGATCGCCGCCGTGCCGACGGAAGTGCTGCGTGGGTCGGAGGTGGCCGGGAACGGGCCGCCGTGCACCATCGCGTCGCAGACTTCGACGCCGGTGGGCCAGCCGTTGACCAGCAAGCGTCCGGCCTTGCGCTCCAGGGTCGGCAGCAGGGCGCGGGCCTGATCCAGATCGTCGTCGTCCAGGTGTAGGGTGGCGGTGAGTTGACCTTCCAGGTGCTCGGTGACCCGGCGGATCTCGTCGAAGTCCTCGCACTGCACGACCAGCGAAGCGGCGCCGAACGCTTCGGCCTGCAAGCGGCGGTCGGCGAGGAAATCGGCGGCGTCGGTCACGAACAGGTGCGCCTGGCCCTGGTTCGGCCCGGTGGCGCGTTGGCCGACGGCGGCGATGCGCGCGTGCGGGTGTTCGGCCAAGGCGTTCACGCTGGCCTCGAATGCACTGAAGATGCCCGGCGTGAGCATGGTCTGGGCGGCGCTGCGTTGAAGGTGCTCGGCGGCGCTGGCGACGAAGGCGTCCAGCGCCGGCCCCTTGAGGGCGATCACCAGGCCGGGGTTGGTGCAGAACTGGCCGGCGCCCAGGGTCAGCGACGCCACGAAGCCTTGGGCCAGGGCCTCGCCCCGGTTGCGCAGTGCCGCCGGAAACAGCAGCACCGGGTTGATCGAGCTCATTTCCGCGTACACCGGGATCGGCTCCGGGCGCGCCTGGGCGGCCTGGCACAGGGCGAGCCCGCCGCTGCGCGAGCCGGTGAAGCCGACGGCTTTGATGCGCGGGTCGCTGACCAGCGCGATGCCGACCTCAGGACCTGAGCCGTAGAGCAGCGAAAACACCCCCTCCGGCAATCCGCAGGCCTTCACCGCACGGGCCACGGCGCGGCCCACCAGTTCGCTGGTGCCGGGATGGGCGCCGTGGGCCTTGACGACCACCGGGCAGCCCGCCGCCAGCGCCGACGCGGTGTCCCCACCGGCCACGGAGAACGCCAACGGGAAATTGCTCGCACCGAACACCGCCACCGGGCCCACCGGCACCTGACGCTGACGCAGGTCGGCGCGGGGCAGGGGCTGGCGTTGCGGTTGGGCGGGGTCGATGCGCACGTCCAGCCATTCGCCGGCCCGCACCGTGCGGGCGAACAGGCGCAGTTGCTGGCAGGTGCGGCCGCGTTCGCCCAGCAGGCGCGGCCGCGGCAGGCCGGTTTCGGCCATGGCGCGGTCGATCAGCGCGTCGCCGAGCGCTTCGATCTCCTCGGCGATGGTGTCGAGAAACTCGGCGCGCCGTTCAACGGGCGTTTCACGGAACGAATCGAAAGCGGCCTCGGCCAAGGCGCAGGCCTGTGCGACCTGCTCGGCGTCGCCGCCGAGGTAGGCCGGCTCCAGCGCGGTGTCGGTGGTCGGGTCGATCCCTCGGATCGCCTCGCGGTGGCCGGTGACGGCGTGTTGGCCGATCAGCAGTTTGCCCGTCAGGGTCATGGCGTGTACCTGGTCAAGAGAATGAGGCCCGCCGCAGGTGCCTGCGGCGGGTGGGCGCGCAGCGCAGGTCAGGCGAGGTTCTGTTCCGCCGACCAGTTTTCGTACCAGTGGCGGAACAGCGCGTACTGGTTTTCCGCGTAGCGGCGCTGGGCGTCGGTGAGCGCGTCGGTCTCGTTGAAGTGCAGGGTGTATTCCTTGTCGCCGTTGAGCACCATCAGGTGCTTGTAATACAGCACCAGGTCGGTGCCTTCGTCGAAGGACGACAGCACTGCCAGCGCCGACTCCAGCTCACGGGCCTGGCGACGGGCCTTGGCGTCGCCCTTGGCCGCCTGCTTGCTCAGGGCCACCAGTCGCAGCACTTCCCGGGGCAGGGCGTTGCCGATGCCGGTGATGGCGCCGGTGGCGTTGCAGTTGACGAAGCCGTGCACCACCTGGGTATCGACGCCGACCATGAGGGTCACGTCGTCATCCTTGGAGGTGATGTGTTCGGCGGCGTAGCGCAGGTCGGCGGCGCCGCCGAACTCCTTGAAGCCGATCAGGTTCGGGTGCTCGCGGCGCAGTTCGAAGAATAGGTCGGCGCGGGTGGCGAAGCCGTAGTAGGGGCTGTTGTAGATCACCGCCGGCAGCTTCGGCGCGGCGTTGAGGATGGCGGCGAAGTGGGCCTTCTGCGCGGTCGCCGAGGCGCCCCGGGACAGCACGCGGGGAATCACCATCAGGCCCTGGGCGCCGACCTTGGCCGCATGGGCGGCATGGGACACGGCCTCGCGGGTGTTGACCGCACCGGTGCCGACGATGGTCGGGATACCGGCGGCCACCAGGCGCGCCACGCCTTCCTGGCGCTCGGCTTCGGTCAGCAGCGGCCAGTCGCCCATGGAGCCGCAGTACACGACTGCGCTCATGCCGATGTCGATCAGCTCGCGCCCCTTGGCCACCAGCGCGTCGAAGTCCGGTTTGCGCTGTGGGGTGCACGGGGTCATCAGGGCGGGCATGCAGCCGGTGAAAATGTTGTCGCTCATGGTCGTTCTCCAGGGTTCAGTGATTGATCGGGTTGAAAAGCGGCGCGGCGGCTCAGATGCCCCACGCGAACGGATCGGTTTCGTCGATCAGCAGGGTGCTGTCGGCGGTCATGTGGGCGCGGCCGGTGATGGCGGGGCGAATGCGTTCGCCTTCCCATTCGTAGCGGCCCTCGAAGCGGCTGCCGGTGACGCTCGCCTGCACCCAGCGCTGGCCGGGCGCAAGCTTGCCGTCGGCGGCCAGGCACGCGAGCTTGGCGCTGGTGCCGGTGCCGCAGGGCGACCGGTCGTAGGCCTTGCCGGGGCACATGACGAAGTTGCGGCTGTCGGCCTGGGCGTCGGCGGCGAACAGTTCGACATGGTCGATCAGTGCGCCGTCCTCACCGTGGATGCCTTGGGCTTCGAGGGCCTTGAGCATCGCCCAGGTGAACTCGGTGAGGGCTTCGGCGTTGTCCAGGGTCAGCGTCTGCCCGTGCTCGGAGACAAGGAAGAACCAGTTGCCGCCCCAGGCGATGTCGCCGAGGAAGCGGCCGTGGCCCGGCACGTCTACCGGCACCTGTTTGCGGTGGCGGTAGGCGGGCACGTTGTACAGGGTCACCGCGCCGTCCTCGTGCAGGACCGCACTGACCGGGCCCACCGGCGTGTCGATCTTGTGCACGCCGGGCGCGATCAGGCCCAGGTGCGCAAGCGACGCGACCAGGCCGATGGTGCCGTGGCCGCACATGCCCAGGTAACCGGCGTTGTTGAAGAAGATCACGCCGCAGGTGGCCTCCGGCGACACCGGTTCGCAGTACAGGGCGCCGACCAGCACGTCGTTGCCGCGGGGCTCCAGCAGGCAGGCGCGGCGCCATTGGTCGTGGTGCTGGCGCAGGGCGTCGCGTTTTTCGGCCATGGTGCGGCCGGGCAGGTCGGGGAAGCCTTTCATCACCAGGCGCGTGGGTTCGCCGCCGGTGTGCGAATCGATGACGTGTACTCGTTTCATGGACGTGTCCCGTTGAGTGGTTTCAGTAGGCGCCGGCGGTGCGCGGCTTGGCGGTGGCGTGGTCGGAGGCGGCGGCTTCGCTTTCGTCATCCTCGGATTCCAGCTGCAGCAGGTGCGCCGGCACGCCGGTCGCCGCGCCCCAGTAGTAGATACCGGTGGCGCAGGCGGCCACGACGAGGGTGTCGAACGGGTGGGCAAGCAGGCCCAGGCCGCCGAAGGTGCCGAGTTTCGACAGCACCAGGGTCACGGCGTAGAACGCGATCAGCCAGGCCGAGGAGCGCACTTGCCGCGCCAGGCTCAGGTGGGCGGTGGGCACGAACCGGCCGCACAGCAGGTACACGACGAACATCAGGATCTGCAGGCCGAGCAGCCAGGACACGGTGTTCCAGCCCGACCAGTAGACGATCAGCGCGGCGATGATGAACGACACCGGCCCCAGCACGCCCATGCGCTTGACCCGGAACGGGCGCGGCAGGTCCGGCGCGTTGCGGCGCAGCGCCGCCACGGACACCGGCGCCACGGCATAGCTGAGCACCAGGGCGGCGGACACCACGTTGATCAGCGCTTCCCACGACGGGAACGGCAGCGTCCAGAACACCGACAGGCCGAAGGTCAGCCACAGCGCCGGGCGCGGAATCCCGGACTGGGCGTCGATGCGGGTGAAGACCTTGAAGAAGGTGCCGGTCTGCGCCCAGCCGTAGATCACCCGCGGGGTGGCGTTCATGTAGATGTTGCCGCAGCCGCTGGGGGAGATCACCGCGTCGGCCACCACCAGATAGGCCAGCCAGCCCACGCCCAGCGCCAGGGCGATGTCGCGGTAGGGCAGGGCGAATTCCTTGGTCACGCCGGCCCAGCCGTTGGCGAGCATTTCGGTGGGCACGCCGCCGAGGAACGCCACTTGCAGCAGCACGTAGATGGCGGTGGACAGCAGCACCGACAGGATCAGCGCGATCGGAATGGTGCGCTGCGGGTTCTTCACCTCGCTGGCCACCGAGATGATCGGGGTCAGGCCGAGGTAGGCGAAGATGATCCCGCCGGCGGACACCGCCATCTCCACACCGGACAGGCCGAACGGGGCGAAGCCCTGGACCTGGAAGTTCTCTGGCTTGAAGAAGGTGAACAGCACGCCGATCACCAGCAGCGGCACGATGAACTTGAACACGCTCACCAGGTTGTTGGCCTTGGCGAAGGTCTTCACGCTGCGGTAGTTGAGCAGGAAGAACACGCAGAGCAGGCCGAACTGCACCAGCCAGCCCAGCAGCGTCGGGTCGCTGCTGCCGGCCTTGGTCAGGCCGGGGAACCACGCCGCCGCGTATTGCCGCGACGCCACCACTTCGATCGCCACCAGGCTGGAGAAGGCGATCAGGGTGATGAAGCCCATCAGGTAACCGAGCAGCGGCCCGTGGGAATACACCGGGTAACGCACCACGCCGCCGGCCCGGGGCAGGGCCGCGCCCAGTTCGCAGTAGACGATGCCCAGCAGCAACACGGCGAACCCGCCCAGCAGCCAGGAGAAGATCCCCGCCGGCCCGGCGATGGCGGACACGTGGCTGGCCGCGAACAGCCAGCCCGAACCGAAGATCGCACCGAGCCCGATGAAGGTGAGGTCGATCAATGAGAGTTGTTTCTTGAACTTGCCTTGGCCTGACATGGCATCGCCTTCTTGTGAGTTATTGGATAGGCAGTCGTGACGTCATTGGAACGGCCAAACAATGAACCCATCGGCTGCGGCGCGATTGATGTTTTGTGCAGGCACCGATGACGAAATCGGCACAGTCGCGGTTCCGCGCACCAGCCCTCGACACGCCGTCGGCGTTGCTGCACTCTGCACCCGGACTGCATTGCACCCGGACTGCAGTGCACCCGGACCGCATTGCACCCGAACCGCATTGCATCTGGACCGCATCGGGCCGGACCATCCGCCGGAGGGAGAGACTCACCATGCACGACGCATTCGCGATCCTGTGCCAGGGCGACGACGCGCACCGGCCCCGCACGCTCCAAGAACTGCTGGCGGGGGTGGGGCTGCTGTTGCCGATGCTGGATGCGATCCCCAACGCGGCGATCTTCATCAAGGACGTGGAGGCGCGGTACGTCCTGGCCAACCGCACGCTGGTGCAGCGCTGCGGGTTGAAGGACCTCAAGCCGCTGCTGGGCAAGACCAGCGCGCAGGTGTTTCCGGCGCAGCTGGGGCCGGGCTACACCGAGCAGGACCGGCGGGTGCTGGAGGAAGGGTGGGTGCTGGAGGACCAGCTTGAGCTGCACCTGTACGGCAGCCGCGAGCCGGGCTGGTGCCTGACCCACAAGCGGCCGCTGTACGACCGCGACGGTGCGATCATCGGCCTGGCGGGGATTTCCGTGGACCTGCAGTCGGCCAGCGAAACCCACCCGGCGTTCCAGCGGCTGGCGGCGGTGGACGAACACATCCGCGCCCATTTCAACCGGCGTGTCACCCTGGGCGAGCTGACCCGCATCGCCGGCATTTCAGTGGCGCAGCTGGAGCGCTACTGCAAGCGGGTGTTCCACCTCACGCCCCGGCAGATGATCCAGAAAGTGCGCCTTGAGCATGCGCACCGGCTGCTGCACACCGACCTGCCGATCACCGAGGTCGCGCTGCAGTGCGGCTACACCGACCACAGCGCATTCACCCGGCAATTCAAGGCCTCGACCGGCTTCACGCCGCGCCAGTACCGGCAGGCGACCGCGCCGTGAAGGCGGGCGCCTTGCGGATCAAGGGGCGCGTCGCAACGCCAAGGCGAGGGACATCTTGCCGATCAGCGCGGCGATTTCCTTGGCGCCGAAGCAGCGGAACTTGACGCTGCCGGCCGGGGTGTCGAGGCGCACGATCTTGGTCACGAACCCGCCCTCGACGGTGACCTTGCGGATCGCGGCCATCGGCACTTCGATGTCCATCGTGCCGGTCTGCACCGCGCGGTTCATGGCGTTGGCGCTCAAGCGCACGGCGCGCTGGGTGACCTCCACCTTGCCGCCGACCCACAGGCCGCCGTACGCCTCCTTGAACGCGTCCAGCACTCCGGCCAGGACAGCGACATGGCCTTCACCGACGTCGTCATAGAAATCGGCGACTTCGTCGTCGTTCATTTCGGCATCGGCCACCAGAAAGTTGGCCAGTTTCGATTTCAAGATCTCTTCGCTCATCCATGCCTCTCCATGATCGGGTTCGCCCTCCCAAAAACAGATGCCTGTTTACCTGATCGCGGTGCCGGAGGCCAACCGAATGTCTAGCGCCGATGCTGCTTCGGTGCCGGCCCAGTGCGTTTTCGCCAAGGCCTGCTAGCGTTGATCCTTCATCGTCAATCAGCCGACAGGAATGGATGCCATGAGCCAACGAACAACCTTGTGTCTCGTGAACGTGAGCGGGCACGACATCGCGGCCATGCTGGTCAGCGGCGCCAGCGGCTTCGAAAAGGGCAATGACCCGTCGGGGTTCATCCACGGCCCTTTGCCCAACCAGGATTCGGTCACAGGTTACGTCGAGCTGATTGCCGCCCCGGCGAACTTCACCGTCGGGCTGACCTTCGCCGACGGCACCACCCTGAGCTTCACGGACGACCAGCAAAGCGCGCAGACCCGGCACATCGGCGTGATCCCCCACACCGGCACGGCGCAGGGCCTGGAGGTGTGGCGCAGCACCGGGGGCGATGTGGGCGACAGCTCCCACGGCACCAACGGCCTCTACATCCGGACGGTGGCGGTGCCCGACCATTCCGGCTGGATGGGGGCGCTGCAGAAGCGCAAGCCCGGCATCCTGCTCAACGACGTGACGATGCCCGGCAGCCACGACGCGGGCATGTACGTGACCCACGACTATCCGTTGGGGGGCGGCGGCGAGTGGGCCAAGACCCAGAGCCTGACCACCCTGCAGCAGCTTCAGGCCGGTTCGCGCTATTTCGATCTGCGGATCTGCTGGCGCGACGGCCACCTGTCGACCTATCACGGGGACACCGGCTACGGCGCCTACGGGGCGCTGCTGAGCGACATCCTCACGGATGTGCAGGCCTTTCTTACCGGCCCCAGCGGCAATGAGGAAGTGGTCATCCTCAAGTTCTCCCACACCTACACGGACACGATCGACAGCATCATCGACGTGGTGAAGACCCAGTCGATGCGGCTGATGCTCCCGAAACAGGGCTCGGGAACCAATCTCGCGCAGACGCCGTTGAGCATGATGAAAGGCAAGATCGTCATGGTGTTCGACAGCGAGTTCGAGGGGGAGTGGGACCAGGCGCAGGGGATCTGGCCGTACTTCGACACGACGGAAAACCCGTCGTCGGTCATCGGGCGGGATCTGACGGTCTACGACCATTACGCCGACCAGACCGATTACCCGACCATGGCCGGCGACCAGACGGCCAAGCTCGGCAAATACGGCGGTTGGGGGGACAGTTATCTGTTCTTGCTGTCGTGGACGTTGACCGGGGACACGCAGGTGCGCGATATCGAGGTGCTGGCCGGCATGGCCAACCCGTGGTTGCCCCAGGTGCTTGCCGACAAGACGCTCAGGCAAGGGCGGCGCCCGAACATCGTTTACCTCGACTTCATCGACCCTTGGCTGTGCGGGGTGATCCTCGGACTGAACGACCAGGTGCTGATCCGTCGCTACAACTACGCATCGGCAGGCGGCATCGGCGATTGCCTGGGGATGTGCCCGCCCTCGGGGGGCTGGCAGTTTCCCGTTCCGCTGTTCTACGCGCCGACGGTGGCCGCTGCCGGCAACGTGCCGGTCTACCAGTACCAGGCGCACGATCCTGAGCGCTACTGCTACACCCTGGACAGCGACTTCCCGTTCGGCACCCGCGAGCAGGCGCCGTTCTTCGGGCTCGTCGCCGGGCAGCCGGACAGTGCACCGCTGTACCAGTACATCAAGCCGTTCACCGACAAGCACGGCAAGCCGCAGACCGCCTATGGCTACGGCCTGACGACGACACCGCCGGCCGGCTGGGGCAACAGCGGCGTGGCGTTCGACGTGTTGCCGTATCGTTGAGGCGCTTCGGCGGGGGCGGTGAGCAGGTGGCCTGCCGGGTGTTCGCGGGGTCGGCAACGGCGGACATCTGGCTTACACTGGCCGCCGTTTTTCCATCCACCGACAAGAGATAGCCATGGCCAACGCGGACATCACCTTCATCCCCGATCCCGATGCGGACTCCATTTCCTCCGACGTCGCCGGCTTCGGCGGCCTGCTGGTCTCCACCCAGATCCCGACCCGCGCCGACGGCAGCCTTGAGCTGGGCGACATCACCCTGCAAAGCGAATGCACCCTGCAAGCGCTGAAAGTGGCGCTGGAGAAGGCCGGCAGCTCGATGGACCGGGTGCTGCACCTGACCATCTACCTCACCGACATGGCCGACCGCGCGGCGTTCAACGAAGTCTACAAGCGCTTCTTCGCCAAGCCTTGGCCAGTGCGCGCCGCCGTCGGCGTGGCCTCCCTGGCCGTGGACGGCATGCGCGTGGAAGTCACCGCCATGGCCGCCAAGGCCTGATCCCGATCCCTTGGCGGGAGCGAGCGGGTCAGCCAATGATGATGTCGGCAATGCCGGCCTCATCGCTGGCAAGCCAGCTCCCACAGTGATCCCAGGTGTTCGCAATCGCTGTACACCACCAAACCCTGTGGGAGCTGCGGTGCGACGATTCGACTTGCCAGCGAAGAGGGCAGTCCTGCCGACATCTGTGGTGCCTGACCCACCGCCATCGGGCAGGGCACGCGTGCCGCCCGGCCGTTTCGCAGCTACAATGCGCGCCTCAACCGTGTCAGCCTGATTAAAAAAACTATGTCCTTGCCCAAGCATCACCTGGAACTGCTCAGCCCTGCCCGCGATGTGGCCATCGCCCGCGAGGCCATCCTGCACGGCGCCGATGCCGTCTACATCGGCGGCCCGAGCTTCGGTGCGCGCCACAACGCCTGCAACGAGGTGAGCGAGATCGCTGAGCTGGTGAAGTTCGCCCGCCGCTACCACGCGCGGATCTTCACCACCATCAACACCATCCTGCACGACAACGAACTGGAGCCGGCGCGTAAGCTGATCCATCAGTTGTACGACGCCGGCGTCGATGCGCTGATCGTCCAGGACCTGGGGGTGATGGAGCTGGACATCCCGCCGATCGAGCTGCACGCCAGCACCCAGACCGACATCCGCACCTTGGCACGGGCCAAGTTCCTCGATCAGGCCGGTTTCTCCCAGCTGGTGCTGGCCCGTGAGCTGAACCTCAAGGAAATCCGCGCCATCGCCGACGAGACCGACGCGGCCATCGAATTCTTCATCCACGGCGCGCTGTGCGTGGCGTTCTCCGGGCAGTGCAACATCTCCCACGCGCAGACCGGCCGCAGCGCCAACCGCGGCGACTGCTCCCAGGCCTGCCGCCTGCCGTACACCCTCAAGGATGAGAAGGGCGGCGTGATCGCCTACGAAAAGCACCTGCTGTCCATGAAGGACAACAACCAGAGCGCCAACATCCGCGCCCTGGTCGAGGCCGGCGTGCGTTCGTTCAAGATCGAAGGGCGCTACAAGGACATGGGCTACGTGAAGAACATCACCGCCTACTACCGCCAGCGCCTGGACGCCGTGCTCGAAGACCGCCCGGACCTGGCCCGCGCCTCCAGCGGCCGCACCGCGCACTTCTTCGTGCCGGATCCGGAAAAGACCTTCCACCGCGGCAGCACCGACTACTTCGTCAGCGAGCGCAAGATCGACATCGGCGCGTTCGACTCGCCGACCTTCACCGGCCTGGCCGTGGGCACCGTGGAGAAAGTCGGCAAGCGTGACCTGCAAGTGGTCACCCACGAGCCGCTGTCCAACGGCGACGGCCTCAACGTGCTGATCAAGCGCGAAGTGGTGGGTTTCCGCGCCAACATCGCCGAGCCCAAGGGCGAGTTCGACGAAGACGGCGAAAAGCGCTACCGCTACCGCGTCGAGCCCAACGAAATGCCGGAAGGCATGTACAAGCTGCGGCCGAACCATCCGCTCAACCGCAACCTCGACCACAACTGGCAGCAGGCCTTGCTCAAGACCTCCGCCGAACGCC
Source organism: Pseudomonas sp. B35(2017) (assembly GCF_002113645.1). Taxonomy (NCBI): domain Bacteria; kingdom Pseudomonadati; phylum Pseudomonadota; class Gammaproteobacteria; order Pseudomonadales; family Pseudomonadaceae; genus Pseudomonas; species Pseudomonas sp. B35(2017). Next base: position 114,419 of record NZ_NEIZ01000013.1, on the reverse strand, counting down.
GGGTCGGCGTGTCGTGGGCGGCGCGTCTGCGCGAAGAGCGTCTGGAACTGACCGTCACCAGCGAGGAGGGCGTCAGCGCCAGCGTGGCCCTGGACGGCCCGTTCGGCCTGGCCAACAAGCCGGAGCAGGCGTTGGAGCAACTGCACGACCTGCTCGGCCAACTGGGCACCACCCAGTACCACGCCACCGCCGTCGAGCTGGACGCGCCGCAGGCGTTCTTCATCCCGAACTCGCAGCTCAAGGCCCTGCGCCGCGAAGTGATCGACGCGCTGACCGAGGCGCGGATCGCCGCCCACCCGCGTGGCGGGCGCAAGGCCGAGACCACGCCGCCGCCGGTGTACCCGGAGTCGCACCTGTCGTTCCTGGCCAACGTCTACAACCAGAAGGCCCGCGACTTCTACCACCGTCACGGGGTCAAGCTGATCGACGCGGCCTACGAGGCCCACGAAGAACCGGGCGAAGTGCCGGTGATGATCACCAAGCACTGCCTGCGGTTCTCCTTCAACCTGTGCCCGAAACAGGCCAAGGGCGTGACCGGCGTGCGCACCAAGGTGGCGCCGATGCAGCTGATCCACGGCGACGAGGTGCTGACCCTCAAGTTCGACTGCAAGCCGTGCGAGATGCACGTGATCGGCAAGATGAAAGGCCACATCCTCGACCTGCCGCAGCCGGGCAGCGTGGTCGGCCACATCAGCCCCGAAGACCTGCTCAAGACCATCCCCCGCGCCCCGCACTGACCGGGTGCCGGCGCGCGCCTCCGCGTCGCGCCGGCCGCCGGCTCAGCCCACGGACTTCAGCGGGATCGGCCCCTGGAGCCGCTCCGTCAGGGTGGCGCAGTACCAGTCGTCGAACTGGCACACGCCGGTCTCCGCCGTTTCCGAGTAGGGCCCCGGCTCGTAGGACGGCGACGTCACGCCGCGCTGCGTGCCTTCCACCAGCGTGCGGTCCTGGTCGTTGGTGGCGAGCCAGACCTTGGTCAGCCGCTCGATGTCGTAGTCCACGCCTTCCACCGCCGAACCGTGCACCAGCCACTTGGTGGTCACCAGCGTCTCGGTGGCGCTGATCGGCAGCACCCGGAAACTCAGCGCATGGTCGCCCAGGAAGTGGTTCCAGGTGGACGGGTAGTGGAAGTACAGCAGCGCGCCGATGTCCGGTTCGCCGGTCTTGTCGAGCCTGCCGGCCACCGCCGGCTTGCCGTCCAGGGTGTAGCTCACCGCGCCGGACGACAGCGGGATGCGGGTCATGCGGAACTGGCCTTTGATGTCCATCACCAGGCGGCTCGGCAGCCCGGCGCTCTCGCAGGTGTTCCAGTAGGCCGACAGCACGGGGTCGTCCTCGCCGCTGGTGCCGCCCACCGACAGGTTGTCGACGAACGACTTCAGCAGCTCAGGGTGCGAACCGTCGCAGTGGTAGCACTCGCGGTTGTTCTCGAACACCAGTTTCCAGTTGCCCTTTTCGACGATGTTCGACTCGAACGCCACTTTGCAGTCGTCGAGGAAGTGCGGGGCGAGGAACGGGCTGACTGCCTTGCGGAAACCCTCGAAGTCCGGCGCCTTGGCCGCGACGCAGACATAGATGTAGCTGTGCACGATCTCGCAGTGCACGGGCTTGAGGTTGTATTGCGTCTTGTCGAAGTCCTGGCCCATGTTGCCGGCGAACAGCAGGTTGCCGTCCAGCTCGTACGTCCACTTGTGGTAGGGGCAGACCATCTTCGCCACCTTGCCGTGATCGGCTTCGCAGATCTTCGCGCCGCGGTGGCGGCAGGCGTTGTGGAAGGCGCGCACTTCGCCGTCCTTGCCGCGCACCACCGCGACCGGGTAATCGCCGACCTGCAAAGTGAAGTACTGGCCCGGCTTGGGGATCTCGAAGGTGTGCCCGGCGAAGATCCAGTCCTTGTGCCAGAGGTGCTCCAGGTCCTGCCGGTAGACCTCTTCGTCCTTGTAGAGGGCGCCCGGCAACGAATGCCAGGGTTTGCGCTGTTTGATCAGGTCAAGCACGGTGTCTTTGTTGTTCATTGTTTTCCTCGCCATGAGCGTTGGGGCCGGTTTCCCGCCGGGGATGACTGACAGCAGCCTATCCCCGGGAGGAAAACCGTCACAAACGACATTTGCTGCGGGCAATCGATGCGTTGAGGTTATGGAACGGAGCGGTCGGACGCCTGGAACAGCGGCTCCAGCGCCACGATGGCGGACGGTGCCCGGGCCAGTTGCCGCACGGCCTGTTTCACGGCCTGGGCGTGTTCCTGGCCGAGGCGGGCAGCGAACAGATCGAACTTGTGTTCGAGCTCCAGCGCCGTGAGTGCCGTGGCGGGGTCGCCACGGGCGGCGGTGATGGGGCTGACGACCTGGCTGCCGTCTTTGCGGGTGACGGTGAGCCGCGAAAGGATTTCGCCGGGGAACCGCGCCGAGAGATCGGCGGCCTCGACGACCTCGATGCGCCGGCTCAGGGCCAGGATGTCGGCGGCGTGGATGGCCGCGCCGGTGACTTCTTCCGGCCCCAGCCGGCCCCTGACGATCAGCGCCGCCAGCGGGAAGGCGAGGGCGTACTGGGCCTGGTCGGCGTCATGCGGCGTGTGGCCTTGCAGGCACATCGACTCGTAGAAGGTCTCCACGCGGAGCGTTTCGATGGCGTCGGCGGTGAGGCCGGGATCGATGCGCTGCAGTTCCAGCATCGCCGTCAGCGCCGGCTGCGCCCAGCGGCAGACCGGCCAGGGCTTGAAGTACTGGCTGTCGATTTCCCAGCGCTGGCCGAGGTCGCTCCAGTGTTCGGCCACCGAGGCATCCTCGACCGTTTCCGCCGGCGCGCCGGTCACGCCCTCCATGGCCATCAGCAGCGCATTCAGCCCGGTGAACGCCCCGGCGCCGTGGGCGTCGCGCAGCATGGTCGGCGCCAGCACCACGCGCATCATCGGGCAACGGGCGCTGAAGTATTCGGCGATGCCCAAGGCATGGCGGAAGGTCGCTGCGTCGAAGTCCAGCAAGCGGGCACCGGCGCAGACCACGCCGATGGCCGAGAACCCGCCGGAGGCGTGGTAGGTGGGCGAGGTCGCCATCAGCGCGGTGCCGGCGCGCAGGGCGGTTTCATAGCCGATGCACAGCGCGGTCAGCAGTTCATGGCCGCTGATGGCCTTGCCTTGCCGGTGCAACGCATCCGCCAGGGCGAGCAGCGCCGGCACCACGGTGGCGCCGGCATGGCCCTTGGAACGGAAATGGCCTTCATGGGCGTCGAGGCTGTCGGCGCAGAAGCCACCGGCCCAACCGGCCCCGAGCACGTTGACCGGATGGCCGTCGAAAGGCAGGCGGCTGGTGAAGGCCGCGGCGGGGTAGTGCGACCGGGCGAAGCGGCGCAGCATCGTACTCGTGTCGTTGGACGCGGCGCCCGCCATCACGCCGACGATGTCCAGCAGGCTGTCCTGCAGGATCTCCCGGGTGCGGGGCGGCGCGTCGAGGAAATCGAAACCGCGGCAGAATTCGTAGAGTGACATTCAGCAATTCCTTCCTGTGAGAGAGCCGAACCAGTGCCTGGCCGGCGCGGCTCAACAATGGGTCAGGAAGGCGGTGAGGCTCCAACGACATTTTCGCCGTGCAATCGATAACCGGACCGAATGCACAGCACCCTGGCTCAGCGGCGGGGGAACTTGGAGAGGATCCACTCGCGAAAGCGCCGCAGGGCGTCTTCGTTGTCCGCGCCGTCCCGGCAGCTGAGGTAGTGCCAGCTGTTGCGCAACTGGACTTCCTGCTCGATGGGGCGCACCAGCAAGCCTTGCTGCAGCAGCGGCGCCACCAGGTGGTTCCAGCCCAGCGCGATGCCCTGATGGGTCAGCACCATGCTGATCAGCAGGTTGTAGTCGTTGGCGTTGAAGATCTGCGGGCTGGCGGCCGGCCGGTCGTCGATGTCGATGGCCTGGAACGCCAGCCACACGCCCCAGTCGACGTGCTCGGCCACCTGCGAGCGGCCGTAGGGGCTGAGGTTCAGCAGGGCCGAGTCGCGCACGCCTTCGATGGTCGAGATCTCCGGGTGCTTCTCCAGGAACTGCGGCGTGCACACCGGGTAGATGATGTCGTGGCACAGCGGGTAATTCCTGTACCCCTCGCGGATGCGCGCGATCTTGGTGATGAAGATGTCGGGCTGGACGCCCGGCTCCATGGTCAGGAAGTTCTGCGTGGTGATCAGGTTCAGCTCGATGCCCTCGCTTTGGGCGAAGAACTCGGGCAAATGGTTCGACAGCCACAGGGCGGAGAACGCCGGCGAACAGCAGACGGTCAGGACTTTCTTGCCCGACTGGCTGCTGCGGATGCGCTCGGCGGCCTGGGCGATGTTGACGAACGACAGCTGCGCGGCATCGAAGAACAGCGCGCCCGCCGAAGTCAGTTCGACGGCGCGGCCCACCCGGGTGAACAGCTGCGCGCCCAGGTAGCTTTCCAACTCGCGGATCTGCCGGCTGATGGCGGCCTGGGACACGCACAGCGCTTCGGCCGCCCGGGTGAAGCTCAGGTACTTGGCGGCCGCGACGAACGCCTTCACCGCCCGCAGCGACGGCATTTTCAAAAGGACGGTGTCTGGGTCCACATGCTTGGTCATCGGTACAGCCTCCTCACGGTACGCCTGCGCTGTGCATTGAAGCGCGACGAGGGTATCGGATGCCTGCGCGCGGGGATATGCCGGTGTCGCAGCAAGGATAGCCCCGGTCGCTGGCGGACGTTCTTCGCCTGCTCCGGCAACGGCCTGCGCAATCGATAACCCGACGTTATCAACTGGTGCCTGTAAATGTCGTTGGAATGTAAACAGGGATGCTAATAGATTTGAATCGTCCCTCTTTCCTGGGGCCCCAAAAACAATAAAAGGAAACCCGTCGTGACGACCTATAAGCATGACCGCTGCCGCTCAACAACAAGTTCGCCCCAATGCATATCGCCAAGTAAGCCATATGCACAATGCGAAGGAGGCAAGGTATGAATCGCTGCGACGACATCATTTGCGTAAAGAACGTCTATAAAGTGTTCGGCACTCATCCGGAACTGGCGATGAAGTTGATCGAAGAGGGCGCCTCGAAAGCCGAAGTGTTCAAGAAGACCGGCCAGGCCATCGGCGTGTTCGACGCCAACTTCTCGGTTCGGCGCGGCGAGATCTTCGTCATCATGGGGCTGTCCGGTTCGGGCAAGTCCACCATGGTCAGGCTGTTCAACCGCCTGATCGAACCCACCAGCGGCAGCATCTTCCTCAACGGCAAGGAAATCACCGGCCTGGGCGACAAGGACCTTTTGCAGGTGCGGCGCAAGGACATGGGCATGGTGTTCCAGTCGTTCGCCCTGATGCCCCACATGAGCGTCATCGACAACGTCAGCTTTGGCCTTGAGATCAGCGGCGTCGGCGAAAAGGAACGCTACTGCCGGGCCATGGGCGCCCTGGAACAGGTCGGCCTGGCCGGCCAGGAATTCAGCTTTCCCCATCAACTGTCCGGCGGCATGCAACAGCGTGTCGGCCTGGCCCGAGCCCTGGCCAACGACCCGGCGATCCTGCTGATGGACGAGGCGTTCTCCGCCCTCGACCCGATGATCCGCAGCGAAATGCAGGGCGAGCTGATCAAGCTCCAGGCCGAACAGGACCGCACCATCATTTTCATCTCCCACGACATCGAAGAGGCCGTGCGCATCGGCCACCGCATCGCGATCATGGAAGGCGGGCGCGTGGTGCAGATCGGCACGCCGCGCGAGCTGCTGTGCAATCCGGTCAACCAATACGTGCGGGACTTCTTCAACGGCTTCGACACCAGCCGGATCCTCAAGGCCGGCGACATCGCGCAGCAGGACGCGGCCATCACCTATACGCCGGGGCAGCAGACGCCCATCCGCGCCGAGGCCTCATTGAAGGAAATATTCCATCTTGTCGCCGCGTCGGCCGCGCCCATTCCGGTGGTGGATGAAGTGGGCCTTTATAAAGGTTCGATCTCCCAGGGGCATCTGCTTAGTTGCCTCTGCAATAACTGAACAGTTGTTCTTTCGAAATGCCAAGCGGTAGATGAAGGCGAGGTAGCATCATGTCGGACTTTAACTTTATGGATCCTTTCCAAAGTTTGAACATTCCTTTGGGAACTTGGGTCGAGACCGTCCTTAAATATCTGGTTCATAACTTCCGGGACGTGTTCCGTTCCATTCGCTGGCCGGTCGACCAAGTGCTCGACGGCGTCCAGTGGAGCCTGCTGTCGGTGCCGCCGACGGTGTTCATCCTCATCGCCGGCCTGATCAGCTGGCAGATCGGCGGCAAGCGCATCGCGATCTTCAGCGTGGCGACGCTGACCGGGCTCGGCCTGATCGGCGTGTGGAACGACGCCATGGTCACCCTGGCGCTGGTGCTGACCTCGCTGCTGTTCTGCGCGGTGATCGGCATCCCGCTGGGCATCCTCTGCGCTCGCAGCGACCGCACCGAAATGGTCATCCGCCCGGTGCTCGACGCCATGCAGACGCTGCCCGCGTTCGTGTACCTGGTGCCGGTGGTGATGCTGTTCGGCATCGGCAACGTGCCGGGGGTGATCGTCACGATCATCTTCTCCGTCGCGCCGCTGGTGCGCCTGACCAACCTCGGCATCCGCCAGGTGCCGGCGGACAAGGTCGAGGCGGCGCGAGCGTTCGGCTGCACGCCGACGCAGATGCTGATGAAGGTGCAACTGCCGCTGGCCGCGCCGACGATGATGGCCGGGCTGAACCAGACCCTGATGCTGTCGCTGTCGATGGTGGTCGTCGCGTCGATGATCTCGGTCGGCGGCCTGGGCCTGATGGTGCTCAGCGGCATCGGCCGCCTCGACATGGGCCTGGCCAGCGTCGGCGGCGCCGGGCTGGTGCTGCTGGCGGTGTTCCTCGACCGCCTGACTCAGGCCATGGGCGAGCGCAGCAGCGACTTGGCGACCGGCCAGCGCTGGTACCAGACCGGCCCGGTCGGCCTGGTCATGAAACTGAAGAAAAAGAAGAACGTGGCCCGCGCGGTCATCAATTGATCCTTTCTGCTCACCGAACAACACTCCTAAGCGTGGTGAAACATGAAATTGGCAAACCTTAAGCAAAGCGTCGTGGCGACCGTGGCGGCGTCTGTCCTGGGCACCTTTCTGAGCGCGGCGGCTTTCGCGGCCGACGCCGCCAAGCCCGGCGCCGGCGTGTCGATCACCCCGATTTTCCCGACCATCGCCGAAGAGCGCTTTCGCGGCGAGGTGGTGATCGCCGGCCTCAAGGAACTGGGCTACGACGTCAAGCCGCCGAAGGAGACCGACTACCCGGCGATGTTCCTGGCGCTGTCCTACGGCGATGCGGATTTCACCGTGCACGAGTGGGAGCACCTGCACGAATCGTTCTACGAGAAGGCCGGCGGCGACGACGTGATGGTCAAGGTCGGGCAGATCATGAAGGGCGTGCTGCAGGGCTACCTGATCGACAAGAAGACCGCCGAGGCCTACCACATCAAGGACCTCTCGGACCTGAAAAAGCCGGAGATCGCCAAGCTGTTCGACAGCAACGGCGACGGCAAGGCCGACCTCACCGGCTGCAACCCCGGCTGGGGCTGCGAAGTCATGGTCGAGCACCACATGAAGGCCTACGGCCTGGGGCCGACGGTGGTCGACAACCGCGGCTCGTACTTCGCCCTGATGGCGGACACCATCGCCCGCTACCAGCAAGGCAAGCCGGTGCTGTTCTTCACCTGGGTGCCGCAGTGGATCTCCAGCGTGCTGGTCGAGGGCCGCGACGTGGTCTGGCTGCCGGTGCCTTACACCGACCTGCCCGAGGGCAAGGAAAGCCAGGACACCTTCTACGAAGGCAAGAACCTGGGCTTCCCGGTGGACACGATCAACGCCGTGATGAACAAGGACTTCGCCGCGAAGAACCCGGTGGCCCGCAAGTTCCTGTCGGAGGTCAGCATCAGCACCGCCGACGAGAGCGCGCAGAACCTGCGGATGCAGAACGGCGAGAAGTCCCTGGCCGACATCAAACGCCATGCCGCCGAGTGGATCAAGGCCCACCAGGCCGCCTACGACGGCTGGCTCAGCGATGCGCGGGCCGCTGCGGGCAAGTGAGCCCGGGCGGCAGACAGGCGGCCGGGCAACGGCCGGTTCAACGAAGGTCAAGGGGAGGCGCGAGATGGACACTTTCCAGAGCACATTGAAACTGCAGAACATCGGGTTCCGGCCATCCGCGCATTCGGCGGGGCATGAGCGCACCGTGCGCGTGGCGTTCATCCTGCTCGACCATTTCTCGCTGACCAGCCTGTCCACCGCCATGGACGCCCTGGCCACGGCCAACTTGATCAACGGCGACACGTTCTACAAAGTCTCCACCTGGTCGTTGCAGGGCGGCCCGGTGGACAGCGACGTGGGCGTGCCGCTGTCGTCTGGCCGGTTGGTGGCCGAAGGCTTCAGCCATGACGCGGTGATCGTGGTCGGCGGCCAGCGCGTGCGGCTGTCGCCCCAGCCGCTGCTGCGCCGGGTGCTGAAACGCACGGCCGCCGGCAAAGGCGTAGTGGCGGGGTGCTGGAACGCGGCGTTCTTCCTGGCCGACGCGGGCCTGCTCGACGGCCAGGACTTCGCCTGCCACAGCGACAGCCGCGCGTTGCTCGGCGAGTACTTCCCGCACTTGAGCGACAGCGGCTGCGACGTCGCCTTCGGGCAGCGTCGGGCCACCTGCGCCACGGCGCCCTCGGCCCTGGACATGGTGCTGGCGATCATGGAGGAACTGGGGGCGGGCAGCGATGCGTCGCGGGTGGGCGAAATCAAACGGGTTCACCAACCCCGGTCGCAGGTTCCGCCGCGCGGCGCCGAGGTTCGCCCGGCGCTGATCCCCAAGCCGCTGGACGCCGCGCTCTCGCTGATGGAACGGCACATCGAGGAGCCGCTGGAGATCGACGAGATCGCCAGCCACGTCGGTGTGTCCCGCCGGCAACTGGAGCGACGGTTTGCCCAGTACCTGAAGGCGGCGCCCAACCGCTATTACCTGGAACTGCGCCTGACCCGGGCGCGGCAACTGATCGTGCAGAGCGACCGCTCACTGACGGACGTGGCGCTGGCCACGGGGTTCGTCAGCTATCCGCACTTCTACAAGCGGTTCAAGGATCTGTTCGGGCTGCCGCCGATGACCTTCAGGGACTACCACCATGTGCATGAGCACCACGGCGGGCGCTACGCCGTCGCCGCCGGCTTCTGACTGAAGCGCCTCCACCGGCGCTCCGTTCGACAGTTGTTTTCATCAAACGCCACTGCGCGCGTTCGCTGCGTGCCGGGTTCGATTTGCCCTTTGGATACTAAACGGTTCAACACTATGAAAGTCAGTTCGTTGCCCGCCGATGATGACAGCTGCGGCTGGTTCCACTTAAGCCGCCCGCGCAGCCCCGAGCCCGGCCACCGGGGGCACACCAGCGCCCGTTGGGTGGTGGTGGGCGCCGGTTTCACCGGGCTCGCGGCGGCCCGGCGGCTGGCGCTGAATTTTCCCGACGACAGCGTGGTGCTGGTCGAGGCCCAGGAAGTGGGGCTGGGGCCGTCGGGCCGCAACGCCGGGTTCGCCATCGACCTGCCCCACGATATCGGCGCCGAGGACTACATCGGCGACATCGGCCTGGCCCGCACCAGCCTCAAGCTCAACCTGGCCGGGCAGTCGATCCTGCGCGAGCTGGTGGACCAGTTCGGCATCGAGTGCCAGATGAAGGCCTGCGGCAAGTACCAGGCCGCCGTGGAGGACCGCGGCATCGCGGTGCTGGATGCCTATCGCCTGGGCCTGGACAAGCTCGGCCAGCCTTACCAGATGATCAATGAGGACGAATTGCCCGAGCACCTGGGCACGCGGTTCTACCGCCGGGCGCTGTACACGCCGGGGGCGGTGCTGCTGCAACCGTCGGCGCTGGTGAAAGGGCTGGCGGACAGCCTGCCGGCGAACGTCACCCTGTACGAGCGCACGCCGATCCTGGAAGTGGAGTACGGCGCCAAGACCGTGCTCCGGCACGCCTACGGCAGCCTCACCGCCGACAAGCTGATCCTGGCCAACAACTCGTTCGGCATGCGTTTCGGTTTTCTGCAGGGCCGCATGCTGCCGATCTACACCTACGCCAGCATCACCCGGCCCCTGACCGCCGACGAGCAGGCGCGGCTGGGCGGCAAACCCTACTGGGGCGCGATCCCGGCCGACCCGTTCGGCACCACCGTGCGGCGCACCCCGGACAACCGCCTGCTGATCCGCAACAGCTTCAGCTTCAACCCCGACGGGCGCAGCAACCGCAAGTACAACGAACGCTTCGTGCGCCGCCACAAGGCCTCGTTCGACCAGCGCTTCCCGATGCTGCCGGACGTCACGTTCGAGTACACCTGGGGCGGGGCGCTGGCCATGTCGCGGAACCACAACGGCTTTTTCGGCGAGCTGGCGCCCAACGTCTACGGCGCGCTGGGCTGCAACGGCCTGGGCGTCACCCGCGGCACCGTCACCGGCCAGTTGCTGGCCGACTGGCTGGCCGGCGCGCGCGACCCCTTGATCGATTTCCTGCTCGAAGCCCCGGGGCCCAACGGCAATCCGCCCGAACCGTTCCTGTCGCTGGGGGTGAACATGAACCTCAAGTGGGGGCAGTACCGCGCGGGCCGGGAAAGCTGAACGCCACGTTTTCGCAACCGTTTGAACATCGCACACACTGGAGAAGACCCATGAACTTTGACGGCATCTTTACCCCCGCCATAACGCCGCTGTCCGCCGATGGCCAGATCGATTACGCCGCGTTCGCCGAGGTGATCGAGCACCTGATCGAATCCGGCGTGCACGGCATCGTCATCGGCGGTTCCACCGGCGAGTACTACGCCCACACCGCCGCCGAGCGGCTGAAGGTGGCCGAGCAGGCGAAGGCGTTCATCAAGGGCCGCGTGCCGCTGGTGATCGGCACCGGCGGCATCCGCACCGAAGACGCGGTGTACTTCGCCGAACACGCCAAGTCCCTGGAGGCCGACGCCATCCTGGTGGGCTCGCCGCCCTATGCGCTGCCGACCCAGCAGGAAATCGCCGCCCACGTACTGGCCGTGGACGAGGCCGCGGGCCTGCCGATCATGCTCTACAACTACCCGGCGCGGATGGGCGTGGGGATGGGCAACGAATTCTTCGACGCCATCGCCGGCTGCAAGAACATCGTCGCGATCAAGGAAAGCTCCGGCGACACCGCGCGCCTGCACCGTCTGGCCCACGCCTATCCGTCGATCCAGCTGTCCTGCGGCTGGGACGACCTGGCCCTGGAATTCTTCGCCTGGGGCGCCCGCAGCTGGGTGTGCGCCGGCTCCAACTTCCTGCCCCGCGAGCACGTCGCGCTGTATGAAGCGTGCGTCCTGGAAAAGAACTTCGACAAGGGCCGGCGGATCATGTCGGCGATGCTGCCGCTGATGGATGCGCTGGAAAGCGGCAAGTTCGTCCAGTCCATCAAGTACGGCTGCGAGCTGGCGGGCCTGCGCGCCGGCGGCGTGCGCAAGCCGATGCTGGCGCTGGACGCCGCCGAGCGGCAGGCGCTGGAGCGCGTCGTCACGACGCTCAAGGACAACGTCGCCCGCATCGTCGGGGAGGCCTGACATGAGCGATCTTCTGAGCCGTCAGCAATACCGTGACCTGGCCGCCGGGCTGGAACTGCGCAACCGCGCCTTCATCGACGGCGCGTTCTGCGCGGCGTTGTCCGGCAAGACCTTCACCACCACCAACCCGGCCACCGACGAGGTGCTGACCGAGATCGCGGCGTGCGGCGCCCAGGACGTGGACGCCGCCGTCGCCGCCGCCAAGCGGGCGTTCGACGACGGCCGCTGGCAATCGCTGGCGCCGTCGGCGCGCAAGTCGGTGCTGCTGCGCTTCGCCCAACTGCTGGAGGACAACGCCCACGAACTGGCGCTGCTCGAAAGCCTGGACAGCGGCAAGCCGATCCGCGAATGCCAGACCATCGACGTGCCCGAGACGATCCATACGCTGCGCTGGCACGCCGAACTGATCGACAAGGTCTACGACGCGACGGCGCCCACCGGCTCCGGCGCGGTGACGATGGTCGTGCGCGAGCCCATCGGCGTGGTCGGCCTGGTGCTGCCGTGGAACTTCCCGCTGCTGATGCTGGCCTGGAAAATCGGCCCGTCCTTGGCCGCCGGCTGTTCGGTGGTGGTCAAACCGGCCAAGGAAACCACCCTGAGCACCCTGCGCGTGGCCGAGCTGGCGCACCAGGCCGGGATCCCGGCGGGCGTGTTCAACGTGGTGCCAGGCGGCGGCAAAGAGGCGGGCGAGCCGCTGGGCCGCCACCCGGACGTGGCCATGGTCAGCTTCACCGGTTCCACCGACACCGGCCGGCTGTTCCTCAAGTACTCCAGCGAATCCAACCTCAAGCGCATCGTGCTGGAGTGCGGCGGCAAGAACCCGGCAGTGGTGATGAACGACGTCGAAGACCTCGACCACGTCGCCCGGCATGTGGTCAACGGCGCGTTCTGGAACATGGGCGAGAACTGCTCGGCGTCGTCGCGGCTGATCGTGCACGCCGACGTCAAGGAAGCCTTGCTCGAACGCATGCTGGCGCAACTGGCGGACTGGAAGATGGGCGATCCGCTGGATCCGGAGAACCGCCTGGGGTCGATGATCAGCAAGGCGCATTTCGACAAGGTGCGCGGCTACCTCGACGAAGCCAGGGATCGACAGCTCTCGCTGCGGGTCGGCGGCGACACGGCCAAGGGCATCTTCGTCGAGCCGACGATCATCGATGGCGTCACCCGTGACAGCCGTCTGTTCCAGGAGGAAATCTTCGGCCCGGTGCTGGGCGTGACCACCTTCACCACGGTGGACGAGGCCATCGACCTGGCCAACGACACCGCCTACGGCCTGGCGGCGTCGGCCTACACCGGCAGCCTGCGCCATGCGCTGAAACTGTCGCGGGGCATTCGTGCCGGCATCGTCACGGTGAACTGCTTTGGCGAGGGCGACGCCTCCACGCCGTTCGGCGGCTACAAGGAGTCCGGCTTCGGCGGGCGCGACAAGTCGGTCTGGGCCCACGACCAGTACACGGAGCTGAAGACGATCTGGATCGACGCCTCTTGACGCGCAGGCGTTAAGGGCCGGCGGCGTCTTCCACGGCGCCGTCGGCCGCCGGCTCGTCCCAGATCAGGCGCGGGTCGAAGCTCATCGCCGAGAGCATGGTGAACACCACCACCAGCCCGAAGAACAGAATGCCCGGCCGTGGCTCGATGTCGCCCAGGGCCTGGAACTTCACCAGTGCCGCCACCAGCGCCACCACCAGTACATCCAGCATCGACCAATACCCGATCAGCTCGACGAAGCGGTACAGCTTCGAACGCTCGCGCCGGGCCCAGGCGCTGTTGCGCTGCACGCTGACCAGCAGCAGCGACAGGGCGACGAACTTGATTCCCGGCACCGCGATGCTGGCGATGAAGATGATCAGGGCGATGTCCCAGGCGCCGTGCTCCCAGAACTCGATGACCCCGCTCATGATCGTGCTGTCGGCGCCGTTGCCCAGCAGGGTGGTGTTCATCACCGGCAGCAGGTTGGCCGGCACGTAGAAGGCCAGGGCCGCGAACATGTAGGCCCAGGTGCGCGCCAGCGAGTTGGTCTTGCGCCGGTGCAGCGGGGCGTCGCAGCGCGGGCAGGTGTGCGGTTCGCCGGTCATGTCGCAGGCCAGCCCGCAGCTGTGGCACAGGCACAGGTTGAGTTCGGCGGCGGTCGGCGGTCGGTTCATGGCAGCTCCCAGAGGTCGCGCACGTCGCGCCCGGCGATGCGGATCAGCAACAGGCTCAATACGGCGAGGGCGAACAGGCCGATGCCCGGCAGCACATCCAGCATGCCCGCCAGCTTGAACACCGCGACCATGGCGCCGAGCAGGCACACCTCCAGCATGCTCCAGGGGCGCAGGGTCTCCAGCCAGCGCATGCACAGCTTGAAGCCCGGCGCCCGGTGCGCACCGAGGGCGAAGCACAGCACCCAGATCAGCAGCACCAATTGGAACGCCGGGGCGATGATGATCGCGATCGCCGCGACCATGGCCATGAAGGTGATCGGCCCCTGGCTCAGGGCGAGCACCGAGTCCCACAGCGTCGCGCTGTTCTTCAGGCCCTGCATGCTGATGCTCATCACCGGGTAGAAATTGGCGAACAGCCACAGCATGGCGGCGGTGAAGCTCAGGGCCAGGCGCTGCTGCACGGTCATGCCGCTGTAGCGCTGGAGCACGCCGCCGCAGCGCACGCAGAGGGTCTTCTGGTGCTTGGCGAGCGTGGCCTTGCGGTACACGCCATCGCAGTGCTCGCAGATGATCAGGTCGGTGCTGGCCATGGGCGCGCTCGACGGAAAACGGAAGGGCGGGGACTCATTGAATATAGAAGGGCGGGGGCAATCGGCAAGCGCAAAAAAACGGCCCGGAGGGGATTCCGGGCCGCTGGGGGGCGAGCGGTTAAAGGTGATCGGCGTCGATGATGGCCTGGGCGAACGCCTTCGGGTTCTCCTGGGGCAGGTTGTGGCCGATGCCGCCGTCGATCAGGCGGAACTGGTACTTGCCGGTGAAGCGTTTGGCGTAGTCCTCCGGAGCCGGGTGCGGCGCGCCGTTGGCGTCGCCCTCCAGGGTGATGGTCGGCACGCCGATGGACGGCGCGGTGGCGAGCTTCTGCTCCAGCGCCTCGTAGCGGCTCTCGCCCTGCACCAGGCCCAGGCGCCAGCGGTAGTTGAACACGGTGATGGCGACGTGGTCGGGGTTCTCCAGAGCCTTGGCGCTGCGGTCGAAGGTGGCGTCATCGAAGGCCCACTTCGGCGAGGCGGTCTGCCAGATCAGCTTGGCGAAGTCGTGGGTGTTCTTCGCGTAGCCGGCGGCGCCGCGGTCGGTGGCGAAGTAGAACTGATACCACCATTGCAGCTCGGCCTTGGGCGGCAGCGGGTTCTTGCCGGCGGCCTGATTGCCGATCAGGTAGCCGCTGACCGACACCAGGGCCTTCACACGCTCGGGCCACAGCGCCGAGACGATGTCCGCCGAACGCGCGCCCCAGTCGTAGCCGCCGAGCACGGCTTGCTTGATCTTCAGGGCGTCCATGAAGTCGATGACGTCGCTGGCCAGGGCGGCGGGCTGACCGTTGCGCGGGGTCTGCTCGGACAGGAAACGGGTGTCGCCGTAGCCGCGGGCATACGGCATCAGCACGCGGTAGCCCTTGGCCGCCAGCTGCGGTGCGACGTCGTCGTAGCTGTGGATGTCGTAGGGCCAGCCGTGCAGCAGGATCACCACCGGGCCGTCGGCCGGGCCGGTTTCGGCGTAGGCCACGTCCAGCAGACCGGCCTTGACGTGCTTGAGCGGGCCGAACGGCAGGTCGGCCTTCACGCTGGCGGCGGCAGGCTGGGGCGCTTGCGAAGTGGCGGCCTGGGCCACGCCGAACGCGCCGAACTGCATCAGCGCGGCGGCAAGCACCGACAGGCCCAGCAGACGGCGGCTGGTGGCGCAAGAGGTGGCGTGCAGGGCTGGCTTCATGGGAACTCTCCTTGGCATGGGATGGGCGAGGGGTTCCGGCTGAACCCTTCAGGCTTGGGATCCATTAAAGCCCAGGGACGTATCCGGGCTGTTTCCGGTTGCGATGCCAGATGCCGGGGGATGTATCCCGATGGCGTCTGTACACACTGAGATACAAACCTGCTGCAGTGGGAACCAGACCTGTGGTGTGCATGAATCTTGTGAACACCTGGGATACCTGTGGGAGCTGGCTTGCCAGCGATGGCGGTGGGTCAGGCAACAGGGGTGTCGGCAGTGGTGGCCTCATCGCTGGCAAGCCAGCTCCCACAGGTTTTGCGGGGTGCCTGGATCTTGTGGACACCGGCGATACCTGCGGGAGCCAGCCTGCTGGCGATGGCGGTGGGTCAGGCAACAGGGGTGTCGGCAGTGGTGGCCTCATCGCTGGCAAGCCAGCTCCCACAGGTTTTGCGGGGTGCCTGGATCTTGTGGACACCGGCGATACCTGCGGGAGCCAGCCTGCTGGCGATGGCGGTGGGTCAGGCAACAGGGGTGTCGGCAGTGGTGGCCTCATCGCTGGCAAGCCAGCTCCCACAGGTTTTGCGGGGTGCCTGGATCTTGTGGACACCGGCGATACCTGCGGGAGCCAGCCTGCTGGCGATGGCGGTGAGGCAGGCAACTTAAATGTTGGCAGTGCTGGCCTCATCGCTGGCAGGCAAGCTCCTACAGGTTTTGCGGGGTGCCTGGATCTTGCGGGCAACCGGGATACCTGTGGGAGCTGCGGTGCGACGACTCGACTTGCCAGCGATGGCGGTGGGTCAGGCAACTGAGATGTTGGCTGTGCTGGCCTCATCGCTGGCAAGCCAGCTCCCACAGGTTTCTGAGGTGTACAGGGATGCTGCGGGCAGCCGGGAATCCTTGTGGGAGCCAGCCTGCTGGCGATAGCGGTGGCTCAGGCAACAGCTGTGGCTCAAGCCGCAGGCGGTGGTTTCGCCAATTCGATACCCTCGGCGCCCAGGCGTTTGAGGATCTCGAACAGCAGGTCGCTCTTGGTGATGCCGACGATCCGGGGGCTGGCGACGTAGCCGGTGACGGTCAAGGTGATGCCGTCGGGCGAGAGTTTGCTGAAGCGCACGAACGGCGCCGGTTTTTCCAGGAGGGTCTCGTGTTCGCGGTAGGTGTCCAGCAGCAGGTTCTTCACCTGCTCCGGGTCGATGTCCAGCGGGAACATCAGCTCCAGGGTCGCCACGCCCTGGGCGCTGCCGCCGAGGGTGACGTTGCGCAGGTTCTGCGAGATCAGCTGCGAATTGGGCACGATCACGATCGATCGGTCGCTCAACTGGATCTCCGTGGCGCGCACGTTGATGCGGCGGATGTCGCCCTCCACGCCGCTGATGCTGATCAGGTCGCCGACCTTCACGGGCCGTTCGGTGAGCAGGATCAGGCCGGAGACGAAATTCTTGACGATCTCCTGCAAGCCAAAGCCGATACCCACCGACAGGGCGCTGACGATCCACGCCAGGTTCGTCCACTGCACCCCCAACGATGACAGCGTCAGCAGGATCACGAACGCATAGCCGATGTTGGAGAACAGCGTGCTGAGGGACGCGCACATGCCCGGGTCCATGTCGGTCTTGGGCAGGAACTCATTGTCCAGCCAGCGGCGCAGGGCGCGGATCAGGTAGATGCCGATCATCAGCGCCAGCACCGCGTTGAGCAGATGCCCCGGCACGATGTTGAGCTTGCGCAGGCCGGCGCCGCCGAGGATCGCCACGATGTTGCTGACCAGTTGCCCCAGCGTGGTGCCGATGCCGCCGACGAACAGGGTGATCACCGTCAGCAGCAACAGCGCGGCGCGGCCGAAGCCGGCCAGCAAAATCGACAACTGATCCAGGCGCCGGTCGCTCATGCCCAGCAGGTGCTTGAGCGCCTTGCCGCTGGCGTGGCGGGGTGAGAACAGGAATTCGCAGCCGTCCTTGAACAGCTGCATCAGCAGGTAGAAACCGGTCAGGACGATGTAGCTCCAGATCAGCTCGTAGATCACGAAGCGGGCCAGGGACACGTACCCGGTGAGCAGGGCGATCAGCGAGACCACCATCGACACGCTGGTGATGGCGTAGATCGCCCCGGCCAGGGTGCTGACCTCCGCCGACGCGCCGTTGGCCATCACCAGCGCCTTGCGCACGTTGCCGGTGCGCACCAGCATCGTCACGATGATCGCCAGCACGAACAGGGCCACCAGCCCGCGGATGCCCATCACCAGTTGGCTGCTCATGCCGGCGGCGGCGCACATCTGCGACAGCGTCACCAGCACCAGCAGCGTCCCGGCCAGCAGCCGCGCAAACGGCTTGAGCGCTTTCGCCACCGGGTCGGCGATGTCTGGCAGGCGCCACGACGGGTGCTCGGTGGACAGCAATGCCCGGCTCAGGCCGGTGATCATCACGCAGGCGTACACGGTCTTCTCGAACTCGGCGGAAAAGCTCGCCAGCATCGGCGTCAACGGCTCGTTGCGGGTGCAGGCGTAGTACAGCAATTGCAGGGCCACGCCGGTGGTGAGGATGGTGGCGATCGCCGAGGCACTGGCCAGCGCGCTGCGGCGCAGGCGGCCCTCCGGCATGCGGTGGATGCAGAACTGCGCCATCTGGCGGTCGGCGAAGCGCCGGCCCAGCGTCCAGATCAGCAAGGCCAGCAGCACCAGCACCGTGGTGTAGAAACGCTGGCCGGGCTTCCACACCTCGGCGCCGGTCGCCTTCACCTGAGCGATGAATTCGCCCAGGCGCTGACGGTCGTCCGCCGACGGTTCGAGCATCGGCCGCCAGAAATCCGGGTTGAGGATGCTCAGCGTGCCCAGGGTCAGTTCGCTTTCCAGCAGGTTGCGACGGATGCCGGCGATCTGGTTGATCAGGTCGGCGGCGCTTTCCTTGAGGGTGGCCAGGTTCTTCAGGGCGGTGTCGACCCTGGCCTTCTGCGCCGTGAGCGAGGCCCGCTGCGCCGCGATGTCGGCCTGTTCCGGGGCCACGCCTTCGGCCGGCGCGGCGCCGAGCACGCCCAGTTGCACCGTCAGTTGCGCCTGTTGCGGCAGCAGCGCGGCGGAGAGCCGGTCGATGTCCAGGATGTAATCCTGCACCCGGTCCTGGGGCGCTTCGAGCTGGTTGTAGTTGCTGGCCGAGGAAATCTCCTGCTTGAGGCCGTCGAGCCGTTGTTGCAAGGCCTGCAGGTCATCCGTCGACACCCCCGGCAGCGGCGCGGCGCCGGCATCGGCGGCTTGCGCCACATCCTCGGCCGACACGCCGACGGCCATCGGGCCGAACAGCACCAGGGCGACGAACAGCAATGACTTCAAGGCGTTGCGCATGGGAAGGCTCGATTCCGGTTGATCACACAGTCTATGAGGTTAGGTGATCGAACCCGGCGCCGATGAAAAGTTTCACCACGCCCGGGGCCTGTCCGTAATCCTGGCTTAATGCCTGTCCGGTGAGATCGCCGGCACGTGTCCACCCACCCGCGTTTGCACGCACCCGAAGGCGCCACTAGACTCCTGGCCATGAAACGCTACCTGCGGCTTTGTCTCATCTTCCTGATCAGCCTGGCGCTTCCCCTCAGCGGGATGGCGGGCGTTCCGGCGCCGACCGAGCCTTGCCCGCTGAAAACCATGGGCATGGCGATGATGGACGGCATGGGGATGGACTGCTGCCAGGACATGGGCAAGGACACCAAAGCCTCTCACGGCACGCCCTGCAAACCGGGCCAGGAATGCAAGACCGGCGGCCTGTTGCAGGTCGCCGTGTTCAAGCCGCCCGTCACCGTGTTCAGCCCCGTCACGCAATCCTTCTTCAGCGATTCCCTGCCGGCCTCGACCCCGTCCGGGGTGTGGCGACCGCCCCGCGCCTGATTCCTGCAATCCATTGAAACCCATTCCGCCCGACGCGGAATGAATGGGCTGTGCGCGCCGTTTGGCCCGCGCACAGCGGATGTGCACAGGAATCGACACCATGAAACTCAAGTGCTATGGCACCGGGTGGCCGCTCGCGGTCGGCCTGGTCGCCAGCGTGCTCGCCGGACCGAGCCTGGCCGGCAGCCTGACCCTCGACGAAGCGCTGCGCCTGGCCGAAACCGGCGCGCCGTCGTTGACCGCGCAGGACGCCAAGATCCAGGCCGCCGGCAGCGCGGCCATTCCGGCGGGCGAACTGCCGGACCCCAAACTGCTGCTGGGCGTGCAGAACTACCCCATCGGCGGGCCCGACCGTTGGAGCCTCGACCAGGACTTCATGACCATGCAGACGGTCGGCCTGCGCCAAGAGGTGCCCAACCGCGACAAACGCAACGCTCGCATCGAGGTCGCCGACGCGGCGGTGGAACGCGCCACCGCCGAGCGCCGGATCGAACGGCTCAAGGTGCGTCAGGCCACGGCGCTGGCCTGGATCGGCGCTTATTCGGTCGAACGCAAAGCCGCGCTGCTGGACGGCCTCAACCGGGAAAACCGCCTGCTGGCCGACACCGTCCGCGCCCGCATTGCCGGCGGCCGGGCGGAACCGGCGGACGCCGTGACGCCCAAGCAGGAAGCGGCGCAACTGGCCGAGCGCCAGGATGACTTGATCCGCGAGCGCGCCCAGGCCCAAGCGGCGCTCAAGCGCTGGATCGGCCCGGCCGCCAGCGACACGCCGGCCGGCAGCCTGCCGGACTGGCCGGTGGACGCCCAGACTTTCAAGCACCAACTGCAGCATCACCCGGAACTCGCCGCGTTCGCGCCCATGACCCGTGAAGCCGAGGCCAAGGTGCGGGAGGCCGTGTCGGAAAAACGCTCGGACTGGAGCTGGGAAGTGGATTACCAGCACCGTGGCCGCGAGTTCGGCGACATGGTCAGTGTGCAGCTGTCATGGGATTTGCCGCTGTTCCCCGAGACCCGGCAGAACCCGAAGATCGCCGCCCGCCAGGCCGAACTCAGCCAACTGGAGGCCGAGCGCGAGGCGTTGTCCCGCGAGCACACCGAGCAACTGGAAACCGACTTGGCCGAGTACCAGCGGCTGGACCGTGCGGTGGCGCGCAACCGCGACAGCCTGGTGCCGCTGGCGAAGGAGAAGGCCGAGCTGAGCCTGGCCAGCTACCGCGCCGGCAAGGGCGACCTCAACGCCGTGGTCAACGCCCGCCGTGAGCTGATCGAAACCCGCCTCAAGCAGATCGACGTGGAAGAACAGCGGGCCCTGACCGGCGCGCGCCTGCACTTTGCCTATGGAGACACACGCCCATGAACCTCAAACACTGGAACGGGGCACTGCTGGCCGGCCTGGCGCTGGCGATAGGCGCGGCCGGCGGCTACGGGATCGCCCGGCAAGGGCAGGGCGTCGAGCCCGCCGCCGCTTCGGCGCCAGGCGCGCCGGCGCCGGACGAGCGCAAGGCGCTGTACTGGTACGACCCGATGTTCCCTGCGCAGAAATTCGATAAGCCCGGCAAATCGCCGTTCATGGACATGCAACTGGTGCCCCGGTACGCCAGCGGCGCGGGGGAGAGCGCCGCTGTCAGCATCGACCCCGGCCTGACCCAGAACCTGGGCCTGCGCCTGGCGCCGGTCAGCCGTGGGACGTTCGCCTCAAGCCTCGACGTGACCGGCGTGTTGGCCTTCGACGAGCGCGATGTGGCGGTGGTGCAGGCGCGCACCGCCGGGTTTGTCGAGCGGGTCTACGCCCGGGCACCCGGCGACGTGCTGCCCGCCGGCGCCGCCCTGGCGGACCTCCTGGTGCCCGACTGGGCCGCTGCGCAGACCGAGTTCCTGGCCCTGCGCCGCAGCGGCGATACGGCGCTGCTGGCGGCGGCCCGGCAACGGCTGCAACTGACCGGCATGCCCGCCGGCCTGATCGCCCAAGTGGAACGCAGCGGCAAGGTGCAAGCCAACCTGACCGTCACCAGCCCGCTGGGCGGTGTGTTGCAGGAACTCAACCTGCGCACCGGCATGACCGTGGCCACCGGCGAGACCCTGGCCCGGATCAACGGGCTGGGCAACGTCTGGCTGGCGGTGGCCGTGCCGGAATCGGAAACCGGCTCGATCAGCGCCGGGCAAACCGTCGAAGCGCGGTTGCCGGCGTTTCCCGGCACGGTGCTGCGCGGCACGGTCAGCGCGATCCTGCCGCAGACCAACCCCGACAGCCGCACCCTGCGCGTGCGGGTCGAACTGCCCAACCCGGACGGCCGATTGCGGCCCGGCATGACGGCCCAGGTACGCCTGACCCGTACCACCGCGCAAAGCGTGCTGTGGGTGCCGAGCGAAGCGGTGATCCGCACCGGCCGGCGTGCGCTGGTGATGCTCGCCGAAGACGGCGGCCGCTACCATCCGGTGGAGGTGCGCCTGGGCCAGGAAAGCGACGGCAAGACCGCGATCCTCGGCGGCCTGGAGGACGGGCAGCAGGTGGTCGCTTCCGGCCAGTTCCTGCTCGACTCCGAAGCCAGCCTCAAGGGCATCGTCACCGCGCCGCTGGACACCGACGGGAACGCAGCGGGGAACCAGCCATGATCGCCGCGCTGATCCGCTGGTCCGTCGCCAACCGCTTCCTCGTCCTGTTGGCCACATTGTTCGTCACCGCGTGGGGCGTGTGGTCGGTGCAGAGCACGCCCATCGACGCGCTGCCGGACCTGTCCGACGTGCAGGTGATCATCCGCACGCCGTACCCCGGCCAGGCGCCGCAGATCGTCGAGAACCAGGTCACCTATCCGCTGTCCACGACGATGCTGTCGGTGCCCGGCGCGAAGACCGTGCGCGGCTATTCGTTCTTCGGCGACAGCTTCGTGTATGTGCTGTTCGAGGACGGCACCGACCTGTATTGGGCCCGCTCGCGGGTGCTGGAGTACCTGAGCCAGATCCAGGGCCGCCTGCCGGCCAACGCCAAACCGGCGCTGGGCCCGGACGCCACCGGGGTCGGCTGGATCTACCAGTACGCGCTGGTGGACCGCAGCGGCGGGCATGACTTGGCGCAGTTGCGCGCCCTGCAGGACTGGTTCCTCAAGTTCGAGCTCAAGACCCTGCCCAACGTCGCCGAAGTCGCCACGGTGGGCGGCATGGTCAAGCAGTATCAGGTGCAGCCCGATCCGGTCAGGCTGGCCAGCCTCGGCATCACCCTGGCCGAAGTGCGCGAGGCCATCGCCCAGGCCAACCAGGAAACCGGCGGCGCGGTGCTGGAAATGGCCGAGACCGAGTTCATCGTCCGTGCCTCCGGCTACCTCAAGACCCTCGACGACTTCCGGGCGATCCCGCTCAAGCTCGGTGCGGGCGGGGTGCCGGTGACCCTCGGCGACGTCGCCACGGTGCAGACCGGCCCGGAAACACGCCGGGGCATCACCGAGCTCGACGGTCAGGGCGAAACCGTCGGCGGCGTGGTGATCCTGCGCAGCGGCAAGAACGCCCGCGAGACCATCGCGGCGGTCAAGGCCAAGCTCGACGACATGAAAAGCAGCCTGCCGGCCGGCGTGGAGATCGTCACCACCTACGATCGCAGCAAGCTCATCGACCGCGCCGTGGACAACCTCAGCCACAAACTGCTGGAGGAGTTCATCGTGGTGGCGCTGGTGTGCGGGATCTTCCTGTGGCACCTGCGCTCGTCGCTGGTGGCGATCATCTCGCTGCCGGTGGGCGTGCTGATCGCGTTCATCGTCATGCGCCACCAGGGGCTCAACGCCAACATCATGTCGCTGGGCGGGATCGCCATCGCCATCGGCGCCATGGTCGACGCCGCCGTGGTGATGATCGAGAACGCGCACAAGAAGATCGAAGCCTGGCACGCGGCCAATCCGGGGCAAGACCTCAAAGGTGAGCGCCACTGGCAGGTGATGACCGAAGCGGCGGCGGAGGTGGGGCCGGCGCTGTTCTTCTGCCTGCTGATCATCACCTTGTCGTTCATCCCGGTGTTCACCCTGCAAGCGCAGGA
The DNA here is from genome assembly GCF_002113645.1 of Pseudomonas sp. B35(2017). Taxonomy (NCBI): domain Bacteria; kingdom Pseudomonadati; phylum Pseudomonadota; class Gammaproteobacteria; order Pseudomonadales; family Pseudomonadaceae; genus Pseudomonas; species Pseudomonas sp. B35(2017). The sequence goes on along the minus strand of NZ_NEIZ01000013.1, from coordinate 91,050 downwards.
AGGGCGGCTGTTCGGCCCGCTGGCGTTCACCAAGACCTACGCCATGGCCGCGGCGGCGGGGCTGTCGGTGACGCTGGTGCCGGTGCTGATGGGCTACTGGATCCGCGGCAAGATCCCCGACGAGCGCCGCAACCCGCTCAACCGCTGGCTGATCCGGCTCTACCAACCGGCGCTGGACGCCGTGCTGCGTCGGCCGAAGCTGACCTTGGCGGTGGCGCTGCTGGTGTTCGTCAGCGCGGCGTGGCCGATGTCGCGGCTGGGTGGTGAGTTCCTGCCGCCGCTGGATGAAGGTGATCTGTTGTACATGCCGTCGGCGCTGCCGGGGCTGTCGGCGCAGAAAGCCGCGCAACTGCTGCAGCAGACCGACCGCCTGATCAAGACCGTGCCCGAGGTCGAGCACGTGTTCGGCAAGGCCGGGCGCGCCGAATCGGCCACCGACCCGGCGCCGCTGGAGATGTTCGAGACCACCATCCAGTTCAAGCCCCACGCGCAATGGCGCCCCGGCATGACCCCGGAAAAACTGGTGGAAGAACTCGACCGCGTGGTGCGGGTGCCGGGCCTGACCAACATCTGGATTCCGCCGATCCGCAACCGTATCGACATGCTCGCCACCGGGATCAAGAGCCCCATCGGCGTGAAGGTCGCCGGCAACGACCTGACCCAGATCGACGCCGCGACCCAAGCCGTGGAGCGCGCCGCCAAAGGCGTGCCCGGCGTCAGCTCGGCCCTGGCCGAACGCCTGACCGGCGGGCGCTACATCGACGTGGACATCGACCGCAGCGCCGCCGCGCGCTACGGCCTGAACATCACCGACGTGCAAGCCATCGTGGCCGGCGCCGTCGGTGGCGAAAACGTCGGCGAAACCATCGAGGGCCTGGCGCGTTTCCCGATCAACGTGCGCTACCCGCGCGAATGGCGCGATACCCCCACGGCCCTGGAGCAACTGCCGGTGTACACGCCGTCCGGCAGCCAGGTCACCTTGGGGATGCTGGCGAAGGTCAAGGTCAGCGACGGCCCGCCGATGCTCAAGAGCGAAAACGCCCGGCCGTCCGGCTGGGTGTATATCGACGTGCGCGGCCGCGACATCGCCTCGGTGGTCGGCGACCTGCGCCGGGCGGTCGGCGAGCAGGTCAAGCTGCAGCCTGGCATGAGCCTGAGCTACTCGGGCCAGTTCGAGTTTCTGGAACGGGCCAACGCCCGCCTGAAACTGGTGGTGCCGGCCACGCTGCTGATCATCTTCGTGCTGCTGTACCTGACCTTCGCCCGCTTCGACGAAGCCCTGCTGATCATGGCCACGCTGCCCTTCGCGCTGACGGGCGGGGCGTGGTTCCTGTACCTGCTGGGCTACAACCTGTCGGTCGCCACCGGGGTCGGCTTCATCGCGCTGGCCGGGGTGTCCGCCGAGTTCGGTGTGATCATGCTGCTGTACCTGAAAAACGCCTGGGCCGAACGCCAGGACCAAGGCGAAAACGGCGAAGCCGATCTTGTCGCCGCCATCCGCGAAGGCGCCGTGCAACGCGTACGCCCCAAGGCCATGACCGTGGCCGTGATCATCGCCGGCCTGCTGCCGATCCTACTGGGCAGCGGCACCGGCAGCGAAGTCATGAGCCGCATCGCCGCGCCCATGGTCGGCGGCATGGTCACCGCGCCGCTGCTGTCCCTGTTCGTCATCCCGGCGGCGTATCGCCTGATGCGCCGTCGCCGCTTGCCCGTTGCACCCACTCAACCTGAAGGAGTCACCCCATGAAACTCATCCCCATCACCGTCGCCGGCACCCTGGTCGCCTTCGCGTTCGCCGCCGGGGCAGACGACATGCCCGGCATGAAAATGGACGGCATGCCCACCCCGCAAACGGCCCCCGCCACCCAGCAAACCCCGGCGGCCGAGGCCCAAGGCACGATCAAGGCCCTCGACCCCGACAAACACACCGTGACCATCGCCCACGGCGAAGTGCCCACCCTGCAATGGCCGCCGATGACCATGGGCTTTGCCGCCACCCCGGCGCAGTTGGCCGGTTTGGCGGTGGGGGATCGAGTGAGGTTTTCGTTTCGGATGGAGGGGAGTAAGGCGGTGATCGTTTCGATCAAGCAGTAAGGTGCAGGCGTAAAAAAACCGGCGCGAGGGTTCGCGCCGGTTTTTGTTTGTGCGGTGTTCAGATCGACCGCTGATTCACCCGCTCCGTCAGCGCCTGCGCCGACTCCTTGCGCTCCGAATAACGGTCCACAAGGTCCGGCCGCTCGCGCAGCAGCAGCGTGAACTTCACCAGTTCCTCCATGACGTCCACCACGCGGTCGTACAGCGCGGAGGGCTTCATGCGGTTGTGTTCATCGAACTCCAAGAACGCCTTGGGCACCGACGACTGGTTGGGGATGGTGAACATCCGCATCCAGCGGCCCAGCACGCGCAACTGGTTGACCACGTTGAACGACTGCGAACCGCCGCACACCTGCATCACCGCCAGGGTCTTGCCCTGGGTCGGGCGGATCGCGCCGAGGGCCAGCGGCACCCAGTCGATCTGCGCCTTGAACACCGCCGACATTGCGCCATGGCGTTCCGGCGAACACCAGACCTGGCCTTCCGACCACTGCATCAGCGTCAGCAGCTCCTGCACCTTGGGATGGTCGCTCGGCGCGTCGTCCGGCAACGGCAGGCCCGACGGATTGAAGATCCGCGTCTCGGCCCCGAAATGCTCCAGCAGCCGCGCGGCTTCCTCCACCAGCAAACGGCTGAACGAGCGCGGGCGGTTGGAGCCGTAAAGCAACAGGATGCGCGGCTTGTGCGCGGTCGCTTCCCGGTCGCCGGTTTGAATCAATGAAGGGTCGAGGTTAGGCAGCTGGGCAGTCATAAAAGGCTCCGGTTACAGGGTGCCGATGCGGTCGAGCTCACGCTTGAGCGCGTCCCGGTCCAGTTGGGCAAAGGGCAGGGCGAAGAAGGCCCGGCAGCGGGCATCGATGCGGGCGAGGGTGGCGTGGAAGGCTGCGCGCACAGCGGCCTCGTCGCCCACCACGTCCGACGGATCCTCCAGCCCCCAATGGGCTTTCAGCGCCGGGCCGAAGTACACCGGGCAGGCTTCTCCGGCGGCCTTGTCACACACGGTGATGACGATGTCCGGCGGGTTCGCCGCAAAGGCGTCGTTGCCTTTGCTGCTCAGCCCCTCGACGGCAATGCCGGCCTCGCGCAGCGTGGTCAGGCTGCGCGGCAGCACCTGGCCCTTGGGGAAACTGCCGGCGCTGACCGCCTCGAAACCCGCAGGCGCCAGGTGATTGAACAGCGCCTCGGACAGAATGCTGCGGCAACTGTTGGCGGTGCACATGAACAGAACTCGCATGGTGAATCCTCAGCAGCAGGCGGTTGAATTGAGCGGGCGATCCCCCATGGCCGCGAGCCGCGCCGTGTTGTCCGCAAGCCACGCCGCATTGGCCGCCAGCGTAAGGTCCAGCATCTCGCGCACCCAGGCCGGCAACTGCGGATTGAGCCGGTAATACACCCACTGGCCCTGACGCCGGTCGAGCAACAGCCCGCAGGTGCGCAGCTGCGCCAGGTGCCGGGAAATCTTCGGTTGGCTGTCGTCCAGCGCACACACCAGCTCGCACACGCACAACTCGCCTTCGCGGGCGATCAACAGCGTTGCGCGGGCACGGGTCTCGTCGGCCAGGCATTTGAAAACGGAGGCGGGGTTGAGCATGGGGGAGGGCTCGGGGATATGTGAGGTTGCGAATATACGGATATCCATATATGTAGGGCAAGAGCTGTTTTGAAACGAACGCGGGTTATCGGACGAGATAACCCGCTTGTAGAGAGGGACGAGGTTGCATCGGCCTCAACGCTTGCTGAACGCCAACCGCGCCGCAAACAGCACAAAGATCATCCCGGTGGTGCGGTCCATCCAGCGGATCACGCTTTCACGGCGCAGAAACCCCGACAACGGCTGCGTCGCGCCGATCAGCACCATCGACCACGCCAGCCCCAGCACCACATGAATGCTCACCAGCCCGAACGTCCACGCCACCAGCGGCTGCCCCTGGGGAATGAACTGCGGCAGAAACGACACATAGAAAATCCCGACCTTGGGGTTGAGCACATTGCCCAGCATGCCCTTGAGGAACCAGTTGCCCCCAGCCTTGCCGCTGGCCTCGGCGGGCGCCAGCGAACGGCGCGGGCGCAGCAGCATGTTCACCCCGAGCCACGCCAGGTACGCCGCGCCGCAATACTTCAGCAGGTTGTAGCCCAACTCCGACACCGCAATCAGCGCCCCCAACCCGAACGCCACCGCCGCGCCCCACACCAGGCACCCGGCATTGATCCCCAACGCCGCCCGAAACGCCTGCCGCTTGCCCTCCACCGTGGCGGTGCGCAACACCAACGCCGTGTCGAGCCCGGGCGTGAGGGTCAACAGCGTGGCGGCAAACGTGAAGGCAAGAAGGTTGTCGGCGATGGACATGACGGCACAGGCTCCGGGTGAAGGTGCGGGCACGTTAGCCTGTTCAGGCCGGCGGATCCAGCAACGACACCAGCCGCGCCTCCAGCGAACCGCCGTCCACCTCCAGCAACACCAACGTCACCGGCAACCTGAACCGCCGAGGCCCGGCACTGCCGGGGTTGATGTACAACCGCCCGTCGCGCCGCTCGATCAAGGGTTTGTGGGAATGGCCGGTGATGACGAGTGAAATGGCCGGGTCGAGATCGGCGGGGACGTCGGCGATGTTGTGCACGAGGAGGGTGGGGTGGCCGTGCAGGTCGAAGGTGAGCAGGTCGGGCAGATCTTGCGCCCAGGGACTGTTCACGTCGTTGTTGCCGCGCACGGCGTGGACCGGGGCGATGGCGGCGAGTTGGGTGAGGATGTCCGGGTTGCCGATGTCACCGGCGTGGATGATGAGGGAACAGCCTTGGATCGCGGCCAGGGCTTCGGGGCGGAGGAGGTTGTGGGTGTCGGAGAGGATGGCGGTGGACATGGGGGGGATCCGGGGGCTGCTTTCGGTGCTGAGCTACTGCAGGGCCTGTCTGATGGCGAAATGCCTACGCTGCGGTTAGGCTGAAGATACTTCAGGGAGGGCATGCGAATGAGTCAGTACCTATTGAGCTTTGCCAGAAGCCACTTAAGTGGCAAATCGGATGGCTATCTGGCCCTTCTCTGGTGCATGGCCAAAGCGAGCCAGGATCGTGGACGCTATTCAGACCACATCAAGTCCTATCTCGCGTCGAGCGCTGACCAACTACTGAATACTAATTTTCAACGTATCGGTGCGCTGTTTAAAAGGGGGCTGGAGTCTAGGCCTGAACTGGACTGGGTGGCGCCTTCAGGCCTCAGCCCTTTGCTGGATTTGCAGGTTAAAAACTTCAGGGGCTTCGGCGAGTTGTCTGCGGATGACAGGGGATGCTTTCTGCGTTTTAGTAAAATGAAGAACATCTTCTACGCACCTAATGGTGGGGGGAAGTCTTCGCTTTGCGAGGCGATTGAGTACGGCACGACCGGGCATATCAAAGAAGCAGATCGCCGGAAAACGAAGGTGAAGGCCTACATTGCGAGGGGCAGTGTAAAACCGACGCTGTCGTTGGTAGGCAGGGACAGAAAAGCCGTGACCAAGAGTCTAGCTTGGTCAGCTTGCTTCATTGATCGCAACCGTCTTCAAGAGTTCTCATTGCTCGGTTCTAAGGATACTGGGAGCGCTGAAAGCGATGTAGTGGCCAGCCTCTTCGGCCTTGAAGAGTTTCAAGAGGTCATCGGGCGGTTCGTGAAACCGGAGAGCTTCAATCTCACCCAGTACTTGAAGCCAGACCAGGCCGAAGCGTTGACCCAGGTTGAATTAGACCGAAAAGACCTCCTTGCCGAGCGCCAAGGTCACTTCAAAAGCATGACTGAAATCAATGACCAAGTATGCGAGGCGCTCGGTCTGCAGTCGGATCAGCAATCTGCTGTTCGAGTTAGATTTTTGCGGCTTAAGAGCGAGATCGAACTGAAGATCCGCAAGGCGGAGCAACTGAAACTTGCAGAAGCTCCGGTCATTGATTCTTTCGTTCGAATCGAGCGCGCAGCACGTGTCGCTCGCTACCTTCTTGCCCGAAAATCGAAGATCGAGGCTTTGTTTTTAAAAAGTGCCAAGGATGTTAACTACGAAGCCGTTTACTTGGCCATTAAAGACCTGGGGCAAGTGGAAGAAAATGACATCTGTCCAGCATGCTCTACTCCATTGCAACTCGTCGTGGAGAACCCATTTGAAAAGGCAAAGCGAGAGCTTCAGGCCTTAAGCCGGCTGGAGCGTTTAAGAGCTACTGACCAGCGCAATGACGAGAAGATTCTTCAAGTTGTTAGAGCGGTGGCCGCTGGACTTGCGGGAGTCGAAAAGAACACTCGGCTGGATATCCCTTGTCGTCTTCATCTAGACGACCTCAAAAGCGAACTGGCCAACCTCCAGACATCCCCCGACCGAGGAGCGCGTGCGGCATCCGTGCTAAGTTACTTTGACTCGCTTGTTAGAGATGAGGCAGCCGAGATCGAGACTTACCTACAGGCTTGTAAGCAGAAGGACGAAGTGTTCGCGCAAGCTTCGCAGGAGATCTCCCGCCTAAGTAGTTCGGTCGAGTTACTCCAGCAGAAGCAAGATGCAATCAAAGACCTGTTTGGTGCCAAAAATACCTGTAGAAAACTGATTGATATTGCAGGCAAAAAAATTGCGGGCCTCATTGTCCGACGAAATTGTTTAAAACGTGATGATGCCGATACGGCTCGGTTCAATACCCTCATTCGTCAGTTGCAGGATGAGTACAGCAACCTCTATCAAGATCTGCTGGCGTACAAACTGCACCTTGAGAAAGCACGTATTACTGGGATCGAGGCGAAAGCGGCTGAGTACTACAAAACCATCAACGATCATGACGATGAGCATGAGCGTATTGATGCTATCCGCTTCGAGAAAATCAACGAAAGCTATCGAATCAAGATCAACGGTGCGAACGGTACAGTGCAGGACGCTTTCTCGGTGTTGAGCGAAGGGCACCTTCGTGTGCTCGGCCTTTCGCTTCTGTTGGCAATGGCAGAGAAGAATAAGCTCCCACTGATCATCTTCGATGACGTCGTGAACGCGATCGATAGCGATCACCGGTCGAACATCATCGATCTATTTTTCTCTGACCGTTACCTTCGGTGTACTCAGATGGTCGTGACAACACATGACCGTCTGTTCTGGGAGCGCTTCTGCATCATCGCTGATCGGCACCCTCAAGCCGATCAGCATGCGAGTTGCGTTTTGAGTTATACGAACAAAGGTATCGTGGCGATCGACCACTCCGGTGGATTTCAAGGCAAGGTGCACGATGCATTGCGCGTTTATGACGTGAGGCAGGCATTGATATATTGCCGGATTTGGTTTGAGTCAATTGTGATCGAGTACTGCCTGGAAAACGCCGTGTCTATCACTGCTCAGTTCGGTAAGTCTCAGCTGAAGAAGAACGTATATCTACAAGTCAGTTTGGAGAGAACCTTCTCACTGATCGAGCCGGTGCTCGCTTATGATCCTGTCCATTTCAATCTGATCAAAAATGATTTGGTGAACTGGGACGGCCAGAACCAGGAACACCATGCATTTGATGAGGGAAGTTTGAATTTCGTACATTCAAAAACCAGCAAGGAAGTAGTCAGGATCTACGACGCGATTCGCTTACTTGAATGCCAGCTTTTCCCTCTCAAGAAGGACATTACATGTAAGGCATTGCTGGTTGAAGTGAACGATAAGATCGATCAGTGGGTAGGGAAGCTTGCCAAGCTTGGCCAGGCCCCAGAAGCGGTGCAAAAGGACGCTGAGACACGCCTGAGCCTCTTGCGCAGGCGGGCAGATGAGCTGACTCAGGAGCTAGCTTACATCGCTGTTTGCCTTGCCGAGATGGCCAAACTGAATCTACCAAACGCCCAGATGCAGTCGGATGATGAGCTTTTGGAAGAGGAAGGGTAGGAAGCAAACGTCCGCTTTTGGCCCAAAGCTGCCGGTCGTGAAGGGCAGCTTTGGGCCAAAAGCGGACTGCCGTCAAGAGTAGCCACGTCTACGTAGACGAGGTGATGGCTTTTCGCTTACCTTCGTGCCCATTCGCGTTCGATCAACAAGGACAAATGGACATGCTGTTGACATCTGTAAAGGTTGGCCCTTTCCGCTCAATCAATGAGCAGCAGACAACTGAGATCGACCCCCAAGTCACTGTCTTGGTGGGGATGAATGAAGCCGGAAAGACGGTCTTTCTCAGAGCTTTGCATAAAGCCAAGGATGCTCTGGACAAAGAGAGATTCGACATCACCGAAGACTATCCACGCAAAGACCTGCTGACATATAAGCGACGCCACGAGGAGTCGCCTGAAGATGCCGTCACCCTAACCTACGTAATCGACGACACTGAGGCATCTGAAATCAACGTAAAAATCGGTTGTGACATAAAGGCCGGATTCAGATTCACAGTGTCACGTAACTACAAAAATACTAGTTCAATTGGGTTGAATATTCCCGAAACGCCAGTACTCAAAAACCTCGCAACTACCGTAGGGCTGAGCGAAGGTGCAGTAGCCGTCCTCAGCAAAGCCACCTCGCTGAGGGAAGCACTACTAGGCCTAAAAGGCATCAGCCTGACGAACGAGGCTGACACAGAATTCGTCCAAGGGCTCGAAACTCGTGTGAGCGGTGCACGTGCGGACTGGTCGTCGGTATGTTCCTACGAAGCTTGGGAGTTGCTATCACCGCAGATTCCTAGCTTTCTTTATTTTAGCGACTACGACCTTCTGCCTGGAAAACTTAATCTCAAAGATCTTGCGAATCGCTTAGCCACCGCAAGCAAAGATCCAGCTAATGCCCACAAGCAGATCGAGCCAAAGCATCAAGCAGTGATCGCCCTACTACGCATGGCGGGAGTTGAACTGGACGACTTCTCGAATGGCACCTCCTATGAAGAATTGAAGGCACAGATCGAATCGGTATCGATCAACCTTACTGATCAGATTCTGGAATTCTGGAAGCAGAACGAAGACCTCGAAGTCGAGATCGATATTCGGCCTGATGCGTCAGATGCCGCCCCATTTAACGACGGGCCTAACCTCTACCTGCGGATCAAAAACAAAAGACATCGTGGTGTTACCACCCCATTCGATCAGCGCAGCCGAGGCTTCATCTGGTTCTTTAGTTTTTTAGTGTGGTTTGACAGCGTCCAGCAGCAACTCAGCATGGTCGGCAGTACAGCCAGTAATAATCTTGTACTGCTTCTGGACGAACCGGCCCTAGCTCTGCATGCCCTCGCTCAGTCTGATTTTTTGCGTTACATCGACGATCTTGCTGAGACCCACCAAGTCATCTACACGACTCACTCACCGTTCATGGTGAATTCACATCGCCTGCACCAAGTGAGGGTAGTGGAAGACAAGCCACGCCAAGGGACGGTGATTTCTTCTAACCTTTCCGGGTCGGATTCCAAGACAATTTTCCCACTGCAGGCCGCCCTAGGTTGGAATATTGCTCAAAACCTATTCATCGCCGAGCGAAACTTGCTGGTCGAGGGTATCTCGGAACTCACTGTACTCCAAGCGATGTCTAGAGCCGTTGAAGAGACTGGAGGAGTAGGACTTGATCCCCAAATCACAATCGTCCCCGTGGGGGGATTGAGCAACGTAGCGACCTTCGTGTCACTCCTGGGAGGCAATGGGTTAGCATTTGCTGTTCTGCATGACTATAGCGGCAAGAGTGATCAGAAGCTCGACGCCATGGTGCAGCAGAAATTGCTAAATCAGAAGCAAGTCTTTAATTTTTCACAATTCAAAAACCTAGGAGCAGACGAAGCGGACGCTGTTGCCACCGACCTCGAAGATCTCCTAGACCCCAAAGCGTATCTCGAACATTTCAACGAGGTCTATTCCAAAGTTCTTGCTGGAACAGTCTTAAAACTGGAGGATTTGCCGCAAGCAGATCGGATCGTACAAAGGATTGAGAAGCAGCTGATAAGCAGTCAGGTCAGCGTTCGACCAACTCCTGGATACAATCATTTTGCAGTGGCTGCTGCTTATGTGGCGGTACCGCCTAAGAAGATCAGTAAAGACGTAATTCAGCGATTTTCGAAGCTTTTCGAGACGATAAACCAAGCATTGCGCTGATTTTTTTTGTCGCAACCTAAAGCATAAACCTTGCTGTTCCGGCCTCATGCCATGTGAGTTATCAGGCCATGGTCACTGGCAGTAGGTTACCCAAAGCTCATTAACTCCGGTAGCGAAGCTTTGGCTCGTCATAGCGATAAACGAGGGAAATCAGATGTCAGCTTTGGGTCGAAATCAGCCTTTTCTGTATGGCAGCTTTTGGCCCGTAGCGGTCGCTTGCCAACGTCCGCTTCTGGTCGTTAGCTGCCTACGGCGAAGGGCACCATACACTGACAATTGACTTGAAACGATATTTACCCAGGCCGACTGGAAATTCGCGTTCTCTATCGATATCGCAATTGCACAGCCATTTCAGCGATCTTGACCGTCGCAATCAAGTGATGGCATAAAGGCTTCAAGATTGCAGAATTCATGTCACTTACTTGTCTAAGGGTTTTATGACTTCATTTTTTCACTATACATCTGGAACGGCTCTACTCGGAATAATAAGTAATAGTGAGTTCTGGGCTACAGACATAAGCTTTCTGAATGATCATAAAGAGCACATAATCGGATATGAAGCCTCTTTAGAGTACATAGAGGAATTAAAAGAGAAAGAGGACGAGCCCGAGCTTGGGCCATGGCTAAAGATGCTGTATCAGCAGCTAATCACCTATCTGAGAACCAACGTAATTGCTCGGCAGACATATGTCGTGTCTTTCTCAAAAAATCCCGACAGCATCGCGCACTGGTTCAGTTACTGTGAAAAAAACCAAGGATATTGCCTCGAATTTGAAGAAGAAGCTTTTTTTGAGAATGGCGAGTCCGAATTTTTAACAGGTTTTACAACAATATTTGCAGATGTCAACTATGCAGATGCGGAGTCATTTAGGAAAAAACTCGGCGAGGTTGTTTCTAAGCAATCAATACTTAATATCATGCTGGATTCCCAGCGCGCTGCCGACTTAGTTGGGGTGGATGTTCAGGTTCAAGATGACCCTATTGCCGAAAAGTATCTCATGGCTGTTTCGAACCGTTTGATGAATGAGTTGTTTTCAAGGTTGATAGTGTCGAGTTGTTCTTACAAGGATAAAGGCTTCTCACACGAAGCGGAAAGGCGATTGGTGTTACTTCAGAAAAACGTAAATGTTAATTCCGCTGCAGAAACGCCGGTTATGAAATTTCGCGAGAAGAACGGCGCGATATTTCCATACGCTCCGGTTCGCTTTAATAGAAACAGCATTAAGAGGATCATCATCGGTCCATGCGCTGATTACGAGTTTAAAAAATCGGGTTTGCTGAAGCTTCTCAAATATTACAACTTGGAATGTGAAGTCGAACCGTCTTCTAGCTCTTTACGATTCACTTGACGCGCGTAAATCGAGAAAGGTATCTGATGCGATCAGCCGACGCCTAGGATCTCCTGATGTCATTCTCTTCAAGAGAAATTGTCCGTCAATTGAATTCTCACTTTCAGAACGGGCCCGTTTCCGATAACTGGTTCTCAACAAAAAACGCTATCGAAGGTGATCTTATTTCAACCAGAGTTTTCCCTTAAATGGTAGTCCGCTCTTGGCCGTTTTCTGCCTGTCGCGAAGGGCCGTTACCAGCCCAAAACGGACACTAACGTCTGAATTGAACGGGGTTGCGAGAATTTACGCGTAGGTCAGGTGGAATGATTTGGTGAGCGTCATGTGGCAGCATCTTTGTTTGAAACGAACCATCTGGCTCTCAATTTGGTTTAGCGGTTCCGTCGGACTCTTCCTTGAATTTAAACGCGCCCGTGTTGGGGTCATAGATTCCAAGTGCAGACATCTTTCCCTCCGCGAATTGAACGACGATATTGAATTTCTCATAAGAATAGGCTCGGCGTAATTCATCCTTAGCTCGCGAAACATAGGATGGTGGGCCAAGCTTTTCATCAAGTTCTTGCAGGCTGTCGTAGTGCCCAACTCCATGGAGAGACGGGCCGTTATGCATTGGCCCGAAATACATAACCGACCGAACGCGATCGTTCGTGAAATAGACGACGTAATCGCCTTCGATCGTTTCATATGGTCGGTAGAGCCAGAGGCCGTTTTCAAGGCGCCGGGTTGGTTCTCCTTTCTTAAATTTGACATCCCCAGCACTGTCGTTAAGAGACACACCCCATAGCTCTGTGAGTTTTCTGGGGCGGTCTTCGTACTGCTGGTACAGATAGGCAATAGAACCACCAACTAACCCGAGTCCAACAATGATGCCGAGCGGCCACAGAAGTATCTTCTTCCAGTTCCATCTGTCCTTCGTGGCAATAAAAAGTGCCACCGTACCCAAGAAGACGGCTGATAGAAGTATTCCTGTCCCGAGTTCCATATTCTTACTTTCTACCCTGTGCTGAAATCGTAGCCATTACCGGCTGACGCTCAACGTATGACGTGAGGGGCCGCCGTAGCGGCGAAGCCGTGAAGGGAACCCCCAAACGCAGCTTGTGGGCGGTGCCTCTCGACGGGATTGTTAGGTATCGAGTCAGATGATGTCTGGCTGTACATTTCAAGAGCTCCTCCCTTAGCTGGCGGTGTTCTGGCTTGCAAGGCTAACCTCGGAGAGGGCCGCTCACAATCCCTGCTCCACCGATCTTTCGAGACTGACTACTTTTGGCCGAAAGCCGCCGCTAGTGACGGCTTTCGGAAGAAACACTTACCTGCGGCTAACCCATGCAGGCCAGCCGCAGCCCCCCACACCTACTTCGGCTCAACGTTATCCAACGCCTGATTCACCGCCACTTCCCCCAGCATCACCAACTGCGCAATACCGATGGCCGTCTTGCGGTGCATCGGCTCCAACACCGCCGCAAAATTATTGAGCATCGCGCTCGCCGAGCCGAGGGATTCGCTGGCGTTGGCCAGCAGGGACTCGGTGTCGTAGACCGGGTTGGCCAGGTACATGGGTTCGGGCTCGGGGCGGGCGCCCATGATGTTGGGTGGGGGATTGAGGTAGTGGTCGAGGGCGCGTTCGGCGGCTTCGTTGAGTTTTCGGGACTCGGGGGATTCGTACGGGGATGCCGGGTCGGTGACTGGTGGGTTTGGTGTTGGTTTGATCATGGTGAAACTCCCTTGTGTCGTCATAAGGAGCCATCACCCCCTCGCTACCAAACGATGGGTGGCGGCCATGCACAGGTTGGTAGACCGGGACACAAGGAGACCGGCGCGCCCGAAGACGCCCTGTGCATGACCACCATAAAACCGAGACGATAGAACGCCGCGCTGGTGTGCTGTGCACCTTGTGTTGATCTCGGGCTACCAAACCCGATCACCGTTTTTCGATGACCCGGAAACAGTAAAACCCGCACCCTAGACGCACAAGCCGGCGGATTCTGGCGCAGGCGTAGGCAACGGCGCAAGGCGTTGTAGCCTTGGGGAAGTAACGGCGGGTGTCTTTAAACGCCACCAGAAAAGCTTAAACAACGACCTGCCTTTTCCATGCGAGCACCTGGAGTTGAGCGGGCGTGACTACCTAGGCATTTGCCCGGTCATCAACTTGGCAGGGATGAGCAACGTATTGGTGTAATACGCTTCGTACCCATAGGCGGTAATGCGCACTTTGCAGGGGATTGCCGCTTGCGACGCCAGCAGGGGCCTGATGGCGTCGTAGTCATTCAGGTCGCGTTGGGTTCCATTCGGCTGGGTGTAGTAGAAGACGAGCTCGGAAGAAAACGTGTGATGGGGCCGGGTCTCGCTGATCGCGGTCACCCGTCCTTCGGCTCGGATGTCGATGGTGTGTTCCGATGAAAAGTCCAGGTCTCGATTGAGGGAGCAAATCAGGGTAGGGGAAAGTTGGTTGGTCTTTTCGTAGTCGTTGAAAGCGTTCTGCAGATCCACCGTGGCGCTAAAGCGCGCCGTGAGCAGATGGCTGGGGCCACGTTCAAAAGACGTTAACGTGAGGTCGGCCGGTCGGATGTTCGCCGTTTTCGTGCATCCGGCGCAGAGAAGTATCGCGAAGCCAATAATGCTGCGGAGTTGACTCACTATGTTTACCGTCCTTGGAATTTCGTCGCGAAGGGTGCCGTAAGTCGCGGTCGCCTTCAACCGATGCAGAATCGTTAGTGCGGCCATCAAACAGAGCCATTCTGTAGACGGCAGTAGCGCGCCCATTGCGCTCATTCACCTTTGCGGTACAGGCTCACCTTGGAATCCCCAAACCCGCCCTCATAACATCGCCTACACCCACACCCCGAGAGGACAGACCATGACCCGTCAAACCGAAACCGCCATTCTCGCCGGCGGCTGCTTCTGGGGCATGCAGGACCTGCTGCGGCGCTATCCCGGCGTGCTGCACACCCGCGTCGGCTACACCGGCGGCGAGGTGCCGAACGCCACGTACCGCAATCACGGCAACCACGCCGAAGGCATCGAGATCGTCTTCGATCCTGCGGTGATCAGCTACCGCCAGATCCTCGAATTCTTCTTCCAGATCCACGACCCCACCACGCCCAACCGTCAGGGCAACGACCGGGGACCGAGCTACCGTTCGGCGATCTATTACCTGAACGAACAGCAACGGGACATCGCCGAGGACACCGCCGCCGACGTCGATGCGTCAGGCCTGTGGCCGGGGCGGGTGGTCACCGAAATCGAACCGGCGGGGCCGTTCTGGGAGGCGGAGCCGGAGCATCAGGATTACCTGGAGCGCATTCCGAACGGTTACACCTGCCACTTCATCCGGCCGAACTGGAAGTTGCCGAAGCGGGGTTGAGTCCATCGCCAGGCAGGTTCTGTTTCCGTTCTCTGATGGGGCGCCAGTGCACGCTGCGATCCTGGCGCCCCATTTGCGCAATGGCGGTTTTGGCCGGGCGCGGTCATTTATCCGGGTGACTGAGAATGAATGTTCCGAACGGACCGCGGATTGCCTTCCAAACCGAAGTTAAGGGCTATATTCAGCAAGGAGGTGTTTTCGGAAGGCTGGCGAGTCTCCAGCAGGACATGGGGTAGACCATCAATCCGATATTGACCAATCGTGATCACGCTCTGCTTATCAGGGATGAAAGATGGATACTTTTATCGGTGTGTGCGCAGGTGTCATTGGGATCATTCTCGGTGTGATCGGCGTTATAGCGTCGCTGCATCCACCCAAGGCAAACAGCACAAAAATGCTCGTGATCGGCCTGTTTGTGGTGCTTTCAGCGCTTGCTGTCACTACAACGATAGTTGATCGCCAATGGGCGCAACGACAAAGCCTGGAGGTTGAGCATACGCTGAGTTCGTTGAAGGGCTCTTTGGCCAATCTCACTGAGCTGAATGCCCGGCTTTCTCGAGATAACGTGGATCTTAGGGAAAAGATAGATGAAGCGGCGAAAGCACCTCAACGTTTAGCCTTACAGCAAACTCTGAAACACGATATTGAACGGCACCTTGAACAGGTTTCGGAGTTCATACGCACCAAAACTGAAGAATTCGAAAAAGGAAATTGGCAAGCATCAGGGGAGGAACGTGTCAGGCAAGTAGAGCGTTTTCGCAGCCAGTTAGCGGGGGAGTATGTGTCGAAATATTTTTTCGATACGCGGGCATTGCTTTTGCGCTGCGTTGAATTGGGACTAATTCCATCTCGGGATTTTGCTATTGATGGAAGGTTCATTGAGGCAGGGCTCATTCCCTATCTGGATGACCTTAGGGCGCTTCATGAAAAGATGCCTGACTGATAACGGTTGCGGACCGGTCGTAGTGTGGACGAGATCGCATTCGCTAAAGTTGGCTGCTGATATTGCTGCCTTGGATTGAACGGTAGGTTGTTGGAAATGGTATATGCCAGCGCCCGGCGCTGATGAGGCAAAGCCATGCCGCGTGTTGGGCGGAGCATGGCTTTAGTGCGCTTCAGGGGTTAACTGTCTGAACTTCGGATGTCACCCTAATGAAAAAACTCAAATTTTGGATCGGCCGAATTTAAGTCAATCGTTACCGGCTTCTGACTTTTAATGGCTCCTGGGACTGGAGGGCCTTCGGTAATGCTGCGATTGATTATTTCACCCGTTCGAACATCGAAGACTTGACGTTCCTTTATGCCGTTAAAATAGTTTCGCTCTCGGATTGCATTGTTCCCGTCAAAACTGTCCATTTGCTTGTAGCCGCCATCGAATTTCTGAAAGCCCGGCCCCGAATCAGCATAGGCGCTCATGATGATCGAATTGCCGGATGCCAATGTAGATGGCTGGCTAGGAAAGGCAAACCACTGGCTCATGTTTCCGTATTGGATGAAAACATCACCTTCATCCCAGACGGAAAAATTCACCTGATAGTCTGCGCCGCCTCTTTTTATTGATACGGGAAGTTCGTTTACTGGTTTCTTTCCCCAGTATTTTTTGAAGAATTCTACATTGATTCTTTCTGAGTCGGTTCTAGGAAGCTTGTTGATGCTTGCGTAGATGGCGTATGCGGAATTGATCAGTGAAGGAATGACTACCAAAACGCCTGCCAGTCCTACAATTGTCTTTTTCAGCTTGCTCCATCCGTCGTTCGGTTCTTTGTCCGCCATTTTAACAGTCCTCCATGCCATCGCTTCACTATGGGGTGGGCTCCATGGGGCTGAGCATCACAGATTGTAATTTAGCCCGCATCGGCGGTTTCGCCAGTTTATGAATGCGCTGCATCAATGGCTATGGAGTCAGTAGCATCGAGTTCTAATAAAGCATTAACTACTCGCAATGTTTGCACTAAGAAAAACAACAATCAGCTTTTCTCATTAATAAGTAGCTGACTATTTATAAGCTCGCTGCTTAAACACTTGGCATCGTTGTTCGGCGAACGGGCAGCCTAAGGCGCCGGCAACTCAACCCGCGCCACCAACCCCGTCCCCGGCCGGTTGTGCAGCGTCAGGTCCCCACCTTGTTCCCGCACAATCGCCCGCGCCGACGAGAGCCCCAGGCCGACGCCGCCGGTGTCGCGGTTGCGCGAGGTCTCCAGGCGCACGAACGGGTCGAACACTCGCTCCAGCGCGTCTTCGGGGATGCCCGGGCCTTCGTCGCTGACCTCGATGCAGATCGCGTGGGGGCCGACGCTCAGGGCGATGCGCGGGCGGCGGGCGTATTTCTCGGCGTTCTCCAGCAGGTTGACGATCACCCGTTTGATGCCCAGCGGGCGGCCGTCGTAGACCAGGCGGGCGGGGCCGCTGAAGTCGACGTCGATGCCCTGGTCGCGGTAGTCGTCGACGATGGTTTGCAGCAGTTCCGAGAGGTCGAACGCGGTCGGCGCTTCCGGGCGGGTGTCTTCGCGGAAGAACGTGAGCGCGGCGTTGATCATCGACTGCATTTCTTCGATGTCGCGCACCAGTTTGTCCTGTTGGCTGAGGTCGTCCATGAATTCGCTGCGCAGGCGCATGCGGGTCAGCGGGGCGCGCAGGTCGTGGGAGATCGCCGCGAGCATGTGGGTGCGCTCGCCGATGAAGTGCTGGATCTGCGCCTGCATGGTGTTGAAGGCGATGATGGCCTGGCGGATCTCTTCCGGGCCTTCGGCCTTGATCGGCGGCGCGTGCAGGTTGCGGCCGAAGTGCCGGGCGGCGCTGGCGAACCGTTGCAGCGGCCGCGCCAGTTGGCGGGTGGCGACCCAGGCGACCAGCACGGTGGCGATCAGGCCGAGCAGGATGACGATGGCGATGCGGGTGTGGATCTCCAGGCCCCAGCTGCGCGCCGGCGGCGTGAACGACAGCCAGCTGCCGTCGGCCAGCCGCAGGAGGGCGACGTAGCGGCCCTCGGTGCTGCCCGCCGGCCAGTCATTGGGGTTGTAGACCTCGATCGTGCGTCCGGTGCCCAGTAAGGTCTGCAGCACGGTCTCTCGGCCTGCCGAGGCGTCGTCGTCCACGTTGATTTGGCTGCCTTCCCCCGGCAGGCCGAAGTCGGCGCGTTGGGGCTTCCAGACCACATTGAGCAGCGGGCTGCTGGCGGCGCTGGCCAGTTGCGGCCGCAGCGGGGCGGGCGCGGCGTCGATCACGCGCACGGTCATGGCGATCTGCTCCAGCAGGCCGGTGCGCTCGATGGGCGGGCGCGCCCAGATGCCCGCCACCTGGACGAACAGGGCGTTGAGGGCCAGCGAGGCGACCATGGCCGCGACGATGGTCAGCGCGATGCGCCGGCTCAGGGTGTCGCGCCGCAGCAGTCGGCGGATCATGGGCGGGTGACCTTGGCGGAGAACATGTAGCCGCCGTTGCGCACGGTGCGGATCAGGTCCGGGCGTTTGCTGTCGGGCTCGATCTTGCGCCGCAGCCGGCTGACCTGCACGTCGATGCTGCGGTCGTAGACGTCGTGGCCCTGGCCGTGGGTCATGTCGATCAGTTGTTCGCGGGTGAGGATGCGTTGCGGGTGTTCGAGGAACAGTACCAGCAGGTCGAATTCGCCGCCGGACAGCGGGATCATCACGTTGTCCGGGGAGCGCAGTTCGCGGCAGGTGATGTCCAGGCGCCAACCGGCGAAGCCGATCACCGGCCGCGAGGGTTCGCTGGCCGGGTCGGGCCGTTCGCCGGTGCGCCGCTGCACCGACCGCAGCCGGGCGAGCAGCTCCCGCGGGGCGAAGGGTTTGGTCACGTAGTCGTCAGCGCCCAGCTCCAGGCCGACGACCCGGTCGCTGAGCTCGCCCATGGCCGTGAGCATGATGATCGGGATGCCCAGTTGCGTGTGCACCTTCTGGCACAGGCTCAGGCCGCCTTCGCCGGGCAGCATCAGGTCGAGGATGATCGTGTCCGGCCGCTGCCGGGCAATCGCCGCCCACATGGCCTGGCCGTCGGCGGCCACGTCCACCTCGTAGCCGTGCTGGACGAAGAACTTCTTCAGCAAGGACAGGATTTCCACATCGTCGTCGACGATCAGCAGTCTGCTCACGTTCACGGGGTTCCCTGGCGGCCCAAAAGAGGTGCGACTCTAAAACCATTCGGGTGTGCGGGTCATATATTTCAATCGAGCAACATTTCTGCGGCCCGGACATCAAGCGGACATCCTGCCGCAAAACCCCTCGTGCACTCTGCTCGCCATTCCAAACGAGGGGGCTTTATGACGATTCAGAAAAGCACATGCATTGCCGTCCGCCACGCCACGCAGCGCCCGTTGGTGCTGCGCCAGCGCACCACGGTGCCCAAGCACGACAAGCCGATCCTGTTCCAGGAGTCCTGCCTGGGCTTGAGCGACGACCAGAGCCAGATCGTGCTGCGCCGCTATTTCGAGCGGTACAGCCCGTCCGGCACCGAATGGGTGGAGTACGTGCACACCCTTCCGACGGCCGACCTCATCCACTGGATCATGATCCATGGCCAGTTGCGCGTCGAAGGCTCGGAAACCATCCCGCCCGCCCAAGCCTCCGCCTGACGGACACCCAGGAATTGCACGGATGAAAAACAGATATTCGGTATCGCTGCTGTTCGTCGCCACCCTGAGCCTGTCTGCGTGCAGCAGCAAGAAGGTCGAACCGGCCACGAATGCGGGCTTTCTGCGCGACTACAGCGTTTTGAAGGAACACCGCACGCCTTCCGGCCAGACCGCCCTGAGCTGGGTCAGCCCGGCCTTGAAGCGGGGCCGGTACAAGCAGGTCTACATCGCGCCGAGCCGGTTCTACCCCGACGTCGCGCCGACCGAACGCATCCCCCAGGGCACGCTGTACACCGTGACCGCCTACTACGATGCCGCGCTGCGCTATGAACTGGGCAAAGTCGTGCAACTGTCGTCGAAACCCGGCCCGGACACCTTGACGGTCCGGCCCGCCATCACCCGCGTCGCCGCCAGCACCCAGAGCCTGCGTTATTACGAATGGCTGCCGGTGACGCTGGTGGCCGCGGGCGTCAGCACTGCCACCGGCATCCGAGACCAGGACAGCGAAATCACCACGGAAGTGTCCTTCGAGGACGGCGCGACCGGCGAAGTCGTCGCCCAGGTAATGCGCAAGGGCACCGGCATTCCGCTGGACGATGATAAACAAGTAATGACCGCGGCCAACGTCAAGTCGGTGCTGGACGGGTGGGCCAGTGATTTGCGGGAGTCTTATGTGAGGGGGTATCGGTGAACGTCGCCGGCGTCGGCGGTGTGTGACGCTGCCGGTATCTTCAGATCCCAATCGAGTGATAGCATGTGGCCTTCATGGAGGTGAGGCCCGGCTATCGGCCGCCTCGGTCACAGTGCAGGGACACGCGATATGAAGAACAAACTGGCCATCGGCAAACGTCACGAGTTCGCCATTTGGGGTGATTTGCTGAAGGAGGGGTTCGACGTCTTTCCCTCTTTGGTCGATGACAAAGGCATCGACGGCATCGTCGGGCACAATGGCCGTTACTTCGAAGTCCAGATCAAGAGCGGCCTCAACTGGAACAATCAGCGCGGGCTGAGTCGCGCCGCGGTCAGCGCGAACCCTGACCGGATCTTCCTCATCTACAACACGACAGCACGCCAAGTCCGCTACTTCACCGGTCAGCAGATCCTGAGTGAGGATGAATGGGCGCAGTCCATCGATTGGCGCCTGTCTCAAATCAAGCTTCCACAGCGCATGCTCGATAAGTACCAGACCCATAACTGGGACGGTTTTGTCGCTTATCTGCGCGCGGATCCATCGATTCCGGCCTGAGCCGCGAGCCACACTTTTCTTGCAGGGCAATGCGGTCGCGCAGTGCCTTCTTCCTTCCGCCCCATGCGAGCCGGCCGTCAACGATGACGTTGCCGGCGTTTCTTCAATACAGGGATTTACCACGTGAAAAAAATTGCCGTACCGCTGCTTGCATCGTTTCTGGCCTTGCAGGGCTGTGCAGAGATGCCGGACTACTCGAACGCAAACGCCGGTGAAACGGTCGATGAAGCGCGCTACACCGTGCTGGAAACCGAAACCTACGCAGTAAGGCCTCAGCGCCACTTTCTGGATCTTCAGCCGGACCTGAACATCATCAGGGTCAACGACGAGAAAGTGGGGAACATCCCGTTCTCCACCTACTACTACAAGAATGACTCCCCCCAGCGTGCGGTGTTGAAGCCCGGCAAGTACACGGTCCAACTGGAGTACCACTTGCCCAGGAAGTTCTTGTTCACGAACCTTGAGTTCGAGGGCAAGCCTGGCCAGAAGATCATTGCCCGCTCCAAATACGTGGGGCTGGACCGGCTGCAGATCTGGCTGGAGGATGTCGCGACGGGTGAAGTGGTGAGCAAGGGGATGCACTGACCGGCGTTCTTGAGCCCGAGTTGAAGGCGTTGGTTCGGTGCATCAAGTTTCGGTACATCCGTGTGCAGTGACAGGTACACAGACAACAAAAAGCCCGGCTGATGAAGCCGGGCTTTTTGTTGTGCGCGTTGATCAAACCCATGGATTCAGACTGCCCGACGTTCGGCCAGACGGTCTGCGCCCCCTTCGGCGATGGCGTCACTGAACAGCGGGTCGGTCTCGGTGGCGGCGACCGCATCACTGAACAGTGGATCGGTTTCGGTGGCGGCAACGGCATCGCTGAACAGCGGGTCGGTCTCGGTGGCGGCGACCGCATCACTGAACAGCGGGTCGGTCTCGGTGGCGGCGACCGCATCGCTGAACAGCGGGTCGGTCTCGGTGGCGGCAACGGCGTCGCTGAACAGCGGGTCGGTTTCAGTCGCGGCAAAGGCGTTCAGGGCGAAGAGCGAGAAGGCGATGCCGAGGAGGGTTTGGCGTTTCATGGTGATCTGCTCCGGTGCAGTGGTTGGGTATGGCGCCGATCCTACGCTCCGGGGCAGATAAGAGAATTTCATTGAATTAATGGTTGTTATTGATGTGGTCAATTATTCAGTCGCTGAGCGACCCATCCTGATTCACCCCGATTCCAGCAACAGTGTTTGTCCAATCCCCCGATTTTTACCCCGCCCGCCACCCCTTAGCATCGTCCCCAATCCGTGAATGAACACGGTTCCCCCAGAGACGGTGAACATCATGAACCTCAAGAAAATGGCGTGGGTTGTGCTCCTCGGCGGTTTCGGCGCGCAGGCGTTTGCGGCCGCGGCGGACGCCGAAAACCTTCCAGTGGAGACTTACAGCTCCGCGACGCAACTGGACATCGAACACGTGATTTCCATCACCGAACCCGCCAACGAGTGCGCTCCGGTGCCGGTGCGGATGACGTATGAGGACTCCCACGGCGAGCGGCATGTCCTGCAGTATCAAGTGATGGGTTCGGGCTGCTCCAACGGTTGAGCCCGGTGCACGGGATGGAGGGTCGACACTCCATGTCCGCTGCGTTCAAACGGCCTTAGCGCCGACGATGTCTTCATCCGATGCCAGCAGTTGCGGTATCGCGGTCTTGAGAAATTCCACCCAGGTCTTGATCTTCGCATCGACGAACTTGCGCGACGGGTAGATCGCGAACAGGTTCAACTCCTCCAGCCGGTAATCCGGCAGCACCCGCACCAATGTCCCCGCCCGCAGGCCGTCCACGGCCGATGCGATCGGCTGTATGCCGATGCCCATGCCTTTTCTGATCGCGATGCTCATGCCGTCGGCGGTGTTGATGTGGAAGGGCGACAGGGGAATGGTGATGGTTTGCGTGCCTTCGGGCCCTTCGAATGTCCAGTTCTCCACCGGCATCACCGTGTTGACGATGCGCAGGCACTCGTGCGCGCTGAGTTCGCCGGGGGTGGCGGGTTTGCCGTGCTTGGCCACATAGCCGGGGGCGGCGCAGAGGATGCTGTAGGTGATGCCCAGGCGTTGGGCGACGAAGCCGGAGTCGGGCAGGTCGCGGGCCAGGACGATGGACATGTCGTAGCCTTCTTCGAGCAGGTCCGGGACGCGGTTGGTCAGGGTCAGGTCGAACATCACCGTGGGGTGGATCTCGCGGTAGCGGGCGATGGCGTCGATCACGTAGTGGTTGCCGATGGCGGACATGGCGTGGATCTTCAGGCGGCCGACGGGCAGGGTCTGGGCGGTGCCGGCCTCTTCGTCGGCTTCGCGCACGTCGTCGACGATCTTTTCGCAGCGTTGCAGGTAGCGCGCGCCGGCTTCGGTGAGCGCCAGGCGCCGGGTGGTGCGGTTGATCAGGCGCGTGTGCAGGCGAGCTTCGAGGGCGGAGACGGCCTTGGAGACATTGGTCGTGGTGGTGTCCAGCAGTTCGGCGGCGGCGGTGAAGCTGCCGCTTTGGGCCACGGCGATGAAGCAGCGCATGCTTTGGAATACGTCCATCGGGGTCGTCTCGGGTGGGGTGCGGGCATTATAGGGGCGGCTCAGGCGCTTTTTGTGGTGAGGGAGCCAGCGCCCTCACCACAGGGGCAAGTCAGCGTTTGTGGGTTTGGGGGATGAAGCCCGGCACGCCGGTTTCGACCACGGAGTTGAAGCGGATCCGCGTGGCGATGTCGTCCTTGATCTCCTGCATCGCCCGCATCGGCAGAGTGTCGATGTCGATGTTCTCCTGAATGTGCCCCGGCGTCGCCGACGTGGTGAGGAACGCGGTGCCGCGCTGCACCGCCCAGGCCAGCGCGACCTGGGCCGGGGTTTTGCCGACGCGCCGGGCGATGCCGGTGAGGACCGCGTCGTCCAGCACGTTGGGCGTCATGCCGTGGCCCAGCGGGGCGAAGGCCAGGAGGATGATGCCGTGGGCCTTGCAGAAGTCGAGCATCTCCCATTCCGGCAGGTACGGGTGGGATTCGATCTGCACGACGGCGGGTTTGATCCGGGCGGCGGCGACGATCTCCTTCAGCGCCTCCAGGGTGATGTCCGACAGCCCGATGGACTTGCACCGGCCTTCATCCACCAGGCTTTCCAGTGCCCGCCAGGTGTCGATCAGGCGCACCTCGCCATCGTAGATAACGTGGCCGAACACATCGCGCGGATCCTGGTCGTCGCCGGCCTTGAAGGCGAACGGCGTGTGGATCAGGTAGCAATCGATGTAATCGGTGCCCAGCCGCTGGCAACTGGCCTCGAAGGCTGGTTTGACCCGCTCGGGGCGGTGATTGGTGTTCCACAGTTTGGTGGTGATGAACACGTCTTCGCGGCGTATGGTGCCGGCGGCAAACGTCTGCCGGAAGGCCTCGCCGATCTGGGCTTCGTTGCGGTAGCGCTCGGCGCAGTCGAAGTGGCGAAAGCCGGTTTCCAGCGCGCATTTGACCGCGTCGGTGGTGGTGCTCAGGTCGCGGAACAGGGTGCCGAACCCCACGGCGGGCATCGCGCCTGCGCCGTTGTTGAGCGGCAGGCGGGTGTCGCGCAGGGTGTCGTGGAAGGCTTCGTAGGTCATGGCGTTTCTCCGGGTGCGGGCGTTAAAGGGTGGTCGGAGCCGGGCGGCTGGCGAGGCGTTGGTCGCGGGCGCCGACGGCGTTGCCGCCGAGGGCCACGTACAGGCGCACGGCGTCGAGGTAGCGCGAGGTCTTCACCTGGATCTGCCCCAGCAGCGCCTGCTGATAGGCGCGTTCGGCCTCCAGCACTTGCAGCAGGCTGTTTTCGCCTTGGGCGAAGGCCTGCCGGTTGAGGCGCAGGCTGGTGTCGGCGGCGCGCAGGGCGTCGCTTTGGGCCTGGTCCTGCTCGGCGCTGTGGTTGATCGATTGCAGGGTGTCCGCCACTTGGCCGAAGGACTGGATCACCGTCTGCTGATAGCGGGCGAGGGCGGCGTTGTAGCCCTCGACGGCGCCTTGGCGTTCCGCCTCCAGGGTGCCGCCGTTGAAGATCGGCGCGGTCAGCCCGGCGGCGAAGCCCCACAGCGCGGCGGCGCCGTTGCCCGACGCGGCCTGGGCCAGCGAGGCCGACAGTTCGACGTGCGGATAGAGGTTGGCCGTCGCCACGCCCACCGCCGCGCTGGCGATGTGCAGCTCGGATTCGGCTTGCAGGATATCCGGGCGGGTGCGGGCCGTTTCCGACGGCAGGCTGACCGGGATGTTCGACGGCAGGGCGAACTCGTCGAGGGTGAAGTCCGGCGCGATCCAGTCCGCCGGGCCTTTGCCGGCCAGCACCGACAGCGCATGCCGCGCCGCGTCCCGTTGCTGGGCCAGGGGCGGCAGCAGGGTGCGGTCCTGGGCCAGGCGGGTTTCGGCCAGCGACACGTCGATCCGGGTGCTGACGCCGCTCTGCTGCGCCTTGCGCACCAGGTCGAGGTTCTTCGCGTCGTTGGCCAGCAGGGTCTGCACCGCGCCGATCTGCGCGTTGGCCGAGGCCAGCAGCAAGGCCTGGCTGGCGACGTCGCCGGTCAGGGTGAGGTACGCGGCTTCGTAGCGGTGCCTTTGCAGGTCGGTCGCGGCTTGCTGCGCCTCGACCTGGCGCTTGTTGCCGCCGAACACGTCCAGGTCGAACGCGACCCGCGGACCGATGGCGTAAAAGTTCGACACGCTGGGCTGCGGGCCGTTGTGGGTGCGCTGGCGTCCGGCGGTGGCGGCGAAGTCCACCTGCGGGTACAGCGCGCCCTCGGCGGCGGCCACCGACGAGGCGGCCTGGCGCAGGGTGGCGTCGGCGGCCGCCAGTTCGAGGTTGCCGTCGATGGCGCGGCGCATCACTTGATCGAGCTTGGGCGAGCGCAGCGCCGCCCACCAGTCGCCGTCGAGGCGCTTGCCCATGTCGAAGCGCTGCTCGGCCTGCGGATCGTAATGCTGCGAGGCGTTGGCGGCGGGCCGCTGGAAGTCGGGCCCGACGGTGCAGGCCGACAGCGACACCAGCAGGGCCAGTGCGCTGAAGGCGGTCGGGATCGCAGACGGGGTGAAGCGTGCAGAAGTGTTCATTGTCCAGACTCCACGAAAATCAGTTGGCCGAAACGGGCTTGCGCAGGAACAGCACCAGCGGGCTCACCACCAGCATCGCCACCAGCAGGATCTTGAATTGGCCCGTCACGGCGATGAACGCCGCCTGGTGGGTGGCCAGGTGATTGAGGCCTTCGAGCGCCGGCAGCGAGGTCGGCAGCGCCGTGCGGTAAGGCGTCAGTTGGCTGACCAGCGCCGAATGCACCGCCTGGGTGTTGTTGAAGAAAAAGATCTGCACCACCGCCACGCCCAGGGTGCTGCCGTAGACGCGAATCAGGTTGAACAGGCCGGTGGCCTCGGGGCGCAGCTTCGGTTCGAGCGTGCTGAAGGCGACCTTGCTCAGGGCCGGCATCAGGATCCCCAGGCCGACGCCCTGGATGAACCCGCTCACCGCCACGGGCGTCCAGTCCATCAGCGGCGAATAGCCGAGCATCAGCCAGTTGGCGTAGCTCACCAGGGCAATGCCTGCGGCGATCAGCCAACGGGCGTCGACCCAGGCCGGCGCACGGATCGCCAGCAGGAACGCGCCGACCAGGCCGATGCCGCGCGGCACGGTCAGCAGGCCCGTGGTGTCCGGCGGGTAGCCGAGGATCTCGTCGAGCATCGGCGAGGTCAGGGCCATGGTCGACAGCAGCACGAAGCCGAAGGCGAAGAAGATCGCCATCGACAGCAGGAAGTTGCGGTCGGCGAACAGGGCCTTGTTGAAGAAATGCGCCTTGGCGGTCAGCACGTGCACGGCGAACAGGTAGAACCCAAGGGCGCAGGCCAGCGCCTCGGTCCAGATTTCCGGCGAATCGAACCAATCCAGCCGTTCGCCGCGGTCCAGGAGCATCTGCAGGCCGATCATGCCGAGGGTGAAGGCGCCGTAGCCGAAGAAGTCGAACGAGGGGCGCTGTTCGGCTTTCTTCTGCGCCAGCAACAGAGTGACCGCCAGAAAGATGTACGCCACCAGCGGCAGGCTGAGGTAGAACATCGGCCGCCAGTCGAAGTGCTCGCAGATCCAGCCGCCCAGGCTCGGCCCGCTGACGATGCCGAGCAGCACCAGCGCCGTCCATTTCGGCCCGAAGGCGGGGCGGCGTTCGGCGGGCAGCGTCTCCAGGGCGATGCCCATCGACAGCGGCGCCAGCACCCCGGCGGCGAGGCCTTGCAGGATGCGCGCGGCAATGAACGCCAGCGGCGTTTCGGCCAGGGTGGCGAGCCACAGGCCGAGGGCGAACGCGACCAGCGCCGTTTGATAGACGCGCTTGAGCCCGAAGCGCCCGGCCAGCCACTGCGCCACCGGCGTGGTGACGGCGCTGGCGGCCAGGTAAGCGGTGAAGATCCAGCCGGCCTGGTCGTCGGTCATCGATACGCTGCCCTGGATCAGGCGCAGCGCGGCGTTGGGCAACGGCAGGTTGGCCGATTGCAGGTAGGTCGCGAGCAGGGCGACGTACCGCAGCGCCCGCGCATCGGCCGTCGTGGACGCGGTGACGGCGTTCATCACGCGTTACCTGCGCTGAGCAGCGATTTGAACGGATACCACCACGGCGTGCGGTGCCCGGTGTCGACGGTGACCGTGGCGCTGGTGCCGGAGAACAGCGGCAGGGCCGGGTCGACGTCGTCCAGTTCCAGGCGCACCGGAATCCGCTGCACCACCTTCACCCAGTTGCCGGTGGCGTTCTCCGGCGGCAGCAGGGCGAAGTCGGCGCCGGCGCCGGGGCTCATGCTGATGACATGGGCCTGGAATTCGCGGTCCGGGTAGGTATCGAGGGTGATGGTGGCGCGCTGGCCGGGCCGCATGTGGGTCAGCTGCGTCTCGCGGAAGTTGGCTTCGACCCAGACCTCCCGGTCGGAGATCAGCGCAAACGCCGCTGCACCGTTATTGACGTAGTTGCCCACCTGCAAGTCGTCGACCTTGGCGACGATGCCGTCCTCGGGCGCGGTGACCGTCGCGTAGGACAGGTACAGCTGCGCTTCGTCGAGCTGGGCCCGGGCCTCGCGCACGGTCGGGTGGCTGTCGGGGGCGATGTCCGGATTGCCGTTGAGGGCGATGACGGTGCTGGCGATCTGTTGCTCGATGGAGGCGATGCGCTGGCGCGACACCTTCAAGTCAGTCTCGGCGCGCTCGTACAGGGCCCGGGAGACGAACTCGGTGGCGATCAGGGCCTTCTTGCGGGCGAACTCCTTTTGGTCGAAGTCCGCCGACTCCTTGGCCGATTGCAGTTGCGCCTGCTGTTCGCGGTAGCTGGCCTTGAGGCCGTCGATGCGCAGGCGGGCATTGCTGAGTTGGGCTTCGGCCCGGTCGACGGCGATCTGCAAGGGTTTGGGGTCGATGCGAAACAGTACCTGGCCCTTGCGCACGGACTGGTTGTCGTCGACGGCGATCTCGATGACCTGCCCGGACACCCGTGCATTGATCGATGCCTTGGCCACGCGGGCGTAGGCGTTGTCGGTGGACACGAACGGTTCGCCAGCCCGGTAGTGGCTGTAGCCGACCACGGCGAAGAGGGCGGGCAGGCCGGCCATCAGCCACGGTCGCAGCTTCTGCTTGAGGGGCTTTCTCGGCGGCGCGTCGTTCAGGCGCGGGCCTGGGTGTTCGTGGGCCGGTGCGGCGGTGAGGTCCAGTTGCTGTGTCATGATCGATACACCCTTGTCCGGGACATCGGGCCGACCGGTGCGCATTCGCCCGCGGCCCTGACGTGATTGGTTGCTGTGAGTCATCAAGTCCATGGGCGGCGGGAGGATCGCTCCACCGCTGTTTCGTCGTCGCTGCACCCGGTCCGAGCGCTGTTACAACAAACCCTGCCAACCAAGGAATTTCTGGTTCCTTGTTTTTGTGCGATGGTGTAAGAATATGAGCGAGAAATCTTTCCCGCAAGGAATTTATACGAGATGGCACAAAATAAACCGACAACAGGAAAAGGCCGCGGCCGCCCGCGTGCCTACGATCCGCAAACGGCGTTGCAACAGGCCCTGGGCGTGTTCTGGAACACCGGCTATTCCGCCGCCTCGCTGGACAGCATCGCCAGCGCCGCCGGCATGAACCGCCCGAGCCTGTACGCCGCGTTCGGCGACAAGCACGCGCTGTACATCAAGGCGCTCGACCAGTATTGGGACACGGCGCACGCCGCCATGCAGGCGGCGCTGAACGACGCCAGCCTGCCCCTGGAACAGGCGCTGACGCGGTTCTACGGAGGGCAGTTGTCGATCTACTTTTCCGGCGACGGCGCGCCGCGAGGCTGCTTCGCCATCGGCACGGCGACCACCGAGGCGGTGGAGGATCCGGAGATCCGCGAGGTGCTGTCGCGGCGCCTCAGCCAGCTGGATGCGGACCTGGAGCAGCGCCTGCGCCGGGCCGTCGAGTCCGGCGAGCTGAAGGCTGGCGTGGATGCGGCGGCGTTGGCCCTGCTCGCGTCGTCGCTGCTGCACAGCATTTCGATCCGGGCGCGGGCGGGCAAGTCCCGTCAGGAACTGACCGAACAGGCCAAAAGCGCCGTGCGGGTAATCTGTGGGTGAGGGTGGCCATGGACGGGCTTGAGGACATTCTGGCGCCGGGGCTGTCCGTGGTGTTCTGCGGGATCAATCCCGGTTTGCTTGCTGCGGCCCAGGGGCACCATTTTGCGGGACGGGGCAACCGTTTCTGGCGCACCCTGCACCTGGCCGGGTTCACGCCCGACGAGCTGCGCCCGGAACAGGATCGCTCGATCTTGTTGCACGGCTGCGGGTTGACGGCGGTGGTGGAGCGGCCGACGGCGAGGGCGGATCAGTTGGCCGCCCATGAGTTCAGCGCGGCGGCAGCGGCGTTCGAGGGCAAGATCCTGCGCTACGCGCCGCGTGTCGTGGCGTTCCTGGGCAAGGCGGCCTACGCCGGGCTGACCGGCCAGAAGACGGTGGCGTGGGGGCTTCAGACGCAGGCGTTCGGCAACGCGGCGGTGTGGATCCTGCCCAATCCCAGCGGACGCAACCGGGCGTTTTCACAGGATGAACTGGTGGCGGCTTATCGCCCGCTGCGCGAGGCGGTGGTTCAGCGGTCCTGAAGCCAGGTGTTCACCACTCGCCGGTCCAGCTCTTCCCAGTCCGCCATGCCCAGCACCCGCGTGGTGTTCAGCCCGCGCAGGTAGCCGCGCAGCTGATTGGCCACCGCCGTGACGCGCTCCGGTTCGGTCGCCTCGCCCAGGGCAGTCTCGTACTCCACCAGGTAGTCGGCCACGCGGTCGCGGAATTCGGGCAGGACGGTGTCGCGGATCAGGTCAAAGGTTCGCACTCGGGGTTTCCTCACGGGTTGTTCTGATTGTGGTCGCACGGCTGCCAGTCTGCACGGCGGGCAACTATTGCTTCAAGTAATAGTGACCATCAAGAAACGCAAGTTCTGCTTTGCGGCCGATGGGCGGAAAATCGCCTCCATCGAAACGCAGCTCAAGGAATTTGCGCGATGAAGACTCTGACCCGACTGGCTATGGTCGCCCTGATGATGGGCGGGGTGGCCGCGACCGCACCGGCCAACGCAGACGACGCCCGGTCGTGCCATTTTCTGCCCGTCGCCGCCAGTTCGGCAGGCTTGCAGCACTCCCAGACCGTTGGCGTGCTGTACAGCGAAAACACCCTGGAAAACCTGCAATACCTTGAGCGCTACCACGATGTGGCGGTGAACGGCGCCAAAGGTGCGCTGGATGCGCGGATCCGCGACGCCTTCGTCAGCAGCTCCGACCCGGAACTGGCCATCGACTGGCTGATGAGCTCGCTGCAACAGCAGTTTCTCTCGGTGACGGTCTACGACAGCCTCGATGCGCTGGTGCAGGCCCACCCGGACGTGGTGGTGATGCTCGACACCCACAACCGTCTGCTGACCCAACGCAACAGCCAGGTCGAGGCGCGTTTCGCCGCACGGTTCTACGACGCCGACCTGCAATACATCGGCAAGGCCGAAGGCGCCGTGGAAAAACAGATGCCGTCGGTGTGGGTGCACAACAAGGCGGCGCCGGAGATCGCCGCGCAGATCGCCCGGCAGCGCGACCTGCAACTGAACGCCTTGCGGCAGTTTGACGACTCGCTCAAGGCCCTGGTGGCCGCCGGCTGATCCGGGGCCCCGAAAAACACAACGGCAACGACGGCGCCCGTGACGCCAAACGTTGCCGACGAACCGAACCTTTGTTTTCAGGATGTGATCCATGCGTGCTTTTTTCTTCTCCGCTTTCGCCTTGGCCGTCGCGACGCTCGCCGGCTGCGCCAGCGCACCGAACGACCCGAGCCTGACCTTGCAGACCAGCAAGACACCCGCCGAGTACGCCGATTGCGTCGTGCCGAAACTGCAGGGCCGTGCGCTGAACCCGAGCGTGTCGCAGACCCAGCGCAGCTACCGCATCGTGGTGCCGAGCAAGGTCGCCGCCGACAACGTGCTGGAGGCCTACAAGTCCGGCAGCGGCGGCAAGGTGTTCGTCTACGAGCGCCACTTGCTGGCCTCCAACTTCACGCCGTCGAGTTTCGAACGCGCCGCCCAGGACTGCCTGTAACACGCAATACCCGCTTGCTCTGAACGCTCCTTTGGTTGGCCGCAACCAACCAAATTCCCTTGCCCCGCTCTGCGGGGCTTTTTTTTGCGCGCGCGGCCGGGCCGGCGTCTACAGTTCCCGGACGTCAACCGGAGAGGGCAGCCATGAACACGGAAAACACCCAATCAGCCTCCGCACTCATCGACCAACGGATCGCCGAACTGGCCGACTGGCGCGGTGAAACGCTGGCGCATGTCCGCGCACTCATCCATCAGGCCGTGCCCGAGGTGGTGGAGGAATGGAAGTGGCGGGGCGTGCCGGTGTGGTCCTGCGGCGGCATCCTCTGCACCGGGGAAACCTACAAGTCTGCGGTCAAGCTGACCTTCGCCAAGGGCGCCGCGCTGGACGATCCCGCGGGGCTGTTCAACGCCAGCCTTGAGGGCAACACCCGGCGGGCCATCGATGTGCATGAGGGCGAACGCCTGGACGAAGCGGCGTTCAAGGCGCTGATCCGGTCGGCCGCGGCCCTGAACGGTGCGAAGAAAAAGGCCTGAAGAACGGACGGATCGCGCAGGAACCGGACAGATCGCGCAGGGATTTGCGGCGGGCGGTGTTTTGTCATATTGAGCAACATTTGATTCCCGACAGTGGCCAGCCCAACGGTTTTCCATGAGGCTGCACTGTGTTCCGACGTCTTCTGTGTTCGCTGTCCGTTTTGAGCGTGTCCATCGCCACCGCCCAGGCCGCTGCCCTCGATACGCCTCGCCTGCAAGGCATCGACAACTTCCGCGACATCGCCGGCACCACCGACGCGTATGCCACGGCCCACGACGGCACGATGCGGGCCAGGGTGTTCTACCGCTCCAACGCGCTGACCCCGGTGGGATCGGACTTGGCGACCCTCAACGGCCTGGGCATCACGGCCATCTACGACCTGCGCACCCCCAGCGAAATCGCCGCCACGCCGGACACCCTCATCAGCGGCGCCCGTTACAGCAACATCGACATCATCGGCAGCGTCACCTCGGGCGCGAACATCACCACGGTGTCGTTCCACAGCGCCGCGGAGGCCGTCGCGATGATGCAACAGACCAACCGTGCGTTCGTCAGCGACGCCGGCATGCGCAGCCAGTTCAGCCGCTTGTTCAACGAGCTGGCCAGCGCCGACGGCGCCGCGCTGTTCCACTGCACCGCCGGCAAGGACCGCACCGGCTGGACCGCGGCGGTGCTGCAGAGCATCGCCGGGGTGAACAGCGCCACGATCATGAGCAATTACCTGGCGACCAACGACTACACCGCCGCCCGGGTGGCGAAGACCCTGGCGATGATGCCGGCGAGCATGGCGACGATCTATGCGCCGCTGCTGGGCGTCGAGGCCAGTTACCTGCAAGCGGGGCTGGACCAGGTGACGGCCCAGTACGGCAGCATGGACAACTACCTCAAGCAGGGGCTCGGGCTGTCCCAGGAAACGATCTATGTGCTGCGCGGCAAGATGGTCGAGTACAACAGCCTGCCAGGCGAGGCGGGGCTGGCCGGCAACGCCGCCGCCGGGGCGCAGTTCCTGCGGCAGTTGCAGGGCACTGCGTTGTCGGGCACCTACAGCGCCTACAACTATTACCTGCAATCGGCCATCGACGCGGGCAGCCTGGGCGGGGGCGAGTCCACCGTCGGCGGGCAGGTGCATGCCGACGCGGCCAGTTACCTGTTGCGCCAGAACGCGATGATCGACCGGGCGGCCGCGCCTTATGCCAGCGGGACGGACTTGAAGGTCGGTCAATATCGGTTGTGGACGACGGTGCTGGCGGGGTATCTGGGCACCGACGGTTCATCCCACGCGGCCAGCAGCAACGAACATAGCCAAGGCACGATGGTCGGGGCGACCCGGCGCTTCACCGAACAGCTCAGCGGCCATGCCGGTTTCGGCTACAGCAACGGCAGCGTCGGCGGGGTCGGGGGCGAGGCGGACACGGATCTGACGTTCTTCTCGGTGGGTGCGCGCTTTGCGCCGGACGGGTTGGAGCGGGGGCTGTTCGTCGATGCCAACGCCAATGTCGGCTGGTTCGATTACGACAGCAAGCGCGACCTGGGCGGTGGTTTGGGTACGGCCAAGGGCGACAGCCATGGCAACCTGTCGGGGGCGACGCTGGCGCTCGGGTATCGCCTGCCGTCGGGCGGGGTGACCCTTGAGCCGAGCCTTGGCGTGCGGGTCAGCCATCTGGATCTGTCGGGCTTCAAGGAGAAGGGCAGCGAACTGGCTCTCGACGTGGACGGCATCCAGGCGACCCGCCGCAGCGCCGTGGCCAATCTCGACGTGGCGTTCGCGCCGGTGCGGATGGGCGAGTGGCGATTGGTGCCGGGTGTGCAGGTGGGGTATGAGCATGTGCTGGGCGATCGTTCGGTCGACAGCCAAGGGCACCTGCTGGGCCTGGACATCGAACAGCGCGCCGCCTACGACAACCGCGATGCGTTCACCGGCGGCGTCAACCTCACCGCCAGCCTCGGCGCCCTGAGCCTGGGCGCCGAACTCGGCGCCAGCGGCGGCGGTGACAGCCACGGCTTCGGCGGCGGCCTCAAGGCCAGCTACCTCTTCTGAAGCCTGTGCCACAGGTATCCCGGGTGTTTGCAGGATCTAGGCACACCACAAAAACCTGTGGGAGCTGGCTTGCCAGCGATGAGGCCATCACAGCCGACATCTCCGGTGCCTGACCCACCGCTATCGCCAGCAGGCTGGCTCCCACAGGTATCGTCGGGGTTCCCAAGATCCAGGCACACCACAAAAACTGTAGGAGCTTGCCTGCAAGCGATGAGGCCGGCACTGCCGACATCACCATCACCAGCAGCCCGTCTCCTACAGACGCAAGCCTTTGCGCAACGCCGCCGGGCTCACGCCATAGGCCTGCTGAAAGTACTGGCAAAACCTGCCCACATTGCTGAAGCCCAACCGCAGCGCCACGTCGGTCACCGACGGCGCGCCGGTCCGGGCCAGGATGTCGTGCGCATGCTCAAGCCGTACCCGGCGCTGATAGGCGACGATGGACATCCCCGCGAACCGTCGGAACCCGTCCTGCAGGGCGCGCAGGCTGACGTTGCTCAAGCGCGCCAGGTCCGCGCTGCTGACCGGATCGGCGGGATGGGCCTGAAGGTAGTCGATGGCCAGCTTCACAGGCCGAGGCGCAATCGACGATTCGGGCCGGCGCAGGGCCTGGGTGAAGTTGTGGGGCCAGGCGTCCAGCACCGCGTCCACCAGCATGTCCCGCAGGCGCGACGGCATCAGCGTGCCGGCGTTGAGCAACAGATCGAACTCGGCACCCGTGGCCAGGTCGATCAGCGCCCGGATGCCCTGGAAGGCCGGGCTGTCCAGCGCCACCACCGGCTCGAAGCGCAGCCTTTGCGTCACTGGGCGGCCCAGCAGAGTCGCCAGCCGTTCGGTCAGCGCCGCCCGGCTGACCGACAGGCCATGCTGGGCATGGTTGTCGATGAACCGCATCGAGCGCAGCTCCGCCTTGTCGATGGCCAGCCCGGTGCGGGCGACCCCCACCGATTCGGTGCGGTGGCTGAAGAGGATCTTGCCCGCCGTGGGCAGGACGAACGTGATCTCATCGAACGGCTCGGGAAACGCCACAGAAAAATCGCCCCGGTAATGCATGCGCCGGAAGCTCACGCCGTCATGACGGCCGTAGACGCCGCCGATGATGATGTCCTTGGGCGGCGGCGGGGTGTCGGCATAGCGGTTGCCGAACATTCGGGAGAAGACCGCGCCGAACTCGTCGCAGGTCATGTCGCTGGATCGTAGGATGATGTGCTGTCGCGTCGTGCTTGAGAACACCTGGGGTCGCCTTGGCCGGGGAAGGATGCGTGGATCGCAGAAGCGCACACACGCTAGCAGCCCGGCATGACAGCCCCGTGAACGGCGGCGCCGTCGCGACGGGCCCAATGCCTGCCGCGACGGCGTCGGGCGATCGTCAGCTCAACGTCCCCGGCGCGATCCCCAGCAATCCGGACAAGGTGTTGACGATGGCCTGCTGGCGGGCCCGGTCGGCCTGGTGCTGCGCTTCGGCGGCGGCCACGTCGGCGTCGCAGTGCGGGCACAGGGTCTCGTGGGCGTGGATGTATTGCAGGCAGTGCCTGCACAGCGCCAGTTGCTCGGGGATGCGGCCTTCCTCCGGGGATTTCTGCCCTTGGTTGAGCCAGGCCAGTTTGACCACTTGGCCACTGTCGCTGACGCTGCTGACCCGCTCGCCGGTGTCGATGCGCTCGGTGATCAGGTCGAAGCGCCCGACGGCGAAGGACTGCGGCGCGGCGTCCTGCAGTTTGACGATGCGCTCGCGCAGCCCGCGCTTTTGCAGCTCCAGGGTGCGGTAATGGCAGTAGGGGTTGTTGCCGGGCTTGCCCAGCAGCGAGTGCGACGTCCAGGTGCAGCCGCCCCGGCAGACGTCGTTGTAGTAGCAGGTGCGGCAATGGCCCCACAGGTCGTCGACCGAGCGCAGGCGGCCGAAGTGGATGCCTTCGCTGTAGTGCCAGATGTCGTGCAGGCTCATGTCGCGCACGTTGCCCCCGGAGAAG
Source organism: Pseudomonas sp. B35(2017) (assembly GCF_002113645.1). Lineage (NCBI taxonomy): Bacteria > Pseudomonadati > Pseudomonadota > Gammaproteobacteria > Pseudomonadales > Pseudomonadaceae > Pseudomonas > Pseudomonas sp. B35(2017). The sequence continues at coordinate 55,265 of NZ_NEIZ01000013.1, read as the reverse complement.
CCCACCGTCGCCAGGGACGGGCAGCCCTTGACCGTGCCGTCGGCCTCCAGCGCGAGCACGGTCTGGCCGGCGGCGCAGCCGCTCCAGTGCACGCGCTCGTCGCCGAAGCCGCGCCACAGGTGTTCGTAAGGGCCGTAGTAGCCGATGTTGTTGCCGACGTTCATCAAAAGGCCGCGGTCCAGGCCTTCGCGGTAGAGCCGGGCGAGCAGCGGCATCACCTCCAGCAGTTGGTAGGGCTGCAGCAGCAGCTCCGGATGATCGACCGCGTTGCCCATGGCCACGGTCAGCTGGATCTGCCAGTGGGTGGCGCCCAGGCCGATGATGGTGTCCATCAGCTCGGGCAGGTCGGGCAGGGTGGCGGCGCCGATCTGGGTGTTGACGCTCACCGCCAGCCCCGACGCTTTCGCCCGGCGCAGGGTGTCCACGGCCTTGTCGAACGAGCCGGGCACGTTGCGCACCGCGTCGTGCAGCGGCGCGAGGCCGTCGAGGGACACGCCGACGCCGTTGAGGCCGGCGTCCACCGCCGCCTGCATCTTGGCCGGCGTCAGGTTGCGGCCGCCGGTCTGGATGGCGCAGTACATGCCGTGGTCGCGGATGGCCTGGATCAGTTGCGTCCAGTCCTTGCGCAGGTAGGCTTCGCCGCCGATCAGGGTGACCTCGCGGGTGCCGAGGGCGGCCAGGGCGTCGATCACGTCCAGGCATTCGCGGGTGCTCAGCTCGCCGGTGCGCCGGTGGCCGGCGCGGGAGCCGCAATGCAGGCACTTGAGGTCGCAGGCCAGGGTGATTTCCCAGACCACGTGGACCGGCACGTAGCGTTTGAGGTCGGACTCGCTCAGGTAGCGGGCAGGGAGGGTGTCTGTCATGGCAGGTCCTTGCGCACGGTCGCGTGCGCGACACGGAGGGAGGGCGACAGAACCCGGCGGGGCCGTCGTGGCCCCGCCGGGGAGCGACGGTCAGCGCGCTTCCAGTCGGGCGATCTCCGCGTTCAGTTGCTCCAGGGCACTGCGCAGCGAGGCCTCGTGGGCCACTTGCTGTTCACCCTGCTGCACCACGGTCTTGAGTTGCGCCACGTCGCCGCCGGCCTGGGCATGCTGCACGGCCACGGCATACAGCGGGATGTGCGGATGCGGCACCGGCTTGACCTCGACGCTGGGCGCCTGATGCACCGCAACGTGCCTCACCACATTCCACTGGCCCTCGTACTCGTAGCGGTAATCGGCAAAGCCGCTGGCCCAGTCGTCGCCCAACAGGCCCTTGAGGTGGAACGTCTGGGCGATCTGGCTGAGCGGGCCGCTGGGGCTGCCGGCGAGGTCGAGGATGATGTGGTGCTCGGCCGAAGGCGCCAGCTTGAGCTGACTGTAGTTGCCCCAGACCCGGGCGTGGAAGTTGACCGGCGGCCAGGTGCTCTGAAAGACGCTGGCCACGCCGCTGACTTTCTTGGAGACGGTGTTGACGACAAGATCCAGGGTCAGGACCGGTGCGCCCAGCAAATCGTTTCTGACGATGAGGCGGGTATGGAAAAGTCCGATCGACATGATGCTGCTCCCTAAAGTGAATGACGGTTCCGGTGGCCGATCAGCGGCTCAGCAGTTGGCTGAGTTCTTTCTTGGCGGATTCCAGCGCGATGCGCAGTTGCGGCAACTGCTCCAGTTGCTGCTTGCCGAGCTTGGCGAGGTTTTTCATCTGCGCCAGGTCGCCGGCGGCGATGGCGCTTTGGATCGGCGCGGCGTACAGCGGCATGATCGGGCGGTACGGCTCGATCACAGGACCCGGCTCGAACGGCGGCAGCACATGGGACGGCACCGGTTGCAGGTGCGCCGGCACGTTGTTGACCTCAACCCACTGGGTGCCGTTGAGGTATTGGTAGTTGGCGACGCCTTCCTTCCAGTCGGTGCCGACCACCAGGTGCACCCTGAAATTGACGATGCTGTTTGAGCCCGGCCCGCCGTGGTTGCCCTGGGCGGTGATGAGGATTTTGCTGACCCCAGGCTTCATGACGGTCAGGTAGGTGTACTCGCCCCAGACATCGGAGTGCACGTCGAGCGGCGGGTTGGTCGCCTGGGTGACGGCGGCGGTGCCGGTGACTTCCTGCTGCGGCGTGGAGATCAGCAGGTTGAGCGCCAGGCTTTGCGCGCCGGGCTGGCCCGTGCCGATCCGGTAGCACACCGGGAACAGGCCGACGTTGTGTTGCGAAACAGAACCAGACATGGTGATTGCCTCCATTGCAATGCGGGTGATGGCCTTAGGGTCTTTCCAGACGGGACACTTCCTGGGCCAGTTTTTCGTACGCGGTTGTAAGCTCCTTGGCTTCAGGCTTCGTTGAATCGCGCTGCTTCAACAAACTCTTCATTTTCTGCAGGTTGCCGTCCGTGATCGCGCTCTGGATGGCGACCCCGTAAGGGGGAATGATGTGAGGCTTCGAGTCGCTCATGCCGAAGGTTTCCTTATGGGTGTGCACACTGTCCCCTGTCGTGCAGGGGGCCTTTCCTGGCGGTCAGGCCGAACGCCTGCGCAAGAAAGGCTTCAGTGAGCTTTCCTGGCGGCGCGGGCCGGTCCGTCCGGATCCGATCAAAGGGCAGGGCGCGGGCGTGCGGGGCACGGCCGTCGCCTCAGGGGCAGGCGGCGTCAGCCGAAGCCGTCGGGGCTGGCCTGCGGGGCGGTCGCGAGGGGGTGTCGCAGCGACAAGGGGGTGGAACGCGCCTGTGCGTCGGTCATCTTTCTGTCCTTGATAGAAAGCCACGAACCACAGGGATCGCTCGAACGGTCCGCGAGCCTGCGCGTGCTTGCGCAGGCAAAAGAGACATCCCTGTTTTCCTTTCCAGTGCTGCTCCTGGCGTGCGTCCGGAGGACGGTGGCCGACGTGCTGGCATATCGCTGGCAACGCAACCCTAGATCCGATTCGGCGGGCCTGCCAGAAAAAGCGCCGAACGGTAGTGACCGGCGGGTCACGCTGTCTGGCCGACGGAGCCATCAGCGCCTGGGAAGGTGACTCAACCGGTTGATTCCCAAGAAAAAAGCCTCGCTGGCGCTGGCGGCCCGACCCCGTGGAACCAATCGAAATAACGCCGCCCCGATTCAGGCGTTTTGCGTTGCGCTCACACCGGCGGCAGGGCGCGCATCCCCCGCATCGGGTCGTCCAGCAGGCTGAACTGCTCGACCAGGAAATCGATCAGCTTGCGCAGCGACGGCAGCATGCCCTGACGGGTCGCGAACACCGCGTAGATCATTTCGGTGCGCGGCGTCCAGTCTGGCAGCACCACGGCCAGTTGCCCGCGTTCGATGAAGTCGTGCACCAGCGACATCGGCATCTGCGCCACGCCGATGCTGTCGATGGCCGCGCAGCGCAGCATCGGCAGGCCTTTGGTGATCAGTTGCGGGCGGTGCGCAAGGGTGAACTCCGCGCCGTCCTGGTGGAACAGCGTCCAGCTGTAGTCGCGCTGCGGGCTGCCGTGGTGGACGCTGGGGAAACGCGCCAGGTCCTGCGGCGCCTGAGGCTCGCCCAGGCGCGAGAGCAGCGCCGGGCTGGCCACCAGGCACTGCGGGCGCTGCGACAGCACCCGGCTGACCAGGTCCGAATCCTGAAGGGGCGGCGGGCGCACCCGCAGGGCCAGGTCGACGCCCTCGGCGACCACGTCCACCTGACGGTCGCAGGCGTCCAGGTGCACCTCCACCCGCGGGTGCTCGGCCATGAAACGGGTGATGAGGGCGCCGACGCATTCTTCCAGCAGCGTGGTCGGGCAGGTGACGCGCAGCACACCGCCGGGTTCGGCGTGGGTCAGGGCCACGGCGGCCTCGGCGGCTTCGGCTTCCTTGAGCATGGCGCGGCAACGGGCGTAGTAGGTCTGGCCCAGTTCCGTCACGGTGAAGTGGCGGCTGTTGCGGGTGATCAGGCGCACGCCCAGGCGTTCTTCCAGCAGCGCGATGCGCCGGCTCAGGTTGGACTTGGGAATGCCCAGGGCCCGCGCCGTCGGGGCGAAGCCGCCGTGGTCCACCACCATTACGAAATACTGCAGGTCATTGAGGTCCAGCACGGGGGGCATTCGCTTGGCCGAGGGACGCCCACTATACAAGCGCAAAGGTTCGCCGTGTGGGACGCAGCGGACCGTTTTTCGCCTCTGGCGGGCGTGCCGGCCGAACCGCAGGATGGGCGGCTTTTGGAGGCCGGCCTTGAACAAACTCAACGAGATGCAAGCGTTCGTCACCGTGGTGGACACCGGCAGCATGTCCGAAGCCGCCCGGCAACTGGGGGCCGCCAAGTCCATGGTCAGCCAACGCATGGCGCAGTTGGAGAAGCGCCTGGGCAGCACGCTGCTTGAACGCGGGCGCCAGGCCCGGCTGACCGAGTCCGGCGAGGTGTTCTACCGCTATTGCCAACGGATCCTGGCCGAAGTCGATGAGGCCGAAGAGGCGGTGCAGGCGTTCGGCGCCAGCGTCAGCGGCACCTTGCGGCTGGCGGCGCCGATGGCCTTCAGCGTGCGCTACCTGGCCCCGGTGCTGGCGGACTTCGCGGCGCGCTATCCGCAGTTGCGGCTGGACGTCGAGGTCGACGACCGTCGGGTCAACCTGCACGAAGAACGCTACGACGCGGCGATCCGCATCGGCGAACTGCCGGACTCCTCGCTGGTGGCCAAGACCATCACCGCCAACCGCCACATCATCTGCGCCAGCCCCGCGTACCTGGCCGCCCATGGCACACCGCAGACCCCGCAGGAATTGCCCCGGCATTTCGCGATCCACTACGTGAACCGCGAGCCCCACGGCATGTGGACGCTGCCGGTGAACGCTGGGCTGGAGTCGTTCCGGGTGCGCGGCCGGATGCGCACCAACAGCGGCCATCAACTGATGGCGGCGGCCAGGGCGGGGCTGGGCCTGACCATCCTGCCGACCTTTCTCGCCGCGCCCGACATCGTCTCCGGCGAACTGGTGGAAGTGCTGGCGCCCCACGCGCCGCGCGGGGGCAGCATCTCGATGGTGTACCGAAGGTCTCAACGGGCGTCGCCCAAGCTGCAAGCCCTGGCCGACTTCCTCGGCGAGCGGCTCGGCAACCCGCCGCCGTGGGAACGGATGCTGGCGGACCACGCCGCCGCCCGCCGCTGAACCGTTCGGAAAAAGCGAAACCGCGATTCGTTTTTCTGCGGCTTATGGGCCTGTCGGGCCTTCCCTAAGCTGGCGGGCGACAGGCGCGCTTCGACGCCTGACAGGGAAGAAACGCAATGAACGATACCCTTGATAATCCTGCCCGCCGCACCGTGCTGGCCGGTGGCGTCGTGGCGGCGGCCACGCTGGCGGCGGGCGGTCTGGCCCAGGCGCTGGAGTCCGCCGACAACCCCAAGGCCGGTGCGCGGGCGCCGGTCGATGTGATCATCGTCGGCGCCGGTTCGGCCGGCGCGGTGCTGGCCCGGCGCCTGAGCGAAAACGGCCAGCGGCGGGTGCTGTTGCTGGAGGCGGGGCACAGCTATGCGCCGGACCGTTATCCCGCGACCGTGGCCAGCAGCGACATCGTCGGCGCCAACGGCAACCGTGAGTTCGAGTGGGGCTATACGGCCCGGCCGGGTTATGTCGGGCACCCCATCGGCGCCCTGCGCGGCAAGGTGCTGGGCGGCAGCTCGGCGATCAACGGCGCGGTGGCGATCCGCGCCCGCCGCGAGGATTTCCGGCGCTGGAACCTGCCGGGCTGGAGCTTTGAAGAGCTGCTGCCGGCGTTCAAGAAACTGGAACGCCACAGCGGCGGCGCCAGCGCGATCCACGGCCATGACGGGCCGTTGCCGGTGCGCCAACTGTCCACCGCAGACGTCACGCCGATGCAGAAGGCGTTCATCTACGCAACGGTCGCCAACGGCTACCGGATGGTCGACGACTTCGACGGCGCCCAGGCCAACGGCGTCGGCCCGTACCCGATGAACATTGTCGACGGCGTTCGGGTCAACACCGGCATGGCTTACCTCACCGACGAGGTGCGGGCCCGCAAGAACCTGCAGATCCGCGCCGACAGCCTGGTGGACAAAGTGCTGTTCGAGGGGACGCGGGCGACCGGCGTGCAACTGGCCAACGGTGAGCGCCTGCCGGCGGGTGAAGTGATCCTGTCGGCGGGCACCTACGGCAGCGCGGCGATCCTGCTGCGTTCCGGCATCGGCCCCGGCGACGACCTGCGCGCCCTTCAGATCCCCCAGGTGGCCGAGCTGCCGGTGGGGCAGCGGCTGGTGGACCATCCGTTCTACTACAACGCCTACGCCGCCAAACCGGACCTGATCGGCCGCCAGTCGCCGGCCATCGGCGCCAAGCTGTGGACCCACAGCCGCAGCGCCGCACCCGGCGAGCTGGATCTGCACATCACCGCCACCCACCTGTTTCCCCATGAGCAGAGCCCGACCCAGGTCGGCTTCGTGCTCGCGGTGGCCCTGACCCGGCCGCTGTCGCGGGGCCGGCTGAAGCTGGCCAGCCGCGATCCGTTCGCCGCGCCGGACATCGATCTGAACTTCCTCGCCGAGCCCGCCGACCGCCGGCGCCTGCTGGACGGCATCCGCCTGGCGCGGCGGATCGGCGCCACCGCGCCGCTGGCCGTGATGATCCATGCCGAGCTGAACCCGGGACCGGGCAACGATTCCGACGAGGCCCTGCTGACCAGCGCCCGCGCCACCCTCGACACCTATCACCACCCGACCTCCACCGCGCCCATGGGACGGCCGGGGGACGCCCATGCCGTGGTCGACCTGCAAGCGCGGGTGATCGGCACGCAAGGGCTGCGGGTGGTCGATGCGTCGATCTTCCCTGACGTGCCTTCGGTCGCCACCAACGTGACCGTGATCGCCACCGCCGAACACATCGCGGGCCTCTACGCCTGACCCCAAGAAGCTATCCCAAGAAGCTATCCCAAGAAGCTATCCCAAGGAACTTTACCCATGAACAACACCCCGGTCTTGAACTGGATCGACGGCCTTTGGCTGGACTCCGGCGTTCACCACGACTCCTTCGACCCGGCCACCGGCGAACGTATCGGCCGCTATGCCGAAGGCGGCCTGGCCGAAGCGCAATTGGGCATCGCGGCGGCTCGCCGGACGTTCCGTGACACCCCGTGGAAGGACGACCGCGCCTGGCGCGCCCGTGCCTTGCTGGAACTGGCGGACGCCTTCGAGCGCCACGCCGAAGCGCTCATCGACACGTTGGCGCTGGAGAACGGCAAGATCCGTCCCGAGGCCGGCTTCGAGGTCGCCATGGTGCCGTCCAAGCTGCGCTACTACGCGGGCCTGGCCCGCACCGAATACGGCCGCGCCGCCGAGCCGAAGCCAGGGCGGATCTCGCTGGTGCTGCGCCAGGCGGTGGGCGTGGCGGGGATCATCGTGCCGTGGAACTCGCCGGTGGTGCTGATGATCCGCTCGCTTGCCCCGGCGCTGGCCGCCGGCTGCACCGCCGTGGTCAAGATGCCGGGGCAGACCGCGCAGACCAACGCGCTGGTGGCGAAGATCCTCAGCGAAGCGCCGTCGTTGCCCCGTGGCGCGGTGAACCTGTTCAGCGAGCAGGGCGCGGCCGGTTCGATCCACCTGGTGGAGTCGCCCGACGTGCCGGTGATCAGCTTCACCGGCAGCACCGGTACCGGCCGGGCCATCTCCGCCGCCGGGGCGCAGCACCTCAAGCGCTTCGGCCTGGAACTGGGCGGCAAGACGCCGATGCTGGTGTTCGACGATGCCGACCTTGAGACCGTCGTGCCAGTGCTGGTCAAGGCCCTGACCGTGTTCGCCGGGCAGTTCTGCATGACCGGCTCGCGCCTGCTGGTGCAGCGGGACATCGCCACGGCGCTGACCGAGCGCCTGGCCGAACGCCTGAGCGCGGTGCGGGTCGGACCGTCGGCGGATCCGGCCAGCGACATGGGGCCGTTGATCGACAAGGCCAACGTGCAGCGGGTCGACCGGGCGGTGGAGGAAGCCATCGCCGCCGGGGCGCAGGTGATCGTGCGCGGTGGCCCGGTCACCGACGGACCGCTGGCCCGGGGCGCGTTCTATCGCCCGACGCTGCTGCGGGTCAGCGACCCGGATCTGGCCATCGTCCGGCAGGAGACCTTCGGCCCGGTGCTGACCTTGCAGGTGTTCGACAGCGAGGCCGAGGCCGTCGAACTGGCCAACCGCAGCGAGTTCGGCCTGGCGGCCAGTGTCTGGACGCGGGATGGCGACCGTTCCCTGCGGGTGGCCCGTGAACTGGAGGCCGGCACCGTGTGGGTCAACGACTGGGCGGTGGTCTACGACGAGTTCGAGGAGGGCGGCTTCAAGCAGTCGGGGCAGGGGCGGCTGAACGGTGTGGCGGCGCTGGACGATTTCGTCGAGTACAAGCACATCGCCCTCAACCCTGGCCAGCGTGAGGCGTGAGCCCGATGCGAGCGACCCGACCCGTTGTTGTCGCGCTGCTGGCGGGGGCGCTGGCCGCGTCCCCGGCCTTCGCCGCCGACCTGTCCCCGTCCACCACAAGGAGCGCTTCCGTGCCTGAGGACACACTCTATGACGCCTTGCTCGATGCGCTGCAGGCGACCTTCGGCCACCATCCCGGCTTTCGCGCGACCCACGCCAAAGGTGTGCTGGTGACCGGCACTTTCGTCGCCTCGGCGGCTGCGGCGGGCCTGAGCCGCGCTGAACATTGGCAGGGCCAGGCAGTGCCGGTGGTGCTGCGGTTCTCCAACTTCAGCGGCGTGCCGGCGACGGCGGACGGCGATCCGCTGGCCAGCCCGCGCGGGTTGGCGGTGCGCTTCAGCCTTTCAGACGGGACGTTCACGGACATCGTGACCCACTCGTTCGACGGCTTCCCGGTGGCCACGCCCGAAGACTTCCTGGGGTTCTTGCAGGGCATCGCCGCCAACGTCGCCGCCCCGGCGGATCCGGCACCGCTGCAAGCCTTTCTGGCGGGCCGCCCGAGGGCCCGGCAGTTTCTGGAGGCGCCTAAGCCTGCACCGTCCAGTTTCGTCGGCATCGACTACTTCGGCGTCAACGCGCTGGTGTTCAGCGACCGTCAGGGCAAGGAGCAGGCCGTTCGTTACCGCATCGAACCGCTGGCGCCGGAACCGACCTTGAGCGAGGCCGAAGCCGCCGCAAGACCGGCGGACTACTTGCAGGAGGAACTGGCGGCGCGGCTGGCCAAGGGGCCGGTGACGCTGCGCCTGATCGCGCAATTGGCGGCGCCGGGGGATGCCGTGGCCGACGGTTCGCTGCCCTGGCCCAGGAACCGCCGTGAGGTCGAGCTGGGCCGTTTCACCCTCGATGCGCTGCTGCCCGCCGGCGAGCAGCAAGCGGCCCAGCAGCGTCTGGACTTCAGCCCCGGGCGCTTGACGGACGGCATTGCGGCCAGCGCCGATCCGATGATCGTGGCGCGCGACCGGATCTACCGGCGCGCCGTGCTGCGCCGGCAGCAGCCATGAGCGTGGAGGCGGCGCGCTGGAAGCAATGGCTGCTGTCGTGGCTGATCGTGTGGCCGCTGTCGGTGTCCATGCCCTGGGCGCTGGCGGCGGTCTTGGAGATGGGGGATCTGCGGGTGCCGGAGTGGCTGTTCAAGGCCCTCGTCGCCGGGCTGATTTCCTTCAACATGGTCTATTGGCTGGTGCCCCGCAGCCACCGGTTGATGGCCCGCTGGCTACTGCGCTAGGCGCGGCGCCTGCCCGTTCCCGGCGGGAGCGGGCAGTCGTCGGGCTCAGCTGTGATGGATCTCGCGGTCCTTGGTTTCCGGCATGAAGAAGATGCCGAGGACGGCGGTCATCACCGCGATCACGATCGGGTACCACAGGCCGTAGTAGATGTCGCCCGTGGCCGCGACCATGGCGAACGCCACCGTCGGCAGGAAACCGCCGAACCAGCCGTTGCCGATGTGGTAGGGCAGCGACATCGAGGTGTAGCGGATCCGCGCCGGGAACAGCTCCACCAGCCACGCGGCGATGGGGCCGTAGACCATGGTCACGTAGATCACCAGGACCGTCAGCAGGAGCAGCACCATCGGGTAGTTGGTCTTGGCCGGGTCGGCTTTCTCCGGGTAGCCGGCGTCCTTGAGCGCGGCGCCGAGGCTGGCGGTGAAGGCGTCGTTCTGGGTCTTGAAGTCGGCGGCGGGCAGGTTGCCGCCTTCGAAGCTCTGGATGACCTTGTCGCCGATCTTCACCTGGGCCACGGTGCCCGGTTCGGCCTTCTCGTTGTTGTACGGAATCGCCCGTTTGGCCAGCACGGTCTTGGCCAGGTCGCAGGAGCTGGTGAAGCGCGCCTTGCCCACCGGGTCGAACTGGAACGAGCACTGGCCGGGGGCGGCGACCACCGTCACCGGGTTCTTCGCCTGGGCTGCGAAGACGTCCGGGTTACCGTACTGGGTCAGCGCGTGGAAGATCGGGAAATAGGTCAGCGCCGCCAGGATGCAGCCGGCCATGATGATGCCCTTGCGGCCGATGCGGTCGGACAGGCTGCCGAAGATCACGAAGAACGGCGTGCCGATCAGCAGCGAACCGGCGATCAGCAGGTTGGCGGTCTGCGGGTCGATCTTGAGCGTCTGCAACAGGAAGAACAGCGCGTAGAACTGCCCGGTGTACCAGACCACCGCTTGCCCGGCGGTGCCGCCGAGCAGGGACATGATCACCACCTTGAGGTTTTCCCAGCGGGCGAAGGATTCGGTCAGCGGCGCCTTCGACGCCTTGCCTTCGGCCTTCATCTTCTGGAACACCGGCGACTCGCTCAGTTGCAGGCGGATGTACACCGAGATGATCAGCAGCAGGATCGACAGCAGGAACGGGATCCGCCAGCCCCACGCCTCGAAGGCTTCGGTGCCCAAGGCGGTGCGGCAGGCGAGGATCACCAGCAGCGAGAGGAACAGGCCCAGGGTCGCGGTGGTCTGGATCCACGAGGTGAAGAAGCCGCGCTTGCCTTTCGGCGCATGTTCGGCCACGTAGGTGGCCGCGCCGCCGTACTCGCCGCCCAGCGCCAGGCCTTGCAGCAGGCGTAGGCTGATCAGGATGATCGGTGCCGCGACCCCGATGGAGGCGTAGCCCGGCAGCAGGCCCACCACCGCCGTGGAGACGCCCATGATCACGATGGTGATCAGGAACGTGTGCTTGCGGCCGATCATGTCGCCCAGCCGGCCGAACACGATGGCGCCGAAGGGACGCACGGCGAAGCCGGCGGCGAACGCGAGGAGGGCAAAGATGAACGCGGTGGTCTCGTTGACGCCGGCGAAGAAGTGCTTGGCGATGATCGCGGCCAATGAGCCGTAGAGGTAAAAGTCGTACCACTCGAACACCGTGCCCAGGGACGAGGCGAAGATGACCTTGCGCTCCTCCTTGGTGATGCCCTGCCGCGTTGTGCTGCTGTCGTCGATTGCCGCCATGGGTCTTCTCCGTCGTGCTTTTTGTTGTCAGGCCGGAGCACCTCTTCAACGTTTTCGTACCCGGGCCCTGGGGCTTGAATCGGATAAGCGCTTGCATGCTGCGTGGACAGGTGGAAAGCCTCGCGTCGCGGCGAGGTTTCCTTGAGCATAATCAGCTTCGCGCAGATATCCACTCGCCATCACGGGAAGGCGCGGCCCGGGCGCTACGCCTTGACCCAGCGCTGGCGGCTCCAGGCGCTCAGCGAGTCCACGGCGAACACCAGCGCCAGCATCGCCAGGATCACCGTGCTGGCCTGGGCTTCCTGGAACAGGCTGAGGCTCACGTACAGCATCTGCCCCAGGCCGCCGGCGCCGACGAAGCCCAGCACGCTGGCCATGCGGATGTTGTTTTCCCAGCGGTACAGGCAGTAGGCGATCAGCTGCGGCGCCAGGTTCGGCAAGGTGCCGTAGCAGAAGGCGAGCACCGGGTTGGCGCCTTGCCGGCGCAGGGCTTCGGCCGGTTCCGGCGGGGTGTTCTCCAGCGCTTCGGCGAACAGCCGGCCGAGCACGCCGGTGGTGTGCAGGGCGAGGGCGAGGGTGCCGGCGTTGGGGCCGAGGCCGGCGGCCAGCACCATCAGCGCCGCCCAGACCAGCTCGGGAATCGCCCGCAGGGCATTGAGCAGCAGGCGCGCGGCGCTTTGCCCCGGCCAGCCGAAACGTCCGGCGGCGGGCAGCGCCAGCACCAGCCCCAGGCCGGTGGCGAGCAGGGTGCCCAGGGCCGACATGGCCAGGGTCTCCAGCGCGCCGTGGAGGATCGCGGACAGGTAACCGGCGCTCAGGTCGGGGCTGAGGAAACGCTGCACATAGGCGCCCATCTGCTTCAGGCTGGCGGCGCTGCCCAGTTCCGCCAGGTCCAGTTCCAGATAGGCGAACGAGGCGACCACCGCCCAGCCGATGGCAAGGATCAGCAATGCGTTGACCAGGCGCCTCATGCCAGCCTCCCGCGCAGCAGGCGGCTCAGATGGTCGGCGCCCAGCACCAGCAGCAGGAAGGTCAGCAGCATGCTGGCGACTTCGCCGCCGGCGAACATGCGGATCGACAGGTCGATCTGCTGGCCGAGCCCGCCGGCGCCGACGAAGCCCATCACCACCGAGGCGCGGATCGCGCATTCCCAGCGGTAGACCGTGTACGACAGCAGCTCCGACGCCACGTTGGGCAGGATGCCGTAGGCGAACGCGCCCAGGCGACCGCTGCCGGCCTGCATGAGGGCGTGGGCCGGGCGCTGGTCGGTGGACTCGAAGATTTCCGCGTAGACCTTGCCGAGCATCCCGGCGTAGGTGATCGCGATGGCCAGTACGCCCGCCGCCGGCCCGAGCCCGACGGCCCGCACGAACAGCAAGGCCCAGACGATCTCCGGCACGCTGCGCAGGAAGATCAGCAGGCCGCGCACCGGCCAGCGCAACAGGCGCCCGCAACGCCCGGGACGCCCGCCGCGCGAAGCGGCGGACAGCGACAGGGCACGGCTGGCCAGCAGGCTGGCGGGCGCCGCCAACAGCAGCGCGAGCGTCATGCCGGCGGTGGCGATGGCCAGGGTCTGCAGGGTGGCCTTGAGCAGCAGTTGCATGAACGCGTCGTCGTGGGCCGGCGGCCAGAAGCCGGCCACGAAACGGCCCATCTCGCTTTGGCTGTCGGCGCGCAGCAGCACACCGGGATCCAGTTCGCTGAGCTGCACGCCCGGCCACAGCAGGGCGACGGCCAGCAGCGTCAGCAGCAGGCGCGGCCAGGCGGCGGGGTCGCGGGAATCGGCGCTCAGCATCGGGGGATCTGCACGGTCAGGGGCGGCACGACCGTCGGCGGGGATTGCAGCTGTTCATTGGCGTAGAGCGCGTCGAGCCGCTCGCGGTCCACCTCGGCGGCGGGGCAGTCGAACAGGATCCGGCCTTCGCGCAGGCCAATGATCCGCGGGAAGTGCGCCAGCGCCAGCTCCACCGCGTGCAGGCTCGCCACCAGCGTGACCCGGTGCTCGCGGGCATGGCGCGAGAGCACCGACAGGGTATGCCCGGCCAGCACCGGATCCATCGCCGACACCGGCTCGTCGGCCAGCAGCACTTCCGGCGCCTGGTACAGCACCCGGGCGATGCCGACCCGTTGCAGTTGGCCGCCGGACAGTTGCTGGCACTGGCTGAACAGTTTGTCGCTCAGATCCAGTTTCGCCAGCGCCGCCCGGGCGCCGGCCACGTCCAGCGGATGCAGCAGGCTGACCAGGCTGCGTAACAGGCTCCACTGGCCGAGCTTGCCGGCCAGCACCGCCGTCACCACCCGTTGCCGGGGCGGCAGGGGCGGCGCCTGGTGCACCAGGCCGATGCGGGCGCGCAGGCGCTGGCGCTGACCGGCGGACAGCTGCCAGGCGCGCTGGCCGAGCACGTCGAGTTCGCCGCCGCTGGGCTGCACGGCGGTGGCCAGCACGTTGAGCAGGCTCGACTTGCCGGCCCCGGACGGGCCGATGATCGCCACCTGCTCGCCGGCGCCGATGTGCAGGTCCACGCCTTGCAGGGCGTGGACGCCGTTGTCGTGGTGCAGGCGTCCCTGGGTCAGGCGCAGGGTCATTTCAGCAGTTCGGCGGCGCGGGCGGCTTCTTCGATGCCTTTGTAGTTGTCCGGGCTGGTCTCGATGAAACGGCTGGCGGCCTGCAGGTCGAGGATCTTCTTCTGCTCGGGGTTGGCCGGGTCGAGGGCGAGGAAGGCCTTCTTGATCTTCGCCGCCAGGGCCGGGTCGAGGGTGCCGCGCACGGTCCAGTTGTAGTCGTAGTAGGCCGGGGTGGTGGCGAAGACCTTCACCTTGGCGGTGTCGACCTTGCCGGCGTCCACCAGCTTCTGCCAGACGCTGGCGTTCAGCACGCCGGCATCGACCTTGCCGGCCTGCACCCAGGCGACGGTGGCGTCATGGGCGCCGGAGTAGCCGACGCGGCTGAAGTAGGTTTCAGGCTTGATGCCGTCCTTGAGCATGAAATAGCGCGGCATCAGGCTGCCGGAGGTGGACGACACCGAACCGAAGGCGAAAGTCTTGCCCTTGAGGTCAGTCAGGCTCTTGACGTTGGGGTCGGCGGTGATGAACTTGCTGGTGAACTGCGCATCCTGCTCGCGCTGCACCAGCGGGATCACCGGGGTGGTGGCGTCGGTCTTCAGGCGGGCCTGGACGAAGGTGAAACCGCCGAGCCAGGCCATGTCGAGGCGGTCGGTGGCCAGCGCTTCGACCACCGCCGGGTAGTCCGCCACGGGGACGAATTTCACTTCCATGCCCAGTTGCTGTTCCAGGTACTTGCCCAGCGGCTCGAACTTGCGCAGCAGTTCGGTGGGGGCTTCATCGGGGATCGCGCTGACCCGCAGCACCTCGGCGGCGTTCGCCAGCAGCGAGGAAAAGGTCAGGGCCAGGCCAGCGGTCAGTGCCAGGGTACGTTTGAGCATGGAATTCTCCGTTTCATGAGCGTCGCAATCGAAGCGCCCGCGAAGAAGCCAGGCGCAACGTCAGGTTAGACGAAACGGGCGGTGTTATACGCACTCATGCCGGCGTTGGCGAGTCTGCCGAAGGTGTCGGTGGCCGGCATGTGTGGCGATTTGTTGCGCCTGCTGCCGACACCTTGTCCGCAAGCCGGGCCGCGTGCCTCAGAACGCGTAGGGAATGCTGATCTTGGCCCAGAGCATTTCGCCCTCGGGGCGGTTTTCCACGTCGAACTCCTTGGCCCATCGGATCTCCGCGCTGGCGTACTTGAGAAAGGTGAAATACAGGGCAGGACCTATGGCGAACACCTTGCCGCGCACGCCGTCGTTCACGTCTTCGCCGGCGAACTGCACGGTGTGGCCGAACTGCTTGTCGTCGGTGGTCTGCTTGAGGAAGTAGCCGTTGACGCCCAGGCGCAGGTTGTCGGTGACGCGGTAGCTGGCCGAATAATCGAAATGGAAGATCTGCCCGGACTTGTAGTCGGTGTCCTTGTTCTTTTCGTTGAAGCTGTAGGTGGTCTTCATCGACAGCTCGGTGCGCTCGGTCGGCAGCCAGGTGAACGAGAACAGTGGCTTGTACGTCCAGAAGTTGTTGCTGGTGTTGGCCAGGCGTTCGGCGTCGTACTCGCCGGTGGGCGCGGTGATCTCCACGGCGGCGCCGAGGGTGAGGTTCTTGCCCATGTCCCACAGGATGATCGGGGCGAACGTGGTGTCGCCCATGCTCTCGCGGGTGTCGCTGAGGCCGAACGCCGCCACTTCCTGCTTCATCCACGGCTGGGCGACGTAACCGGCGAGCCGCCCGCCGAGCACCCGCACCGGGCTCAGGTAATCGAGGCGCGGCACCACGGCGGTGGACTCGATCTCGACGTTCGGCACCTTGCCGCCCAGGGAACTGATGTTGAGCTTGGTCGCCTTGTAGTGGTTGTAGTAGAGGTTGAACGCGACCATGTTTTCCGGAAGGTTGTCGACGTCCAGCGGCAGGACGAAGAAACCGTCGGTGCCGGGGCCGATGTTGTCGACGCCGGATTCGGTGGCCAAGGCGGGCAAGGGGAGTGCGCCGACCGTCAGCATCAGGGCCAACGGGAAGGGACGTGTCGCGCGGTTCGGGCTCATGGTTGTCCTCGTTATTATTGTGATGGGGACGCGGCGCGGCCGCACGGGGCGCCGGCAGCCTAGGATCAAGCCTTTGGCGCACGCCGGGGCAGGGTATTGGCGGACACGCAGGGGGGCATCTGCGGACAGGCCGCCGGCCCTGTGCTAACTTCTTGTGACATAACCGGTTACAAAAATAACAACTCAGCACGATCCGGAATGTCCAGCCCCATGAACGTCAAAGTCCAAGACCCCACCTACGAACTGGCGCTGGTGTCGCCGTTCCTGCTGCAGACCCTGGCCGAAGTCGCGCAACTCAAGGGCATCCAGCCGCAAACCCTGTGCCGTGGCCTGGGTTTCACCCTCGACGACCTGCAGGACCCGGCGCAGCGCATCTCCTACCGCCAGGCCGTGGCCATGATCCAGCGCGCGCTCAAGGCCTTGCCCAACCAGGGGCTGGGCCTGTGGGTCGGGGCGCAGAACGTGCTGGGCACGCTGGGCCTGCTGGGCCACGTGCTGTCGCTGTGCAAGACCCTGCGCGACGCCTTCGCCCTGGGCATCCGCCATCAGCACACCTCCGGCGGGATCGTGGTGTCCAGCGTGGACGTGGTGGGGGAGCAGGTGTTCGTCAACGCCGAATGCCGCCTACCGTTCGCCGAAGTGCAGATGTTCGCGGTGGAGGAGTTCTTCGCCAGCCTGCTGGTCTACGGGCGGGCTTTGGTGGGGGAGGACTTCAAGGCCATCGCGGTGGAGTTCGTCCACGCCGCGCCGGACTACCTCGACGAATACCGGCGCCTGCTGGGGCCGGACGTGCGCTTCGGCTGCCTGCACAACCGCATGCTGCTCGACGTGCGCTGGCTGGACGTGAACCTGCCCAACCACCATTCGCTGGCCTTGCGTCAGGCGGTCAAGCTGCTGGAACTGGAGGCGGCGCAGGTGCACCAGAAACTGGACCTGATCCAGGCCGTGGAGCGGGCGATCGCGCGGGACCTGAGCCGGGGCAGCCACATCGAGAAGATCGCCGGCGACCTGAACATGAGCAGCCGCACCCTGCGCCGACGCCTGACCGAGCACGCGCTGACCTTCGAAGCATTGCTGGAGCAAGTGCGCCAGGCCCGCACCATGAGCCTGTTGGCCAACCCGCAGATGCCCATCGAACGCATCACCGAGGAAGTCGGCTACAGCGACGTGCGCAGCTTCCGCCGGGCGTTCAAGCGCTGGACGGGGATGAGCCCCAGCGCGTGGCGCCATGACGGCGGCGCTCACGAATAACCTCTGTTCTGAACCCACACAAACCCTCCGGCTACAGTTAAACTCCGCGCTCTTTCCCAAGGAGTTCACATGAGTCACTACCAGCCGGGCATCCTCGCCACCCCCGTTCCGCCGCAGGCACGTCACCTGTTTTTCGCCCTTGAATCGCTTGAGGCGCTGCCGCAGGCGATCGACAACCTGCTGAACCTGGTGGACGGCAAATCGGCGGTGGTCGGTTTCGGCGAGTCCCTGGCCAAGGCGCTCAAGGTGGACATCGACGGCCTGCGCAGCTTCCCGGCGCTGACCGGCGTGGGCGTGGAGAACCCGTCGACCCAGCATGCGCTGTGGGTCTGGCTGCACGGCACCGACCGTGGCGAACTGCTCAACCGCAGCCACGCGTTCGAGGCGGCGCTGGCCCCGGCCCTGCGCCTGGTGCAGAAGCAGGAAGCCTTCCGCCACATGGGCGGCCACGACCTCACCGGTTACGAGGACGGCACCGAAAACCCCCACGACGAAGCCGCCGTGGCCGCCGCGCTGGTGAGCGAGGGCGCGCAGGGCCTGGTCGGCGGCAGCTTCGCCGCGATCCAGCAATGGCAGCATGACCTCAAGGGGTTCCACGCGCTGTCCGCCGAAGACAAGGACAACATCATGGGCCGTCGCCTGAGCGACAACGAAGAGATCGACGACGCGCCGGTCTCCGCCCACGTCAAACGCACCGCCCAGGAAAGCTTCGCGCCCGAAGCGTTCGTGGTGCGCCGTTCGATGCCGTGGATCGAAGGCGACCGCGCCGGCCTGATGTTCCTCGCGTTCGGCTTCTCCCTCGACGCCTTCGAAGCGCAGCTGCGGCGCATGAGCGGCCTGGAGGACGGCATCACCGACGGCCTGTACCGCATCAGCCGGCCGATCACCGGCGGCTATTACTGGTGCCCGCCGCTCCAGGACGGTCGCCTCGACCTGCGCGCCTTGCGCATCGGCTGAGGGCTCGGCATGGACGTGGTGCGGTGGGGCATGATCGGCTGCGGCAGCGTCACTGAACGCAAGAGCGGCCCGGCGCTGCGCAAGGCGCCAGGTTCGGCGTTGGTGGCGGTGATGGGGCGACGGCTCGACGCCGTCAGCGACTACGCCGCCCGCCACGGCGTCGGGCGGTTCTACACCGACGCCGACGCCCTGATCAACGACCCCGACGTGGACGCGGTGTACATCGCCACGCCTCCCGACAGCCATCACGCCTACAGCCTCAAGGTCGCCGCCGCCGGCAAGCATTGCTGCGTGGAAAAGCCCATGGCGCTCAACGCCGGGCAAAGCCGCGAGATGCACCAGGCGTTCGCCGATGCCGGCCTGCACCTGTTCGTGTCCTATTACCGCCGTTCCCTGCCGCGCTTCCGGCAGGTGCGGCAATGGCTGGACGAAGGGCGGATCGGCGAGGTCCGGCTGCTGAGCTGGACGCTGACCAAGGCGCCGTCGACGACCGACCTTGAGGGCGGCGACAACTGGCGCACCGACCCGGCGGTGGCCGGCGGCGGCTATTTCGCCGACCTGGCCAGCCATGGCCTGGACCTGTTCCAGTACCTGCTCGGCGATATCGTCGACGTGGCCGGCTTCACCGCACGCCAGGCCGGGCTGTACGCGGCCGAAGATGCCGTCGGCGCCAGTTGGCGGTTCGCCGGCGGCGCCCTGGGCATGGGTTGCTGGAGTTTTGCCGCGGATCGGCGCGAGGACCGGGTCGAGATCGTCGGCAGCCGCGGGCGGATCGGTTTTTCCGTGTTCGACGAACAACCCGTCGAACTGCACGCCGATGAACACGTCAGCCTGCACATCCCCCATCACGAACACATCCAGTGGCATCACGTCCTGGGCATGAACGCCCACATCCGCGGCCAGGCGCAGCACCCGGCGGTGGCCGCCGAGGCCCTGAAGACCGATTGGGTGATGGACCGGATCCTCAAGCGCGGGTGACGCCCTGCGGCTTCCGGACTGACGCCATCGCCAGCAGGCTGGCTCCCACAAGGGATCTCGGTCGGCTGCAAGGTTGGCGATCACTGCAGAACAATGTGGGAGCCAGCCTGCTGGCGATGACGCCAGTGAGCGCACCGCAGGGCAAGACAGCCGCTCCCGCAGCCACCGCATCTAAGGTTATGCCCAAACAATATTTCTCAAGCCTGACACCGCTTCCCTAAGATCACGTCATAACTCGTTATGACAAGTGATCGCCGATGACCGACAACCTCCTTTCCCTGGGCAGCGTCCCGTTGCACACCCAACTGCGCGATGTGCTGCGCACGCGCATCCTCGACGGCCAATACCCGCAAGACAGCCAGATGCCCTCCGAAAGCGAGTTGGGCGCGATGTTCAAGGTCAGCCGCATCACCGTGCGCCAGGCGCTGGGCGATCTGCAGAAGGAAGGGCTGATCTTCAAGATCCACGGCAAGGGCACGTTCGTCGCCAAGCCCAAGACTTTCCAGAACGTCAGCACCCTGCAAGGCCTGGCCGAATCCCTGGCCGGCCGCGGCTACGAGGTGATCAACCGCCTGCGCAGCTTCAGGTTCATCGCCGCCGACGCGCGCATCGCCGAACGCCTGCAAGTGGCCGAAGGCGACACCGTGGCGCAGATCAAACGCGTGCGGCTGATCAACCGCGAGCCGGTCTCGCTGGAGATCACCTACCTGCCCAAGCACCTGGGCGAGCGCCTGGAGAAGGCCGACCTGGTGACCCGCGACATCTTCCTGATCCTGGAGAACGACTGCGGCCTGGCGCTGGGGCATGCGGACTTGGCCATCGACGCGGTGCTGGCCGACGACGACCTGACCCAGGCGCTGGGCGTCGAGGCCGGTTCGCCGATCATGCACATCGAGCGCCTGACCCACGATGCCGACGGCCAGCCCCTGGATTTCGAACACCTTTACTACCGCGGCGATGCGTTCCAGTACCGCCTGCGGATCGACCGGCAAAAAGGGGAGCGCACATGACGCAGGATTCGACGGCAGGCACCACCATCGAACAGGAATACGACATCGTCGTGATCGGCGGCGGCACCGCCGGCCCCATGGCGGCGATCAAGGCCAAGGAGCACAACCGCGACCTGCGCGTGCTGCTGGTGGACAAGGCCAACGTCAAGCGCAGCGGCGCGATCAGCATGGGCATGGACGGCCTGAACAACGCGGTCATTCCCGGCCATTCGACGCCTGAGCAGTACACCAAGGAAATCACCGTCGCCAACGACGGCATCGTCAACCAGGCGGCGGTGTACGCCTACGCCACCCACAGCTTCCAGACCATCGAGCAACTCGACCGCTGGGGCGTGAAGTTCGAGAAGGACGAAACCGGCGACTACGCCGTGAAGAAAGTCCACCACATGGGCGCCTACGTGCTGCCGATGCCGGAAGGGCACGACATCAAGAAAGTCCTCTACCGCCAATTGAAGCGGGCGCGGGTGAGCATCACCAACCGTCTGGTCTGCACCCGCCTGCTGACGGACGAAGAGGGCACGGTCAACGGCGTCATGGGTTTCGACTGCCGCACCGCCGACTTCCATGTGATCAAGGCCAAGGCGGTGATCCTGGCCTGCGGCGCCGCCGGGCGCCTGGGCCTGCCGTCCTCCGGCTACCTGATGGGCACCTACGAGAACCCGACCAACGCCGGCGACGGCTATGCCATGGCCTACCACGCCGGGGCCGAACTGGCGAACCTGGAATGCTTCCAGATCAACCCGCTGATCAAGGACTACAACGGCCCGGCCTGCGCCTACGTCACCGGCCCCCTGGGCGGCTACACCGCCAACAACAAGGGCGAGCGCTTCATCGAATGCGACTACTGGAGCGGGCAGATGATGCGCGAGTTCCACCAGGAACTGGAAAGCGGCAACGGGCCGGTGTTCCTCAAGCTCGATCACCTGGCCGAAGAAACCATCCAGGACATCGAACAGATCCTGCACAGCAACGAACGCCCGAGCCGCGGCCAGTTCCACGCCAACCGCGGCACCGACTACCGCACGCAGATGGTCGAGATGCACATCTCGGAGATCGGCTTCTGCAGCGGCCATTCGGCGTCCGGGGTGTGGGTCAACGAGCGGGCCGAGACCTCGGTCAAGGGCCTGTATTCGGCCGGTGACATGGCGGCGGTGCCGCACAACTACATGCTCGGCGCGTTCACCTATGGCGGGTTCGCCGGGCAGAACGCGGCGCAGTTCGTGGAAGGGCGCGGGTTCACCGCACTGGATGCCGAACAGATCGAGCGGGAGCGGGCGCGGGTGTTCGCGCCGCTTGCGCGCGAGCACGGCCTGCCGCCGGCCCAGGTCGAGTACAAGCTGCGGCGCTTCGTCAACGACTACCTGCAACCGCCGAAGGTGACCAAGAAGATGGAGATCGGCCTGCAACGCTTCAGCGACATCGAACGCGACCTCGAACAGCTCAAGGCCCACAACGCCCATGAACTGATGCGCGCCATGGAAGTCAGCGTGATCCGCGACTGCGCCGAAATGGCCGCCCGCGCCTCGCTGTTCCGCACCGAAAGCCGCTGGGGCCTGTACCACTACCGGGTCGACCACCCCGAGCGCAACGACCGCGAATGGTTCTGCCATTGCCACCTGAAGAAAGGCGAGGACGGGCGCATGACCAGCTTCAAGAAGCCCGTCGAGCCTTACATCATTCCCCTGGACGCCGTTGAAATGCAGGCCTACGACCGCCTGCGGGTCGGCGCCGCCTGAACCGCACCCAGAGAGAGCCCCGACCATGGCCCATCAAGCCCAGGATATCTTTTTCCGCTCCAACGCCCCCGTCACCGTGGACGAGGACAAATGCATCGCCGACAAGGGCTGCACCGTATGCGTCGACGTCTGCCCGATGGATCTGCTGGCGATCAACCCGGCCACGCAGAAGGCCTACATGGCCTTCGACGAGTGCTGGTACTGCATGCCCTGCGAAAAGGACTGCCCGACCGGGGCGGTGAAAGTGGAGATCCCGTACCTGCTGCGCTGATCCGTGGCGCGCTCACTGACGCCATCGCCAGCAGGGCTGGCTCCCACCGTTTTCTATCTGCCCCACAAGCCAACGTGCGGGAGCCAGCCTGCTGGCGATGAGGCCGCCACCGACAACGCAAGACGCCATCCGGCCACCCCGGACGCCAAGACAAGAACATCCCGCGTTTCCCACCGCCCACCGACAGCGGCGCAAACGCACCGTCCGAACCTAAGCCGTGGTGAGCCCATGACCTCTTTTTTTGCTGTGACCGACAACGCCGACATCCTCGCCCTGCAACCGCGCCTGACCGCCGAGGATCCGGGCGTGCGCCGCATCGCCCTGATCGACCTGGCCGACCTCGAAGAGCCCGACGGCCTGCTGTGGCTGGTGGACCGGCTGACGGACGATCCCGCCGAAGACGTGCGCGCCGAAGCGGCGCGCCTGCTGGAGGCCTGGGAAGACGCGCCGGTGGTCGAGGCCTTGTGCCGGGCCCTGATCGATCCGTCGCCGGCGGTGCAGGTCGCTGCGGCGCAAAGCCTGAGCCTGCTCAAGAGCGAAGCCGCAGGCCGGGTGATCCTGCCGTGGACGGCGCACGCCGCAACCTGTGTGCGCACGGCGGCCTGGCGGGCCCTGCGAGAACTGCGCCTGGCCGAAGCGGCACCGGCAGCGGTGGCGGCGCTCGACGACGCCGAGGCGGGCGTGCGCCGCGAAGCGGTGGGGGTGCTCGGCTGGCTCAAACGGCTCGATGCGCTACCGGCGCTGGCACGGCTGGCCAGCACCGACCCGGACAGCGAAGTGCGCCGCGCCGCCACCGGCGCCCTTGGGCTGGCGTCCGGCGCCGATGTGCTGCCCGCCCTGCAACGGGCGTTGCAGGACGCGGCCTGGCCCGTGCGCGAAGAAGCCGCCACGACCCTGGGCAAGGTCGGCCACCCCGACGCCGGCCCGGCCCTGATCCAGGCCCTGAGCGACGACTACTGGCAAGTGCGCCTGCGCGCCGCCCGCAGCCTCGGTCGCCTGCGCCATGTCGCCGCGTTGGATGCGTTGATCGAGACCCTGGGCCACCGCATCAGCAACCTGCGCAAGGAGGCGGCGTTGGCCCTGGGCGAACTCAACGACCGCGGCGCGGTGGCCGCGTTGCAGGCCGCCCAGGACGACGGCGACCCGGAAGTGCGCAAGGCCGTGCGCATTGCTTTGAGTCAGTTGCAATGAGCCCGTTGGCCATCGGCAATGCCTCGGCCGGGCAGACATTGCGCTTGAACTGGCCGGACGGGCGCGAACAGCGCCTGGGGTACGCGGAGTTGCGCCGCCGCTGCCCGTGCTCGCAGTGCCGGGCCTTGCGCCTGCGAGGCATGACACCGCAGGTCGATGAGCGAGTCCGGATCATCGAACTCAACCCCCAGGGCTATGGCCTGCAACTGGTGTTCAGCGACGGCCATCAGCGCGGGATCTACCCGTGGCAGTACCTGGCGCAACTCACCTGCTGACCTGCCGCAATTCCAACTGTGGGAGCCAGCCTGCTGGCGATGGCGGTGGATCAGCCTCGACAGGTGCAGGATGTGCCGGCGTCATCGCTTGCAGGCAAGCGCCTACAGGTTTTGCGGGGGCAGCAAATCCTGCATTCATCCGCCCCCGCATGGCTCACTGCGCAGCCGTCATCGCCGGCCGGCAGCCCCGGAAGATGTCCAGCCCCGGCTGGTACAGCGAGGTCTTGACTTCGAACAGCCCCAGCACCGAGTGGAACAGGTTGTCGTGGCTCAGGTCCGGCTGGCCGCTTTTGCCTTGCAGGCAGCCACGGTCGATGCCCATTTGCGCCAAGGTATTGTTGCCGAACCACATCACCATCGGCACATGGGTCTGCGCCTCGGGAGCCAAGGCGTAAGGCGCGGCGTGCAGGTACAGGCCGTTCTCGCCCAGGGATTCGCCGTGGTCGGAAACGTACAGCATCGACGTGTCGAGGGTGTCCTGGTTGCGCTTGAGCAGCTCGATCACCTTGGCCAGGAAGTGGTCGGTGTACAGGATCGTGTTGTCGTACACGTTCACCAGTTCCTCGCGGCTGCAACTGCCCAACTGGTTGGTGTGGCAGATCGGCTTGAAGCGTTCCTGCTCCTTCGGGTAGCGCTCGTAGTATTCCGGGCCGTGGCTGCCGTCGGCGTGCAGGACGATGATCGCGTGGCCCTTGAGGCTGTCGATGTAGCCCTGCAGGTCCGCCAGCAGCGCCTCGTCCAGGCAGTTGTTGCCGTCGCAGAACGGCCCCGGCTGGTTCTTGGCGATATCGCGGTGCGGCACCCGCAGGCAGGTGCCCTTGCAGTCGCTGTTGTTGTCCAGCCACAGCACCTGCACGCCGGCGCGCTGGAGGATGTCGAGCAGGCCTTCGTAGGTCTTGCCTTTCTTGTCGCTGTAGTCCTCGCGGGGGAACATCGAGAACATGCACGGCACCGACACCGCCGTGGACGTGCCGCAGGAGTGCACCTGGGTGAAGTTGAGGATGTCCAGCTTGCTCAGCTCGGGGTTGGTCTCGCGCTCATAGCCGTTGAGCGAGAAGTGGTCGGCCCGGGCGGTTTCGCCGACCACGAACACCATCAGCGACTTCTTCCCGCGGGCGGCGGCCTTGGCGCTCATCACCGCGTCTTCGCCGACGGCCTGCACCACGAAGTGCTTTTTGATCCCCAGCCGCTGCTTGGCGTACTTGCTGATCGCGTAGATGTAGTTGGTCGGGTTGATGAAGTGGGTGAGCTTGTCTTCCTCGCGGAAGATCGGCGCGTAGGTCGAGTAGAACGCACCCACCGACGCGCCGATCACCAGCACGCAGGCCACCATCACCAGCACCTTGTTCAGCAGCCCGCGAAAGAACGGCCGGTACGCCACCGGCCAGCGCCAGATCAGCGCCGCCGGCACCACGCCGAGCACCAGCACATAGGCCAGCAGCTTGCCGCTGAACAGCGCGGAGGCTTCTTCCGGGTTGGTTTCGAACACGTTCTGGATCATCACCGTGTCGATGGTGATGCCGTACTCGTTCATGAAATAGGCGGCGCAGGCCGAGAGCAGGGCGACCAGGGTCAGCGCCGGCTTCAGCGTCCAGCGGAACGACACCAGGGTCAGCAGCAGGGTGATGGCGGCCCACAGGAACAGGCCGAATGAGGCGAAGAACGCCAGCTTGTGTGCGCCCTGCAAGGTGATCAGCGTGCCCAGCGCCTTCCATGTCGCCAGGTTGTACAGCGCCACCAGCGCCAGGGAAAACAGCAGTACCAGACGGGTGGGGGTGATGGACGGTAAACGCAGTCCTTTGCCTGCAGCCATTGGGTTTTTTCCTCTACTCGAATAGAAAACACACGCGGTTCGCGTGCAACTGTAGAAGATCGTTGGTCAAAATTTCGTAAACATCCTGTAACAAACCTTCGGTGATGGTCAGGGTTCATGCGCCAGGACGATGGGTGACCAAGTTCCCTGCGGGCACAGAACTGCGGCCGCTGCTGAATTCTGTGGGAGCCAGCCTGCTGGCGATGGCGGTGTGCATGGATCCTGCGGACACCGGTGATACCTGTGGGAGCCGGCTTGCCGGCGATGGCGGGGGGCCAGTCACCGCAGATGTCGGCAGTGCCGGCCTCATCGCTGGCAAGCCAGCTCCCACAGGTTTTTGCGGTGGGCACAGAACTGCGGCCGCTGCTGAATTCTGTGGGAGCCAGCCTGCTGGCGATGGCGGTGTGCATGGATCCTGCGGACACCGGTGATACCTGTGGGAGCCGGCTTGCCGGCGATGGCGGGGGGCCAGTCACCGCAGATGTCGGCAGTGCCGGCCTCATCGCTGGCAAGCCAGCTCCCACAGGTTTTTGCGGTGGGCACAGAACTGCGGCCGCTGCTGAATTCTGTGGGAGCCAGCCTGCTGGCGATGGCGGTGTGCATGGATCCTGCGGACACCGGTGATACCTGTGGGAGCCGGCTTGCCGGCGATGGCGGTGGGCCAGGCAACAGAGATGTCGGCTGTGCCGGCCTCATCGCTTGCAGGCAAGCTCCTACAGGTTTTGGCCTGACTGACGGTCGTTGCCAGAAAAACCCCGGTGGAGTACAAATGTACTCCATGACGACCCTGACTCCCCGCCGTACCGCCATCCTGACCTTCATCCGCGAACGCATCGCCGAACACGGTCAGCCCCCGAGCCTCGCTGAAATCAGCGAGGCTTTTGGTTTCGCCTCCCGCAGCGTGGCGCGCAAGCATGTGCTGGCGCTCACCGAAGCCGGGTTCATCGAGGTCAATCCGCATCAGGCCCGGGGCATCCGCCTGCTCAACCAGCCGCCGCGTCCGGAGCTGCTGGACGTGCCGGTGCTGGGCCGGGTGGCGGCGGGTGCGCCTATCGGCGCCGACGCCGAGGTCCACAACCGCCTGATGCTCGACCCGGCGCTGTTCGCCCGCGCACCGGACTACCTGCTGCGGGTGCAGGGCGACTCGATGATCGAGGACGGCATCCTCGACGGCGACCTGGTGGGCGTGCGGCGCAACCCCGAGGCGCTCAACGGCCAGATCGTGGTGGCGCGCCTCGACGGCGAGGTCACCATCAAGCGTTTCGAGCGGGTCGGCGATGAGATCCGCCTGCTGCCGCGCAACCCCGCGTACCGGCCCATCGTGGTGCGGGCCGACCAGGACCTGGCCATCGAAGGGGTGTTCTGCGGCCTGGTGAGGCAAGGCTGATGGGCGCCGTCGTTGCGTTGGACACGCTGTTCAATGGCGGCCAGGTCTGGAAGGGCCGGCCTGCAGTCCCGGCCGCCAGCCCGCAGCCCACCGGCCACCCTGCGCTGGACGCGGCGTTGCCCGGCGGCGGCTGGCCGGAGTCGGCGTTGAGCGAAATCCTGTTCGCAGGCCCCGGCGTCGGCGAGCTGCACCTGGTGTGGCCGACCCTGGCGCGGCTGTCGACGGCGGGCGAGCGCATCGTGCTGGTGGCGCCGCCGTTCGTGCCGTACCCCCAGGCCTGGGCCAATGCCGGCGTCGATCTGCGCCAGTTGTCGGTGATCCGGGCCGGCGAGCGCGAGGCCCTGTGGGCGGCGGAGCAATGCCTGCGCTCGGGCAGTTGCGGCGCGGTGCTGTGCTGGCCGCACAAGGCCGATGACCGGGCGCTGCGGCGCTTGCAGGTGGCGGCGGAAACCGGCCAGACCCTGGCGTTCGCCTGGCGCCCGTTGAGCGAAGCGGCCAACCCGTCGCCGGCGGCGCTGCGGATCGCCGTCGACGCCCGGCCGGCGCAGCTGCGGGTGCTCAAGTGCCGTGGCGGGCTGGCCCGCACGGCGCCGATCGCCTTTGCCGTGGGGCATTGAGGCCGCCATGCGCTGGGTCTGCATCCTGTTTCCGCAATTGGCGCTCGATGCGGTGCTGCGTCAACGCCCCGATCCCGACCAACCGT
This sequence comes from Pseudomonas sp. B35(2017), assembly GCF_002113645.1. Classification (NCBI taxonomy): domain Bacteria; kingdom Pseudomonadati; phylum Pseudomonadota; class Gammaproteobacteria; order Pseudomonadales; family Pseudomonadaceae; genus Pseudomonas; species Pseudomonas sp. B35(2017). The sequence continues at coordinate 27,770 of NZ_NEIZ01000013.1, read as the reverse complement.
TGGCGCTGCTCAGCGGCCCGGCCCAGCGCCGGGTGCTGCAGGCCGTGAACGACGCGGCCAGGGCCCAGGGCCTGCGCCCCGGCCAGTCGATGACCGCCGCCCAGGCCCTGACCCGGGATTTCGCCAGCGCCGAGTACGACATGGCCGAGGTCGAACACTGGCAATGCTTTCTCGCCGCCTGGGCCTACCGCTTCAGCGCGCAGGTCAGCGTGCATTACCCGCGCACCGTGGTGTTCGAGATCGAGTCCAGCCTCGGCCTGTTCGGTTCCTGGGCACAGTTCGAGGCGCTGCTGCGCTCGGAGCTGACGGCGCTGGGCTTTCGCCACCGCATCGTCGCCGCGCCCAACCCGGCGGCGGCGCGGGTGCTGGCCAACGTCGGCGACGGTCTGGTGGTGCCCGACGGCGAAGCCTTGCGCCATCATCTGGGACGGCTGCCCGTCGACCGGGTCGGGCTGGCGCCGAACGTGGCCACGGCGCTGGAGCGCATGGGCCTGCGCCACCTCGGCCAGGTGCAGGCCTTGCCGCGTCAGGCCCTGGCAAGGCGTTTCGAGGCGCAGATGCTCAAGCACCTGGACACCCTGTTCGGCGCACGGCCGCTGGCGCTGGCGTTCTACCAGCCGCCGGACCGCTTCGACGTGCGCATCGAGCTCAATTTCGACGTGCAGTCCCATCAGGCGCTGCTGTTCCCGTTGCGCCGCCTGACCGCCGACCTGGCGGCGTTCCTCTGCGGCCGCGACAGCGGTGTGCAGCGGTTCGACCTGCACCTTGAGCATGCCGGCCTGCCGGACACGTTGATCAAGGTCGGCCTGCTCAGCGCCGAGCGCGATCCGGCGATGCTGTTCGAACTGGCCCGCGGGCGCCTGGAACAGGTGCAGGTCGAGGCGCCGGTTCGCGGGTTTCGCCTGTGCGCCGAGGACCTGCCCGACTTCGTGCCCCAGCATCAGGAGCTGTTCGACGAGCGTCCCCAGCAGACCTTGCCCTGGGAACAGCTGCGCGAACGCCTGCGCGCCCGGCTGGGGGACGACGCGGTGCAGGGCCTGCGTTTCCAGGCCGATCACCGCCCCGAATGCGCATGGCAAACCGGTGTCGACAAACTGCCTTGCGCGCCGCTGCCGGGCGTGCACCGTCCGGGCTGGTTGCTGGACGAGCCGCAGGCGGTGCCCGAGGGGGCGGCGCGGATCCTCATGGGCCCGGAGCGCATCGAATCCGGCTGGTGGGACGGTGACGACGTGCGCCGCGACTACTACCTGATCCAGAACCGCGCCGGGCAGCAGGGCTGGGCCTACCGGACGGTGGGCGAGGGCGGTCCGCTGTGGCTGCAGGGCTGGTTCGCATGAGCGACGGCTACGCCGAACTGCACTGCCTGTCGAACTTCAGTTTCCAGCGCGGTGCCTCCAGTGCGCTGGAGCTGTTCCAGCGGGCGAAGCAGCAGGGCTACCAGGCCCTGGCGATCACTGACGAATGCACCTTGGCCGGGATCGTCCGGGCTTGGCAGGCGGCGAAATCCGTTGAACTGCCGCTGGTCATCGGCAGCGAGGTGCGCATCGACCAGGGCCCGAAACTGGTGCTGCTGGTGGAGACCCTCGAAGGCTATCAGGCCCTGTGCGGCCTGATCACCCGTGCCCGGCGGCGCACGCAGAAAGGCTGCTATCAGGTGCTGCGCGAGGACTTCAGCGAGCCGCTGCCGGGGTTGCAGGCGCTGTGGGTACCGGACGCCACCGATGACATCGAAGAAGGCCGCTGGCTGCGGCAGGCCTTCGGCGAGCGCCTGTGGCTGGCGGTGCAGCTGCATTGCGGGCAGGACGACCGCCAACGGCTGGCGGCGTTGCTGGAACTGGCCGACGGGCTGGGCATCCCGGCGCTGGCCAGCGGCGACGTGCACATGCACGCCCGTGGCCGCCGGGCGTTGCAGGACACCATGACCGCGATCCGCCACCACGTCCCGGTGGCCGAGGCCGGGCTGCGCTTGCACCCCAACGGCGAGCGGCACCTGCGCAGCCTCGACGCGCTGCGCGGGCTCTATCCGCCGGCCCTGCTGCAAGCCTCGGTGGATCTGGCTCGGCGCTGCACCTTCGACCTGGGGCAGTTGCAGTACCGATACCCGCAAGAGCTGGTGCCCGACGGGCACACCGGCCGTTCCTGGCTGCGGCGACTGACCAAGGACGGCATCGCCTGGCGCTGGCAAAAAGGGGCGCCCTACAAGGTGCTGAGGCAGATCAACAAGGAACTGAAACTGATCGCCGAGCTGGGTTACGAAAGCTACTTCCTCACCGTCCACGACGTCGTGAGGTTCGCCCGTGATCAGCGCATCCTCTGCCAGGGACGCGGCTCGGCGGCCAACTCGGCGGTGTGCTTTGCCCTGGGCATCACCGAGATCGACCCGAACCGCACCACGCTGCTGTTCGAGCGTTTCATGTCCAAGGAGCGCAACGAGCCGCCGGACATCGACGTGGATTTCGAACACGAACGCCGCGAAGAGGTCCTGCAGTATGTGTTCCGCCGTTACGGCCGCAGCCGTGCCGCGTTGACGGCGGTGGTCAGCACCTACCACGCCGCCGGCGCCGTACGCGACGTGGCCAAGGCCCTGGGCCTGCCGCCGGATCAGGTCAACGCGCTGGCCGACTGCTGCGGCCACTGGAGCGACGACGTGCCGCCGCTCGAGCGTTTGCGCGAAGGCGGATTCGACCCGGACAGCCCGATCCTGCGCCGGGTGCTGAGCCTGACCGGGCAACTGATCGGCTTCCCCCGGCACTTGTCGCAGCACCCCGGCGGGTTCGTGATTTCCCAAGAGCCGCTGGACACCCTGGTGCCGGTGGAGAACGCCGCCATGGCCGACCGCACGGTCATCCAGTGGGACAAGGACGACCTCGACGCGGTCGGGCTGCTCAAGGTCGACATCCTCGCCCTCGGCATGCTCAGCGCGATCCGCCGTTGCTTCGACCTGCTGCGCCGCCACCGCAACAGGGACCTGAGCCTGGCGACGATTCCGGCCGATGACCGGCCGACCTACGACATGATCAGCCGCGCCGACACCATCGGCGTGTTCCAGATCGAGTCGCGGGCGCAGATGTCGATGCTGCCCCGGTTGCGGCCGCAGAACTTCTACGACCTGGTGATCGAGGTGGCCATCGTCCGCCCGGGGCCGATCCAGGGCGGGATGGTGCATCCGTACCTGCGCCGCCGGAACAAGGAGGAAAAGGAAACCTATCCGTCACCGGAACTGGAGACGGTGCTCAAGCGCACCCTCGGCGTGCCGCTGTTCCAGGAGCAGGTGATGCAGATCGCCATCGTCGCGGCCGACTACAGCCCCGGCGAGGCCGACCAGCTGCGCCGCTCCATGGCCGCGTGGAAGCGTCATGGCGGGCTGGAGCCGCACAAGGAACGGCTGGCCGCCGGCATGAAGAAGAACGGCTACTCGCCGGAGTTCGCCGCGCAGATCTTCGAACAGATCAAGGGTTTCGGCAGCTACGGGTTTCCCGAGTCCCATGCCGCCAGCTTCGCCTTGCTCACCTATGCCAGTTGCTGGCTCAAGTGCCACGAGCCGGCGGCGTTCGCCTGTGCGCTGATCAACAGTTGGCCGATGGGGTTCTACAGCCCGGACCAGATCCTCCAGGACGCCCGACGGCATCATTTGCAGATCCGCCCGGTGGACGTGCGCGCCAGCGACTGGGATTGCGGCCTGGAACCCATGGCCGGCGGGCAGCCGGCGATCCGCATGGGGTTGCGCCTGGTCAAGGGCTTTCGCGAAGAGGACGCCCGGCGCATCGAGGCGGCGCGGGAGCGGGGCGCCTTCGCCGACCTCACCGACCTGGGCGGACGGGCAGGGCTCGACAGCCGGGCCCTGGCGTTGCTGGCGGACTGCGGGGCGTTGCGCGGGCTGGCGGGCCACCGCCACCGGGCGCGCTGGGAAGTGGCCGGGGTGCAGGCGCAGCTTGGGCTGTTCGCCGGGTTGCCGGGGCAGGATGAACCGGAAGTCGTGCTGCCCAAGCCCAGCGTCGGCGAAGACCTGCACGCCGATTACGCCACCCTCGGCACCACCTTGGGGCCGCATCCGCTGGCGTTGCTGCGCGATGAACTGAGGGCGCGGCGGTGCCGCAGTTCGCGGGAGTTGCAGGAGGTCGAGCACGGCCGGCCGGTCAGCATCGCCGGGCTGGTGACCGGACGCCAACGGCCGGGCACCGCCAGCGGCGTGACCTTCGTCACCCTCGAGGACGAGTTCGGCAACGTCAACGTGGTGGTCTGGCGCGACCTGGCCGACCGCCAGCGCCGGGTGCTGGTGGGCTCGCAACTGCTCAAGGTCGATGGCCGCTGGGAGCGCGAAGGTGAAGTGCGGCACCTGATCGCCGGACGGCTGAGCGACCTGAGCCCGCTGCTCAACGGTATCCGCGTGCAGAGCCGCGACTTCCACTGACCCCCACCCCAAAAACTGTGGGAGCTGCGGTGCCCGCAACATTCAGGTTCACCCCAAAACCTGTAGGAGCTTGCCTGCAAGCGATGGGGCCGGCCCTGCCGACATCTCTGTTGCCTGACCCACCGCCATCGCCGGCAAGCCGGCTCCCACAGGTATCACCGGTGTCCGCAGGATTCATGTTCACCCCAAAACCTGTAGGAGCTTGCCTGCAAGCGATGGGGCCGGCACTCCTAGCATCTCTGTTGCCTGACTCACCGCCATCGCCGGCAAGCCGGCTCCCACAGGTATCACCGGTGTCCGCAGGATTCATGTTCACCCCAAAACCTGTAGGAGCTTGCCTGCAAGCGATGAGGCCGGCACTGCCGACATCCCTGTTACCTGACCCACCGCCATCGCCAGCAGGCTGGCTCCCACAAGGGATCTCGGGTGTCCGCAGGATTCATGTTCACCCCAAAACCTGTAGGAGCTTGCCTGCAAGCGATGAGGCCGGCACTGCCGACATCCCTGTTGCCTGACCCACCGCCATCGCCAGCAGGCTGGCTCCCACAAGGGATCTCGGGTGTCTGCAAGATCCAGGCACACCACAAAACCTGTGGGAGCTGGCTTGCCAGCGATGAGGCCGGCACAGCCGACATCTCTGTTGCCTGACCCATCGCTATCGCCAGCAGGCTGGCTCCCACAAAGGATCAGTCCATGTACACCACCAACCTTGTGGGAGCTGACAAGCCCGTTCCCACAAGGCACGGCGGCGGTCATTCGGCCGAAGGCCAAAGCCTTTCGCCGCCGCCCGGCGCTTCGGTCCAGGCCTGCAGCGAGCGGGTCGGCAGGTCGAAGTAGTCGCGGGTGCGGGCGTAGCCATGGCCGCCCATGCGGCCGATGGCGTCCAGGCCCAGTTGGTCGATGTACAGGGTCTTGGGGTCGATCAGTTCGTCGCGCACGTGGGCCATCAACACTTCGCCCAGGATGATTTCCCGGGACTGGCCGATGGACAGCGCCATCATCCGTCGGCATTCCAGCGCCACCGGCGCCTCGCCGATGCGCGGGCATTTGACCGTGGTGCCGGCGATGGCGGTCAGGCCGGCGGCGGTCAGTTCGTCGAAGCCCGGCGCGAAGGGCACGGCGCAGACGTTCATGGCCTCCACCAGGGCATCGCTGACGATGTTCACGGTGAACTCCTGATTCAGCTGGATGTTGCGGGTGGTGTCCTTGGGGCTCTGATCCTGATAGTTCTCCACGCCCAGGGCCAGGATCGGCGGGTCCGCCGACAGCGCATTGAAGAAGCTGAACGGCGCGGCGTTGACCCGGCCTTCGCCGTCCACGGTGGTGACCAGCGCAATCGGCCGGGGCACCACGCTGCCGATGAGGATCTTGTACTTTTCCCGCGGGCTGAGTCGGCTGAAATCGAAGCTGTGCATGGCAGAAATCTCTAAGGAAGGGGATCGATGGCGCTCAAGGGCGCGTCGGCGCTGTAGTCGTCGGCGAATGGGATGGCCGGGCGGAACAGGGTTTTCCAGTCCGGTCGACCGAAGGCCCGGTCGCTGTGGCTGCGCATCAGTTTTTCGTATTGGCGTTGGGCCTGGCGCTGCAGGGACGGGTAGTCCACGCCAATGACCTGGCCGTCGCGCATCACGCAGCGGCCGTCGATGTAGCTGGCGATGCAGTCGTCGCCGCGACCGGCCAGCAGCAGGTTCTTCAGCGGGTCGAACAGCGGCCCCAGGTGCATCCCGCGCAGGCTGAACACGGTGATGTCGGCCTTGGCGCCCGGCGCGAGCCGGCCGAGGTCGTCGCGGCCCAGCGCCTGGGCGCCGCCGAGGGTGGCGGCGTTGTACAGGTCCAGGCCGCAGGTCAGCGAGGGGCCGCCCTCCATCAGCCGGGCGATGTTCAGGCCGTGGCGCATGTTCGACAGCAAGTCCGCCGGCCAGGTGTCGGTGCCGAGGGCGAAGTTGACGCCTCGGGCCCGGTGGCGCCCGAACGAGTCCAGCGCTTCGCCGTCCCGGACGAACACCAGCGGGCAATGCACCAGGCTCGCGCCGCCGTCGATCAGCCGTTGCAGGTCGTCGTCGCCACGGGTGTAGATGCCGTGGGGCAGCAGGCTGCGCGGGGTCAGCAGGCCGAGCCGTTGCAGCCAGCCCAGCGGCGAGGTGCCGTGCAAGCGCTCGACCATCGCCACTTCCCCGGGCGCCTGACAGCAGTGCAGGCGCACCGGCGCGTTCAGTTCGTGGCTCAGTGCGGCGGTGCGTTGCAGCAGCGCCGGGGTGCAGGTCTGGATGCGATCGGGCAGCAGGGCGCCGCGGATCAGCCCGTCATGGGCGCCGTCGAAATCCTTGAAGAACCGCTCGGCGTCATCGAGCCCAGCCAGGCCCCGGCCTTCGTCCCAGTGATGGGCGAGGGTGCCGTCGGCGCGCCAGTAACTCATGCCGCTCATGTAGCAGGGGCCCAGGTAGGTGCGCAGGCCCAGCTCGGCGGCGACATCGGCGACCGCCGCAAACTCGTCGTAGCGCTCCGCCCATTCGCGATAGTACATCGAGGTGATCGGCATCGCCGTGGTGATGCCGTTGCGGATCAGTTGGGTGAAGGCGTAGCGGTACTTGAAGACCTCTTCGTCGGCGCTGAACGACTCCCGCGGACCGGCCGCCAGATAGTCCGCCGACCACATGCGGCCCATGGCGCGCTCGTCGCCGTTGTCGAGAGTCAGCACCGTGGAGTCGAGGTCGCCGAGGGCGTCGAGGTCGATGAAGCCGGGACCGATCAGGGCATTGCCGTAATCGGTCCAGCTGTCCACCGGCCCCGGATAACCGCGCCCGACGAACACGATGCGAGAGCCTTCGAACACCACCTCGCCGTCGCGCCACAGCACATGCCGCGTGCCGTCGAAGCCGACCACGCAAGCGGCCTTCAGGCCCGAGCGCTTCACAAGCGGCTGCCCAGCAGGCGGCCGCCGTCGGCGATCAGTTCGCCGCCCCGATAGACTTGCCGCACCGGCCGCGCCACCACCGCCTCGCCGAGGGTCTCCACCGGCATCAGCAGAAAGTCGGCCGCCCGGCCGATGCCGAAGCCATGCCCCTCGACGCCCAAGGCGCGGGCCCCGTTGACCGTGGCTGCGTCGAACGCCGCGGCCAGTTCCTCGTCCTTGTTCAGGTCGAACCGGAACGCCAGCAGCATCGCCCGTTCCAGCATGTCGCCGTTGCCCATCGGCGACCACGCGTCGCGGATGCCGTCCGAGCCCAGGCACACGTTGACCCCGACCTCACGCAGGGCCAGGAACGGCGGCACCGGGCAATCGGCCGGCGCCGAGCTCATCAGCGAAATCCCCAGCGCCGCCAGCCGTTCGGCCATCGGCCGGACCTGGCTCCACGGCAGCATGCCCAGGCAATAGGCGTGGCTGATCATCACACCGCCCTGCAGGCCGAAGCGTTCGGTGAAGTCGGCGATCCGGGCGATCTGCCACAGGCCCAGCTCGCCCTTGTCGTGCAGGTGAATGTCGACGCCGCGCCCGAATTCGGCGGCCAACGAAAACACGAAGTCCAGTTGCGCGATGGGGTCGTTGTCGATGCCGCAGGGGTCGAGTCCGCCGACGTTCTCCACGCCCAGGGCCATGGCTTCGCGCATCAGGTCGGCGGTGCCGGGGCGGCTGATCAGGCCGGTCTGCGGGAACACCACCAGTTGCAGGTCGATCAGGTCGTTGTAGCGTTCGCGCAGTTGCAGCATGGCTTCGACATGGCGCAGGCCGAATTCCGGGTCGATGTCGACGTGGCAGCGCATCGTCAGCGAACCGCGGGCGATGCAGTTCTCCAGCAGGGCCCCGGCGCGTACGGCGATCGGCGCGCGGACCTCGCGCAGCACCCGGCGTTCGTTGGCGATGTAGTCCTTGAGGGTCGGGCCTGCGCTGTTCGGGCGCCAGGGCTGGCCGTAGAGGGTCTTGTCCAGGTGGACGTGGCTTTCCACCAGGCTGGCGGTCAGCAGGCGGTGCTTGCCGTCGATGTCGGTGGCGGCCAGGGGCGCCGGGGACGCGGCGCGGCGCTGGGTGAAGCGGCCGTCCTCGATCAGCAGGTCTTCGGCGGGGGCGCCGTAGGGGCGTACGTTTCTGAGCCAGCGGGGGTGGGACATTTCATACCTCTATTTCGATGTTGTCGGGGCGGGCCTCATCGCTCGCAAGTCGAGTCGTCGCACCGCAGCTCCAGGCCTGTGGTGCCTGGACTGGCGCCATCGCCAGCAAGCCGGCTCCCACAGGGGAATGTGCGCAAACCCAGGCTCCTGTGGGAGCGAGCCTGCCCGCGATGGCCGCGATGCGGTCTTCAGCCCTTGAGCTTGGACCAGATGCGGTCCTGCAGCTCCCGCGCCTTGTTGCTGCATTCCTTTTCCGGGCGCAGGCGCGAGGCGTATTCGTCGGGCATGTTGATGGCGTCCATGACCTTCCATTTCGCGTCGAGCAACTGATCGCTCTGGATGCCGTTGGCGTAGGCGATGGCGTTGGACACGGCGGCGGCGTTTTCCGGTTTCATCATCCAGTCGATGAAGATCTTCGCGTTGCCCGGGTGCGGCGCGCTCCTGGGGACGGCGAAGTTGTCCTGGAACATCGCCAGGCCTTCGCGGGGGTACACGTAGCGGATGGTGCTCTTCTGCAAGGTGGCGCGGGCGGTGGAGCCGTTCCAGTTCTGCATCATGATCACTTCGCCGGAGGCCATGCGGTCGACGGTGTTGTCGGAGCTGTACATCTTCAGGAACGGCTTCTGCTTCTGCAGCAGCTCCAGGATGCGTTTGGCGTCCTGCGGGTTTTCCGTGCACTCGTCGACGTTCAGGTAATGGCTGGCGGCGTTGATCACGCTGCTGGAGGTGTCGAGGGCGGCGAGCTGGCCTTGCAGTTCCTTGCGCGGTTCGAAGAACTCCTTCCACGAGTCGTCCAGCTTGCCGCCCGGCACCCGCGCGCTGTCGTAGGAGAACCCGGTGGTGCCCCACAGGTACGGCGCCGAGTATTTGCGGCCGGGGTCGAAGCTCGGGTCACGGAACGGCCCTTTGACGTACTGGAAGTTGCTCAGGCCCGGCGCGTCGATCTCCAGCAGCAGGTTCTGCTGGATCAGCGTCTGCATGATCGACTGCGACGGCACGATCACGTCGTACGCTGCGCCGCCGGCCTGCAGTTTGGCCAGCAGGGTCTCGTTGCTGTCGTAGCCGTCCATGGTGACCTTGATGCCGGTCTCTTTCTCGAACTTGGCCAGCAGATCCACCGGGTAGTAGTCGGTCCAGTTGTAGAAGAACAGCTCCTTGGGCTCGGCGGCGTGGGCGCCGAACGCGGTGAGACAACTCAGGGCCAGACCGGATACCGCCAGACGCATGCCTTTGGTTTTCATGAGAGCGCTCCAGGTTTTCTTCATTGTTGTTTGCCGCGCTGGCCCAGCCAGAAGGCCAGCACCACGAGCACGATGGAAATCACCAGCATCAGGGTCGAGATCGCGTTGATCTCCGGGGTCACGCCGGCCTTGATCGCCGAGAAGATGTACACCGGCAGCGTGGTGGAACCGGGGCCTGCGACGAAGAAGGTCATGATGAAATCGTCGAGGCTGACCACGAACGCCAGCACGGCGCCGGACAGCACCGCCGGCCACAGCAGCGGCAGGGTCACGCGGCGGAACACCTGCCACGGGTTGGCGTACAGGTCATTGGCCGCCTCCAGCAGGCTCCGGTCCAGATCGTTGAGGCGCGCGCGGATCGGCAGGTAGGCGAACGGGATGCAGAAGCCGATGTGCGCCACGATCACCGTCAGCAGGCCGAGCTTGATCCCCAGCGACATGAACAGCAGCAAGGTCGCCACGGCGGTGACGATCTCCGGCAGGATCAGCGGCAGGTTGATCCCGCCCTCGACCATCTTCTGCCCGTAGAACGGCCGGCAGGTGGCCAGCGCCGCCAGCAGCGCGATGGCCGTGGCGCATACCGTGGCGATGGCCGCGACGATCACCGAGTTCAGCGCCGCCGTCTGGATCGACGGGTTGGCCAGGATCCGCCCGTACCAGGCGAACGAGAACTCGGTCCACACGGTCGCCGAACGGTTGGCGTTGAAGCTGTAGACGATCAGCACCAGGATCGGCAGATACAGGTAGGCCAGGATCAGCAGGCTGATCTCCCGGGTGGCGGGCAGTTTCTTCAGGTGCAGGGCGATCATGGGCGGGCTCCCCGGTGGAGGTTCTTGGCCGCGTTGCGGCTGTAGAGGGCGTACAGCACCAGCGACAGCAACAGGATCCCCAGCAGCAGGAACGACAGCGAACTGCCCAGGGGCCAGTTGCGTGCGGTGCCGAACTGCTGCTGGATCAGGTTGCCGATCATCAGCGTCTTGCCGCCGCCCAGGATCGCCGGGGTGATGAACGCCCCCAGGCTCGGCACGAACACCAGCAGTGCGCCGGCGATCACGCCGGGCATCGACAGCGGCAGGATGATCCGGCGCAGCGCGTGCCAGCGGTTGGCGCCCAGGTCGTAGGCGGCCTCCACCAGGCGCCAATCGAGTTTCTCCAGGGTCGAGTAGATCGGCAGGATCATGAACGGCAGGAAGCTGTAGACCAGCCCGACGCTGACCGCGAAGTCGTTGTAGAGCAGGGTGATGCCGCCGGCCTGGGGCAACAGCGCGTTGAGGCTCTGGGCGACCCAGCCCTGCTCGCGCAGGATGATCAGCCAGGCGTAGTTGCGGATCAGCAGGTTGGTCCAGAACGGAATGGTGATGAGCAACACCATCAGGTTGCGCCGGCGCGGGGTCAGGCTCGACATCCACAGCGCCACCGGAAAGCCGAACAGGAAGCACAGCACCGTGGTGCCGCCGGCCTGGAACACTGAGCGCAGCAGGGCCTGGGCGTACACCCAGTTCAGTTCGAGACCGCCGTCGAAGCCTTCCTGGAAAAACAGCTGCACGTAGCTTTGCAGTTGCCAGTCGGCCTGCCAGTCGACGCCGCCGTAGAGGTTGCGCGGCAACAGGCTGATGTAGCCCATGATCCCCAGCGGAATGGCGATCAGGGCAAGCAGGGTCAACACCACCGGGCTGAGCAGCAGCGCGCGGTTGAGGGTCGGGGACGTGCCGGTGACGCTCATCTCAGGCCTCCATCAGCAGGCAGGCCTGGGGCGGCAGGTGCACCGCCACGCGCTCGCCGACGCCGCGGCCCTGGTGCAGGCCTTCGTTGTTCTCGCGCAGCATGACCTTGATGTCGTTGTTCAGCCGGCACTGGTACAGCGTGGCGGTGCCGACGTACAGCACCGCCTCGATCACCCCGCCCAGGTGATGGGGCTCGTGGGGTGCGACCAGCCGCGAGCGCTCCGGGCGGAACGCCAACTGCACGCTGGCGCCGTCGACGCCCTGGGGCGGGCAGGGAATCTCCACCGGCATGCCGTCGGGCACGAACAGGTTCTCGTTGCGCTCGCCACGCTTGAGCCGGCCGGGGAGGAAGTTGATGTCGCCGATGAACTGCGCGACGAAACGGTGCTGCGGACGTTCGTAGATCTCGGTGGGCGTGCCGATCTGCAGGATCTTGCCGGCGGACATCACCGCGATGCGGTCGGACAGGGTCAGGGCCTCTTCCTGGTCGTGGGTGACGAAGATGAAGGTGATGCCGGCTTCTTGCTGCACGCGCTTGAGCTCGACCTGCATTTCCTTGCGCAGCTTCAGGTCCAGCGCCGACAGCGGCTCGTCCAGCAACAGGACTTTCGGCTTGGGCGCCAGGGCCCGGGCCAGGGCCACGCGCTGCTGCTGGCCGCCGGACAACTGCGCCGGCTTGCGCCCGGCCAGGTGCTGCATCTGCACCAGCGCGAGCATCTCTTCGACGCGGCCGGGGATCAGCTTGCGCTCAAGGCCCTGCATCTCGAGGCCGAAGGCGATATTCTGCGCAACACTCATGTGCGGAAACAGCGCGTAGCTCTGGAACACCGTGTTGACCCGGCGCTTGAACGGCGGCAAGTCGTTGACCGGCTCGCCGGCCAGGCGGATCTGGCCTTCGCTGACGTGCTCGAACCCGGCGATGGTGCGCAGCAGGGTGGTCTTGCCGCAGCCGGACGGGCCCAGGAGGGTGAAGAATTCGTTGTCGGCGATGTTCACCGACACATTGTCGAGGGCCGGCGCCAGGCCGGGGTCTTCGGAGTACCGCTTGGAGACGTTGCGCACTTCAATTGCTATTGGTTGACCCATAATGGTGCAATCCTCTAATTATTGTATGCAATATCTGAATGCAATTTAGAAATACCCGGATTAATCTGGCTGTGCAACCCTCTTTTTCCGCGGCTGCGCTTTTTGGCAAGCAGCGCCGACGGACCGTTGCCGGCACTGAAGGAGCTTTGCAATGACCGAGAAAAAACCGGAAACCTTGGTCGACCGCGTCTACCAAGGGGTTTACGAGGCGATCAGCAAGCGCTCGCTGCGCCCCGGCATGAAGCTGGGCGAGGCGTCGCTGGCGGAACTGTTCAATGTCAGCCGCACGTCGGTTCGTGCGGCGCTCAAGCAACTGGAGGCCGACGGCCTGGTCACCACCGAGCCCAATAAAGGTGCGTCGGTGTCGCTGCCCAGCGACGAAGAGATCCGTTCCCTGTTCGAAACCCGGCGGCTGGTGGAGATCGGCATCGTCACCGAGCTGTGCCGGCGCAAGGACACGGCGGCGATGCAGGACCTGCGCGACCACCTGCTGCTGGAGGACGAGGCCCACCAGGCCGGCGACCACGAGCGGCTGATCCACCTGCTCGGCGAGTTCCACATCAAGTTGGCCCGCAGCCTGAACAACCCGGTGCTGCTGGACTGGTTCCAGAAACTGATCTCCCGCGCCTCGCTGTACGCGGCCGCCCTGGACGACGACAGCCACGAAGCCTGCCGCGACGACGAGCACCTGCGGTTGATCGAGTACATCGAGGCCGGCAACCAGAGCGCCGCCGTCGAACTGACCTGCATGCACCTCAACGGCATCCAGAAGGCCATCCTCGACGTGGCGGCCCGGATCAAGACCGGCTATCACCCGCTCAAGCACTTGATCGAAGTCTGAAGGCCGGGGCGGGGGAAATCGGCTATACCTCTTATGCAACCATTTGCGGCGCGGGAGGTTCGAAACACAGGGGCGTGGCGTCACCGGGCGTTGCGATTGATCGGACTCACCACAGAGTGTTGAATCGGGCGATGCAGTTTCTATCCGACAACCATGGATGCGATGGCTGGAAAGGTGAAATGGCCGGGCGCATCCGTGCCTTTGACTGGGGCCGAACCGGTCTGGGCTCCCTCGAGACCTGGCCGGCCAGCCTGTGCAGCACGGTGCGGCTGATGCTCGCCTCGCCGTTGCCGATGGTCATGCTCTGGGGCCGTGACGGCTACATGATCTACAACGATGCCTATTCGCGGTTCGCCGGCGGACGCCACCCGTATCTGCTGGGTACGCCCGTGGAACTGGGCTGGCCGGAAGTCGCCGACTTCAACCGCCACGTGGTCGACACCTGTCTGGCCGGCGGCACCCTGGAATACCGCAACAAGGATCTGGTGCTGTTGCGCGACGGCGTGCCCGAAGACGTCTGGCTCGACCTCTACTACAGCCCGGTGGCCGACGACCGGGGCGCGCCGGCGGGGGTGATGGCGATGGTGGTCGAGACCACCGAGCTGGTGCTGTCCGAGCGCCTGCGCCAGGCCGCCGAGGACGCCTACCGCGCCGACAACGAACGGGTGCGCCTGGCGCTCAACGCCGGGGCGCTGCTCGGCTCCTTCGTGTGGGACGTGAAGAACGACGTGCTGTCGGCCGACGAGCGTTTCGCCCGCACCTTCTCCTATCCGTCGGGCCAGGACCTGACCAACCTGCCGCAGCACATCGCCGAAGCCCACATCCATCCCGACGACCGCGTCTGGGTCGCCGAGTGCGTCGAGCAGGCAGTGCTCACCGGCGAACCCTACAACGCCGAGTACCGGGTGCTGCGCGCCGACGGCAGCTTCCTGTGGGTGCTGGCCAGCGGCGCCTGCGAATTCAACGAACGGGGCGAGGCGTTCCGCTTCCCCGGCGTGCTGATCGATATCCATGAGCGCAAGACCGCCGAAGAGTCCTTGCTCAAGTTCACCCGCAACCTCGAGCAGCGGGTGGCCGCCGAAGTCGAGGCGCGGCTGGCGGCCGAGGAGCAGTTGCGCCAGTCGCAGAAGCTGGAGGCCATCGGCGGGCTGACCGGCGGCGTGGCCCACGACTTCAACAACCTGCTGCAAGTGATCGCCGGCAACCTCAACCTGCTGGCCCGGCACGAGCGCGACAACCCCAACGTACAGCGTCGGGTCAACGCCTCGCTGGCGGCGGTGGAGCGCGGCGCCAAGCTGTCGTCGCAATTGCTGGCCTTCGCCCGGCGCCAGCCGCTGACGCCGGCGGTGTGCAACCTGGCGGACATCTTCGACGGCCTCGGCGAACTGCTGCAGCGGGCATTGGGCGAGACCATCCGGATCGACGTGCGCTTGCCGCACAAGCCCTGGCGGATCAACGTCGACCGCAACCAACTGGAAAACGCTGTGCTCAACCTGGCGATCAACGCCCGGGACGCCATGAAGGGCGAGGGCACGATCACCCTCAGTGCGGACAACCTCACCCTGGATCAGTCGTTCTGCGCCGGCAAGGGCATCCTGCCGGGGGATTTCGTGCGGATGTCGGTGGGCGACAGCGGCGTCGGGATCGCTGCGAACCTGCTGGAGCAGGTGTTCGAGCCTTTCTTCACCACCAAGGCCGACGGCCAGGGCACCGGGCTCGGGCTGAGCATGGTGTTCGGGTTCGTCAAGCAGAGCGGCGGCCATGTGGAGATCGACAGCCGAGTGGGCGAGGGCACGCGGGTGCAATTGTTTTTCCCGCGCAGCCTGCAGCCGCTGCGGGACGAATCGCCGGGCGCCGGCCGCCAGCAGCAGGGCGGCCACGAGACCCTGTTGGTGGTCGAGGACAATGACGCGGTGCGCGGCTCCACCGTGGAGCTGCTGCGCGAGGAAGGCTACCGGGTGCTGACCGCCGGCAACGGCGACGCGGCGATGCAGTTGCTGCTCGACGGCGCCTCGGTGCAGCTGATCTTCACCGACGTGGTCATGCCGGGCCTGATCAAGAGCGCCGAGCTGGCCGCCTGGGCCAAGGTGCAGTCGCCGCCGGTGGCGGTGCTGTTCACCTCCGGCTACACCCGCGACATCATCTCGCGCAACCACCAGCTCAGCCCCGACACCCACCTGCTCGGCAAGCCCTACAGCCCCCAGGCACTGCTGCGGATGATCCGCACGGTGCTCAGCGCCTGAGGCCCGGGGCGTACGTCACTTGCTCGGGTGTTTGGCCTGCAGCTCCTTGGCGTGTTTCAAGTGCTGCTCCAACGCTGGCAACATTTTCTGGGCAAAGGCCTTGAGCTCGGGGCCGCCCTTGACCTTGTCGTCGGTCACGGTATTGGCTTCTTTCTTGAACAGCTCGATGGCTTCTTCGTGGGCCTTCACCTGATTGTTGGCGTAGGCCGCATCGAAGGATTCGTCGCGCAGTTCGAGGATCTTTTCCTTGGCCTGCTTGACCAGGGTGGTGTCGTCGGGCACTTCGATGCCGTTGGCCTTGGCGATGGTGGCCAGTTCGTCGTTGGCGTTGCCGTGGTCGGTGATCATCATCGTCGCGAAGGCCTTGATGTCGGCCGAGGCGCTTTTCTCCAGGGCCAGGCGGCTCGCTTCGATCTCAGCGATGCCGCCGGCGGCGGCGTTGTCGACGAAGGTGTTGGAGGTGGCGGCGAAGGCGCTGCCCATGCCGGTGCACAGGGCGACGGCCAGGGTCAGGTGACGCAGGTTGAATCCGTCCATTGGTCATTCTCCACGCATTGGTTGTGAGCGTTATCCAGTGGAGGGAGATGGGCCGGCAAAGGTTTGGTCCGGTTGGCGCCAGGGCGACGAACGGTCGTTTGCCGCCTGGCCGGCAGTCGACAGAACCCGCAACCGAGGCCATCCTGATAGCTGGCGAACGCATAGGGCGCGTTGGCCGCGATCAATTGACGGAGGTGTTCCATGCCGGTTAAGCATGACCTGCTTGAGGATTTGAAGATTACGAAGGATGCGTTCCAGAAATTGCGCACCCAAAGGCCGCATCTGGATTCATTGGCCAACCAGTATCAGGACATGGACGACGTCGTGGTCAAGGCTGAGAACGCCACCTCGGATGCCCCCAGCGATGACGCCTTGAAGAAGCTCAAGGAAAAGCGCTTGCAGATCAAGGACAAGATTGTCCAGGAACTGCAGCGACAGGCCTGAGCCGGGCCGATCCGCCGACCATCGGCGGCGGATCGGCCGGAACGTTGAACCCGCCCGGCACCTCGAATGTTCAGAGCCCGCATGCAGCGGCTCCCGGCGAGGTGCCCCATGAACCGTCCCACCCCCTCCCAAGACAAGTTCCCCAGCGAAGAGCAGGGAACCTACGACCCCGTGCCGACCCACCCTGAACCCAACAGCCCGGCGCACACCTACCGGCATCCGAAACGGGAGCCGGCGGCGGATGAGACCGAGCCGGACAAGCCTCAGACGCCCGGCGCCTGACCGGCCGCCATCGCCAGCAGGCTGGCTCCCACAGGGGATTTCGGGTGTTTGCAGGATCCAGGTACACCACAAAACCTGTGGTAGCAGACCCAACGCCATCGCTGGCAAGCCAGCTCCCACAGTTTTTGTGGTGTGCTTAGATTCTGCAAACACCCGGGATCCCTGTGGGAGCTGGCTTGCCAGCGATGAGGCCGGTGAACCCGGCACGCCTCTGGAGGCTTACTTGAGGGCCGCCCCCAACGGCATCCGCGTCATGTGCGAGGCCTTCAGCGAACCGAAATACAGCCAATCCCCGTACTCCCGCGCCGTGGTGATCGGCGAGTAGTTGCCGGCGCTGGCGTCCTGCAGATTGGCGATGACCTTGCCGTCCAGGTCCAGCCCCAGCACGAACGCGCGTTTTTCCAGGGGCTTGGGCAGCACGGTGAGCGCCCGGACAATCACCTTGCGCACGAACGGATGTTCGGCGGTGCGGTCCAGCAGCGGATTGCGCGGCGCGTACAGCGCCACCCAGAAGCGGTCGCGGCCGTTGAAGGCGAGGTTGTCCGGCAACCCCGGCAGGTTGTCGATGAACAGGTCGTGGGTGCCGGCGTTGGGGCCGGTCAGCCAATAGCGGCTGATGCGGTAGGCGCCGGTTTCGTTGACCAGCACATAGGCGTCGTCCGGCCCCAGGGTGACGCCGTTGGCGAATTCCAGCCGATCCAGCAGGACGCTAGTCTTGCCGGTCTGGAAGTCGTAGCGCAGCAGACGCCCGTCGCCGCCGTGCTCGATGATCGCCTCGCCGTCGTGGCCGTAGCCCCAGCGGCTGGAGGCATCGCTGAAGTAGGCGTAGTGCCCGGATTTGTCGATGGCCACGTCGTCGGTGAAGCCGAAGGGCAAGCCGTTGGCTTCGGTGGTCAACGCCACCAGCCGGCCCTGGGCGTCGAGGGACAGCAGGCCCTTGTCCGCATCGGCAATCACCAGCAGGCCGTTGGGATGCCGCGCCAGCCCCAAGGGACGGCCGCCGGTGTCGGTGAGCACCTTGCGCTGGTGGCCGTCGAGGCTGGTGCGGATCACGCGGCCGTCGTGCAGGCCGGTGATCAGCTTGTCGTCCTCAAGCAGCAGCGCCTCCGGCCCTTCGATGCCGCTCGGGCCGACCTGGCGCAAGCCGCGCAGGCGCTGGTTGTCGGCGTAGGGCCCTTCGGTCATGGACGGTGCCGGCGGCGGTGTCCAGGCCACCGGTTCGACGCGGGTCGGCATCAGCAGCAGAAACGCCAGCACGATGACGATCAGCAGCAGGATCAGGTGGCGCAGTTTCACGCGTCGGCTCCTGCGCGGGACACGTGCTGAGCGGCCCGGTCGCGCAGGGCCAGCATCGAGGCGGCGGACTCGCGCTCGATGCGCCGCTTGAGCAGCAGAAGGTTGGCCAGGCGCATGCCCAGTCCGTCGAAGCGATAGTCCAGGGTACGCACGAACCGCGTGCGCCCTCCGACCTCCGCACACTCATAAACCAGCGACAACGACAGGCCGTGGTCGCCCCGCGCCCGTGCGCACCAGCGCCGCCCCGGCAGGTACTCGTCCACTTCCCAGATCAGGTGACCGTCGCGCCCGCCGGCGCGGATGTCCTCCTCGAACCGTGCGCCGGCATGCAAGGGGCCGGCGGGGCCGTGAATCTTCAGCGACGAGGGGTGCCACTGCGGCCAAAGGCTGACGTCTGCGGCGTAGGCGAGCACGGCGTAGGGCTCGCCGTCGATGTCGATCCCGTGCTGCTGGCGGGTCATGGGCGTCCTCGGTTCGTTCGTGTGGGCGGGTTCCGGCTCCCAGTACAGGGTGCCGAACAGGTAATCCATCAGCGGCAGGACGATGTTGAAGTTGCGCTCCTGCATGCGTTCGCGGCGGTGATGCAGTTCATGCAGGCGGTGCATCTGGCGGATCCACGGCAGGCGGGCCAACGGGTGGCGCGGCGGCAGGTGCTCGCAGGCGTGGAACACCTCGTAGGTCAGGTAGCCCAGCACCATGCAGCCGCCGAACAGCCCGGCCACGTTGGCGTTGAGCTGCGCGAACAGCCACCACAGCGGCAGGGCCACGAGCAGCGTGTGCACCACGATCAGCCAGGCCGGAAACAGGATCACCCGCCAGTCGCGGGCGCTGTCCCAGGTCATGTGGCCGGGGGTGAAGAAACTGTGGTGGTCGCCGGCGTGGCGGGCGTAGAACATTTTCGCGAAGCTTTTCTTGTGGTGCCCCAGGTGCCGGTGCACCACGTACACGCCGAAGTTGAAGAACAGCAGGGTCAGCGGCACCGTCAGCCACTCCAGGGGCTGCACCTGCCGCACGCCGCTCCAGAACGCGCCGATGGCCAGCACGCCGAACAGCAGCACGAAGGCGCCGTGCAGCCACGGGTTATACAGCGGATGGATCGCCGCCCGGTAGCGGCTGCGGAATGCTTCGGTGGTTTGCCTCACTGCGGTCACCTGCGGATATTGTTGTTGTATCCGGCAGATTAGCTGATCCCTCGGCCTGCGCAGGCTCGGGGGCGAGGTCACAAGTGACAGGTTCCGGTACGCAGCGCCGTGGGCTTCAGCTCAACGGGTTCCAGCGCTGCGACCAGTCGTCGTCGGCCTTGATCACGGCGCGCAGCAGGTCGAAGGCGTGCTGCAAGGTGGCCGAGTCGCGGTCGCGGGAGTAGACGAGGTAGGTCGGATAGCCGAATTCCGGGGCCTTGGTCACAGCCTCCAGGGCGCCGCTTTCCAGGTAGGTGCGCACCACCCGCGTGCGGAAATAGCCGCTGCCGCCGTTCTCCAGGATGTACTGCAAGGCCAGCGGGCCGAGGTTGAAGCTCAGGGCGGCCTTGGCCTTTTCCGGCAGGGCGGCGTCGTGCTGGCGGCGGAAGTCCGGGCCCCAGTCGATGTAGACGTAAGGGGCGGGGCGGTCGGGGGTGTGCACCAGGATGAGTTTTTCCTCCAGCACCTGCTCGACCTGCAGGCCCGGCCAGTATTCCGGCTGGTAGACGAGCGCGGCGTCGAGCACGCCGAGTTCGAGCTGGCGCAGCAGGTTTTCGCCGTCGCGGATCTCCATGCGCAGGGCATGGCTGGGGATGTGCTCGCGCAGTTCGGCGGCCCAGCTGAGCATCAGCGGGTTGCACAGGCTGACCTCGCCGCCGATGTGCAGCACGTTGTCGTAGCCTTCGGGCAGCGGCAGGTCGCGGCGGGCGGCTTCCCAGGTCTGCACCAGCTGGTTGGCGTACACCACGAACGCCTCGCCGTTGGGCGTCAGGCGCGCCCCGGCCCGGTTGCGCACGAACAGGGTGCTGCCCAACTGGCTTTCGAGCTTCTGCACGCGGGCGGTGATGGCCGTCTGCGTGACGAACAGTTTCTCCGCCGCCGCGGCGAGACTGCCGTGGCGGACGATTTCCAGGAAGGTACGGGCGAGGTCGATGTCCATGGGCGGGCCGGCGTCTGAGGTGCCGGCATGATAAGCCGCGGTGCCTGAGGGAGCCAGCTTGCTGGCGATGGCGGTGGGTCAGGCAACAGGGATGTTGTCTGTGCTGGCCTCATCGCTTGCAGGCAAGCTCCCACAGGGTTCTTGGGTGTTCGCCGGTCCGGCGGGCAGCCGCAGTACCTGTGGGAGCCAGCTTGCTGGCGATGGCGGTGGGTCAATCACCACAGATGCCGGCTGTGCTGGCCTCATCGCTAGCAAGCTAGCTCCCACAGGTTTTGTGGTGTGCAGGGATCCTGCGTCCAGCCGGGATCCCCTGTGGGAGCCAGCCTGCTGGCGATGGCGGTGGGTCAGTCACCGCAGATGCCGGCTGTGCTGGCCTCATCGCTAGCAAGCTAGCTCCCACAGGTTTTGTGGTGTGCAGGGATCCTGCGTCCAGCCGGGATCCCCTGTGGGAGCCAGCCTGCTGGCGATGGCGGTGGGTCAGTCACCGCAGATGCCGGCTGTGCTGGCCTCATCGCTAGCAAGCTAGCTCCCACAGGTTTTGTGGTGTGCAGGGATCCTGCGTCCAGCCGGGATCCCCTGTGGGAGCCAGCCTGCTGGCGATGGCGGTGGGTCAGTCACCACAGATGCCGGCTGTGCTGGCCTCATCGCTGGCAGGCCAGCTCTCACAGGGTTTTTGGATGTTCGCCGGTCCGGCGGGCAGCCGCAGTACCTGTGGGAGCCAGCCTGCTGGCGATGGGGCCCGATGGGTCAGCCGGCCAGTTCGGCCTCGCGCACCCGTGCCCAGTCCTCCACCAGCCGGGCCGGGGTGCAGCAGGTCTTGCGCTTGAGCACGAAGTTGCGGCATTTCTCGGCGAACTGGTTGCGGTTGTACAGCATGTCTTCCTGCATCTCTTGCAGCTCGGCCTCGCGGCAGCGGCGGATCAGTTCATGGTCGGTGCGCAGCTTGCGCTCGCGCACGGCGGCGTAGGTCGGGTCGGTCAGGGCGCCGTGGGCCCGTTGCAGCAGCCACAGGCCGAACTCGTCCGGGCAGCGCGGGCCGATCTCCTGCACCATGCCCAGTTGCTGGGCCTGGACGGCGCTGACCGGCAGGCAGGCCTGGGTCAGTCGCTCGGCCATGGCCGGGCCGACGGCGCGGGGCAGGCTGTAGGTCCAGTATTCCGAGCCGTACAGGCCCATGCTCTTGTAGTGCGGGTTGAGCACGATGTCGGCGCGGGCGAACACGATGTCGGCGGCCAGCGCCAGCATCACGCCGCCGGCGCCGGCGTTGCCGGTCACACCGCTGACCACCAGTTGCCGCGCATCGAGCAGTTCGGCGCAGACGTCGTCGATGGCCTGGATGTTCGCCCAGGCTTCGGCCCCCGGATCCTGCGCGGCCTGGATCACGTTCAGGTGCACGCCGTTGGAGAAACTGCCGCGACCGCCCTTGATCAGCAGCACCTGGGTGTCCCGGGACTTGGCCCAGCGCAGCGCCCGAACCATGCGCCCGCACTGTTCGGTGCTCATGGCGCCGTTGTAGAACTCGAACGTCAGTTCGCCGACCTTGCCGGACTCGCGGTAGCGGATCGGCTGGTACGCCTCGTCGCTGAACGGCGCGTCGGCGATCGACCAGTCGAGCACCGGCACCTTCGCCAGTTGCCCGGCCAGCACATGCCGCGCCGGCCGCTTGAAGGTCTCCTCGCCCGGTTGCGGCTTGAGCCGCAGCGAGCCGATCCACAGGCTCTGGTCGCCGGTGGCCACCAGTACGGCGTCGTCATGCACCGCCAGAATCTCGCCGGGGCGGCCGGTGCGGCTGTCCAGGTGGGCGTCGTACACGTAGTACTGACCGCCGGCCAGGCTGGCCAGCACGCCGGGCTGGCCGTCGGCGGCATCGATGCAGCGTTTGATGAACCGTGCGCAGTCGTGCCAGCTGAACGTGCGGTCGGCCTGTTTCATGTTCGGTTGCAGGCTGCCGCGCACTTTGGGGTCGTTGTAGTCCAGCGGCACCGGCTCGAACCCGGCGATGAATTTCTCCACCACCTCGCGGATGCAGCGGATCGCCGCATCGCTGACCCGGCCGTTGTACAGCTCGGACTTGCGCAGACCCGCCGGCAGGTTGAATTCGCAGGTGGCCCAGACGGGACCGGCGTCCATTTCCTCCACCGCTTGCAGGGCGGTGACGCCCCAGGTCTGCAGCTCATTGGTGATGGCCCAATCCAGGGCACTGGCGCCGCGGTCGCCGACGATGCCGGGGTGAATGATCACCACGGGGCGTTGCGCATCGCTCCACAGCGACTGCGGCACGCGGTCTTTCAGGAACGGGCAGATCACCAGGTCCGCGCCGCTGTTTTCGATCTGTTCGCACACGGAGGCTTCGTCGGTGAACAGCACCACGCTCGGCGAATGGCCGGCCTGGCGCAGTTCCAGCCAGGCCCGTTGGGTCAGGCCGTTGAACGCCGACGACAGCAGAATGATGTTGAGTGATCGCATGGTTGCTCTTCCTTGAATGGGTCGGCCGCGGGCTCCCGATGAGCCGTCCGTGGCTGTCGATGGAGGCGCAAGGTTAGAGACTGGCGTGGCGGGCGCCAGTGACCGAAGTCAACGTTCTGTGAGGGGAGGTTTCCGTGGCGACGAACTGCCTTATTCTCAATAGTTTTAGGATCCTGATTTTTTATTACTTCAAATGTCTCCAGCGCTATTGCACAGTCGCTCCCCTGATCACCGCCGGACGATGCCGGCAGAACCAAGGATTTTCGCAGCGGGTGGAGCCCGTTTCAGGGAGCAAGGCATGGGTGGCAGTCTCAACCCGCATCACCAGGCCGTGGGCCGGATGTTCCAACAGGATTACCGCTGGCTGTGCACGGCGGTGGGCCGCACCCTCGGTTGCCCGCACAGTGCGCAGGACATCGCTTCGGAAACCTTCCTGCGGGTGCTGGCGCTGCCCGACCCGCTGGCCATCCGCGAGCCCCGCGCGCTGCTGACCACCATCGCCAGGCGGCTGGTGTATGACGGCTGGCGTCGACAGGATCTGGAGCGCGCCTACCTGCAAAGCCTGGCGCTGGCGCCGGAGCCGGTGCACCCGTCGCCGGAGGAGCGGGCACTGGTCATTGAGGCGCTGCTGGCGGTGGACCGCTTGCTCAACGGCCTGTCCGCCAAGGCCAAGGCGGCGTTTCTCTACCATCAGCTCGACGGCCTGACGTACGGCCAGATCGGCGAACGGCTGGGCGTGTCCACCAGCCGTGTGCAGCAATACATGGTCGAGGCGTTCAAGCGCTGCTATCAGGCGATGCAGGCATGAGGCCCGACGAGACCCTGATCGACGAGGCGGCGCAGTGGATGGCGCTGCTGCAGTCGGGCGACGTGAGCCTGCAGGAGCGTGCCGCCTTCGAGGCTTGGCATGCGGCCGACCCCCGGCACGGTCAGATCATCGAACAGATGGGCGGCGGCCTGAACCTGCTGCGCAACCCCAACCTGCGCGGCATGCCCCGCGACAGCCTGCTGCACAGCCTCAATGCGCCGTTCAGCCGCCGACGGTTCGTCAGCGGCAGCCTGAGCGTGTTGGGCGTTGCGCTGCTGGCCGGGCTGTTGGGCCGGCGCTACGGCTGGCTGCCCGAAGCCGGGGAACTGGCGACCGGCACCGGTGAGCGGCGCGGGTTCACCCTCGCCGACGGCAGTGCACTGACCCTCAATGCCCGCAGCCGCGCGGTGCCGCGGTTCGACGCGGCCGAGCGCCGGCTGGCCCTGCGCAGCGGTGAGTTGCTGGTGGAGGTGGCCGCCCGCCAACCCCGGCCCTTTGTGGTCGAGACCGAGCACGGCCGCATGCGCGCCCTAGGCACGTCGTTCATGGTGCAGCGCACCGAGGAGGCGACGCGGCTGGTGATGCTGCATTCCCAGGTCGAAGTGGTCACCGCCGGCGGCGTCCGGCAGGGGGTGGAGGCGGGCGAGAGCCTGCTGTTCAACGACCGGGAAATCCTCGCCCTGGAACACAGCAAAGGCTATGAAACCGCCTGGGTGCAAGGCCGGCTGGAAGTGCGCGACCGTCCCTTGAGCGAGGTCATCGACAGCCTGCGCGGCTACCGGCGCGGCGTCCTGAGCCTGAGTCCGGAGGTGGCCGGGCTGCGCCTCAGCGGCCTGTACCCGCTGGACGACAGCGACCGCACCCTGCAGTTGCTCGAACGTTCCCTGCCGATCCGCGTGACCTGGCACAACCCGTACTGGGTCAGCATCGGCGCGCGGTTATAGCGCCATAACTTCCCGGTCTACCCAGCCCCTATAAAAACCGCCGGCCCGCTGCTCATTCCCTGCAGATGCCTTCAACAGGGAAGCCCTTCGATGTACTCATTCACACAACAATTGCCTCGACTGACGCTGGCCGCCGCCTTGGCGATGGGGATCGCGCCGTTGCCGGCCGTGTCCGCGGAAGCGGCCGCCCAGGTGTTCACCTTCGACATCGCCGCCGGCCCGCTCGATGAGGTGCTGCTGGACATCTCGCGCCAGTCCGGCGTGCCGATTTCCTTCAGCCAGAACCTGGTGCAGGGCAAGCGCAGCGGCGTCGTGCGCGGTGCGTTGGGCGGCCGTCAGGCCGTCGAGAAAGCGCTGCTGGGCAGCGGCCTGCAAGTGGAGCAGAGCGCGCAGGGACTGACGGTGCGAGAAGCCGACGGGCCGGTCGCCGCACCGGTCAAGGCAGTTTCTGCGGCGCCTGCCGCCAGCGCCGACTACCGCCTGGAGAAGGTCACGGTCACCGGCTCGCGGATCGCCCGGGCGCAGTCCGACGGCGCCACGCCGGTCAACGTCATCACCCACCAAGAGATGGAAGCGCGGGGCTACAAGAATGTCTACGACGCCCTGGCCACCCAGACGCAGAACACCGGCATGACCCAGGGCGAGGATTACGGCAACACCTGGCAACCGGCGGCAAGCGCCCTCAACCTGCGGGGCCTTGGGCCCAACCACACGCTGGTGCTGATCAACGGCCGGCGGGTGGCCGACTACCCGACGCCGTACGACGGCAAGGTCAACTTCACCAACCTTGCGAACATTCCGTCGGCGGTGATCGAACGCATCGAGATCCTCAGCAGCGGCGCGTCGGCGATCTACGGTTCCGATGCGATCGCCGGAGTGGTGAACATCATCCTCAAGGACAAGATCGACGGCGTCGACGTCAACCTCAAGGGCGGCACCAGCGAGCGCGGCGGCGACAACCAACGCCTGCAGATCAGCGGCGGCGGCAGCTGGGGCGACTTCGACGGGCTGTTCGGCCTCGAACTGACGAACCGCGACCCGATCTGGGCCGACGACCGCGGCTTCATGCAGAGCGGGCCGCTGACGGATGTCGGCTATCGGCGCGACCTGGGCAGCGGCCGTTACCTGGGGCCGGGTTGCGGTGCCTATCAGGGCGTGTTCGACAACAAGCTGCTCAACAACGCCGGCCGTTGCCGCACCGACCAGATGTACAACGACTACTGGACGATCCAGACACAAAAGGAAAACTACGACGGCTACACCCGTGGCACCTGGCATTTCAGCGACAGCGGCCAGGTGTACGCCGACCTGATGTACGGGCTCGACCACATCCAGAACAACACCCGGGGCCCGACCTTCACCTCGCCGGACTTCATCAACCAGAACACCGGCAACCTGGAGCGCTGGTTCCGGCGCTTCGGCGAGGAGGAGATCGGCGGGCGCACCAGCAACAACAGCAAATGGCGCGACACGTCCTGGACCGGCACCCTGGGCCTGTCGGACAAGATCGCCGACACCGGCTGGAACTATGAGCTGGCGGCCAACCGTTCCGAATACAAGAGCGTGCGCACCACCCGCTACACGCCGCGCGCGTCGATCCAGGACTTCTACCTGGGCCCGCAATTGGGCACCCAGGGTGGCTACCCGGTGTTCGCGCCGGACGCCTCGCGGCTCGACCGGCCGCTGACGCCCCAGGAATGGGAGCAGTTTCGCGGCAACCTGACCCAGAGCAGCAAGTCGGTGTCGACCAGCTACAACGCGTCGGTCAACGGCGAGCTGTTCGACCTGCCCGCCGGCCCCGTGGGGTTCGCCGGCGTGCTGGAGGCGGGCAAGCAGGAATACCGCATCGACCCGGACGACAGCCTCAACGACGGCAGCTTCTACAACACCACCCCGAGCCAGCGTTCCGGCGGCTCGCGCAAGCGCTATGCGGCGGGCGGCGAGTTCAGCATCCCGGTCACCGATACGGTGCTGGCGACGGCGGCGGGGCGCTGGGACCAATACAAGTTCAGCGGCCGCACCGAGCAGCAGAAGACCTACAACCTGGGGCTTGAGTGGCGCCCGGTCACCAGCCTGTTGCTGCGCGGCAGCTACGGCACCAGTTTCCGCGCGCCGGACCTGAACTACATCTACCAGTCCGACAGCAACGGCTACTACCCGGCGCAGATCGACTACTACGGGTGCAGCCAGGGCGTGGAGGGCGCCTGCGACCGCGGACGGGTCGACTACACCCAGAGCGGCACGGCGGACCTGGCGTCCGAGCGCGGCAAGTCGTGGACCTACGGGTTCGTCTGGTCGCCGTCGCGCAACTTCGATTTCTCCACGGACTTCTGGCGGGTGGAGATCGACGACCTGCTGACCACGGTGGACGAGAACCGTCTGCTGCAGGAAGAGAACGAATGCCGCAACGGCACCCAGGACATCAACTCGGCCAACTGCCAATCGACGCTGGCGCGGATCGACCGCAATCCGGGCAATGCGGCCGTCGACCCCAACCAGTTGAAGCGGGTGAGGGTGAACGCGATCAACGCCGCCAGTGAGCGGGTCAGCGGCCTGGACTTCAAGAGCAACATCCGCTGGGGCGCGGGGCAGTACGGCGCTTTCAGCTCGGCGCTGGGCTACACCCTGGTGCTGTCGCACTACTACAAGGAATCGGACGAGGCCCCGACCCAGGACTGGCGCACCTCGCGCACCAACTACGACTGGCGCAGCAAGGTCAACGCCAGCCTGACCTGGGACTACCAAAAGGCCACGGCGACGCTGATGGGCATCCGCTACGGCTCGGTCACCAACGGCGCGGGCGACGGCCGACTCTCACCCTGGACCGTGTTCAACGCCAGCGCCCGCTACCGGCTCAACGACCGGGCGAGCGTGGGGCTGACCGTGAACAACCTGCTCAACCAGGTCAAGCACGACGACTCGGCGGGCTGGCCGTACTACCCGACCGGCAACTATGACCCGTATGGGCGGCAGTGGTGGCTGGATGTGAGTTATCACTTCGGTAGTTGACGGTGCTGAGGCAGGTGCTGGTGATGTCGGCAGTGCCGGCCTCATCGCTTACAGGCAAGCTCCTACAGGTTTTTGTGGTGTACCTGGATTTTGCGGGCACCGGGGATCCCCTGTGGGAGATTCTATGGTTGAGGCAAAGCCCTCAGCCTGCTTTTGGTTCATATTCGCTTTGCCCTTTGAGCAGGGCGAATACGATCCGGGCCAGTTTGC
>NZ_NEIZ01000012.1:0-169221 GCF_002113645.1 Pseudomonas sp. B35(2017) | reverse complement strand
GCGTCGGGCAGTGTGGAGGATTACCGGCGGCTGGGGATTGCGGTGGAGCAGTTGCCTGACTGAGGTGTTGCGGTGGGGGCGAGGGCCCCATCGCCAGCAGGCTGGCTCCCACAGGTTTTGTGTTCGCCGCACATTCACTGTGGGAGCCAGCCTGCTGGCGATAGGGCCGATATGGTCAGCGCAGTTTTTCCAGCATCTGGTAGTACCACATCCCCGCCGCCAGCATCGGATTGCCCAGCAGGTTCCCCATCGGCACGCGAATGTGCGAACAGGCGGCGAACGTGTCGAACTGCGTCATCTGCCCGGTGATCGCGCGGCCCATGATCTCGCCCATGATGTGCGTGGTCGCGATGCCGTGGCCGGAATAGCCCTGGCAGTACCAGACGTTGTCGGAGAGCTTGCCCAGCTGCGGGATGCGGTTGATGACGATGCCCATCGCGCAGCTCCACTGATAGTCGATCCTCACGCCCTTGAGCGCGGGGAAGGTCTGTTCGATGCACGGGCGCAGTTCGCCGGCGATGTCCCGCGAGTCCTTGCCGCTGTAGTTGGCGCCGCCGCCGAAGAGCAGGCGGCCGTCGGCGGTGAGGCGGTAGTAGTCGAGGACGAAGCGGCAGTCGTACACCGCCAGGTCCTCGGGGTTGATCTGCCGGGCCAGGTCGCCCAGGGGCTCGGTGGTGACGATGCCGCCCATGGCCGGGAAGATCTTGCCCTTGAGCTGCCCCGGTTCGAGCTTGTGGTAGACGTCGCCGGCCAGCAGCACCTGGCTGGCGTCGATCTGGCCGTGGGCGGTTCTGACGCCGGGCCTGTCGCCGTGGAGGATCTCCAGCACTTCGCTGTGCTCGAAGATCAGCGCGCCCAGGCTTTCGGCGGCACGCGCCTCGCCGATGCACAGGTTGAGCGGGTGCAGGTGCAGGTTGCGGGTGTTCTTGATGGCGCCGTGGTAGAGGTCGCTTTGCAGCAGGTCGCGCACCTGGCTGCGGTCGAGCAGGCTGACGTCATCGCCCATGCCCCGGCGCACGGCCTCTTCGTAGTCGCTGCGCAGGCCGTCCAGGTGGGCCGGCTTGTAGGCGGCGTGCAGATGGCCGTGCTTGAGGTCGCAGGCGATGGCGTATTTCGCCACCCGGTTCTTGATGATCTCGTGCCCGCGCCAGCGCAGGTGCCAGATGAAATCGTCCACGTCGTCGCCCAGGGTGCGGCGCATCTGTTTGCGCATCGCGCCGTCGCCGGAGAGGCTGCCGGTGACCTGGCCGCCGTTACGCCCGGTGGCGCCCCAGCCGATCTTGTGGCTTTCGACGATGGCGACTTTCAGGCCCTTTTCGGACAGTTCCACGGCGGTGGCGACGCCGGTGAAGCCGCCGCCGATGATGACCACGTCGACGCTGTGCCGCCCCTGCAAAGTGGGGTAGTCGGTGTCGCGGTCGAGGGTGGCGGTGTAGTAGGAATTGCAGCGTTCGGTCATGACAGTGTCCACACGGAATTCAAGTCGGTTGCAGCCCCTGTGGGAGCGGAGGCTCCCACAGGGGGATTCAGCAGCGGGGTTCAGGCCTCGGTCAGGTACCAGCGCCAATCCTGCTCACCCACCTCCGCCATGAACTGCCGGTACTCCGCGCGTTTCACCGCCAGGTACACCCCGAGGAAATCCTGCCCCAGCGCATCCCGGGCCCAGGCCGAGTTCTCCAGGGCGGTGAGCGAGGTCAGCCAGTCGGTCGGCAGCAGCTCCTTGGCCTGGGCATAGCCGTTGCCTTGCACCGGTTCGCCCGGGTCGAGGTTGTCCTTGATGCCGCGGTGGATGCTGGCGAGGATCGCCGCGGCCGCCAGATAGGGGTTCGCGTCGGCGCCGCAGATGCGGTGTTCGACATGCCGGGTAGGGGCCGGCCCGCCCGGCACGCGCAGGCTGACGGTGCGGTTGTCCACGCCCCAGGTCGGCGCCAGCGGCGCATAGCTGTTGGCCTGGAAGCGCCGGTAGGAGTTGGCGTTGGGGCAAAACAGCAGCAGCGAATCGAGCAGCGAGGCGAGCATGCCGCCGATGGCCGTGCGCAGCAGCGGCGTGCCGGCAGGATCCTCCGAGGCGAACAGGTTGCGCCCCTCAGCGTCCGCCAGGCTGACGTGCATGTGCATGCCGGTGCCCGCCAGGTGGTCGAACGGCTTGGCCATGAACGTCGCCTGCATGCCGTGCTTGTGCGCCACGGCCTTGACCAGCCGCTTGTAGCGCACGGCCTGGTCCATCGCCTCCAGCGCATCGCCGTGTTCAAGGGTGATTTCCACCTGGCCCGGCGCGTATTCCGAGATTGCCGTGCGGGCCGGAATGCCGTGCAGCTTGCAGGCGCTGTACAGGTCGGCGAGGAACGGCTCGATCTGCTCCAATTCACGCAGGCCGTACACCTGTGTGTGCCGCGGTCGGCCGCCGTCGGCGTCCAGCGCCGGTTGCGGCCGGCCGTTGCCGTCGCGCCGGGCGTCGAGCAGGTAGAACTCCAGCTCGCACGCCATCACCGGGTGGAAACCCTCGGCCTTCAGGCGTTCGATGACCTTGATCAGCAGGTGGCGCGGGTCGGCGATGCTGGCCGGCATGCCTTGCTGCGGGTGCATGCTGACCTGCACGGCGGCGGTCGGAATCTGCCGCCACGGCAGGCGCACCAGGCTGCCCGGCAGCGGGTAGGCGCGGCAGTCGATGTCGCCGACGTCCCACACCAGGCCTGAGTTTTCCACGTCCTCGCCGTGCACGGTCAGGCCGAGGATGGTGCTGGGCAGGGGGCGGCCGCTTTCGTACACGGCGAGCAGTTCTTCGCGGTGCAGCAGCTTGCCGCGCGGCACGCCGTTGGCGTCGAGGATGAACAGCTCGAACATGTCGATGTCGGGGTTCTGCTCCAGAAAGGTACGGGCGTCTTCAATGGCTGCGAATTTCATGTCAATCACTCACGGTGGCGCCGCACAGGCGCGCAGGTTCGGGCCGGACGCGGCAACGGGCCAAGGCCCGGGCGTTCCGGCAGGGATATCGGATGGCAAGGGGAGGGCTGTCGCGGTCCGGACGGACGCGATCAGACGGGCAGGGCGATATCCGGCGGGCGTGCGGAGTGACGCAGCTTGGAGCGGCTCAGGGCCATGGGGAGATTGACGATGCGGTTCATGCGCACCCCCGGTGAGGGAGGGCGCACGCAGAAGAGACGTTCAACGTTTGTCGTTGTTGGGGTGACGTGCTCATGAAGCGTGTTTCCGTTGGCGGAAAACGTCGGCGGCGGGAGTGCCCCGCCAGGCCGGTGTGGCTGGATAGTAAGGGGGAATCCGCGCACAAGTAAACGCCTGATTCCGGCACGTCTGTCGTCGGCGTCGGCTCAGCGCAGCAGGTAGACCCCCAGCCCCGTTAGGGCGCAAACGATCAACACCTCGATCACGCCGCGCTTGAAAAAGAACAGCGCGATGGCCGCCGCCAGGGCCAGCAGCACCGAAAAGACATCGGGCCGGCCGGCGAACCCCTGGGGCCAGAACACATGCCAGGCGAAGAAGCACGCCAGGTTGAGGATCACCCCGACCACCGCCGCCGTGATCGCCGTGAGCGGCGCGGTGAACTTCAGTTCGTTGTGGGTCGACTCCACCAGCGGCCCGCCCGCCAGGATGAACAGGAACGAAGGCAGGAAGGTGAACCAGGTCACCAGCGCGGCGGCGAGCGCCCCGGCGGCGAACGCGTGTTCCGGGCCGAAGGCCGGCTGCACGTAGCCACCGACGAAGCCGACGAACGCCACCACCATGATCAGCGGCCCCGGCGTGGTCTCGCCCAACGCCAGGCCGTCGATCATCTGCGCGGGCGTCAGCCAGCCGTAGTGGCCGACCGCTCCCTGATACACGTAAGGCAACACCGCATAGGCGCCGCCGAATGTGAGCAGCGCCGCCTTGGTGAAGAACCAGCCCATCTGCGTGAACGTACCGTGCCAGCCGAACAGCGCGGTCAGCAGCGCCATCGGCAGGCACCACAGCGCGGCGCCGGCCAACGCCAGGCGCAGCAGTTTCCCCGGATTGAATCGGGCATGCTCGGGCGGCGGGGTGTCGTCATCGATCAGGGCCGGACCGTAGGATTTCTCACCGCTGCGATGGCCGCCGGCCGTGAACCGTTGCGGCGCCCAGCGGCCGCCGACGTAGCCGATCAGCGCGGCGCCCAGCACGATCAGCGGAAAGGGCACGTTGAAGGCGAAGATCGCCACGAAGGCGGCTGCGGCGATCGCCCACAGCCAGGCGTTCTTCAGGGCCCGAGAGCCGATGCGGTGGGCCGCGTGCAGGACGATGGCAGTGACCGCCGGCTTGATCCCGTAAAACACCCCGGCCACCGCCGGCACGTCACCGAAGGCGATGTACACCCACGACAGACCGATCAGGAGGAACAGCGACGGCAGCACGAACAGCGCCCCGGCCACCACGCCGCCCCAGGTGCGGTGCAGCAGCCAGCCGATGTACGTCGCCAGTTGCTGGGCCTCGGGGCCGGGCAGCAGCATGCAGTAGTTGAGCGCGTGCAGAAAACGCTTCTCGGAGATCCAGCGCCGGCGCTCCACCAGCTCCTGATGCATGATCGCGATCTGCCCGGCCGGGCCGCCGAAACCGATGCAGCCCAGCTTGAGCCAGAAGCGCCAGGCCTGGCGCAGGCTGACGGGGTCGGGTTTGGGCAGATCCTTGGGGGGCGTGTCGCTCACCGGCGGCTCCTGGACGAGGTGTTTGGAGCGCCTATCTAATCAGGCTTTTGTGAAGCGAGGGAGTGCGTGAGCGGGCGCTGCGCTTTTTCAGTGGGAATGGGAAGGGCCTGCATGTGTGGTGAGGGCGTTTGCTCCCTCGCCACGAGGCACATTCCGCCGATCCAGTCCTGATGCCGAACTCAAGCGTGGGCCAGGCTCCAGCGGAACGCGGCGGACTGATCGCTCTCCCGGGCCTCGACCCAATGCGCGCCGGCCGGCGTGGTCTCCCGTTTCCAGAACGGCGCGCGGGTCTTGAGCACGTCCATGATGAACGCGCAGGCCTCGAACGCTGCATGCCGGTGCTTGCTGCTGACGCCGACGAACACGATCGGCTCGGTCACCGTCAGCGCGCCCACCCGGTGCACGATCTCCACCGCCAGCAGCGGCCAGCGCTCGCGGGCCTGTTCGGCGATCTGCTCCAGGGACTTCTCGGTCATGCCCGGATAGTGCTCCAGAAACAGCTCGCTCACCGGCTGGCCGACGTTCAGGTCACGCACGTAGCCGATGAAGTTCACCACTGCGCCCACCCGCGGATTCCGGGCGTGCAGGTCGGCGATCAACTGGCCGGCATCGAAGCTTTTGCGCTGGACTCGAACCCCCATGCCTCAGCCTCCCGTGACCGGCGGAAAGAACGCGATCTCGTCGAAGTCCTCGATCGCCTGGTCGGTCTGGCATAGCTCCTGGTTCACCGCGCACATCAGATTGCCGGCGCCGAGCACCTCGCGCCACAGCTCGCCGCGGGCCATGAGCATCTGCCGCACGTCCTCGACGCAGGCCAAGGCGTCGCTGGCGGGGATCTTTTCGCCGCCCAGGTTGAGGCGGTCGCGGTAGCTGGCGAAGTAGTTGATCAGGATCATTGCGGGGTCTCCCATTGAAAGTGGCCGGAGCGGCCGCCCTGTTTGCTCAGAAGGCGGATGTCGCCGATGACCATCGCCCGGTCCACTGCCTTGCACATGTCGTAGATCGTCAGCGCGGCGACGCTGGCGGCGGTCAGCGCTTCGAGCTCGACGCCGGTCTGGCCGGTGAGGCGGCACGTGGCGATGATCTGCACCCGGTCCGGCTCGCAGGCCTTGAGTTCGACGTGAATGGAACTGAGCAGCAGCGCATGGCACAGCGGGATCAGCTCGTGGGTGCGCTTGGCTGCCTGGATCCCGGCGATCCGCGCCACGGCGAACACGTCGCCCTTGGGGTGGCCGTTGGCCTGGATCATCCGCAGGGTCTCAGGGCGCATGTGCACCCAGGCCTGGGCGCTGGCTTCACGCCGGGTCGGCGCCTTGTCGGTGACATCGACCATATTGGCCCGGCCCTGGTCGTCGAGGTGGGTGAGGGTGTCGCTCATTCGGGTTGCTCCTGGATCGGGCTGTAGATTCTCGGGGCGCTGCGGTGGGGGATGTGGATCAGGTTGAGCCGGTGCCGGCGCGCCCAGCGCACAGTCAGCGCGGTGGGTGCCGAGAGGCTGACCAGCGTGCCGAGGCGGGCGCGCACGGCCTTGTGGATCAGCTCCAGGCTGCAGCGGCTGGTGACCGCGACGAAGCCCTGGCGAGGGTCGAGGCCGGCGAAGCGCATCGCGCCGATCAGCTTGTCGAGGGCGTTGTGGCGGCCGATGTCTTCGCGGCACAGCAAGGGTTCGCCCTCGGCGCCGAAGTACAGCGCCGCGTGCAGGGCGCCGCTGCTGCGGGCCATCGGCTGGGCCTGTTCGATGCGCTGGCGGATGCCGGCCAGGTGCGCGGCCGGCGGCAACGGGGCCGGGGGCAGGATCTCCAGTTGCGGCAACGCCTGCTCCAGCGCCTCGACGCCGCACAGGCCGCAGCCGCTGGTGCCGGCCATCTGCCGGCGGTGATCTTTGAGCGCCCAGAACGCGCGGCTGGAGATCTGCACGTCGGCCTGGCAGGCCTGGTCGAACCGGGTCAGGCGGATGTCGTAGATTTCGTCGGGGCTGTCGATGATCCCGTTGCTCAGGCTGAAGCCGCGGATGAAATCTTCGACGTCGCCCGGCGAGACCATCATCACCGCCTGGCTCAGGCCGTTGTAGGTGATGGCCAGGGCGATCTCCGCCGCCAGGGCGGCGTGGGACACCGGGGCATCGTCCAGGTATTCGCGGTAGGCCACCGGCGCCGGGGCGTCGGTGGCGCTGTCGTTTGCGGTCGGTTCAATCGGGCACACCATCGGAAAAAGCCTCGCAGCGCTGAATGGGGATCAGGCTACGGAGGTCCTCGAAGTGCGTCCAATCGCTTGTTCCGATGCGGTGATTGGATTGGTCGATGATGGTGGACAGCAGGTGGTTTCAGGATCAGCTTCTCAAACCCCGGGCGCTTGAATCCCGAACATCCGCCGCGCCTCGGCGAAGCACTTCTCGGCGATGGCCGAACGCGGTTCGGTCTTGCGCATCACCAGCCCCAGCGGGGCCAGCACGCTGGCGTCCGGCAGGTTGATGAAGGCCAGGTGTTCGATGGGCTCTTCCAGCCCGCTGTCCAGCGGCATGATCGAGCAGCAGAAGCCCTGGTGGATCGCCTGCAGCAGCTGATAGGTCGAATCGCTTTCCATGATCGGCTGCGGGTTGAGCCCGCGGCTGCGGAAGCTCAGGTCGATGGATTTGCGGTAGTGCATGCCGGTGGTGATCATGCCCAGCGGCAGTTCGGCGGCGTCCTCCCAGCTCATTTCCGGGCCGTCGAAGTGGAAGTGGCGGGTGTCGTAGAGCAGGCCGACGCGGGTCTCGCCGATCTCGAAGAACTCGAAATAGTTCGGGTTGACGTGATCCAGGTAGCACACCCCAAGGTCCAGCTGGTTGTTGCCCAGGTTCTCGATGATTTCGTCCGAGCTCATCGACGTCAGGCTGTACTTCAGCTCCGGGAACGTGCCCGACAGGCCCTGGATGTAATTGACCGGGTTGAAGTTGCTCAGCGGCACCAGGCCCAGGCGCAGGCTGCCCACCAGTTGCCCCCGGCACGCGGCGGCCTCGGCGAACAGCCCGTCGTGGGCGGCCAGCAGCGTACGGGCCCAGGCCAGCACCCGTTCGCCGGCCTGGGTGAAGCCTTCGAAGCGCTGGCCGCGGTTGACCAGCACCAGGTCCAGTTCATCTTCCAGGTTGCGCAGGCGCATCGACAGGGTCGGCTGGGTGATGTGGCAGCGGGCGGCGGCCTGGCCGAAGTGGCGGGTCTCGTCCAGCGCGATCAGGAACTTGAGTTGTTTGATGTCCATGACGGCACCTGCTCGATGGGAAAGTGGGTATGAGTATTGACGCAGTTGCGCAGGGCGCACGGGGCGCGCAGGGCGCCACGATCCCATCCGTCGCGCCGTGCGTCCAATCGGAGGTTTTTAACGGCCTATCGACGGTCTCTATCGGGCCCGTTCCCAGGGGGGCGGACGAGGGTCGCAACAGGCCGGAAACGGTCGATAGAGCGGGTCGATAGAGCGGTTGGTTAGAGTGATTAGACACTCCTCATAAGTGGCACTTAGGCTCTGGTTCAGTTGAATCGATAACTGCCGGAGAATTCCCGTGAGTGCCAAATCGGATGCCCTGTTCGTTCCCCTGAATATTGCCGTGCTGACGGTCAGCGATACCCGCGACTACGCCAGCGACACGTCCGGCCAGTTGCTGGTCAGCCGTCTGCTGGAGGCCGGCCACACCCTCAGCGAGCGCAACCTGCTCAAGGATGACCTGTACAAGATCCGCGCCCAGGTGGCGAACTGGATCGCCGACGACGGCATCCAGGTGGTGCTGATCACCGGCGGCACCGGGTTCACCGGCCGCGACAGCACGCCGGAAGCGGTGGCCTGCCTGCTGGACAAGCAGATCGACGGCTTCGGCGAGCTGTTCCGCGCCATCTCGATTCTCGACATCGGCACCTCCACCGTGCAGAGCCGTGCGCTGGCCGGGCTGTCCAACGGCACCCTGGTGTGCTGCCTGCCGGGCTCGACCGGCGCCTGCCGAACCGCGTGGGAAGGCATCCTGGCCGAGCAGTTGGACAACCGTCACCGCCCGTGCAATTTCGTCCCGCACCTCAAGCCGGTGCAGGCCTGCGGGCCGCGCGGATGAGCCGCGCGCCGTTGATACCGGTCGAGGAAGCCCTCGACCAATTGCTGGCGATGGCCGACGGGCAACGTCTGCCGGACAGCGAACCGGTGCCGCTCGACGAGGCGAGGGCACGGGTGCTGGCCAGCGACCTGGTGGCGACCCTGGACCTGCCGCCCTGGCCGAACAGCGCGATGGACGGCTACGCCTTGAGTTTGGCAGATCTACACCGCCAGCCGCTGTCCGTGTCCCAGCGGGTCTATGCCGGTCTGGCGCCGGATGCGCTGCTGCCCGGCACCTGCGCGCGGATCTTCACCGGCGCGCCGGTGCCGCCGGGGGCCGACTGCGTGGAGATGCAAGAGAACACCGAAGTGCTGGAGGACGGCCGGGTGCGTTTTCTGCAACCGCTGAAGGCCGGCCAGAACATCCGCCCCCAAGGCCAGGAAAACCGGGCCGGCGATGTGCTGCTGCGCGCGGGCAATTGCCTGGGGCCGTTCGAGTTGGCGGTGGCGGCGGGGCAAGGCATGACGCACCTGCCGGTGGTGCGCCGCCCGCGGGTGGCGTTGCTGTCCACCGGTGATGAACTGGTCGAGCCCGGCCAACCGCTGCGCCCCGGCAGCATCTACAACAGCAACCGCACGCTGCTCAGCCATTGGTTGGGCGAGCTGGGCTGCGAGGTGATCGACGCCGGTATCCTGCCGGACCGTCCGGCGCAGACACGGCTCACGCTTGAGCAGTTGCAGGTGGCCGCGGACCTGATCCTCACCACCGGCGGCGTATCGGCAGGGGATGCCGACTGCCTCGGCCAGGTGCTGCGCGACGACGGCAAACCGCTGCTGTGGAAGTTGGCGATCAAACCCGGCAAGCCGCTGACGGTGGGCCGCTTCGGCGCCGTGCCGGTGATCGGCCTGCCGGGCAATCCGACGTCGGCGCTGGTGACGTTCGGCTTGCTGGCGCGGCCGTATCTGCTGCGCATCCAGGGCGTGGAAGAGGTGATGCCGCTGAGCGTCACGGTGGCCGCCGGCTTCGACTGGCCCAAGCCC
Source organism: Pseudomonas sp. B35(2017) (assembly GCF_002113645.1). Classification (NCBI taxonomy): domain Bacteria; kingdom Pseudomonadati; phylum Pseudomonadota; class Gammaproteobacteria; order Pseudomonadales; family Pseudomonadaceae; genus Pseudomonas; species Pseudomonas sp. B35(2017). Next base: position 159,451 of record NZ_NEIZ01000012.1, on the reverse strand, counting down.
GGCAGTCGCCGCGAGTACCTGCGGGTGCGGCTGGAGGCGGGACGGGCGGTGCTGTACCCGAACCAGAGCTCCGGCGTGCTGCTGGGCGCGACCTGGGCGGACGGCCTGGCGGAGATCCCCGAGCATACGACCCACCGTGCGGGCGACCCGTTGCGTTTCATTCCCTTCAGCGAACTGTTCTGAGCCCTGTGCGGGTTGAACGCTGAACCCTGCGCGGCGCCTCGACGGGCGCCATCGCCAGCAGGCTGGCTCCCACAGGTTTGTGTCGTTCACGGATTGAGCAAGGATCCTGTGGGCGCTGGCCCTGCAAGGCATGGCGGCCGTGTCGGCGACTACACTGTCCAGCCATTCGCAATCCGCAAGGAATGATTCCGGCGCTCCACAGTCGGAGTTCAGGTATCCGCCTACCCAGGAGCTTCACCGATGAACAGCAAAACCCTGATCGCCACCCTGGCCCTGGCCGCCGGCCTCGCCGCCACCGGAACACCCCTGCAAGCGGCCGAGACCTCCAGCGCCCCGAGCGTGCAATCCCCGACCGGCAACCGCGCCTTGAAGGTCCACGACCGCGCTCCGGACCTCTACCAACGCAACGAAAAGGCAATCACCGACTGGCGCCGCAAAGGCCTCAGGGATCCCGAGCCACAGGCGCAATGGGTACAGATCGACGACAAATACGTGATGGTGATGATCACCAACGGGACCATTGTTGAGATTCAGCCGGTGGTGCGTTGAACCTGTGGCCACACTTGGTCAGGGAAGACTGATTGCACACCCAGATCCTGAGCGTCACTCGACGCGAGTGCCGCTCAACACCTGACCGCCCCCCAACCGATACTGATTGTTCCCGCTGCGCTTGGCCTCGTACATCGCGAGGTCAGCGATGTGCAGCAGGCGGTCCATGGTCGGCGCATGGTCGGGAAACACCGCGACCCCCAGGCTGCTGCCGATGTGGCGCTGGTCGTTGCCGATGGTGATCGGCGGGGACAGTTCGACGAAGATCTTCTGGCAGATGCGGCGGGCTTCGTCCGGCAGGTTCAGGCCCGGCGCCAGGCCCTGGAGGATGACCACGAACTCGTCGCCGCCGATCCGCGCGACGGTGTCGCTGGCGCGCAGGATGCGCTTGAGGCGGGTGGCGGTGGTGATCAGCACGCGGTCGCCGGCGGCGTGGCCGTAACGGTCGTTGATTGCCTTGAAGCCGTTGAGGTCCACGAACACCAGGGCCACACGGGTCGCGGTGAGCCGCGCCTGCTCCAGCGCCTGAGACAGGCGTTCCTCCAGCACCAGGCGATTGGGCAGGCCCGTCAGCGGGTCGAAGTGGGCCAGGTGCTGAAGGTAACTGGCCGAGGCCTTCTCCTCGGTGATGTCGCGCACCACGCCCATCATCTTGATCATCGTGTCGTGGTCGTTCTTCACCACGTTGCCGGTTTCCCGCAGCCAGCGGATGGTGCCGTCGGGCCAGACCACACGGTATTCCTCGTCGTGGTTCTCGCCGGTCTCCAGGCACCGCAGCTCGCCGGCCCGCACCTTGGCGCGGTCGTCCGGATGCACGCAGGAGCAGAACAGCGCGTAGGAGGGCGTCACTTCACCGATCTTGAACCCGAACATGCCGAAGATCGCGTCCGACCAATACAACCGGTCCGTGTCGACCTCCCAATCCCAGGTGCCGATCCGGGCAAAATACTGACTGCGCTTGAAACGCTCGGCGTCGCCGTCCTGCCGGATGTGCGGGCCCTCGGCGGCGCGGGTCAGCAGTTCGCGGTACTCGGCGAGCTGCCGGCGCAAGGCTCGCTCGCGCCGGATCAAGACAATGATCACAGCCAGCATGACGGTGCCGAGGGCCAGGCTGATCCAGAATTGAGTCATTCAAGCGCTGCTGTCATGGCGTATCGATCCGAGAGTGATGGCGGGTGGCTATCTTAAATCACACGACAATTGGGATGCATCGCATTCTTCCTGATCGGCACTAGACTTGTCGGTTATGCAATGAACGCGGCCACAGGCCTTTGGCAGGGAGACTATCGGTGTGACTCAGCCAAGCACGACAGCGGGAGTGCCTTCGGCAGACGGTTCGCCGTTGTCCACTCACTTCGGCGGGCCGACCCTCTTGTTTGGCGCCTATCTGTTTTTCTATTCCTGGCTGCATCTGTTTTATTACTTCAAGACGTTCGGCATTTCCCTGATCTCGCTGGACATCTCCATTTATTTTTATCTTGCGTTCGCTTGGACGGCCGCGAAGCTGTTCGGCGTGTGGGTTCCGATCATTCTGGCGGTGGGAGCCATTGTTTACGTCGGGCTGAACAGTGCCTGGGCGCTTGATCAGAAACCGTTCTGGCATTTCATTCATAAAGTGCTGTTTGTGCTGTTTCTGGTCGGCGGCTTATGGGGCACAGCCAGTCTGGCCGAGTATTTCGGCACCTTGCAGGCGCAGCAGGTGCGGGACGGCGGTGTGCTGCGCCCCGTTCAACTGCATTTCGAGGAAAAGTACGCGAAGGTTTTCCCTGCGGTGCTTGGGCAGCCTCTACAGACAAAAGACAGCGCGACGGAAGCCGTACTGCTCATCGAAACCGACACGACGTATTACGTGCTGGTGCAGAAAGTGCTGATGAGGACAAACAGCCAACCGCAGCGTTATGACTCGTTCGGCAATGTTTACCAGATACCCAAGAAACAAGTGTCCTACATCGGATATGAAATACCTGACGGCACACGGATCGCCCGGAAGCGCTTCGACTGGCTTCCGTGACGGCAACACTGATTGGATCGATGGCAGGTGTGTGATGAATAAACACGTGATCACGCTGATGTTGACGTTGCTGGCCTATGGCGCCCAGGGCGAACAGATCTTGAAGTTGCCCACCGGTGAAAAGTACCTGGGGCTGGCGACATCCGACCAGTCAGGCATTTTCGTCGACTGCAACAAAGAGCCTCATCGTCTGGCGGACGGTGAGATACAGCCCACCAGCCAGACGTGTGTAGGCAGCGGCGGCATTTATGCGTGGGATCCGACGCTGATAACGATTTCCCCCCTTGAAGTCGTCAGCGTCGATGCGAAGAAAAAACAGATCGAAGTGCGTGAAGGCGATACCGTCAAACTCCTGGATCTGCATGGCATTCCCCCGTCGCGTTTTACTGAATTCACAATAGGCAGTCAGATTGGCGTGGTCGCCGACAAGAAGCGCAGTGCCAACACTTCAATCGTGACAGAGGCGATTTTCGACAAGGACTTCGCCGTGGATGCCAAAGACAAGCAGGACAAAAGCATGGCCTGGAAGCAGGGCCATCCGGACGCCGGGGCCATGTAATGAGTTGCCGAGCGAGTGTTTTTCTGAGAAAAGCCTCCGCTCAATACTCGGAATAAAGCACTGCCATGAACGAACAGCTTCAAGTTATCGATCTGCAGGTGGGCGAAGGCAAGGCCGCCGTCAAAGGCGCATTGATCACCACCCAATACACCGGCTGGCTGGAGGACGGCACCGAGTTCGACTCGTCCTGGAGCCGGGGCAAGCCGTTCCAGTGCGTGATCGGCACCGGTCGGGTGATCAAGGGCTGGGACCAAGGCCTGATGGGCATGCAAGTGGGCGGCAAGCGCAAACTGCTGGTGCCGGCGCACCTGGGGTACGGCGAGCGTACGATGGGCAAGATCCCGCCGAACTCGAACCTGGTGTTTGAGATTGAGTTGCTGGAAGTGTTGACGCGGGAGGATTGAGCCAGGGCTCATGTTTGGCGGTCGGTGGGCCGACGTCATCGCGAGCAGGCTCGCTCCCACAGAGGAGTGCAGTCACCCTGTGGGAGCGAGCCTGCTCGCGATGAACGAAGACGCGGTCTTTCAGGCGGCCATCGCCTTTGCTTCCAGCCGGTGGAACGCTGAGGTTTCCCATGACGGGAACCGGCGTTTCAGCCGTTCGAGCGTGGGCAACAGTTGTTCCGGATCCAGCGCATCGAGCTGTCCGAGTGCCTGCACGGCGGACGCCACTACCGATTCCCTTTCACTTTCGTAGAGCGCCAGGCAGGTTCTTTGGGCCCAGCGGTGATCCCGCTCGTTGAGGCCGATGGACATCAGGGCCGCGACGACGTGTGCATCTGGTTGATGAGGCATGGTCGGTTCTCCCGGTGTGTGGCGAGGAACGAGCGCCCTCGCCACGGGGTTGCTCAGCGGTTGGGCGGATCGATGTTGTCGAGGGCGCGGTTGACGGCCAGTTCGCCCAGCATCACCACTTGGGCGATGCCCAGCACGGTGTTGCGGTAGGGCGGTTCCAGCAGGGCGGCGAAGTCGTTGAGCAGGGTGTTGGCCGAGGCCATGGATTCGCAGGCGTGGGCCAGCAGGGATTCCTGGTCCATGTCCGGGGCGATGAGGAACATCGGCCGGGATCTTCGTCGTTTCGGGGCTTCGGGCTTGAGGTAGTGGTCGAGGGCGCGCTCGGCGGCTTCGTGGAGCTTGCGGGAGTCGGGGGTGGAGTAGGGCGACGTTGGATCGGATTCGTCTGTTTCTGCTTCTGGCGGATTAGGCGTGTACTTGAACATATGTGAGACCTCGAAGATTAAGGCTGCCTACCCGTCGCGACTAATCGAGGGGGAGGCGGCTGCACGCAGGTTAGTCGACCGGCAGGTCTCACGAATCCGGCGCGCCCGAAGGCGCCCTGCGTACAGCCACCATAGAGAGCAGGTACTGAAAAACCCGCCTGAATGGCTGCTTTACAATTCGTGAGACGTCGGGCGACTAAACCCGATCACTGACCCTTCAGTGACGCGAATCAAGTTACCGACGCCCCCCAAACCGCACAAGCCGGCGGATTCTGGCGCAGTTGTAGGCAAAGGCGCAAGGCAACGTAGCCTGGCGGATGATGCTGAAATGATGCTTTATTTTTCGGGGGTTCAGGCCGTCCAGCCCAGTGGGGCCCTCACTGACGCCATCGCCAGCAGGCTGGCTCCCACAGGGGGCTGCGGTGAACTCAGATTCAGCATCCACCCGCGCCCCTCTGTGGGAGCCAGCCTGCTGGCGATGGCGATGGCGATGGCGTCGGCAGAGGCGGAGCATGGATCTCGCGGCACTCCATTCATCCCTTCCCCCGAAAACCACCTTGCCAGGCCCGGGCCGAACGGCGATCATCGCGCCCAATATAGGGGTAGGGGGTATAGGTATGTCGCACACGCACGAACACAAGACCGAGCTGCTCAACCGGGTGCGGCGCATCGCCGGCCAGGTGCAGGCGGTGGAGCGGTCGCTGGAGGCCGAGGCTGACTGCGGCAAGACCCTGCACCTGATGGCGGCGATCCGTGGGGCGGTCAACGGCCTGATGGAGCAGTTCATCGAGGCCCACGCCCGTGAGCACGTCGCCCACCCCGACCTCAGCGACGAAGCCCGCGCCCAAGGCGTGGAAGAGTTGCTGCTGGCCATCCGCCGTTATTCCAAGTGAGCCCTCACGCCATGACGCCCAACGCTCAACGCTTCGCCCACGACCATCAGTTCCTCGGCGCCTCCCACGACGAGAACGCCCGCCGCACCCTGTGGGTGGTGGCGCTGACCTTCGTGATGATGATCGGCGAAATCGCCGCCGGGTATGTCACCGGCTCCATGGCGCTGCTGGCCGACGGTTTCCACATGGCGACCCACGCCGGCGCCTTGGGCATTGCGGCGGCGGCCTATGGGTTCGCCCGGCGCAACGCCAGCAACCGCCGCTACAGTTTCGGCACCGGCAAGGTCGGTGACCTGGCCGGCTTCGCCTCGGCCATGGTGCTGGGGCTGGTGTCGCTCGGCATCGCTGGCGAATCGGCCCTGCGCCTGTTCCAGCCGACCACGGTGGCCTTCGGCGAAGCCACGGTGATCGCGGTGGTGGGGTTGGCGGTCAACCTGGTCAGTGCCTTCATGTTGATGGGCCATCACGGCCATGACCACGGGCATCCCCATGAACACGGCCACGACCACGGTCATCACCACCATCACGACAACAACCTCCGCTCGGCCTACATGCACGTACTGGCCGACGCGCTGACCTCGGTGCTGGCCATCGCCGCGCTGCTGGCGGGCCGGTATCTGGGCTGGGTGTGGCTGGATCCGGTGATGGGCATCGTCGGCGCCGTGGTCATCGCCAAGTGGGCGTACACCCTGATGCGCGACAGCGCCGCCGTGCTGCTCGACGCCACCGACGAGCCGGTGGCCGAAGAGATCCGCGAGCTGCTGGAAGCCTCGGACGATGTGCGCATCAGCGACCTGCACGTCTGGCAGGTCGGCCCGCAGGCGCGGGCGGCCATCGTCAGCGTGGTGGCGGCCGCCGGCGTCAGCGCCGAGGCGATCCGCGAGCGTCTGGCGCCGGTGCATGAGCTGTCGCACCTGACCGTCGAACTGCGCAGCGCCTGACCTGCGGCACGCCGAAAGGCTGACGCACGGGCATGAAAAAGCCCCTCACCGATCGCTCGGTGAGGGGCTTTTGCGTTGCCGGGCGTCAGGTCAGACCTTGACGATCCAGCCCGCCGGCGCTTCGATGTCGCCGGTCTGCACGCCGGTCAGCTCTTTGTAGAGCTTCTGGGTGACCGGGCCGACTTCGGTTTCGCTGTGGAACACGTGCAGGTGGTCCTGGTAGCTGATGCCGCCGATCGGGGTGATCACGGCGGCGGTGCCGCAGGCGCCGGCTTCTTTGAAGTCCGACAGCTTGTCGATGAACACGTCGCCTTCGACCACTTCCAGGCCCAGGCGGGTCTTGGCCAGTTCGATCAGCGACAGGCGGGTGATGCCCGGCAGCACCGACGGCGAGTTCGGGGTGACGAACTTGTTGTCGTGGGTGATCCCGAAGAAGTTGGCCGAACCGACTTCCTCGATTTTCTTGTGGGTCAGCGGATCCAGGTAGATGGCGTCGGCGAAGTGCGCCTTCTTGGCCTGGGAGCCCGGCATCAGGCTGGCCGCGTAGTTGCCGCCGACCTTGGCGGCGCCGGTGCCTTGCGGGGCGGCGCGGTCGAAGGTGGAGATCTGGAAGTTGTGCGGGGTCAGGCCGCCCTTGAAGTAGGCGCCGACCGGGATCGCGAACACCGAGAAGATGAACTCCGGCGCGGTGCGCACGCCGATGTTGTCACCCACGCCGATCACGAACGGACGCAGGTACAGCGCGCCGCCGGTGCCGTACGGCGGGATGAAGCGCTCGTTGGCGCGGACCACTTGCTTGCACGCCTCGATGAACTGCTCGGTGGACACGTGCGGCATCAGCAGGCGGGCGCAGCTGCGCTGCATGCGGGCGGCGTTCTGGTCCGGGCGGAACAGGTTGATCGAGCCGTCCTTGCAACGGTAGGCCTTCAGGCCTTCGAAGCACTGCTGGCCATAGTGAAGGGCGGTGGAGCCTTCGCTGATGTGCAGCACGTTGTCTTCGGTCAGGGTGCCTTTGTCCCACTCGCCGTTGCGAAAGTACGACAGATAGCGTTTGTCGGTCTTGATGTAGTCAAAACCCAGCTTGTCCCAATTGATGCTTTCGTTACCCATGACACCCTCTATCACTGAACAACCGTCGAAACGGTCAAGGCTTCTGACGTTTTTTTGGATGGGCACAACAATACTTCATTCTGATCCGGTTTCGCAGCCCGGACTATCGGATGACGGGCAGATAAATCGTGTCGCCCTTGAGAAATCGCGGGCAAGCCCGCTCCCACAGGCCTCGCGGTGACCGCAGATTCTGCGGGCAGCCTGATCCCCTGTAGGAATCAGCCCGCCGCATCAGTGTGAACGACACAAAACCTGTGGGAGCGGGCTTGCCCGCGAAGGGGGCCATCACTGCCCCCCCTCTATCTTCCTGAATCAAATGTGCAAGGCATGCCCCAAGGCCCGCAGCGCCGCTTCCTGCACCGCCTCGCCCAGGGTCGGGTGGGCGTGGATGGTGCCGCCGATGTCTTCCAGCCGCGCACCCATCTCCAGGCTCTGGGCAAACGCCGTGGACAGCTCCGACACGCCGACGCCGACCGCTTGCCAGCCGACGATCACATGGTTGTCGCGGCGGGCGACCACCCGCACGAAGCCGCTTTTGGACTCCAGCGTCATGGCCCGGCCGTTGGCCGCGAACGGGAAGCTCGACACGATGCAGTCCAGCCCTGCGGCCTTGGCCTCGTCCGGCGTCTTGCCGACCACCACCAGCTCCGGGTCGGTGAAGCACACGGCGGCGATGGCGGTGGGGTTGAACTCGCGGGTCTTGCCGCTGATCAGCTCGGCGACCATTTCGCCCTGGGCCATGGCGCGGTGGGCCAGCATCGGCTCGCCGGCCACGTCGCCGATGGCGTAGACGTTGCGCATGCTGGTCTGGCAGCGTCTGTCGATCTTGATCGAGGCGCCGTTCATCTGAAGGTTCAGCGCTTCGAGGTTCCAGCCCTGGGTGTTGGGCTTGCGGCCGACGGCCACCAGCACCTGGTCGGTCTCAAGGTTCAGGGTTTCGCCGTTCGGGTCGCGCACTTGCAGTTTGCCGTCGAAGCCCAGGACGCTGTGCTTGAGGTACAGCTTCACGCCCAGTTGCTTGAGGGCTTCGTGCACCGGTTGGGTCAGTTCGGCGTCGTAGGCCGGCAGGATCCTGTCCTGGGCCTCGACCACGCTGACTTCGGCGCCGAGCTTGCGGTAGGCGATGCCCAGTTCCAGGCCGATGTAGCCGCCGCCGACCACGATCAGGCGCTTGGGCACCGACGTAGGTGCCAGGGCTTCGGTGGACGAGATGACCGGCCCGCCGATCGGCAGCATCGGCAGGTCGACGGTCTTCGAGCCGGTGGCCAGCACCAGGTGTTCGCACTGGATGCGGGTGTCGCCGACCTCGACGGTCTTGCCGTCGATGACCTTGGCCCAGCCGTTGATGACCTGCACTTTGTTCTTCTTCAGCAGCGCCGCCACGCCGGTGGTCAGGCGGTCGACGATGCCGTCCTTCCACTCGACGCTCTTGCCGATGTCGAGGGTCGGCGCGCCGACGCTGATGCCCAGCGCCGAATGCTGGCTGTGGTGCTGCGTCTGCTGGAACTGCTCGGCCACATGGATCAGGGCCTTGGACGGAATGCAGCCGATGTTCAGGCAGGTGCCGCCCAGCGAGCGGCCTTCGACCAGGATGGTCGAGATGCCGAGCTGGCCGGCGCGGATCGCCGTCACGTAGCCGCCGGGGCCGCCGCCGATGATCAGCAGGGTGGTGTTCAGGGTTTGCATGCGTGCCTCACTCCACAAACAGGGTCGCGGGTTGTTCGAGCAGGCCACGGATGGCCTGGATGAAGAGCGCCGCGTCCATGCCGTCGACCACGCGGTGATCGAAGGAGCTGGAGAGGTTCATCATCTTGCGGATCACCACCTGGCCTTTGACGACCATCGGCCGTTCGACGATTTTGTTCACGCCGACGATGGCCACTTCCGGCAGGTTCAGCACCGGGGTGCTGACGATGCCGCCCAGCGCGCCGAGGCTGGTCAGGGTGATGGTCGAGCCGGACAGTTCGTCGCGGCTGGCCTTGCCGTTGCGCGCGGCGTTGGCCAGGCGGGCGATCTCTGCGGCGCTGTCCCACAGGCTGCGGGCTTCGGCGTGGCGCACCACCGGCACCATCAGGCCGACGTCGCTCTGGGTGGCGACACCGACATGCACCGCACCGAGGCGGTGGATGACCTGGGCCTCGTCGTCGTAACGGGCGTTCATCTGCGGGAAGTCGCGCAGGGCGACGACCAGCGCCCGCACCAGGAACGGCAGCAGGGTGAGCTTGCCGCGGTTGGCGCCGTGCTTGTCGTTCAGGTGCGCGCGCAGCTCTTCGATGGCGGTGACGTCGATTTCCTCGACGTAGCTGAAGTGCGCGGCGCGCTGGGTGGATTCCTGCATGCGCTGGGCGATCTTGCGGCGCATGCCGATCACCGGGATCTGCTCTTCGTCGTTGCGCTGGGCGTAAGCGTTGGCGGCAGGCGCCGAAGCGTTCGACTGACCTTGCGCCAGGTAGGCGTCGAGGTCTTCGTGCAGCACCCGGCCGGCCGGGCCGGAACCGCGCACCAGGCGCAGCTGGATGCCCAGGTCCAGCGCGTGCTTGCGCACCGCCGGGGAGGCCAGCGGACGGTCGCCGGCCTCGCGGGCCACCATCGGGCCCTGGCAAACGGCGGCCGGACGCGGTGCGGCGGCAGGTTTGCTTTCGATGACGGCCTCGACCTTCGGCGCCACGGGGGCCGGGGCTTCCTTGACCGGAGCCGGCGCGGCGGACTCCTTCAGGTTGCCGGCGCCTTCGACTTCGATGCTGATCAGCACGCTGCCGACCGCCATCACTTCACCTGGCTGCCCGCCGAGGGCGATGACCTTGCCGTGCACCGGCGACGGGATGTCGACCATGGCCTTGTCGGTCATGACGTCGGCCAGCACCTGGTCTTCGACGACCAGGTCCCCGACCTTGACGTGCCACTGCGACAGTTCTACTTCTGCGATGCCTTCGCCGATGTCCGGCATTTTAATGACGTGCGTGCCCATTCAGACCTCCATGACCCGTTTCAACGCCGCGCCCACTCGGGACGGCCCTGGGAAATACGCCCACTCCTGCGCGTGCGGGTAGGGGGTGTCCCAACCGGTGACGCGCTCGATCGGGGCTTCCAGGTGATGGAAGCAATGCTCTTGCACCAGCGACACCAACTCGGCGCCGAAACCGCAGGTGCGCGTGGCTTCGTGCACCACGACGCAGCGGCCGGTCTTCTTCACGGACTTGACGATGGTCTCAAGGTCCAGCGGCCACAGGCTGCGCAGGTCGATGACCTCGGCGTCCACGCCGCTCTCTTCGGCGGCCACCTGCGACACGTAGACGGTGGTGCCGTAGGTCAGCACGGTCACGTCCTTGCCCGGACGGGTGATGGCGGCGACGTCCAGCGGCACGGTGTAGTAGCCGTCCGGCACCTGGGCGGCGGGGTGTTTCGACCACGGGGTCACCGGGCGGTCGTGGTGGCCGTCGAACGGGCCGTTGTACAGGCGCTTGGGCTCCAGGAAGATCACCGGGTCATCGTTTTCGATGGAGGCGATCAGCAGGCCTTTGGCGTCGTAGGGGTTGGACGGCATGACGGTGCGCAGGCCGCAGACCTGGGTGAACAGGGCCTCGATGCTCTGGCTGTGGGTCTGGCCGCCGTAGATGCCGCCGCCGCAGGGCATGCGCAGGGTCATCGGCGCGGTGAACTCGCCGGCCGAGCGGTAGCGCAGGCGCGCCGCCTCGGAAATGATCTGGTCGTAGGCCGGGTACACGTAGTCGGCGAACTGGATTTCCACCACCGGGCGCAGGCCGTAGGCGCCCATGCCCACGGCGGTGCCGACGATGCCGCTCTCGGAGATCGGTGCGTCGAACACCCGCGAGGTGCCGTATTTGGTCTGCAGGCCTTCGGTGCAACGGAACACGCCGCCGAAGTAGCCGACGTCCTGGCCGAACACCACGACGTTGTCGTCGCGCTCAAGCATCACGTCCATGGCCGAGCGCAGGGCCTGGATCATGGTCATGGTGGTCGTGGTCATGGCGGTTTCCAGCTGGATATTGTTGTTGTGATCGTTCATCTCAGACCCCCAACTGCTGACGCTGGCGCTTCAAGTGCTCCGGCATCTCTTTGTATACGTCTTCGAACATGGTCGCGGCGCTCGGGATCTGCCCGCTGGTGAGGGTGCCGTGCTGCTCGGCCTGCTTCTGGGCGGCGATGACTTCGGCCTCGATCTCGGCGCTGGCGGCGGCGTGCTCTTCCTCCGACCAGTGGCCGATCTTGATCAGGTGCTGCTTCAGGCGAGCGATCGGGTCGCCCAGCGGGAAGTGGCTCCAGTCGTCGGCCGGGCGGTACTTGGACGGATCGTCGGAGGTCGAGTGCGGGCCGGCGCGGTAGGTGACCCATTCGATCATGGTCGGGCCCAGGCCCCGGCGGGCGCGTTCGGCGGCCCAGGCGGAGGCGGCGAAGGCGGCGACGAAGTCGTTGCCGTCCACGCGCAGGGAGGCGATGCCGCAGCCGACGCCGCGTCCGGCGAAGGTGGTGGCTTCACCGCCGGCGATGGCCTGGAAGGTGGAGATCGCCCACTGGTTGTTGACCACGTTGAGGATCACGGGGGCGCGATAGACGTGGGCGAAGGTGAGGGCGGTGTGGAAGTCCGATTCGGCGGTGGCGCCGTCGCCGATCCAGGCCGAGGCGATTTTGGTGTCGCCCTTGATCGCCGAGGCCATGCCCCAGCCCACGCCCTGAATGAATTGGGTGGCGAGGTTGCCGGAGATGGTGAAGAAACCGGCGTCCTTGACCGAGTACATGATCGGCAGCTGGCGACCCTTGAGCGGATCGCGCTCGTTGGACAGCAACTGGCAGATCAGGTCCACCAGCGGCACTTCGCGGGCCATCAGGATGCTTTGCTGGCGGTAGGTCGGGAAGCACATGTCATCGATGTTCAGCGCCAGGGCCTGGGCGCTGCCGATGGCTTCCTCGCCGAGGCTCTGCATGTAGAACGACATCTTTTTCTGACGCTGGGCGACCACCATGCGGTTGTCGTAGATGCGCGTCTTGAGCATGGCGCGCATGCCCTTGCGCAGGATCTCGACCGGCACGTCTTCGGCCCAGGGGCCGTGGGCGTTGCCCTGGTCGTCGAGCACGCGGATCAGGCCACGGGCCAGGTCTGCGGTGTCGGCGGGCTCTACGTCGATGGAAGGCTTGCGCATCGTGCCGGCGTCGGTCAGATGCAGGTAGGAGAAGTCGGTTTTGCAGCCTGGGCGGCCCGAGGGTTCGGGCACGTGCAGACGCAGCGGTTCATACGCTTGGGTCATGGCTTCTACGCTCGATCTTGTGAATTTCTTGTAGTGAGCTGACAGTCGTTCTTCGGTAAAAGAATTTTTGTCCTACAACAATCATAGGCCCGGCCAAGAAGAATATTTCTCTGTGTTTCGTTGCGCTGAAGATCATTTGCAGATAGAAAATCTGCATAAACATAAAAAACAGGTGGTTTTGTCTCATGCGCAAACTGGACCGTACCGACATCGGCATTCTCAACAGCCTTCAGGAGAATGCGCGCATCACCAACGCCGACCTCGCCCGTTCGGTCAACCTGTCGCCGACGCCGTGCTTCAACCGGGTCAAGGCGATGGAGGAACTGGGGGTGATCCGCGAGCAGGTGACCTTGCTCGATGCGGATCTTTTGGGCCTGCACGTCAACGTGTTCATCCATGTGAGCCTGGAGAAGCAGGTGGAGGAAGCCTTGCAGCATTTCGAAGAGGCGATCTCGGACCGCCCCGAAGTGATGGAGTGCTACTTGATGGCCGGCGACCCGGACTACCTGATCCGGGTGCTGGTGCCGACGATCCAGTCGCTTGAGCGCTTCATGATGGACTTTCTGACCAAGGTGCCGGGCGTGGCGAACATCCGCTCAAGCTTTGCGCTCAAGCAGGTGCGCTACAAGACCGCGCTGCCGCTGCCGGCGAACGGGTTGACCTTGGGCAGTTGAGCCCCACGGGCGGTCAGACGGAGGCGTACCTGTAGTTGAGCGCTTGCGTGTCGATCGTCTCTTGTACGGTGAAGGTCTGCGGCCACGGCGCCGGTTCGTTGTCCGGGTGGAAGACCAGGGTCTGATTCAGCAACGGCTCCGCAAATGGCTTGCCGCTGCTGCGGTGCTGTTGCTTCCAGCGTTCCCACAGCAGGTCCATGTAGCAGTGGTGCAGGAAGAAGATCGGGTCGTTGGGGGAGGACGCTTCCGCCATGTTGCCGCCGATCCAGCCATGCACCGGATTGTGCAACTGGCGTTGGGAGACCAATTCCCATCCGTTGGCATCTTGCTGGTAGGAGGGGCGATTGAGCACGTCGATCACCTCGTCCGGCCCGGGCAGCCTGCCGGCCTGCCCGAAGTTGCGGCGCAGACTGATGTTGTCCGGCGTGGGAGCGATGTCGGTGTCCCATACGGCGACCCTGAACCGGTTGGCCTCCAGGGTGAACGGGCCGCTGATCAGGTGCTGCCGGTCCAGATTGTCGCCGTTGGCGCCCATGAAGTCCGAGGTGAAGGGGTTGTCGGCGCCGGTGAGCTGCCAGTTCCAGTAGGGCAGGGTGATGTCGGGGTCGTCGACGGCGGACTGCAGGGCCAGTTCGAACTGGCGCAGCAGGACTCGGTGCCAAGGGTAGAACAAAGGGGTGGCGTGGGGATTGGGAACCAGCGGATTGCCCCTGCCCATCGAGTTCTTGTGGATCTGCACGAAGTCGTCGTAGCGGCTCTGCTGTCCGGGCCGCAGCACGCTGTCGACATCGTTTTTCAGCGTGAGGACGGCCCTGACGAAACGGGATTTCTGATCCGGCGTCATGTCCCGGTGGTTGATGCGAATGTCCATATTGCGAAAACTCCATTGAATGTTTGCGCATTCGAGTTTCCGCATGGAGGACGCTTCGTTCAATTCGACCCTTTCGCCGGCACCCGTGGGAAAAAGAATCGCAAAGGTGTCGGGCATTCCGCCTCAAAAGGCATTGAGCGGAATTTTCAGGTACGTCACGCCGTTGCTTTCCGCAGGCGGCAGGTTGCCCGCCCGCACGTTCACCTGGATCGCCGGCAGCAGCAGCGTCGGCATGCCCAGCCCGGCGTCGCGCCGGGTGCGCATCTGGACGAACGCCGCCTCATCGATGCCGTCGTGCACATGGATGTTGCTTTTGCGCTGTTCGCCGACGGTGGTCTGGCACTGCGGGCCGCGGCCGGCCGGCGGGTAATCGTGGCAGACGTAGAGTTTGACGCTGGCGGGGAAGGCCAGCAGCTTGTGGATCGACTTGAACAATTGATGGGCGTCGCCGCCGGGGAAGTCGCAGCGGGCGGTGCCGACGTCCGGCATGAACAGGGTGTCGCCGACCAGGATCTGCTCGCCGTCGATCAGGTAGGCCATGTCCGCCGGCGTGTGGCCGGGGACGTGCAGGGCGGTGGCCTTGAGGCCGCCGATCATGAAGGATTCGCCGGGGGCGAACAGATGATCGAACTGCGAGCCGTCGACGCAAAATTCCGGCTCCAGGTTGAACAGCGCCTTGAACACGTCCTGCACCTTGCTGATCGCCTGGCCGATGGCGATCTTGCCGCCCAGCTCCCGGCGCAGGTACGGCGCGGCGGAGAGGTGGTCGGCATGGGCGTGGGTTTCCAGCAGCCATTGCACGTGCAGGCCATGGGCGCGGACGAAGGCGATGATCTTGTCGGCCTGGGCGGTGCAGGTGCGGCCGGCGGCGCCGTCGTAGTCGAGCACCGGATCGACGATCGCGCACTGACCGCCGTCGGCCTCGTAGACCACGTAGCTGTAGGTCGAGGAGACGGGGTCGAGGAAGGCTTCAATCAGTGCGGGCATGGAGATGAACCTGTGAAAGGGGACGAGAAGTCAGTCATGGGTTGCAACACTTTATGTAAAAACATAATGTTCGCAGCTTAAGTGACGTTGAAGGCTTCCTGCAAATGCAATCCAGTCTGACCGAATGTGAAGTCGCCCAACTGCGGGCGTCGGCCTCCAAGGCCTGTTCGCTGCTCAAGGCCCTGGCCAACGAGGACCGGCTGTTGATCCTGTGCCAGTTGACCCAGGGCGAACGCAACGTCGGCGACCTGGAAAAGATGACCGGCGTGCGTCAGCCGACCCTGTCCCAGCAATTGGGCATCCTGCGCGATGAAGGGCTGGTCGCGACCCGCCGTGAAGGCAAGTACATTTTCTACGGCCTCGCCAGTCACGAAGTGATCCAGGTGATGAAAACCCTCTCGGGCCTGTACTGCGGCGCGGTGCTCAAGAGTTGGGAACAGCCCGGACCCCAATAACGAAACACGGCACCTGCGGGAGCGGGCCTGATCGCGATTGCGGTGGTTCAGGCCATGTCGATGGCGAATGTCGCGCCGTCATCGCGCGCCGGCTCGCTCCCGCATCCATCCTTGCGTGCAGCAAAAGGAACAAGCAATGAACGACCAACACTGGGGCCCCTCCATCAGTGCGGACATCGTGGTCATCGGCGGCGGTACGGCCGGCATCGGTTTCGTCGCCAGCCTGCTCAAGCGTGACCCGACCCTGAAAGTCACCGTGATCGAACCGAGCACCCACCATTACTACCAACCGGCGTGGACGCTGGTCGGCGGCGGCGCCTACGACGTGAAGGACACCGCGCGGCCGATGACGTCGGTGCTGCCGCGCCAGGCGACCTGGGTGCAGGCCCTGGTGACCTGCGTCGACCCGGACAAGCGCCAGCTCACCCTCAACGACGACCGCACCGTCAGCTACCGCAACCTGATCGTCTGCCCCGGCCTGCGCCTGGCCTGGGAGAAGATCGAAGGCCTGCAGGAAAGCCTCGGCCGGCACGGCGTCACCTCCAACTACAGTTACCAGCACGCGGCCTACACTTGGGAACTGGTGCAGAACCTGCGCGGCGGCAAGGCGTTGTTCACCCAGCCGGCGATGCCGATCAAATGCGCCGGCGCGCCGCAGAAGGCGCTGTACCTGTCCTGCGATCACTGGCTCCAGTCTTCGGTGCTGAACGGCATCGACGTGGAGTTCAACCTGGCCGGACCTGCGCTGTTCGGCGTGCCGACCTTCGTGCCGCCGCTGATGAAGTACATCGAGAAGTACAACGCCCGGCTGGCGTTCAATTCGAACCTGGTGAAAGTGGACGGCCCGGCGAAGACCGCGTGGTTCGAGGTCAAGGACGCCGACGGCAACGTCACCCGCGAGGCGAAGGCCTTCGACCTGCTGCACGCCGTGCCGCCGCAGGTCGCCCCGGACTTCATCGCGCAGAGCCCCTTGGCCGATGCGGCCGGTTGGTGCGAGGTCAATCCGCACACGCTGCAGCATCCGCGCTACCCCGAGGTGTTCGGCCTGGGCGACATCTGCGGCACCGCCAACGCCAAGACCGCCGCGGCGGTGCGCAAGCAGGTCGTGGTGGTCGCGCAGAACCTGCTGGCCCTGCGCAAGGGCCAGCCGCTGCCGCTCAAGTACGACGGCTACGGGTCGTGCCCGCTGACGGTGGAGAAGGGCAAGGTGATCCTCGCCGAGTTCGGCTACGGCGGCAAACTGCTGCCGACCTTCGCCCTCGACCCGACCGTGCCGCGCCGTTCGGCGTGGTGGCTGAAGGCGACGTTGCTGCCGTGGTTCTACTGGAACGGCATGCTCAAGGGCCGCGAATGGCTGACCGGCCTGTCCAGAGTCGACTGAGATCCGCTTATGTTGCTGGCAAGTCTGTTTGGTGTGGTGATGGGGCTGATCCTCGGCCTGACCGGCGCGGGCGGCGGGATTCTCGCCGTGCCGGCGCTGGTGCTGGGGTTGGGCTGGAGCATGACGCAAGCGGCGCCGGTGGCGCTGTTCGCGGTGGGCAGCGCGGCGGCGGTCGGCGCCATCGACGGCTTGCGCCACGGGCTGGTGCGCTACCGTGCGGCGTTGTTGATCGCGGCGCTGGGGGCGGTGTTTTCGCCGCTGGGCATCTACTTCGCCCATCAGTTGCCGGAGAAGATCCTAATGATCCTCTTCAGCCTGCTGATGGTGATGGTGGCCGGGCGCATGCTGCGCCGCGAGCGCAAGGAAGAGGGGCCGAGCGACCACGGCCATGCCAGTTGGGGGCAGAAGAACTGCATGCTCAACCAGCAGACCGGACGCCTGGCCTGGACCGCCAAATGCACCGCGACCCTCGCGGCGCTGGGGGCGGTGACCGGCGTGGTGTCGGGACTGCTCGGCGTCGGCGGCGGCTTTCTGATCGTGCCGGCGTTCAAGCAACTGACCGATGTGCAGATGCGCGGCATCGTCGCCACGTCGCTGATGGTGATCAGCCTGATCTCCGCCATCGGCGTGGCCGGTGCGTTCCACGCCGGGGTGCGGATCGATAACGTGGGCGCAGCGTTCATCGTCGCCAGCATCGTCGGCATGATCATCGGTCGCAAACTCTGCTACCTGGTGCCGGCGCGGGCCTTGCAGGTGGGGTTCGCCGGGGTGTGCCTGGTGGTGGCGGCCTACATGATGCTGCGGGCCTGAATTTGCGATGACGGCGAGGAAGCGTCCTCGCCGCAAGCCTCAGTGGTTATAGGCCGCTTCGCTGTCGTCGATCAGCGGATCCTTCTCGGTCAGCACGATTTGCGCGATCCGGTCCTTGCGCATGAAGCTCACCTTCGGATGGGACTGGGCGTAACGGATGAAGCGCTCCATGGCCTCGACCATCGCTGGGGTGCCGCCGATGCGGTCGTGCAGGCTGACCGACATCATCCGCCGTTTCTCGGCGCCCTCGGCATACAGGCGGTCGAACTCCAGCA
Organism: Pseudomonas sp. B35(2017); assembly: GCF_002113645.1. Taxonomy (NCBI): domain Bacteria; kingdom Pseudomonadati; phylum Pseudomonadota; class Gammaproteobacteria; order Pseudomonadales; family Pseudomonadaceae; genus Pseudomonas; species Pseudomonas sp. B35(2017). The sequence continues at coordinate 141,269 of NZ_NEIZ01000012.1, read as the reverse complement.
CCAGCTGCTGGTAGAACTGCTCGGCGGAGAAGTGCCGGCCCTCGACCAGCACGATGTCGTTGTTGCGCAGGGTGTACGGCACCACGGCGAACTTGCGGCCGCGCACCAGGGTCACGAACGGTTCGTCGCGGCTGACGTCGTCGATGTGGTAGGTGAAGTTCAGGTCCTGCAGCACCTTCAGCGTGTTGGGGCTGCGCCGCAGCCAGTTGGCGTTGTAGCCCACCGAGCGCTGGCCGGTGATTTTCTCCACGGCGGCCACGCCGTCGCCGATGAACTGCTTTTCCTGGGCGTAGTTCATGTTGTACGAATCGGCCCAGCGCATGCCATGGGCCGCCACTTCGTGGCCGCGTTCGGCGATGGCCTTGGCCAGTTCCGGGTGCTTGAGCGCCGCTTCGCCGACCACATGGGAGGTGACCTTGATGCCGGTACGGTCCCACAGGTCGAGCATCCGCCACAGGCCTTCCTTGTAGCCGTAGTCGAACCAGGTCTGCGCCGGCAGGTCGGGGTAGCCCTTGGGCAGCGGGCTGCCGGAGAACGGGCTTTCGGCGCCTTCCGGCTGGCCGCCGGTCTCGAATTGCATCGACACCGAAATCACCAGCTGCGAGCCGTCCGGCCAGGGGCGTTCCTGGGCGAAGGCGAGGGCGGGCAGCAACAGGGCGGCGGCCAGAAGGCTTTTTAACGGACGCAGGGAGCGTCGACGGTTGGACGTGGTCATAGCGAACACCTTGCAGTTGAGAAGTGCGGCAAGGTTGGCATCGGCGGGCGGCGGGAAACATCCGCTGCGGGCGAGATGACCTTTAAACAATTTTTACGAATCGGGCGGGGCAGTGGTCTGCCTCAAGCCCTGCGGTGCCTGGGCCGACGTCATCGCGGGCAAGCCCGCTCCCACAGGTCTTGTGCACGGCACGGTCAATGTGGGAGCGGGCTTGCCCGCGATGAGGCCGTTTCAGTCACCGTCGACAGGGCTGACTCCACGCTATTGCGAGCAGTTCCGATTCCACAGCGGATATGGGTTTGGCCGTGGTTTTGCGTCACACTTGTTCAACTTTCCGGCACAAGGCCTTTCAATGGATCACTACGCCCCGCGCAACTGGCAACCCCACGAGAAGCCCAGCCTGCCGGGTTCCCCCTCGACGCCGCTGCATTCCAACCCCAAGCGCCTGGCCTATGCGCTGGTGGGGTTGCTGGTGGCGTTGACCGGCGGGCTGGGCAATTCGCTGGTGGTCGCCAACCTGCCTTACCTGCAAGGCGCGCTCGGCGCGACCACGGCGGAGATGGCCTGGCTGCCGGCGGCGTATGTGATGACCAACGTGTCGATGAACCTGTTGCTGGTGAAGTTCCGCCAGCAGTTCGGCCTGCGGGCGTTCACCGAGGTGTTCCTGGTGCTGTACGCGCTGGTGACCTTCGGCCACCTGTTCGTCAACGACCTGAGTTCGGCGATTGCGGTGCGCGCCGCCCACGGCATGGTCGGCGCGGCGCTCAGTTCCCTGGGCCTGTATTACATGGTGCAGGCGTTCCCGGCCAAATGGCGGATGAAGGCGCTGGTGCTGGGGCTGGGCGCGTCGCAGCTGGCCTTGCCGTTGGCGCGGCTGTTCTCCGAAGACCTCTTGCAGATCGCCGAATGGCGCGGCCTGTACCTGTTCGAAATGGGCATGGCGCTGCTGTCGCTGGGCTGCGTGCTGATGCTGAAACTGCCGCCGGGCGACCGCTTCCGCACCTTCGAACCGCTGGACTTCCTCACCTTCGCCATCCTCGCCAGCGGCGTGGCGCTGCTCTGCGCGGTGCTGTCGCTGGGGCGGATCGACTGGTGGTTGGAGGCGCGCTGGATCGGCATCGCCCTGGCGGCGGCCATCGTGCTGATCCTGGCGGGCCTGGCCATCGAGCACAACCGCAGCAACCCGATGCTGATGACCCGCTGGCTCGGCAGCGGGGTGATGATCCGCCTGGCCCTGGCGGTGATCCTGATCCGCATGGTCACTTCGGAGCAGTCCACCGGCGCCGTGGGGTTCATGCAGAACCTGAACATGGGCAGCCAGCAGTTGCACAGCCTGTACGTGGTGATGCTGATCGGCAGCATCGCCGGGCTGCTCACCAGCGCGCTGACCATCAATCCTGCGCACTTGCTCCTGCCGTTGATCATCTCCCTGGCGCTGATGGCCACCGGGTCGGTGATGGACAGCTACTCGAACAACCTGACGCGCCCGCAGAACCTCTACTTCAGCCAGTTCCTGCTGGCGTTCGGCAGCACCTTCTTCCTCGGGCCGACCATGGTGCTCGGCACCCGCAACGTGCTGACCAATCCGCGCAACCTGGTGAGCTTCTCGGTGCTGTTCGGGATCTGCAACAACCTCGGCGGCCTGATCGGCGCGGCGTTGCTGGGCACGTTCCAGATCGCGCGCGAGAAGTTCCACTCCAGCCACATCGTCGACCGACTGGTGCTGGCCGATCCCCAGGTGGCCGCCCGCGTGCAGGGCGGCGGCTCGGCGGTGGGCTCGCTGATCGCCGATCCGGGCCTGCGCAACCTGCAAGGCATCCGCAGCCTGGCCAACGCCGCCACCCGCGAAGCCAACATCCTGGCCTACAACGATGTGTTCATGCTGATCGCCGTGATCGCGGTGCTGACCCTGATCTGGATTTCCGTCCGCGCGCTGTGGCTGGTCAGCACCACCCGCACGGTTTCTCCCAAGCCTTCCGTCCCCTCCAGCGGTGCCTCTTCTTCATGACCGAACCGACCGTCACCACCAACGCCATTGCCGCCACGCCCGAGGGTGTGGCGCCGCCGTCGTCGCCCAACACCGAACCGCGTTCCCTGCGGGTGCGGATCATCTCGTCGCTGGGGTTCGCCGCCATCGCCCTGGTCGGCGTGCTGATCGTGCTGTACGCCTGGCAGCTGCCGCCGTTCAGCAGCGCCGTCGAAACCACCGAGAACGCTTTGGTGCGCGGGCAAGTGACGATCATCGGCCCGCAGCTCAGCGGCTACGTGTACGAAGTGCCGGTGCAGGACTTCCAGTTCGTCAAGGAAGGCGACCTGCTGGTGCGCCTGGACGACCGCATCTACAAGCAGCGGCTGGATCAGTCGCTGGCGCAGCTGGCGGTGCAGAAGGCCGCGCTGGCCAACGTGGTGCAGCAGCGCAACAGCGCCGAGGCGACCATCAAGCTGCGTCAGGCGGCGCTGGCCGACAGCGAGGCCCAGGCGCGCAAGAGCGGGGCGGACCTGGCGCGCAACAAGGCGCTGGTGAGCGACGGTTCGGTGTCCCGGCGCGAGCTGGACGTGACCCTTGCCGCCAGTGCCCAGACCACCGCGTCGGTGGCCCAGGCCAAGGCGAACCTTGAGATCGCCCGGCAGGACCTGCAGACGGTGATCGTCAACCGCGGCTCCCTGGAAGCGGCGGTGGCCAGCGCCGAGGCGGCGGTGCAACTGGCGCGGATCGATTTGTCCAACACCCGCATCATCGCCCCCCGTGACGGCCAGTTGGGGCAGATCGGCGTGCGCCTCGGCGCCTACGTCAACTCCGGCGCGCAACTGATGGCGCTGGTGCCGAACCAGAAGTGGGTGATCGCCAACCTCAAGGAAACCCAGATGGACAACGTGCGGGTCGGCCAGCCGGCGACCTTCACGGTCGATGCGCTGAACCACCGCAGATTCACCGGCCGGGTGCAGCATGTGTCGCCGGGCACCGGTTCCGAATTCGCCCTGTTGCAGGCCGACAACGCCACCGGCAATTTCGTGAAGATCGCCCAGCGGGTGCCGGTGCGCATCACCATCGACCCCGACCAGCAGGAGAGCGAGCGGTTGCGGCCGGGGATGTCGGTGGTGGTGAGCATCGACACGGCGGCGGGGGACACCCAGCCGCACTGATTCCCGGCAAGTCCTGCGGGCCACTGCCCCTGTAGGAGCGAGACTGCTCGCGATTGCGGTCTGTCAGTTGCATTAATGCCGGCAGGCCCACCGCTATCGCGAGCAAGCTCGCTCCCACAGGTTTTGTGGCATTCGCAACAGAGGTGAGCGCCCGCTGAGGCTTCAGGCGGCGATCATCGGCGGCAGGGTGCCGAGCAGCGACACCGCCGCCACTGCGCCGATCCCCAGCAGCCATTCCAGCGTCACGCTGCGCCTGAGGGCAGCGGCGCGCCGTTCGCAGTCCTTGATCCGCAGGCGGTTGAACAGCGCCAGCCCGAGCATGCCGAGCACCAGCAGCGCCTTGATCAGCAGGATCAGGGCGAAGCCCGTGAACAGCGGCGTCGGCCACCACTGGCCGGTCAGCGCCCGCACGTTGATCAGGCCGGTGACCAGCAACCCCGCCACCAACCCGTAGCCGATGCCGCTGAAGCTACGCAGCACCGGCGCGATGGCGATTTGCGGCCGGCGCAGGACCCTCACCAGCACCCGCAATCCGCCGAGCCAGGCGCCGACGCAGGTCAGGTGGACGATCTGGTTGAGGATCAGCAGTTGCCCGTGCCAGCCGTCGAACATGGCGCCGTGGCCGACCGGCGCCAGCGTCGCCAGCAGCAGGGCGGCGAGGCCCTGGCGCAACGGCCGGCGCGTGCGCCAGGGCGTGAACAGCAGCATCAGCAGCAGGGCGTTGAGCAACAGGTGCCAGCGCCAGACCTGGCCGAAGAACGTCTGCTGCGACACCAGCGCCAACGTCTGCGGATCGAACGCCGCCGCCAGCGAACCGGCCATGCTTGCGGTGACCAGCAACGCCCAGACGACGCCGCTGACCAGGGCCACGGCCGCCAACCAGCGGCTGGAGCGAAGGTCCGCGTCTGTCGCATCAGCCTTGAGCAGCAGCGGCCGGAACAGCCAGGCCCCGAACAGCGTCAGCACCACGGTGAAATGCAGGAACCGGCACAGCACCAACGCTTCGGCCATGGACTATTGGCCGACCTTGAACTGATAGGCGCCTTCGCTGTTGTGCGTGTCGACCGACACCGCGTGCCATTCGACCTTGTACTTGCCGGCGGTCAGCGGCGCCTCGGGGGTGACGATCAAGGTCTTCTTGTCATCTTCGGTGGTCAGCGGCTTGACCGTCACCGGCGCGCCGTCGCGGGTGATCGTGACCTTGGTGAACGTGGTCTCGACGCCTTCGGAAAACTTAAGGCGCAGTTCCGTCGGCGCGGCGACGGTGCTGTCGGCGGCCGGCACCTGGGATTTGAGGTGGGCGTGGGCGAACGCCTGGGAAACGGTCAACGACGCCAGCAGGGCGCCGGCGGTCAGCAGGGTTTTCATCGGCATGGGGCAGTTCCCTTTCAGTGAAGTCGCGGGGCTGAGTATAGAGCGCGCCTCAGTCGGCCTTCAGGCGCATGTGTATGACCGGAAACGGTCGGCCTTCGCCGTCGGTCTCCGAGCGGCCGATGTCTTCGAAACCGTAGTGCCGGTAGAAGCCGTGGGCCTGGGGATTCTGTTCGTTGACGTCGACCTTCAGCCGCGGGCGCCGGACATGGTCGAGCAGGCGGCGGCCGATGCCCTGGCCGCGCTGCGCCGGGTCGATGAACAGCATCTGCACGGTGTCCGCATCGGTCGCGATGAAGCCGGCCGGGCTGCGGTCGGGGTTCTCGAACACCCACACGTCGAGGGCCGGCAGGTAGGTGTCGCGCACCAGCGGGAACAGCCGCTGGATGTCGTCTTCGGGCAGGAAGGCGTGGGTGGCGCGCACCGAGCGTTCCCACAGGGCGGCGAGGGCGGGATCGTCCGCAGCGATGCGCTGGCGAATGTTCACGGGCAGGATCCTTCAGCGGATGACGGGGAGAAGGGGGGCGATCCTAAACCAGATGAGCCGGCCTGTGTGTGAAGAATCGTGCCTGGCTGTCGCCCGCTGCCCAGAGCGGATGCTAGTCTTCAACAACGTTGTCGACAGGGAGCCCTCATGGGCAATCACAAGATCGGAATCCGCCGCAGTAACGTCGAGAAGATCCTGTTGGCGGCGGAAAAGGTGTTCGCCGAAAAAGGCTTCGGCGGCACGGCCATGGCCGACATCGCCGCCGAAGTGCAACTGCCGCGCTCCAACCTGCATTACTACTTCAGCACCAAGGGCGAGCTGTACAGCGCGGTGCTGCTGGATCTGCTGGACGTGTGGAAGCAGGACGCGCTGTGCTTCGAGATGTTCGACGACCCGCGCGTGGTGCTCAGCAGCTACATCCGCGCCAAGATGAACCACTCGCGCAGCCGCCCCTACGGCTCCAAGGTGTGGGCCAACGAGATCATCCACGGCGCGCCGACCCTGGGCGAGGCGCTGGACGCCAGCCTGTACGACTGGGCGAAGATGAAGGAAGCCAAGATCCGCCAATGGGTGGAGGACAAGCGCATCCTCCCGGTGGAACCGTCGAGCCTGCTGTACATGATCTGGGCCTCGACCCAGCACTACGCCGACTTCGACCATCAGGTGAACATTCTCAACGAGCACCAGCCGCTGTCGGACATGCAGTTCGAGCGGGCGGTGCAGACGGTGACCGGGGTGATCCTGCGGGGGATCGGGCTGGAGCCCTGAGCCCTGAGCCTTGAGCCTTGAGGTGCCGGGGCGGGCCTCATCGCCAGCAGGCTGGCTCCCACAGGAAGAATGTGGGAGCCAGCCTGCTGGCGATGGCGCCGGTTCAGGCGCCGCCGCCCTCAAGGGCTGACATGGTAGGGATTGCGCGGATCATGGTTCCAGTCCAGGAACGGCTTGCCGGACTCCACCGGCACCATCTCGATGCAGTCCTGCACCGGGCAGGTGATCTGGCACAGGTTGCAGCCCACGCATTCCTCATCGATCACTTCATAGGTGTGCGTGCCGTCCGCCTGGCGCAGGCTGGCGATGGCCTGGTGCGAGGTGTCCTCGCAGGCGATGTGGCAGCGCCCGCAGCCGATGCACGCCTCTTGGTCGATCTTCGCGATCACCTGGTAGTTGATGTCCAGGTACTTCCAGTCGGTGGTGTTGCCCACCGCCCGCCCGGAGAAATCCGCAAGGCTGGCGTAGCCCTGACTGTCCATCCAGCGTGACAGCCCGTCCTTCATCTCCTCGACGATGCGGAACCCGTGCAGCATCGCCGCCGTGCACACCTGCACCGCGCCGCTGCCCAGGGCGATGAACTCCGCCGCGTCGCGCCAACTGCCGATGCCGCCGATGCCGCAGATCGGTAAGCCATGGGTCTGCGGGTCGCGGGCGATTTCCGCCACCATGTTCAGCGCGATCGGTTTGACCGCCGAGCCGCAGTAGCCGCCGTGGGTGCTTTTGCTGCCGACGGTGGGCAGGGCGACCATGTGCTCCAGGTCGACGCTGGTGATGGAGTTGATGGTGTTGATCAGCGACACCGCATCGGCGCCGCCCCGGTGCGCGGCGCGGGCGGCGACGCGGATGTCGGTGATGTTGGGCGTCAGCTTGACGATCACCGGCAGCGAACAGTAGGTCTTGCACCAGCGCGTCACCTGCTCGACGTACTCCGGCACCTGGCCGACCGCCGCGCCCATGCCGCGCTCGGGCATGCCGTGGGGGCAGCCGAAGTTGAGCTCGATGCCGTCGGCGCCGGTGGCCTCCACCAGCGGCAGGATGCGTTTCCACGATTCCTCCACGCACGGCACCATCAGCGAAACGATCAGCGCCCGGTCCGGCCAGTCCTTCTTCACCTGGGTGATTTCCCGCAGGTTGATTTCCAGCGAGCGGTCGGTGATCAGCTCGATGTTGTTGATGCCCAGCACCTCGCGGTTGGCCCCGTAGTGGGCCGAGTAGCGCGAGGACACGTTGACCGCCGCCGGGTCCTCGCCCAGGGTTTTCCAGACCACGCCGCCCCAGCCGGCCTCGAAGGCGCGCACCACGTTGTAGGCCTTGTCGGTCGGCGGCGCGGAGGCGAGCCAGAACGGGTTGGGGGCTTTGATGCCGGCGAAGACAATCGAGAGATCGGCCATTTACGCAGCCTCCACGTTGAGCGTCAGTTGGGCATTGATGGCCTCGGCGGCCCGTTTGCCGTGCTGCACCGCCTGCACGGTCAGGTCCTGGTCGAGGCTGGTGCAGTCGCCGCCGGCGTAGACGCCGGGAATGCTGGTCTGCAGGTGCTCGTCCACCTGGATCCGCTCGCCTTGGCGCTTGAGTTCGCGGGCCAGCGGGTCGGCGAGGGCGGCGCCGTCGAACGCCTGGCCGATGGCCTTGAAGATCGCGTCGGCGGCCAGCTCGAAGGTTTCGCCGGTGGTCTGCAAACGGCCCTCCACCAGATGGGTGCGGGCGAAGCGCATGCCGCGCACGTGGCCTTGGCCGTCCAGCAGCACTTCCTCCGGTTGGGCCCAGGTCAGCAGCCGCACCTGGTTGGCCTTGGCGATGTCCTGTTCGTGGCCGGTGGCGCCCATGTCCGCCGCGCCACGGCGGTACACCAGGTTGACGTCGCGGGCGCCGAGGCGAGCCATCTGCACGGCCATGTCGATGGCGGTGTTGCCGGCACCCAGCACGATGCAGCGCTCGGCCAGGGGCAGTTGGGTGAGGTCGTCGGCCTGGCGCAGTTCGCGGATGTAGTCGGTGGCGGCGAGCAGGCCGGGGGCGTCTTCGTGGGGCAGGCCCAGCTGCTTGCTGGCGTTGAGGCCCAGGCCGAGGAACACCGCGTCGAACTGCTGGTGCAGTTCGCTGAGGGTGAGGTGGTCGCCGAGCCTTTGGCCGTGGCGGATTTCGATGCCGCCGATCTGCAGCAGGAACTCCAGTTCCTTCTGCGCGTAGTCGTCCACCAGCTTGTACTTGGCGATCCCGTATTCGTTGAGTCCGCCAGCCTTTTCCCGTGCCTCGAAAATCACCACGTCATGGCCGTGCATGGCGCTGCGGTGGGCGCAGGACAGCCCGGCGGGGCCGGCGCCGACCACGGCGATGCGCTTGCCGGTGCTGGCCGCCCGCCGGAACGGGTGTTCGGTGAAGTGCGCATTGTCCACGGCATAGCGCTGCAGCAGGCCGATCAGCACCGGCGCGCACTCGTGGGCGTTGTTGCGCACGCAGGCTTGCTGGCAGAGGATTTCGGTCGGGCACACCCGCGCGCAACTGCCGCCGAGGATGTTGGCCGACAGGATCTTCTGCGCGGCGCCGGGCACGTTGTCCTGGTGGATGTTGCGGATGAACGAGGGAATGTCGATTTCGCTCGGGCATGCGTTGACGCACGGGGCGTCGTAGCAGTACAGGCAGCGCGAGGCTTCCAGGTGCGCCTGGCGGTCGTTGAGCGGCGGCGCCAGGTCGGTGAAATGGCCGGCCAGGGCGGTGGCGCTTTCGTGCGGGTGCGGGAGGTGGTTCAGGGACTCGATCACGGTGGTGTGCCTCACGGTTATTTGAGGTTCTCTGCCTCTGTCGGGCAGTGGTTTTGTGGTGCTTGAAAGGGCCCCATCGCTGGCAAGCCAGCTCCCACAGGTTCTTGGGTGAACACAATCGTTGTGTGCGACTGCAATCACTGTGGGAGCTGGCTTGCCAGCGATAGGTCGAAGGCCGATTTCAGCGTTTCACGGCAGTGGGCTTGTGCTGCTCGGCCCGCTTGCTCAGCAGGTCGAACACCGCCGGGTACGCCGGCCGCTCGATGTAGCGCCCGGCCCCGCGTTCGGCGCGCAGGTCGCCGTCGGCCCAGACCACCCGGCCCTGGCTGATGGTGTGGCTGGGCACGCCGCGCACGGTCTTGCCTTCGAAGATGTTGAAGTCCACCTGCTGATGGTGGGTCTTGGCGGAGATGGTGCGGGTGCCTTCGGGATCCCACAGCACCAGGTCGGCATCGGCGCCGACCCGGATCGCGCCCTTGCGCGGGTAGAGGTTGAAGATCTTGGCGGTGTGGGTGGAGGTGAGGGCGACGAAGGCCTGCATCGACAGGCGCCCGGTGTTCACCCCTTCGTCCCACAGCACCGCCATGCGGTCTTCGATGCCGGCGGTGCCGTTGGGGATCTTGCTGAAATCGTCGCGCCCGGCGGCTTTCTGCTCGGCGCAGAAGCAGCAGTGGTCGGTGGCGGTGGTGTGCAGGTTGCCCGATTGCAGGCCGTGCCACAGCGCCTCCTGATGCCCGCGCGGGCGGAACGGCGGGCTCATCACGTAGCCGGCGGCGGTCTGCCAGTCCGGGTGACGGTAGACGCTGTCGTCCAGCAGCAGGTGCCCGGCCAGCACTTCGCCGTAGACCGGCTGGCCCTTGCCGCGGGCGTAGGTGATTTCGTCCAGCGCTTCCTTAGTCGAGACGTGCACCAGGTACAGCGGCGTGCCGAGGGTCTCGGCGATGCGGATGGCCCGGCTTGCGGCTTCGCCTTCGACCTGGGAGGGGCGCGATAGCGGATGCGCCTCGGGGCCGGTGATGCCCTGGGCCACCAGCTTGCGTTGCAGGTGATAGACCAGTTCACCGTTCTCCGCGTGCACGGTGGGCACGGCGCCGAGTTCCAGGCAGCGTTCGAAGCTCGCCACTAGGGTGTCGTCGGCGGCCATGATCGCGTTCTTGTAGGCCATGAAATGCTTGAAGCTGTTGACCCCGTGGTGGTGCACCAGCTCGGCCATTTCCTCGCGCACCTGCTCGCTCCACCAGGTGATCGCGACGTGGAAACCGTAGTCGGACGCAGACTTTTCGGCCCAGCCACGCCACTGGTGGAAGGCTTCGAGCAGCGATTGCTGCGGATTGGGAATCACGAAGTCGATGATCGACGTGGTGCCGCCGGCGAGCCCCGCCGCCGTGCCGCTGTAGAAGTCCTCGCTGGCCACGGTGCCCATGAAGGGCAGTTGCATGTGGGTGTGCGGATCGATGCCGCCGGGCATCAGGTATTGCCCGCTGCCGTCGAGCACTTCGGCGCCGGCCGGAACATCGAGGTGTTCACCGATGGCCTTGATCACGCCGTCGGCGCAATACACATCGGCGCGGTAACTTTCATCATGGGTGACAACGGTGGCGCCACGGATCAACAGAGACATTCCGGATTCCTCGCAGGCATGACCGGCTTGTGCCGGTTCTAGGTGTTTTTATCGTTGGCCAGCGCTGAGTGAATGAATCTTGTCAGGGCTGTCAGGAATAGACGCTAGTCGCAGATATGAGATTGGGCAAGATTATTTTTCATAAGCTTATAAGTTGAATAACTTGTTGATTTAGAAGAATAAAAAACAGAAATCACCAAAATGGTGAGGCCCTTCACCATTTTGACGCGCTTGACAGGATGCAAATATGGTCAAGATTTCCTATGTGAAATCAGCCGCTTGAAACCGGGCGGAAAGCGATGCGCCATAACGAAAATAAATGTGATGCACCAAGTTGAGTCCTGACAGTTCGGACAACTTGCCCGGCATTCGGCCTGAGTGCCCGGACAACTTTCCAAGGACTTTGCGAACATAAAATTAAACTGATGGATATCAGTGGCTTGACCCGTTGCAAAGGCACCGCCCGAGCGTCCTGCGCAGAACCCGGCACGCAATTTGATGCCGTCGCTGACGCCTTGGCCGGTGCGTGAACGTTGTCGATTCCTCCGGCCATCGTCCGGCCCGCACCTTCGTGCGCAGCCGCCTGATGAGCAAAAAAATAATCAGAAGAACAGTGGAGCGGCCATGCAACAGAACAGATCGCAAGTGACCGAGCGCGACGGCTTGTTCGAACTCGACGCCGGCAGCGACGTCCTCGACAGTCCCCGTTACAACCACGACATGGCGCCCACCCGGGTGCGTGAACGCACCTGGAACAAGTGGCACATCACCGCGCTGTGGATCGGCATGTCGATCTGCGTGCCGACCTACACCCTGGGCGGCGTACTGACCGCCTATTTCGGGCTGACGGTCGGCGAGGCGCTGCTGGCGATCCTGTTGGCCAACGTCATCGTGCTCATTCCCCTGACCCTCAACGCCTTCGCCGGCACCAAGTACGGCATTCCGTTCCCGGTGCTGCTGCGGTCGTCGTTCGGGATCCTCGGCTCCAACGTACCGTGCCTGATCCGGGCGCTGGTGGCGTGCGGCTGGTTCGGCATCCAGACGATGTTCGGCGGGTTGGCGATCCACTTGTTTCTCGGCTCGGTCTTCGAGGGCTGGAAGTCCCTCGGCAGTACGGGGGAGGTGATCGGTTTCATGGTGTTCTGGGCGCTCAACCTGTGGGTGGTGATCCGCGGCGCCGAATCGATCAAGTGGCTGGAGACCCTGTCCGCGCCGCTGCTGGTGGCGGTGGGGCTGGGGCTGTTGGTGTGGGCGATGCCCAACGTGTCGATGACGGAATTGCTGGCCATCCCGCCGAAACGCCCCGAGGGCGCCAGCGTGGTCGGTTACTTCGCGGCAGGCCTGACGGCGATGGTCGGCTTCTGGGCCACGCTGTCGCTGAACATCCCCGATTTCAGCCGCTACGCCAGAAGCCAGAAGGACCAGATCCTGGGGCAGATCTTCGGCCTGCCGCTGACCATGTTCCTGTTCGCCGCGTTGGGCGTGGTGATGACCGCCGCGTCAGTGAAGCTGGTGGGGGTGACCGTGTCCGACCCGGTCAGCCTGATCGGCCACATCCAGAGCCCGGCGTGGGTCGCGGTGGCCATGGCGCTGATCATCATCGCCACGCTGTCGACCAACACCGCCGCCAACATCGTTTCGCCCACCAACGACTTCCAGAACATCGCCCCGCGGATCATCGACCGTACCAAGGCGGTGCTGCTGACCGGTCTGGTGGGGCTGCTGCTGATGGGCCATGAACTGCTCAAGAAGCTCGGCCTGATTGTGTCCGACGTCAGCCTGGAGACCGTGTACTCGAACTGGCTGCTGGGCTACTCCAGCCTGCTGGGGCCCATCGCCGGGATCATGGTGGTGGACTATTTCCTGATCAAGAAACAGCGCCTGGACCTGGCCGGCCTGTACCGCGACGACGTGTACCCGGCCTGGAACACGGCGGGGTTCATCGCCTTCGGCGTGCCGGTGGCGCTGACCCTGCTGTCGCTGGGCAGCGATGCCTTCAACTGGTTCTACAGCTATGGCTGGTTCACCGGCTCGGCGTTGGGCGGGTTGATCTATTACGGGCTGTGCGTGTTGCGCACGCAGCCTGCGGCCGTGAAAACGGCGGTGTAGCGGCCGGCCCCTTCGCGGGCAAGCCCGCTCCCACAGGGTTTGGGTCGGACACAGCATCGGTGTGCGACTTCATTCCCTGTGGGAGCCAGCCTGCTGGCGATGGCGGCCCGACAGACACCGCAGAAACATCCATAAGAACTGCCTGAGGAGATCCCCATGAACGCAGCCGTCGACGTCCTGCAATCGACCCTTCAGCACATCAACCGCGACCGTCTGTGGCAGTCGCTCATGGAACTGGCCAAGCTCGGCGCCACGGTCAAGGGCGGTGTCTGTCGCCTGGCCCTGACCGACCTCGACCGCCAGGCCCGCGACCTGTTCGTGCAATGGTGCCGGGACGCCGGCTGCAGCGTCAGCATCGACGAGGTCGGCAACATCTTCGCCCGGCGCCCGGGCCGCAACCCGGACCTGCCGCCAGTGATGACCGGCAGCCACATCGACACCCAGCCCACCGGCGGCAAGTTCGACGGCTGCTTCGGCGTGCTGGCCGGCGTCGAGGTGCTGCGCACCTTAAACGACCTCGGCGTGGAGACCGAAGCGCCGCTGGAAGTGGTGGTGTGGACCAACGAAGAAGGCTCGCGCTTCGCCCCGTGCATGATGGGCTCCGGGGTGTTCGCTGAAAAATTCACCCTGGCCGAAACCCTGGCCAAGGTCGACGCCGACGGCATCACGGTCGGCGAGGCGCTCAACGCCATCGGCTATGCCGGGCCGCGCAAGGTCAGCGGCCACAAGGTCGGCGCCTATTTCGAGGCGCACATCGAGCAGGGGCCGATCCTTGAGGACGAACGCAAGACCATCGGCGTGGTGCTCGGCGCACTGGGGCAGAAGTGGTTCGACCTCAAGCTGCGCGGTGTCGAGGCCCACGCCGGGCCGACCCCGATGCACCTGCGCAAGGACGCCCTGGTCGGCGCCTCGGTGATCGTCGGCGCGGTCAACCGTGCCGCCCTCGGCCACCAGCCCCACGCCTGCGGCACGGTCGGCTGCCTGCAGGCCTATCCCGGTTCGCGCAACGTGATCCCCGGCGAGGTGCGCATGACCCTGGACTTCCGGCACCTGGAACCGGCGCGCCTGGACTCGATGATCGCCGAAGTGAAGCAAGTCATCGACACCACGTGCGAGGAACACGGCCTGACCTATGAGCTGACCCCGACCGCCGACTTCCCGCCGCTGTACTTCGAAAAGGGCTGCGTCGACGCCGTACGCAGCGCGGCCAAAGGGCTGGGCCTGTCGCACATGGACATCGTCAGCGGCGCCGGCCACGACGCGATCTTCCTCGCCGAACTGGGCCCGGCCGGCATGATCTTCGTGCCGTGCGAGGGCGGCATCAGCCACAACGAAATCGAGAACGCCGCACCGGACGACCTGGCGGCGGGCTGCGCCGTGCTGCTGCGGGCGATGCTGGCGGCTTCGGCGGCGGTGGCCGGGAGGCAGCAGGCGGCCTGAGTCCGACGCCGCAGGCAGCGGGGCCGGGCATCGCGCAGAGATCAGCGGCTGGCTGACGGGGCAGGGCGAGGACTGGTTGCTGAACGTCATCGGTATTCGCGACGGCGAGAGCCGCTTTCTTGCGGATCCGCCGATCAGCCAGGACAAGCTCAGCCGCCTGGTTGCGCTTGACTGGTACGCCGGGGAAGCCGTTCTGCAACCGTTGATCCTGCGCAAGGAGCTGCTGCGGCTGGGGCTCTCAGCGAAATGTCGAGTCTCGTGTCACAAGCCGCGAGGCTGAATCGTCATCCCGTTGAATCCCTCAAACACGGAGCAACGCGATGTCGTCCAACACTCAAGCGGTCAACCTGCAACACGCCATGCCCCAGGTCTTCGACAGCCTGGCCCAGGTGCATGTCAGCCTCGGCGCGCACGACCTTGCGCCCTCGCTGGTGCACCTGGTTCACTTGCGCGCCTCGCAGATCAACCAATGCGGTTTCTGCGTGAAGATGCACAGCCGCGAAGCGCGGGAGGCCCAGGAAAGCAACGAACGCCTGGACCGCCTGATCGTCTGGCGCCACGTCAGCGATTTCAACGCCGCCGAGCGTGCGGCGCTGGCGTGGACCGAGGCATTGACCGTCCTCGACCCGCACACTGACTACGCCCCTTTGCGCAGCGCCCTGCGCGAGCATTTCAACGACGGGCAGATCGCTGCCTTGACGGGGGAGATCGGCATGATCAACCTGTGGAACCGTTTGCAGGTGTCGAGGCACTGACCGATGAATCTCGCTGAGGACAGCGTTGCCACCTTTCAGGCGCGGCGGCCGTTTCTGCTCGGCCTGGCCTACCGCATCCTCGGCTCCCGCGCGGAGGCCGAGGATGCGGTCCAGGAACTGTTCATCAAATGGATGGAGGCCGACCGGGCCTCCATCGCCACCCCGGCGGCCTGGCTGACCACCGCCTGCACCCGCCATTGCATCGATGCGCTGCGTTCGGCGCAGCGCTCGCGGGTCGATTACGTCGGCACCTGGCTGCCCGAGCCGATCCACACCACCCACCATGAGTCGCCCGAGCACATGCATGAGTTGGCCTCGTCGCTGTCCACGGCGTTCCTGCTGATGCTCGAACGGTTGAGCCCGAAGGAGCGTGCGGCCTACCTGCTCCATGACATCTTCGATTTCGACTATCCGCAGGTCGCCGCGACCCTGGGCATCCAGGAACCGGCCTGCCGCAAACTGGTGTCCCGCGCCAAGGTGCGGATCGGCGACGGGCAGGGCCGCTACCGGCCGGAGCCCGAACGCCAGTCGCAACTGCTCGATGCCTTTGAGGCCGCCATCGCCGGCGGTTCGACCGTGTCGCTCAGCGCCCTGCTGAGCGAAGACGTCGAACTGTGCGCCGACAGCGGCGGCAAAGCGTCGGCGATCCGCCAGACCCTGTTCGGCAGATCGGATGTGCTGGACTTCGTCGGGCAGTCGCTGCATGCCTACTGGCAGGCGCAGGAATGGCTGCCGGTGGAGATCAACGGAGCGAAGGGCGTGCTGATCAAGGCGCAGGGCGAAGTCACGGCGGCCATGACGTTCGGCTTCGACGGGGGCGGGCGGGTGAACCGGATCTACATCATGCGCAACCCCGACAAACTGGCGGGGCTCGGGGAAGGTTTCAGCGTCATTTGACCTGTGGGAGCGAGCTGCTCGCGATGGCGGTCTGTCAGTCACTTGTTGTGGTGGCTCAGGTTCGCCATCGCGGGCAGGTTCGCGCCTGCCGTCATTCGACCTTATCGGTCTGGCCCGCCGACTGCTTGCGCCGGTCCTTGCCGTTGGGGTTGCCGGTGTCCAGCAACCGTCGTTCGATCATCACGGTCTGCAGCGCCAGGCGCTCGGCCGGCGCCATCTGGTGCTCGCGTTTCTTGAGCTCCAGCAGGATCGGGGTGGACCAGGTGCGGTAGACCTGTTCGGCGGTGTTGTCGCTCGTCATCTGTCTCTCCTTGATCAGGTGCTTGCGGGTCGCTGAGTCGTTAACGTTAGTCGAGAATTCCTTGCGGGGCTAACGACCGGACGGGCGGAGCGGGGCGCACCTCGCCCGCACGTTCCGGGACGGGCGTGGTCACAACCCTCACACCCCCTAACCTGTGGAGGGCCGATGAGCCGAGATGTCCTGATCAGCGAAACCAACCGCCGCCAGCTGCAGCAGATCATTGCGGGCCTGTCCGACGGCGTGATCCTGATGGAGCCCGACCGGAGCATCCGCTGGGCCAACGAAGCGGCGCTGGCGATGCATGGCGTCGACCGCGTCGAGGCGTTGGGCAAGGATGCCGAAGACTATGCCGGGCGGTTCAGCCTGCGCTACCGCAACAACCATCCTTTGACCCTTGAGCAATACCCGCTCAATCGGGTGGCGGCGGGCGAGTCGTTCAGCGATGTGCTGGTGGAGGCCAGAGCCGCCGGTGATGATGAGCGCACTTGGGTGCACAGTGTGCGCAGCCTGGTGCTGACCGACCGTGACGGCGAACCCGAGTCGCTGGTGCTGATCATGAGCGACGTCACCGATTGGGCCAACGCCGAGCAGCGCTTCGAGAAGACCTTCCATGCCAACCCGGCGCCGGCGGTGATCTGCCGGCTCAGTGACCTGCGCTACATCAAGGTCAATCCGGGCTTCCTGGAAATGACCGGCTACAGCCGCGACCAGGTGATCGGTGCGTCGACCTACGAGCTGGACATTCTTGAGCAGGCCGAACGCAAGGACCTGGCGATCCAGCGCCTGCGCGAGGTGGCGACCATCCCGCAGATGCAGGCCGAGCTTCGGCTACCCGACGGCGGCAGCAAGCAGGTGATCGTGGCCGGCCAGCCGCTGCAGCTCAACGATGAGGACTGCATGCTCTTTTCCTTCGTCGACATGGAGCTGCGGCACAAGGCCGAGCTGGCGCTGCGCGAGAGCGAGGAGCGGTTCGCCAAGGCTTTCCGCCTGACGCCGGTGCCGATCCTGGTGTGCAGCGCCGACGAGCAGCGGGTGATCGATGTCAATCAGGCGTTCCTCGATGCCTTGGCCTATGGCGACGACGAGGTGATCGGCAAGACCGTTGCGCAACTGGATTTCATCGCCGACCCGGCGAGCCGGGCACGGCTGATGACGGCCCTGGAGAAGGCGGGCCGGGTCGACCGCGTCGAGGTGCAGGTGCGCAAGAAGGACGCTGAGCTGCTGGAGTGCGCGGTGTCCGCCGACACCGTCAACATCCACGACCGGCCCTGCTACCTGCTGGTGCTGATGGACATCACCGAGCGCAAGCGCACCGAGCTGGAACTGGTGGCGGCGATCGAGGAGGTGATGAAGGACGCCTCGTGGTTCAGCCGCACGCTGATCGAGAAACTGGCCAATGTGAAGAAGATCAACGCACCGCAGTTGCCGGGCGTTGCGTTCACCGACCTCACGGCCCGGGAGCGCGATGTGCTGGGGCTGATCTGCGAGGGCCTGGCCGACAAGGAGATCGCCGCGCGGCTGAAGCTGGCACCGAACACGGTGCGCAACCATGTGGCGACGGTGTATTCCAAGCTCGACGTGCACAGCCGCAGCGAGGCCATCGTCTGGGCCCGGGAGCGGGGGCTGTTTTCCGCCGGGTGGGGCAACCGGGGCCAGCGGTAAGGTGCAAATGCACTAGTGGAGGCGGTGCAAATTCGGGTTCTTGCCCGCCGGGTCGATTCTTAAGCTGGCGGGGCGCCTGTCGTGTGCGCCCCTGAGAACCGCTGAAGGATCCGCCCCATGAACCATTCTCCCTTCATCACCGCAAGCTCCCCCACAAGGCGCTTGCTATGATCACGCTGGCCCAGCTGCGGGCCCGGCTTGAGCACAGCTTTTCGCCCTTGGCCTGCGCCTGCACGGTGGACGGCGAGCACTCGCTGACGGTGAAGCTCTATCACCCGGTCTCCGGGCAAGTGGATCTGGTGATCAGCGGCCTGAGCGTCGATGCCTTGCGCACGCCCGAGGCGGTGGCGGCGCTGGTCGAGGAGCTGCGTTACGAGTTGCAGTGCAATTCCCTCGACGCGTCGGATCCGGGGCTGGCCTGACGCGGAATCGACAGCCCGCCCGGCTGCGCGGCGCCGTTTCACTGGCGCTTGCGGGTGGCTGAGCTATAAAGAATGAGTGGTGGGTTTCCCGTGGCCGGGTGGATCAACGCGCAGCGGCGGGAATTGAGTCATCCATTCATCGCGGGCCAACCTATGAACAGACTTGGGAAACGCGTGCTTGAACCCTTGCCGTGGATTTTCGCCATGGCCCTTCTCGGCGGCTGCGCCAGCCCTCCGCCACCTCCACCGGCCCTACCGCCGCCAGAGCCGGTGCGCACCTGCCAGACCCTGGAAAACACCGACGTGTCCGGCGACATGTACGCCGACGGCCAAGTGACCCGACACACCACCACGACCCGCTGCGTCACCCAGTGACATTGCGGTGTGCAGGGCTCCTGCGAACACCTGAGATCCCCTGTGGGAGCCAGCCTGCTGGCGATGGCGGTGGGTCAGCCACCAGAGAGGTCGGCAGTGCCGGCCAAATCGCTGGCAAGTCGAATCGTCGCACCGCAGCTCCCACAGTTTTTGGTGGTGAGCATGATTCTTGGGAACACCCGGGATACCTGTGGGAGCTGGCTTGCCAGCGATAGCGGTGGATCAGGCACTAGAGATGTCGGCAGTGCCGGCCTCATCGCCAGCCTGCTGGCGATGGCGGCGGGTCAGGCAACAGAGATGTCGGCAGTGCCGGCCTCATCGCCAGCAGGCTGGCTCCTACAGTTTTTTGGGCTGGGATCAGGACAGGAAACCGCCGTCCACATTCAGCGAAACGCCGGTGGTGTAGCTCGACGCGTCGCTGGCCAGGTACAGCACGGCGCCGGCCATTTCGCTCGGGTCGGCCACGCGCTTGAGCGGGATCTGCGCCAGGGCGGTCTTGAGGATGGCGTCGTTCTTGACCAGCGCCGAGGCGAACTTGGTGTCGGTCAGGCCCGGCAGCAGCGCGTTGCAGCGGATGCCGAACTGCGCGCATTCCTTGGCGAACACCTTGGTCATGTTGATCACGGCGGCCTTGGTCACCGAGTAGATGCCCTGGAAGATGCCCGGCGAAACGCCGTTGATCGAGGCGACGTTGATGATGCTGCCGCCGCCGTTCTCGCGCATCAGCTTGCCGGCCTCCACGGACATGAAGAAGTAGCCGCGGATGTTCACGTCCACGGTCTTCTGGAAGGCGCCGAGGTCGGTGTCCAGCACGTTGCAGAACTGCGGGTTGGTCGCGGCGTTGTTGACCAGGATGTCCAGGCGTCCGAACTGTTCCTTGATCCCGGCGAACACCTGGCTGATCTGCTCCATTTCGCCGATGTGGCAGGCGATGGCGGTGGCCTTGCCGCCGGCGGCGATGATCGCGTCGGCGACGTGCTGGCAGCCTTCGAGCTTGCGGCTCGAGACGATCACGTGGGCGCCTTGCTGGGCCAGCAGTTTGGCGATGGCTTCACCGATGCCGCGGCTGGCGCCGGAGACGAAAGCGATCTTGCCGTCGAGGTCGAACAACTGAGTCTTGGACATGGGGTTTCCTTGGGCAATGGGGCTCGGGCGTTGAGCTCAGAGGCTGGATTTCGAAATGACCTGCAGGCTCATCTGCTCCAGCAGCTTGTTCATGTGGATGAACTGCGCGAAGCGTTTGTCCTGGGTCTGGCCGTGGTAGAAGCGGTAGTAGATCTGCTGCACGATGCCGGCCAGGCGGAACAGGCCGTAGGTGTAGTAGAAGTCGAAGTTGTCGATGGCGATCCCGGCGCGCTCGGCGTAGTAGTCGACGAACTCGCGGCGGGTCAGCATGCCCGGCGCGTGGCTCGGCTGGCGGCGCATCAGTTGCACCGGCGCCGGGTCGTCGGCCTGGATCCAGTAGGCGAGGGTGTTGCCCAGGTCCATCAGCGGGTCGCCCAGGGTGGTCAGCTCCCAGTCCAGCACGCCGATGATCTGCATCGGGTTGTCCGGGTCGAGGATCACGTTGTCGAAGCGGTAGTCGTTGTGGACGATGCTGGAGGTCGGGTGGTCGGCCGGCATCTTGTCGTTGAGCCAGGCCTTGACCGCTTCCCAGTGCGGCGCGTCCGGGGTCAGGGCCTTTTCGTAGCGCTCGCTCCAGCCTTTGATCTGGCGGGCGACGTAGCCTTCGGGCTTGCCCAGGTCGGCCAGGCCGCAGGCCTTGTAGTCGACCCGGTGCAGCTCGACGAACTTGTCGATGAAGCTCTTGCACAGGGCTTCGGTCTTCTGCGCATCCAGGCCCAGTTCCGGCGGCAGGTCGGAGCGCAGGATGATGCCCTTGACCCGTTCCATCACGTAGAACTCGGCGCCCATCACCGATTCGTCGGTGCAGTGCACATAGGCCTTGGGGCAGTACGGGAAACCGTCGCGCAGCTGGTTGAGGATGCGGAATTCGCGGCCCATGTCGTGGGCGGACTTGGCCTTGTGGCCGAACGGCGGACGGCGCAGGACGAACTCCTGCTCCGGGTACTCCAGAAGGTAAGTCAGGTTCGATGCGCCACCGGGGAACTGACTGATCCGCGGAGTGCCGGTCAGGCCCGGAATGTGCGCCTTGAGGTACGGGTCGATCAGGCCGGCGTCGAGTTCTTCGCCGGAGCGGATACGGGTGGACTGGTCAGTAAGCGCCATGCTTATCCCTTCTGCTTATTTTGGAGGCCAGACATCATTGGCTAATCTAATGGCGTGCCGGACGGGTCACAAGGGCGCGCCGGTCTTATAGGTTAGCGTGTTGGCGGATAATCACCCTCGGGAATGTGCGCCCGGCGGCGCGGCAGGCTAAGGTTTAGCGGGTCTGCGGCTTTGGGCAAGGAGCTTTGAGATGGGCTGTCCGCAAGTCTGTGCCGGCGCCACGCTGCAATGCAGTTTCGGCGCCGCGCCGTCAGCGCTCAACGTGCTGCCGGTCAACCGCACGCTGACCGGCGGGATGCCGGCGGCGAACATCATGGATCACATTCCGCTGGTCAACATCCTGCCGTTCGGCATGTGCATGAGCATGGCTAATCCGATGGTGGCCGCCGCCACAGCGGCGGCGCTGGGGGTGCTGACGCCGATGCCGTGCATTCCCGCCACCGCCACGCCGTGGATCCCCGGCGGCGCGCCGACCTTGCTGCTGGGCGGCATGCCGGCCATCGACGCCAACAGCACGCTGATGTGCAACTGGGCGGGGGTGATCAAGATCGCGATGCCGGGGCAGGTGCAGATGCTCATCCCCTGAGGCCTTGCGCCGCAGGGACCGGCCCCATCGCCAGCAGGCTGGCTCCCACAATGGAGAGCCATTGACCAGCAGTCCCTTGCGAAAGCCAGCCACCATTCCCTTGTGGGAGCCAGCCTGCTGGCGATGAGGCCCGTCCTGGCGACCGGTGCCCTCAGGCCTGCTGCGGATCCGTCCAGCGCCTGAACCACCAGCGCACCCGCGAGATCGGCTTGCCGTCGGCGTCCAGTGGCCGGCCGTCGTCGGCGAACGCCTGTTCCGGTTCCACCAGTTGCCCGTTCAGGTAGCGCGCCTGAACCGCCGGTTTGCCGTTGGGATGGAACCGCTGATAGCGCCCCTCCCGCACGCCGTCGCGGTAGAACTCGGCCTCGGCCAACTGCCCGTCGGGAAAGAAGTTCGATGCCTCGCCGTGCAGCAAGCCGCGCCGGTAAGTGGCCTTGCGCTGCAGCCAGCCTTCGGGGGCGTAGAAACTGGCGACCCCTTGCAGCTTGTCGCGCACGAACGGCAACTGCGCCGAGACCTTGCCGTTGGGGTGATAGAGCAGGGACGTGCCTTGCAGCTCGCCCTGGCTGTAGTTGAGGTTCGCCTGGGCCCGGCCGTCGTCCTTGATCTGCAACGCACCGTCGAGCTGCCCGTCCTGCAGGCGGCCCTTGAGGTGCCTGTCGTCCTGCTGCACATCCAGCGGTGTGATCGCCATGCCTTTCCCCCGTCAGTTGACCTGCACCAGCCCGCCCTTGATGGTCAGCATGCCGCCGCCGTCCACGGTCTGCGACGCGGCGCCCTTGTTGGTCAGGCTGATGCCGGCGTCGTTGGTCAGCGTAGTCCCGGCCTTGTTGTCCAGCGAGGTGCCGGCCTGGTTGGCCAGTGACGTGCCGGCCTTCTGGCTGATCGACGTACTCGCCTGGACCGCCAGGTCGGCGCCGCTCTTGATCGTGAAACTGCCGCCGCTCTGCAGGGTGAGGGTGCCGCTGACCTTGATGGTCAGGTTGCCGTCCACTGTCAGGCTGTAGTCGCCGGTGACCTTGTCGGTGTAGTTGCCGCCGGTGCTGTGGTTCTGGTCGGCGCCGACCTTCACGGTGCGGCTGTCCTTCACGTCGAGCGAGTCGCTGCCGGTCTGGATGGTCACGCTGCGCTTGCCCTTTTCCAGGGTCACGGTTTCGTCGCCGTCCTTGACCGTGCGGGTGCGGGCGTTCTGCACCGTGAGGGTCTCGTCGTGGCCGACGGTGGCGGTGGTGTCGTTGAGCACGTTGACCTTCAGATCCTTCTGCGCTTGCAGGAACACTTCCTCGGCGTCTTTCTTGTCCTCGAAGCGCAATTCGTTGAAACCGCCGCCGCCCTTGGACGACTGGGTCTTGATGCCCGACTGGGTCTGGTTGGCGGGCAGGGCGTAAGGCAGGGCGTTGTCGCCGTTGTACACGCAGCCGGTCACCAGCGGCCGGTCCGGATCGCCGTCGATGAAGGTCACGATCACCTCCTGGCCGATGCGCGGCACGAACTGCATGCCGAACCCCTTGCCGCTCCAGGGCAGCACCACGCGCACCCAGCAGGAGCTGGTCTCGTCGTTCTTGCCGTCGCGGTCCCAGGGGAACTGCACCTTGATCCGCCCGTACTCGTCGGTCCAGATCTCCTCGCCGGACTTGCCCACCACCACGGCGGTCTGCGGGTGCATGCGCGGTTTGGCCGTGAGCCGCTGCGGACGGAACGGCGTGGCCTTGGGGATTGCCTCGAAGCGGTTGCGGTAGTCGAGGTGGCTGGCGTCGTGGACGACCCGCGTCACCACCCAATCGACGTTCAGGCTCTCGTCGTCGTGGCCGTCGAGGGTGAACCAGTGTCCCGGCACCAGCCAGCGGCAGTCGCTCTCGCCGACGAAGCGCTTCTCCTCGCTGCGCAGGCCGTCGACCCGCAATTTGGTCAGCGCATCGCCCCGGGCCTTGGCGTTGTAGCCGCCGGGGTGCTCGTACACCGAACGCGGCCCGGCCACGGCCTCGGCCTGGCCGTAGAGCGAGGTGGTGGGTGTGGTGAATTCATAATCGGTCGCCCGGTACACCCCGGCCACGGCCTGCACGCACACTTGGCCGGTGCGGATACCGTGCAGCTCACGCTCGCCCAACTGCTGGCCCAGGTACTTGACCTTCGGCCCGTTGGGGATCTGCACGAAGGCATCGTTGCTGTCGCCCAGCACCAGGGTGTGCTTGCCGTCGTCGTGGGTGAAGAACCAGAAGATCCCTTCCTCCTCCAGCAGGCGCGACACGAAGGCGAAGTCGGTTTCGCCGTACTGCACGCAATACTCGCGGGGCGTGTAGCTGCCGGTCAGCGAGAGCTTGAAGTCGCTGAATCCGTGGGCGTTGAAGATCGTGGTGACGATGTCCGAGGTGCTGAGGTTCTGGAACACCCGGTTGTTGCTGGCCAGGTTCAGCCACCACAGCCACGGGCGCAGCAGCAGTTGGTAGCGTTCGGCGGTGGCGTCGGCCGGCAACTGGCGGATCTCGGCGACCAGGCCGTCGAACGGCCGGCTCTGCGCATCGTTGTGCAGGGTGGTGGTGACGTGGGTGGCGACGGCGCTGCTCAGGGTGAGGGCGGCGCCGTCGTTGAGGCCGTTGAGAATCTGGGAGCCCAGCGCGTTGAGCGCTTCGTCGCCGGACAGCGACTCAGGGAACAGCGCCGACAGCGAAGAGGCGGTGAGGGAGAGGCTGGTGTTGCTGTCGGTGGCGCGGGGCATGGGGGGGCCTGCTGGGGGAAGTCCGGTTCGTGGGTGGCGGTGTCGAGAGGCATGCGGCCCCGACTTACTGGTAATCGATGCCGGTGACGTAAAGCGTGATTGCCGCACCGCTGCCGCCGGGCCCGGAAAACGACGGAAACTCGAGAATGGCCGGCCAGGTGACGCCCGTCTGTTTCTTGTACCGAAAGCTCGCCACCAGGTTGGTGCTGGATGCAACCCGCAGGGTCTTTGCGTTGGCCCAGGCCCAGTAGGTCGCGCCAACCGGCGCTTCCATCACCACCGGTGACGATTTGAACGAACCGAAACGCAGGGTGACGGGCTGCTCCGCCGCGCCGAGCCGATGCCTCAGCGAGGCGCTGAGATGAGGGTCTTCGGCGATGTGAACCAGAAACATGGCCTCTTCGTCGTGTCTCTTGCCGAAATAGAACACGGGGAAATGGTCGCTGCGAATCACCTCGCCATGGCTGATGCGCCTGATGGCCTTGAAGCCGCCGCTGCCGTTCGGCGTGCCTTCGGCATACCCGTCGCATTCGCAGCTCCAGCGATAGGTATCGGTGACGTACGCGTAGTCGAGCACCCGAGCGGCCGCCACGTATTCATCCTCGGTGATGGCCTCGTCCCACTTGAACCGCTTTTGCCAGTGTTCAAGGGTTTGCAAGGGCACATCGATGCCTTGGTCGAAGTCGTACACATACTCGACATTGAGGCGCCAGTCCCGCTGCGCCTGCTGGCGCGTCTTGTTGATGATCTGGATATGGGTGCCCGCGGTGGGGGGGCAGTTGGGTTGCAGGGGCTTGTGGCCCCGGGGATGGATGACCTTGTGGTTCTCGTGGGGCATGGCGTTGAGGTCGCCCCCGAAGAAAATCAGTTCACGGAAACTTTCGCGGTAGTTTTCGACGATGAAGTTGATGGTTTCCGCCGTCAACTCGACGGCCTTGTAGGACGAATTGGCGTGGTAGAACGCCAAGGCGTCGTGGTTGTACCGGTGCCGTATGATGATCGGCGCACGCCGCTCAGAGGCGCCCAGCACGTAGCCGGGCAGCATCTGAAAAGCCCCCGCCAATTCATTCCTGACGAACACCATCGAACCCAACGTGGTGTCGATGCGGATCCCGCCTTCGTTGTCCAGGGCATGCACCAACTGATACCCCTGGGCATTGAGAAGCTTCTCCACGCTCACGTTCGGCGTACCCGTGGTGCCTGTCTCGAAGAGCGCAAGCAGGTCCGGCCTTCTGATGAGCAGCACTTTGATCAGGTAGGCGGCTTTTGCCTGGTAGGCCTCCGATTCCTTTTTGCTCTGGTTGTTGAGGTGCTGCGTGTTCCACATGAGAATTTTGTAGGGCATGACAGAGACCTGTAGTGAGGCGTGTACAGAGAAACAGTCGGTCGTCCGCCGCTCAGAGCATGCGGACCTTCCAGTCATCGATTTGCGTCGCGCCGCCCATGCAGGCACAGAAAGCCTCAAGGATCGTGACCGCATGATGCTCATGCAGAACCGAGCCGGCGGACATCAGGCTGGTGGTGGAGTGGCCGAACAGGGGCGGAGGAAGGTCGGCCCTGTCGCACAACTGCAGGAACCTTTTCTGATTGTCCCTGACCACATCGCTCATGCGCTGTCCGGGGTTCGGCAGTTGCAGCTCGTTCCAGCTCTCGAAGGCGTGATCGCTGCGAAACACATTCATGCCCAGGTGCCGGAGATTGTTTTCCGCCGAGTGGCTGATGCACACGTATTCGTCCGGCAGCCCCAGCATGTGGCCAAACTCATGGCAGATGGTTATCTGTGCCGGGCAGGCCTTCGCGGGGGACGGCGCATCGGTGTCCAGCATGATTTGCCGAACATGTTGGGCGGGGGTCGTGCAGGTCGGATCGGCGGAGGCAATGCTTATTTTTATGTAGCGCTCCGCTGAGCCCATCGGGCCGAACAGGTGACGGATGTTGCGTCGGGCTATTTCCGTTTCCTGGGGGGCAAGCTCGCTGAACAGGTATTCCAGCAGGCTCCCGGTTCTGTTGATGGGGGCTTTGATCTCAACGAGGATCTTGAACCTCTTGTAGTCGGTGCCGGCGATGACCCTTCTGAATTCGGTGGCGAACTCGCGCAGCAGCTTTTTGCCGGCGCGCTCGTCCTGGTCAGCGCCGATGCCGGTGTGGTCGCTCGGGTGATGGGCCGATGAGGAGGAGGCGACCGGGAGGGCGGGCGAGGCTGTGCTGTAGTTCGGAAAGGGAATCTTGTAGCCGGCCACCAGGTTGCCGATGATCTGCTCGCGCTTGAAGCCTGAACCGCTGGGGCCGGACACATCGCTGGTGAACATGGCCCGATGATAGGACGTGCCGGGTGTGCTGCCGGTCTCCAGCACCGTCGCCTGGTTGGAGATGTGTTCGTTCGCATCGATGATCTCGACTTCGTAGTGCGAGCTTTGCAGGTCGGACGCCTCGAGAGCGAATTCGATCTTGATCGGCGGGCCGCTGAAGCGCTTGTGCACGATTTCGAACCGGTTGTTCCAGGTCAGCGGTATGGCTTTCTTGGCCGCTGCGGTGAACTCGCTGAGCACGCCTTTCTTGTGGGCGCTTGGCGCGGCGTCAGTGGTCGACTGAACCTTTCTGAGCAGCTTGCCGGTCAAGGACAGGTGGGTGTTCTGCTCCTCCTCGCTCAAGACCTTGTAGTAGCGGTCATCGTAGGTGGGATGAATCTTCACCGTGATGGAGATGAGGTGCCTTGCCGCGCTGTAGTGAATATCAAAGTTTCCCAGGTTCGTTGAGGGACGGTGAAAGTCTTTGTGCGCATCTCGGGTCACCACGCTGTTCAGATCGCCAGGGTCCTGGTCCACCAGGCTTTGATAGATGCTGTCGGAGTGGCAAACCGGGCAGGTCAGCGTCTGGTGATTGAACTCCGTTTCACAGCTTGCGCATTTGTAACGCATCTGGCTTTCTCCTTGTCCTGGTCAGCAGATCCACTGCAAAACGTGATTCGGCGCTCATTCCAGCGCCCATTCCGCCAACTTCCCCGTCACCTGCGTCATCAACACATTCTCGACATCCCGCGCACCCGCCGCGCTGCATTTGGCGAGCACCGCCTTGACGATTCCGGCATCAAATTCGAACGGTTTGCCGGTCGCGGCCTTATAGCGTCCGCGCAGTTTCTCAAGCTTGGCCAGCACGATCCCTTCCAGCGTCGCTTCGTCCAGCGGCCGGTAGGCGACCACCGTCATGCGCGCCAGGAACGCTGGGCGGAAGGCTTGCAGCAGCACCTTGTGCAGCGCTTCGTTGAAGGCTTCGGAGCCGATCTGCGCGGCGGGCGTGTCGAGCAGCAGCTCTGCGCCGACGTTGCTGGTGGCGAGCATCACGGTGTTCTTGAAGTCCACCACCAGCCCGGTGCCGTCTTCCATCAGGCCCTTGTCGAACACGTTGTAGAACGCCTCCAGCACGTCCGGATGGGCCTTCTCGATCTCATCCAGCAGCACCACCGAATACGGCTTGCGCCGCACGGCCTCGGTGAGCACGCCGCCGCTGCCGTAGCCGACGTAGCCGGGCGGGGCGCCCTTGAGCTGGCTGACGGTGTGGGCTTCCTGGTATTCGGAGAGGTTGATGCTGATCAGGTTGCGCTCGCCGCCGTACAGGGCGTCGGCCAGCGCGTAGGCGGTTTCGGTCTTGCCGACGCCGGTGGGGCCCACCAGCAGGAACACGCCCACCGGTTTCTGCGGATCGGTCAGGCCGGCGCGGTAGGCCTGCAGACGCTGGGCGATGGTGCCGAGCGCGGTGCTCTGGCCCATCACCCGCTGGCCCATGCGCTGACCGAGGGTGCGCACGGCATGGGCCTCGTCGGCGAGCATCTTGCCGACGGGGATGCCGGTCCAGCCGGCGATGACGGCGGCGACGGTCTTGCCGTCGACCTGTTCGGGCACCAGCGGATCGTCCTGGCGGATCGCGTCGAGCCCGGCCTCCAGGCGCAGCAGTTCGGCGGCCAGGTGATCGATGCGGCTGTCGGTGGCTTCGTCGGGCCTGTCGCTGTCGGCGCGTTCGCTCAGGTCGAGCAGTTCGCGGCGGGTGTCGAGCAGTTCGCGCACGGCCACGCGCTCTTCGCTCCAGCGGGTCTCCAGTTCGCGGATCGCCTGGACGTTGGCGGTCGATTCGCTCTCAAGCCCGGTGATGCGTTCGCGGTGGTCCAGGCCCGTGGCTTGCTCGCGGCGCAGGCGTTCGAGCTCTTCCTTGAGGCTTTGCTGACGGTGACGCAGGCTTTCCAGCGGCGGCGGCACGTCGTGCTGGCCGAGGGCGACCCGGGCGCACGCGGTGTCGAGCACGCTGATGGCCTTGTCGGGCAACTGGCGGCCGGAAATGTAGCGGTGCGACAGTTTCACCGCCTCATGGATCGCCGCGTCGAGCACCTGCACGCCGTGGTGCTGCTCCAGTTTGGCGGCCACGCCCCGGAGCATCTCCACGGCGGTGGTTTCGTCCGGCTCCTCCACTTGCACCAACTGGAAGCGGCGGGCGAGGGCCGGATCCTTCTCGAAGTATTTCTTGTATTCCATCCAGGTGGTGGCGGCGAGGGTGCGCAGTTCGCCCCGGGCCAGCGCCGGCTTCAGCAGGTTGGCGGCGTCGCTGCCGCCTTCGGAGCCACCGGCGCCGATCAGGGTGTGGGCTTCGTCGATGAACAGGATGATCGGCTTGTCGGCGCTGCGCACCGCGTCGATCACGCCTTTGAGCCGTTGTTCGAACTCGCCCTTGACCCCGGCCCCGGCCTGCAGCAGGCCGAGGTCGAGCACCCGCAGGCTGACCTCCTGCAAGGACGGCGGCACATCGCCGGCGGCGATGCGCAGGGCCAGGCCTTCGACCACGGCGGTCTTGCCCACGCCCGGCGCGCCCACCAGGATCGGGTTGTTCTGCCGGCGCCGCAGGAGGATGTCGATGCACTGGCGGATCTCGCCGTCGCGGCCGACGATCGGGTCGATGCGTCCGGCGTGGGCGTCGGCGGTCAGGTCCTGGGTGTACAGGTCCAGCACCGAATCCTGCCGGGGAACCGGGCCTGCGTTCGGGACGGTGCGCGGGCCGACGTGCTCGCGGGAGTTCTCTGTCCATTCCAGCAGGTTCGCCCGCAGTGCTTCCTTGGGGATGCGCAGCAAGGACGAGGCGCTGTTGAGCAGCAGGCTGCGGCGTTCGTCGCGGTCGATCAGCGCCAGCAGCAGGAGGCCTGAGCGGATGCTGTCGAGCCCCAGCACGCTGGCCTGCACCACGGCGTCCTCCAGCAGGCCTAGGGTGTGGTTCGACAGGGCCGGGGTGCGGGTGCTGCCGGACTTGAACAGGTCCAGCGCCTTGTTGATTTCCGCCGTCAGGGCGTCGCGCTCCAGGCCGAAGCGCGGCAGCAGGAACGCCAGGTCGCCGCCCTCGATGTCGAGCAGCTCCAGCAGCAGGTGTTCGATCTCGACGAAGTGGTGGCCCCGTTGCAGGCAGCGTTGGGCGGCCCGTTCGAGGGCGCGGCGGTTGTCGGGGTTGAGGCGCCCGATCAGGCTGGCCAGTTCCATCTCAGGTGATCTCCAACTGGCGAAGACGGGTTTCGATCCGCTGCACCGCCAGGCTGGCCTGACGTTGCAGGCCGCCGTTCCAGCTCAGCAGGGCTGGGGCCTGGCGCCCGAGCTTCAGCGGGCCGGCGCCGCGAATCAGCAGCACCAGGGTGACGTCCAGGTCCGGGCCGAAGTACAGCGCCGCGAGGCTGGCCAGCGCCGGGTGCGCTTCGCCGTCCGGCAGGAAGCGCGCGGCCGCAGCCTGAGGCAACGGGCCGAGGGTCAGGCGGATGCCGGCGTGCTCGTCCCACACGCGGGTGCCGGCCACGGCGCTGCGGCCGAGCTGCAGATTGCGTCCGCCGGCCTTCATGACGCTGCGGCTGGCGGGCGGGATCTCGCGCCAGGCGCCTTCATAGGCGTTGAGCTCCACGGGCACTTCGAACTGCTCCCGCACAATGGCGGCGAACCCGGCCAGGGAGCGGCGGCCGTCGGCGTACAGGGCCGTGCAGGCTAGCACCGCGCAGTCGGGTACGGCCTGACGCTCCTGCAAGGACTTGGGCAGCAGCCCGGTCAACGCCCGCAACTGCGCCTGCACCGGCGAGGCACCGGGCGTGGTGAAACCGAGGGCGATCCGGTGCTTGCGCATCACCTTGTACAGCAGGCTCAGCAAGCGGTGCTGGAACAGGTCGAGGAACTCGGCGGGCGCGTGGTCCTTGGCCCGGGCCCGTTGCTGCAGCCACTCCTGATAGGCATAGGGCAGGGGGCCGTCGGGGCCGCCGAGGCCGAACACCGGCGTCTCCAACGTCAGCGGCTGGCCCGGCTCTTCGCGCAGGCGCTCGATCTGGCTGGTGGGGAAGATCGGGGTCAGCGGCCCGCGCAGCTTCACGGCTTCGGCCTGGGGCGCGGTGCCGCTGCCCAGGGACTCGGCCTGGGGCTGCTCACGCTCCAGCAGCAACAGCGCCTGCAGCCATTCGAACGCCTGCGGATCGCGGCGCAGGCGCTGGCCCAGGCTCAGAGCGACAGGGGCATGCCGGCTTGGGGTTGCCATGCCTTGACCTCCCTGTCGGCCTGCATCAGCACCGTGCGCACGAAACGGTTGGCGGTCGCGTAGAGCGAGAAGAACTGCGCCAGCACGGCGGAAAACAGCACGGCGCTGCTGCCGACGAAATGGTGCGGGTCGAGCTGCAGTTGCACCTCAAGGCCATTGCGCCAGCCGCGCCAGGCATCGGCGCCGACATGGCCGATCACCCGCTCGCAGGCCAGGTGCGCCAGGCCTTCGATCTGGCGCAGCGCGCTGGCTTCGTCGCGCAGGTTGTGCAGATGGAGAATTTCCTTGAGCGCATCGAGCGCCTGCGGGCCTTCGACCAGCGACAGGTGATTGAGGGTCAGCTGCGACACCAGGCGCCAGCGCGACGCGCCGTCCAGGCGTGGCAGGCTCTGCGGGCTCGGCGGGTTGCGCAGGCGCGCCCAGGCCACCGGTCCCGGCCGCTCGAAACCCAGCGGCGTGCCGGCCGGCAGGCTCTGGGCCAGATGACGGTTGGTGCACAGCAGCTCCGCCGTGAGGCTGTAGTCGGGCAGGTCGGTCGACGGTTCGAAACGGGTGTCGACCACGCTCACCAACAGGTCGCTGCCGAGCCGGTTGGGCGTCATGCCGCTGACCCGCCGCGCATGCCAGTAACGCTGCTGGTCGCCGCCGCTGTGCTGGCTGCCGTAGTAGGCCGGCACCCGCTGCACGCCGGCGGCGGAGCTGGCGCGCATGGCGCGG
The DNA here is from genome assembly GCF_002113645.1 of Pseudomonas sp. B35(2017). Lineage (NCBI taxonomy): Bacteria > Pseudomonadati > Pseudomonadota > Gammaproteobacteria > Pseudomonadales > Pseudomonadaceae > Pseudomonas > Pseudomonas sp. B35(2017). The sequence goes on along the minus strand of NZ_NEIZ01000012.1, from coordinate 109,652 downwards.
ATGCTGTGGATCTCCACGCTGTTTTCCCGGTGGCTGTCGGCGATCAGGCGGTATTCGCTGCGGGTGCCGTCCGGGCGCAGCGGCTCGGACGTGCGCGGGAACAGGTTGATCACCGGCGCGCAGCCCAGGGCGATGTCGCTGGCCTGCAACGACAGACGACTGGCCGGGGCCCGGTCGAACACGATGTACAGGTACAGGGTCTGGCTGTCGCTGGCGGCGCCGGCCAGCGGCAGGTCGAAGAAGTGGAATTTGTCCGGGAACGCGAAGTATTCGGCGAGCAGGCGCATGCCCGGATGCACGCCGTCCTCGTCCGGCAGCAGGGCCTCGTCATCGGCGAAACCGACCACCTGCGGCAACCCCTTGAACGCCTCGGGCACGCTGCCCGGCGGGCCGGCCAGCACCTGCACGGCATGGGCGCCGAGCAGGTCGCACAGGCAGGCGTTGATCACCGGCGAGGCGGTCAGGTGAATGCGCAGCGTCTCGATGCCCAGCTCGCGCCACTGGCTTTCGCCCAGGCATTGCAGGCTCAGGCGCAGGGCAGAGCGGGCGCTGGCGACGCCGGTCAGGGCCTGCGCTTCGTCGCTGCCCAGCAGCAACGCTTCGCTGACCTTCAGCGGCCATAGGCGCACTGCCGCGCTGGTGCGAAAGTGGATGCTGTCGCCCTTGTCGGTGGTGACGAACAGCGGCGTGTCCCGGGGCAGCGGGTAGCCGCCGTCGAGCTTGCCTTTGCTCGGGTCGGGTTCGAACTGCACGATGGCGCAGGACGGCATCGGCCGCATGGCCAGCGGGTACAGCTGCTCCAGCAGGGCATCGCTGAACTCGGCGTAGTCGTCGTCCAGCCGCCGTTGCAGGCGGGCGGCGAGCAGGGCGAAACCTTCCAGCAGCCGTTCCACATGCGGGTCGGGGCATTCGCCCGGCGACAGTTCGAGGCGCCGCGCGACCTTGGGATAACGCTCGGCGAACTGACTGCCGGCATGGCGCAGCCAGGTCAGTTCCCGTTGGTAGTAGTCGAGCAGTTGCGGGTCAATCGAGTCGCTCATGGCGCACCTCCAGCCCTTCGTCGCCGGGCTCGATGACGAACGCCACCGGCCAGTGCCGCTGGCCGCTGCGCAGTTCGCCGAGCAGGCGGATGCTCAGCCGCTGGGGATGTTCGGGCAGGGGATTGACCTGAACCTCGCCCAGGCGCAGGCGCGGTTCGAACCGGTCGATGGCTTCGCGGATGTCCCGCGAAAGGCGCCGGCGGTCATCGCTGCGCTGCTGTTGCAGGGCGCTCCAGTCGGCGATGCCGTAGTCGATGACGCTGGGCGGGCGGGTCAGGGTCTTGGGGCCCCGGCGAGTGTTGAACAGGCGCGACAGCTCGGTGTGCACCGAGTCGAGCAGCGCCTGGCGGTCGAACACCGGCGCGCCGTCGTGCTCGCCGGAGGCGAGCCGTTCGAACAGCGGCGCCAGGATGCCGGTGTCTGCCATGGCCGGGGCGTCCGCTTAACTGACCAGCTTGTTCGCGGCCATGTCCCAGGTCGAAGCGGCGGTGCCTTCCTTGGTGCCGTCGTCCTTCTGTGCGGTGAGCTCCCACTTGATCTTGGTGAAGTTCAGGGACAGGGTCTCGACCGGCTTGCCGCCCGTGCCGCCGCTGACGCTGACGTTGGAGATCACCACGTTGGTCAGGGTGTAGATGATGAAGGGCAGCAACTGGCCGCTGCCTTCGGCGGCGTTGCGGCCGATGGTGATCTTGGCTTCCGGGATCGGCTTGCCGGCGCAGCAGTATTCGTTGAGGGACGGGGTGGAGGTGTCGACGAACTTGGTCAGGGTGAACTCGCCGACGTGGGGCTTGCCGCTGGTGCGTTCCGAGTTGCTGACGTCGTTGGTCACTTGCATGGCCACGTTGTGGCTGTAGGACATGACTTCGATCTTGTCCGCGTAGCCCTCGAGCAGGCTGTCGCCTTTGATGTCGCCGCCGAGGTCGAGAATGATTGCATCCATCGCTTGGAACTCCTGAAGGTTGTCGCGCTAGGCAAACGGGAGAGGCCCGCCGGCGGTGCCGGCGGGCGAGGGCCGGTCAGGCCGCCACCGGCGGCGGCAAGGTCGCGACCAGGCGGATCGACGCGGTCAGTTCCTCAAGCTGGAAGTGCGGCCGCAGGAACACTGTGGCCCGATAGGCGCCGGGCTTGCCGGCGACTTCGGTGACGTCCACCCGCGCTTCGCGCAACGGGTACTGCGCCTTGATCTCCTGGGGCGCGTTGTCGTTGATCAGCACGTAGTCGGCGATCCAGTTGTTGAGGTAGCTCTGCACGTTGTCGCGGGTCATGAAGCTGCCGACCTTGTCGCGCATGATCACCTTCAGGTAATGGGCGAACCGCGACGCGGCGAGCACGTACGGCAGCATCGCCGAGATCCGCGCGTTGGCGTTGGCCTCGTTGGTGTTGTAGACCTTGGACTTGTTGGTGGTCTGGCCGCCGAAGAACACCGCGATGTCGCTGTTCTTCTTGTGGCACAGGGCGATGAAGCCGAGGTCGTTCAGCTCTTTTTCGCGGCGGTCGGTGATGGCCACCTCGGTCGGGCACTTGAGCGACAGGTCGCCGGAGCTGGTGCGGAAGGTGTGCGCCGGCAGGCCTTCGACCGCGCCGCCGCCCTCGGCCCCGCGGATCGCCGCGCACCAGCCGTACTTGGCGAAGGCCTCGGTGATGCGCTGCGACAGCGCCCAGGCGGCGTTGCCCCACAGGTACTTGCTGTGGTCGGTGCCGTTGACGTCCTCGACGTAGTTGATGCCTTCCACCGGCGAGGTGTCCGGCCCGTAGGGCAGACGCAGCAGGAAGTGCGGCAGCACCAGCGACACGTAGCGTGAGTCTTCGCTTTCGCGGAACGAGCGCCACTTGATCAGTTCCTGGCTCTCGAAGACTTTCGACAGGTCACGCGGCACCGCCAGTTCGGTGAAGCTGTTCATGTCGAACAGCCGTGGGCTGGCGGCGGCGATGAACGGGGCGTGGGCAGCGGCGGCGACGTTGGAGAGTTTCTCCAGCAGGCCGATGTCCTGCGGATGCCGGCCGAAGGTGTAGTCGCCCACCAGCAGGCTGAAGGGGTGGCCGCCGAAGGTGCCGTATTCCTCTTCGTAGATTTTCTTGAACAGGGCGCTCTGGTCGAACTCGACGGCTTTCTCCAGATCGTTCTGCAGCTCTTTCTGGGTGACGTTGAGCAGGCGCAGCTTCAGCCGGGTGCTGGTCTCGGTGTTCTGCACCAGCATGTGCAGGCCGCGCCAGGACGCTTCGAGCTTCTGCAGATCCGGGTGGTGCAGCACTTCGTTGAGCTGGGCGCTGATCAGCTCGTCGATCTGGCTGATGCGGTCGTTGATCATGGCCACGGTGTCCTTGTCGATGGCCATGCCTTCGTCAAGCACCTGGGTGGCGAACTCCGCGAGCATGTCGCGGGCGTAGTCCTGCTGGCTGTCGTCGTGGGCCATGCGGCCCTCGGCGATGATCTTGTCCAGCAGGGACAAGGTCTGGGTCGTGCCTTCACTGGCTTCGTTCTGGGCGGCGGCGGGCATGGTGGATTCTCCCTGGATTCAAGTGGACGGTCAGGCTTGCGGTTCGGCCGGCGCTTCGGCGTCAGCGGCCGGGACAGCGGTGTCCGGGCGAGCCGACTTGATCTCCTGCAAGCCTTCGGTGTTGGCGATGACATCGCGCAGCAGCTTGTCCAGGTCGTCGTTGCCGTCGAGCTTGGTCAACAGGTCGCGCAGGCGCTGACGGGCTTCGAACAGGCGGCGCAGCGGGGTGACTTGCTCCACCACCTTGACCGGGTCGAAATCGTCGATGTGCTTGAAGTTCAGTTCGATGTTGAGCTTGCTCTCGTCGCCGGTCAGCGTGTTGTTGACCTGGATCGTGGCGCGGGGAGCGATGGAGGCGAGCACTTCGTTGAAGTTGTCGCGGTCGATTTCGGTGAAGCGCCGTTCGGTCAGTTTCGGCAACGGCTCCAGGGGCTTGCCGGACAGGTCGGCGAGGATCCCGACCACCAGCGGCAATTCCTTTTTCTCGATGGCGTTGCCGATTTCGACGTCGTAGGTGATTTGCACTCGGGGCGGGCGAACCCGGTCGAGCTTGTGCTGGGTGCTTTCTGCCATGTCGGCGGACTCCGATGCGATGGGCGGGCGCAATGCATCGGGGAGGCCCGTTCATCGCTTTCCCTTGCTGGACCACAGGTTAGAAAGGGAGGCAGATGACCTGTCGTTCCTTTGACAAACCTTCCACATTCGGCCGTAGGAACCGAACTACCCAAGACGCTAGAACAGGACTATAAAAATGCAAGCGAAAAACTTTTTTGGACTGTTCTGCGAAAAGGAAAATTCATTTTGCGTGCACGACTTTTTCTAACGTTCGGTTTTGCGCTGCTCGCCGGCTGTTCGTTCTTCGGGCCGAAAGTGGATCTCGACAGCCTGACCCTCGACGTCGCGCCCAAGGCCAACGACGACACCCCCATCGCCGTGGATTTCATCGCGGTCAACGATCCGGACCTGCTCAAGCAACTGTCGGGCATCAGCGCCAGCCAGTGGTTCGCCGAGCGCGAGCAGTACCAGCGCGACTACCGTCAGCTGATGAGCGTGTGGGGACTGGAGCTGGTGCCGGGGCAATTCATCGACCGCCAACCCTTCCCGTTGGGGGGCAAGCGGGCGGCTGGACTTTTGGTCTTCGCCAGCTATAACACACCCGGAGCGCACCGCTTGCGGCTGGACGACCGGAGTGACGCCTGGCTCAAGTTCGACAGCCGCGAGATGAGCCTGGTCAGCAGGGAAAACTGAAAGCGCACCGTCCGCCGCCGGCCTGCGGCGCAGTCGAAGGGAATCACATGAGTCTGCTACCTGACGCGGTTTGCTGGCATGAAGGCATGCAGTTGCTGCCGCAGCATTTTCAGTTGCAGGGGTTGCGGGCCGAGGCGCTCGGCGCGCATTTGGCCCAGGCCTGCAACCCGTGGTTCTGGGGCGTGGCGCGCCTGGAGTTCGACCCCTCGGCGATGAGCGCCGGGGTGGTGCGCATACTGGCGCTGCAAGGGACGATGCCCGACGGCCTGCCGGTGGATGTGCAGGCCGGCGTCGGCCCGGCGCTGGAGCTGGACGTGAGCGCGGCGGTGGACGAGACCGACGACGCCACCGTCACCGTGTACCTGGCCGTCAGCCCGTTGTGGCGCGCCGGTCAGCTGTTGCCGCTCAAGGGGCGTCTGCAATCGGTGGTGGGCGAGGCGCTGCCGGACCTCACCAGCGGCGAGTTCCCCGAATCGATCACCGTATGGCGACCCAATCCGCGCCTGTGCACGCAACTGAACAAGGCCGATTCGATCTGCCTGCCGCTGCTGAAGATCCGCAAGGAGGGCGGCGGCTTCCTGCCGTTGCCGTACACGCCGCCGACGCCTTTGCTGCTGCCGGACTCGCCGCTGGGCCGCCGGGTGGCCGGGCTGTGCGCGCGGGCGCGGGAGAAGTGCCTGTTCCTCGGCGGTCGCCTGCGCCAGGCGCAGCAGGCCGGCAACCAGGACGATGCGCTGGAGATCCGCCGCCAGTTGACGGCCTTGTGGGCGCGCCTGCCGGAAGTCGAAGGCCTGCTCAACACGCGCATCGCCCATCCGCAGGCGCTGTATGTGCAGTTGCTGGGCCTGGCCGGCGCATGGGCGGCGCTGGATCCGCTGGCCGGCGTGCCGGCGTTCGCACCCTTGGACTTCCTTGAGCTGCAGCGCGGTTACGGGCAGGTGCTCGACTGGCTGGAGACCACCCTCGAACTGATCCGCGCCGGTTACCGCAGCATCGCCTTCGAACGGGGCGAGCACAGCTTTTCCATCCAGTTGCCTGAGGACCGGCCCGGCCAGCGCCTGGTCATCGGCCTGCGCATGCCCAACGGCGCCAGCGAACAGGCCGCCGGCGACTGGCTGCGGGGCGCGATCATCGCGTCGGCGCCGCACATCGCGCTGCTCAGCCGCCAGCGCATGAGCGGCCTGACGCACCAGGCCATGAGCCGCAGCGAGCAGGTGGCCTACAGCGTCGGCGACGACACCCGCCTGTTTGTGGTGAACGCCGAAGGCACCTGGTTCGACGCCCAACTGCCGCTGATGATCGCCGCCCCGGCGGCCAAGCTGACCAGCAGCCCCTGGCAGGTGGTGCTGTTTGTCCCGCAGACCGGTGAAAGTGCCTGATCACACAAGGAGCCGCTCATGTCGCAGGGGAATGCCGCAAGCCTGGGGTTGCAAGACGCGCCGCTGAGCAGCGCGTTCCGCCAGGCCTGGCAGCAGTGGTCGCAGGACTGGAGCCAGTTGCCCAAGGACGGCGAGGACGAACAGGCGTTGGTCGACACCGTGGTCGAGCTCTCGACCCAGGCCTCGCAGCGCCTGTGGCGCACCGCGTTTGCCCGGGTCGGCGACGCGGCCACCGAGCAGGTGCGGGCGCTGGTGTACGCGTTCGTCGCGCTGGTGGACGAAACCCTGTTGTTCACGCCCTGGCCGGGGCAGGCCGCCTGGCAGGACAAGCCCCTGGAGTCGCGCCTGTACGCCAGCCGCCAGGCCGGCGAGCAGGTGCCGGCGGCCATCGCGACACTGCTTGAAGAACAGCAACCCACCGCCCGCGACCTGGCCAACGTCTACCTGCAATGCCTGATCCTCGGCTTCCATGGTCGCCTGCGCGGCGAGCAGAGCCAGGCGCAACGGGAGAAGTGGCGCCTGGCGCTGTTCACCTTCGCCTGGCAGGACGACGCGGACTGGGCCGACGTCAGCCAACGGCTGGTGCAGCCCTCGCAGGCGGCGCCGCTGAACCTGCCGGTGCGCACTGCGCTGCCGGACGGCTTCCGGCTGGCCTTGGGCATTGCGGCGATGGTGCTGCTGCTCGCCGGTCTGGGGCACATGCTGTGGCGCGACATCGGCCAGGAACTGGAACCGGTGCTGCAGATGACAGAACTTGCGCCCGCGCCGGAGCAAGGCTCATGAGCACGCTGGCGATCGTGGCGTGGGTGGTCGGCATCGTCCTGCTGCTGGTGCTGCTGGCCGTCGCGGTGTGGTGGCTGCGCACCCAGAGCGGCGCGGCGATCCGCAGCTTCTACGGTGCGGTGCGGCACATGGAGCAGGAGCAGGGCAGCCGCGACCGCTATCAGTTGCCGTGGCTGCTGATGCTCGGCGACGAAGTCCAAGGCACGCAACTGGTGACCGAGTGGCGCCTGCAACCCACCGACAAACCGGCCTGGTTCGGCCGCTGGTGGTCCGACCCTGAAGGCGCGGTGCTGGTGGTGCCCCAGGCGCTGTTCTTGCCCGAAGACGGCATGCACCTGCAACGCGGCGGCTGGTGGCGGCTGCTGGGGCTGATCCTGCGCCTGCGCAGCAAACGTCCGCTGGACGGCGTGATCTGGACCGTGCCCGCCGCGCGCCTGGGCAACCTGGAGCAGGCGACCGGCCTCGGCCTGGCGGCCCGGCGACGCTTCATCGACCTGCTGCAGCGCTTCGGCCTGAGCTTGCCGGTGTACGTGGTGGTCACTGGGCTGGAGGAATTGCCGGGGTTCCAGGAGCTGATCAGCGCGTTGCCGGACGAGGCCCGCGAACGCACCTTGGGCTGGTCGTCGCCCTATGCCAGGGACGCAGTCTGGCAGGGGCAATGGAGCGACCAGGCGCTGGACCGCCTGCACCGGGCGGTGGCCGAAGCGGTGATCGAGATCGGCACGTTGTCCGGGCATCTGAGCGCCGACCTGTACGCCTTGCCGGAGCGTCTGGAAAGCCTGCGCCGCGGCTTGCAGAACGTGCTGGAGCCGGTGTTCCAGGGCAACGCCCAGGGTGAAGCACCGTGCTTTCGCGGGCTTTACCTGAGCGCCAACCAACCGGCGGAGGATGCGCAGGACGGGTTCTCGGCCGATGACAGCGGCTTGCAGCAAAGCGCCTTCGTGCGCCAGTTGTGGCGCCAGCGCATCGTCGGCGAGCGTGGCGTGGCCCAAGGCGTGCCGCGCCTGTTGCGCCTGCGCCAGCGCTGGCAACGGCTGACGGCCGGGGTGGCGGTGGTGGTCGCGGGGGTCTGGGCGGTGGCGATGCTGCTGGTCTGGCATGCCTCGGTCAAGGACGCCCATGAGCTGGCGCGGCTGCTGCAAGTCGCCCAGAAAGGCTATGTGGCGGTCACCGACGATGCGCACCGGGTCGAGCCGACCCGGCGCAACGTGCAGAGCCTGTGGCGGGTGATGGAGCGCTCGCCGCGCTGGGATTTCGCGTCGCTGGTGTTCCCGACGTCGTGGTTCTCGTCGCTCGACGCCACGCTTGAACAGCAACTGCGCCTGTCGGCCCGGCGGCACCTGCTCGAACCGCTGCATGATCTGCTGAACGCCGAGCTGACCAAGCTCAAGGGCATCCGCAGCACCGACCGGCGGGCCAGTGTCGAAAGCGAGGATCCTGCGCAGTGGCAGAACTACCAGAAGGCCACCGACCTGGTGGACCGCGCCGTGCGCCTGGAGCAGCAGAACCAGTGGTTCGGCCAGGCCCTGAACAATCCCCGGGCGCCGCTGGAGGATCTGGTGCAGTTGAGCAACAACGCCCTGTCGCTGAACCTCAACGCCGGCACGCTGCCCCACGCCGCGTTCTTCAACCGGGTGCTGCTGGCCGACGAGGACGGCAATCTGCAGGCGCTGGACCTGAGCGTCGACCGGCCGCTGATCGTGGGCAATTTCACCGGGCTGATGGAACGTTGGCTGGATCAGTATTTCCTGGCCGACAATTTCGTCAGCAAGGCCGGCTACCTCAAGCTGCACCTGGAACAACTGGAGGTCGGCAGCGGCAACAGCCTCGGCGAGCTGGAGGATCTGCGCGCGCTGGTCGACGACTTGCAGGTGGCGATCGCCCTGACCAACTCGACCTGGGGGCGCGGCAAGGGCCAGGACCTGGTGCCGGGCTACCGCGAAATGCTCGACAAGGTGCACAAGAGCGCGTTGCTGGGGCCGGCGGTGGAGCAGCAACTGGAGGCCCAGGCGGCCAAGCTGCAGCAGAGCTTTCGCGACCAGTGGATCGCCCAGGTCGGCTCCCGGGGCAATCTGCTGGTACAGCAGGGCAGCGGGCAACTGACGCTGCAAGAGCATGTGGTCAAGCTGGACAATGCCGTGCAGTCGCTGTTCAAGCGCGACTTCGTGTCGGTCGCCCTGCGCGCCAGCCAGGACAACATCGACCTGCGCGGCCAGACCGTGGACGGCGACGACCTCGACACTTCGTTGAGCTATTTCGCCAGCTACAAGAGTTACATCGCCGAAGAATTGCCCAGGATCCCGTCGGCCTACCGTGGCGCACTGCTGCAGGCAGCCGAAAGCGCAGCGGCCCAAGCGATGTGGCTGAGCCTCAAAGACCACAATGACCAGACCCAACCCTACGCGGTGTTCAACGTGCGGGCGGAGCAGGCGATGGAACTGCAGAAGGCGTTCGTCGAGGTGCACCGCACGGACCTGGCGGCGCGCCTGCAAAGCGCGTTGAACCGCCGGGCGATGGCGCAGATCGTCAGCGGCCTGGACGAGATCGTCGCCCAGCCGCTGTTCGGCGGACGGGCCGAAATCAGCCTGTGGGACGGCTCGAAGAACCTCGGCCTGCAACTCTACGGCGCCAGCGACGTGCAGGACCTGAAGCTCAGCCTCAAGCAGCAGTTCAATACCATGCTCGGCATCACCGAGCGGCGCACCTCGGCGTTGCAGTGGCTCAAGACCCAGCAGGCCAACCTGTCGGCGCTGGACTACGAGCGGGTGACCCAGTTCAGCGCACTCAACGACGAGCTGCTCAAGTACAAGGACGCCAACCCCGCCAGCTCGCCCGCGCAGATCGAACAGCTGGTCAGCCGTGACTTCATCGAGATGGACACCGGCTCTTGCGTGCAGGTGCTGCAGACCGCCAACGTCGCCGGCGGGCGCGGCACCCTGGCGATGCGGGCCGTGGAGCTGCAGCAGTCGGCCATGCAGCGTTGCCAGTTCCTGCAACAGCAACAGGCTGCCGCCGCGTGGAACGAACTGGCCAACTACTTCAATCAATACCTGGCCGACCGCTTCCCGTTCGCCAACGGCGTGCAGGCGCAGGATGCCGACCCGGCCCGGGTGCAGCACCTGCTGGAGCTGATCGACAAGCGCCTGCCGGTGGCGCTGGCGGGCCTGGCCACGAGCCAGGCACCGGAGCGCTTGGCGGCAGAGGATTTCCTCAACCGCCTGAAGCAGGCCGGCACCTGGCTGACGCCGCTGTTCGTGCGGGACAAGAGCGGCATCCTCGGCCTGGAGCTGGATGTGCGCTGGCGCACCGACCGCGAGGAAGAGAGGGGCGCCGATCAGGTGATCGCCTGGGGCCTGCTGGCCGGCAGCCAACAGATCAATTACCCCGGCGCCGAGCAGCCGAACCTGCGCTGGAGGGTGGGCCAGCCGGTGCGCCTGACCTTGCGCTGGGCGCGCAACGGCAACGAACGGCCGGTCAACGATCCGCTGCAGCCCAACCTGGTGGTGCGCGACCTTGAGGCGGGCTGGGAGTACGGCGGGCCGTGGTCGCTGCTGCGCCTGATGCGCGCGCATTTCTCCGTGCAGCGCCAGCCGAGCATGGACTACACCGACTTTCCGCTGAGCCTGCGCCTGCCGGTCACGGCGCAGAACGACAGCGTCACCACCGGCTTCACCCGGATGTTCGTGCGCCTGTCGCTGATGAGCCAGGGCTCGAAGCTGCCGATGTCCATCACGCCGCCGCCGACCCGGGCGCCGCGTTCGCCGTTTCAGATGACCGGCACCACCACCGCCGCCATCGACACCCAGAAGGAGGGGCTGTGAGCCTGCCATCCGCCGCGTTGCCTGACCTCATTGAACAGCTGCTGGCGCCGATCAGCGAAGACGCGCCGTGCGGCGTGGACCTGCGCTACGAACGCGAGTTCGACCAACTGCGCGACCTGCGCCGCGAAGACGACGCCAGCCTGCCGACCGGTGTATGGGAATCGACGCTCAAGCGGGCGGACTGGCCGAAGGTGGAAGCGATCACCACCCACCTGCTGCTGGAACGCAGCAAGGACTTGATGCTCAGCGCCTGGCTCGGCGAAGCGTGGCTCCATTTGCAGGGGCTGGACGGTCTGCCCGGGAGCCTGGCGCTGGTCGCGGGGCTGTGCGAGCGCTATCCCGATCAGGTGCACCCACAGGCCGAAGACGGCGACCAGTCCTGGCGGGTGACGCCGCTGGAATGGCTGGTGCGCCGCTACAGTGAAATCCTGCTGACCCGGGTGCCGCTGTTCGGCGCCCACAACCGTGATTTCGAGGGCTACAGCCTGAGTGCCTGGCGCCGTCTGCAGGTGCAGCAGGTGCAGGTCAACGACAGCAAGAACGCCAAGGCCCTGGCGGAAACCGCCCGCAGCGAACAGAAGACCCTCAGCGATCAGGTGCGCGCTACGCCCATGGCGTTCTGGCTGCGCCAGCAGGGCAACCTGCTGCTGGGGTTGCAGCACCTGCAAAGGCTCGACGCCTGGAGCGACACCTATCTGGGGGATCAGGGGCCGGGGCTCAAGCCCTTGCAGGAGACCCTCCAAGCGCTGCTGACGCTGGTCAAGGAGTTCATCGCCATGCACCCGCAACAACCCGCGCCGCCACCGGTTCAGGAACCGGTCGCCGAGGTCCCGTCCGCCGATGAGGCGGCTGCCGATGCGGTGAACGACGCGCCGTCGATCCAGGCGGCCCGCGAGCCGGCCAGCCGCGAGGAAGCCTACCGGCAACTGCTGCTGATCGCCGAATACCTGGCCCGCACCGAACCCCACAGCCCGGTGCCGTACCTGATCCGGCGCGCGGTGGAGTGGGGCAACAAGCCGTTGAGCGAGCTGTTGGGCGAACTGATTTCCGCCGACGCCGAGGCGCGGCGGATGTGGACGTTGCTCGGCGTGCTTTAGTGCACGCGCTGGTCGTTGAGGCGAGGGGGCAGGTCGAGGGGCGTCAGCACCGGTTGCCCGGAGAAGAACGCCACCAGGTTTTTCCCCACCAGCTCGACAGTGCCTTGGGTGGCCTCCGGTGACAGCCCGGCGACGTGCGGGGTCAGGATCACGTTGCTCAGGCCCTTCAGGGCATCCGGCACTTGCGGTTCGTGGTCGAACACATCCAGCGCGGCCCCGGCGATCCGCCGCTGCTCCAACGCGGCGATCAGATCGGCGGTGGCGATCACGCTGGCGCGGGCGATGTTGACGATGAAACCCTTGGGCCCCAGGGCGTCGAGCACCGGGCGGGTCACCAGGTGCTGGGTGCCGATGCCGCCGGGGGTGGCGACCACCAGGAAGTCCGAGGCCCGGGCCAGCTCCGTCGGGGTCGAGCAGAACGCGTAGGGCACGTCGTTGCGCACCTGGCGGCTGTGGTAGCTGATCTCCATGTCGAAACCGTTGCCGGCGCGTTTGGCGATGGCCATGCCCACCGCGCCCAGGCCGAGGATGCCCAGCCGTTTGCCGGCCAGGGACGGGCGCATGATCTTGGGCCACTCGCCCCGGCGCACGGCGGCGTCGCAGCGCGGAATGTCCCGCACCAGCGCCAGCAGCATGGCCATCGCGTGGTCGGCCACCGAAGAGGCGTTGACCCCGGCGCCGTTGGTCACGGTGAGGCCCCGGTCGCTGGCGGCCTGCAGGTCCACCTTTTCGTAGCCGGCGCCGATCACGCAGATGATCTTCAGCGCCGGCAACGCGGCGATCTCGTCGGCGAAGAGGCCCAGCGGGCCGCGGGTCAGCACGGCATCGATCCGCGGGCCGTGGGTGGCGATGGCCTGGGCGCGTTCGGCGGGGGTGGGGGCGAGGATCAGGTGAAAGCCCTGTCGTTCGAGGATCGGCAGGTAGTCATTGATGGTTTCAACCAGTACCAGAACGGTGGCGGGCATTGCTCGGCTCCTGTGATCGTCGTCGTGTCGGTCGCGAAAGTCGTGCCAGAGTGCGGATTGCGCAGCGGTTTGGCAACCGCAGACCCTGGGCTCGCACCAGCCAGTGTAGGAGCTGGTGCGGGGGCCCGGAGGGCGCTTGGTCAGGCGGTCGCGCCGCCGTGGGCGGGCACGGTTTCAGCTCACGTACTGGGCGATGCCGTGGCCGAACGACCAGTTCTCCTTTTTCACCTCCACCAGGTTGATGAACACGTCTTCCTGGCGCACCGCCAACTGGTTGTGCAGGTGATGGGCGATCGTCTGGTACAGCTGCTGCTTCTGCTCGACGCTGCGGCCTTCGCTGACCGTCAGCTGGATGAACACCATGCCGTCGCTGCGCGGAATGCCCAGGTACTGCGGGTCATAGATGAAATGCGGCCCGTCGTGTTCGGCCAGGATCTGGAAGTTGTCGTGCTCCGGCACGTTGAACGTGCTGCGCAGGGCGGCGTAGATCACCTCGCCGATGCGTTTGGCGAAAGTGGGGTCGGGGTTTTTCCTGATGTCGACGCGGACAAGGGGCATGGGGCGGCTCCAAGGGCGGAAGGCTGGGGAACACGGTCGGAATCTCGCCATTGGGTATAGCCGATAAACACCGGTCGGTGAGCTGCCCTGAGCGCCACTTCCGCCAGGCTTGCAGCGCTTGGGCTTGTCGGAAAACGACATTTTTGGTGTCTGTAAGCGACAGCTATTTTGCCGAAAACGACATACCTGGAATCTGATCCGTACAACCATTCCTCAGCTAAGTCTTTGCTTCTGCTCATTTATCCCGGAGAATCGCGACCCTGTTTCGGTTGCGACGTTTCTGTCGGTTTTTTCCGGCGCGTTTTGACCGAGTGGCAAGTGACCGGAATGCGGAGATCCGACCGGATGAATGATCAGGCCAATAGCGTCAACGAGCGCTTTGAATCGGCGGCACCAGCTGAACTGTCGAGCTGGAACCGTCAAGACACCACCTGGATGCTGGGACTGTTCGGGACGGCCATCGGCGCCGGTACCCTGTTCCTGCCGATCAACGCGGGGCTGGGCGGCTTCTGGCCGCTGCTGATCCTGGCGCTGCTGGCGTTCCCGATGACGTTCTACGCACACCGGGGCCTGACTCGCTTTGTGCTGTCCGGCCGCGAAGGCGCCGACATCACCGAGGTGGTCGAGCAGCACTTCGGCATCAAGGCCGGCGCCCTGATCACCTTGCTGTACTTCTTCGCCATCTTCCCGATCCTGCTGATCTACAGCGTCGGCCTGACCAACACGGTCGCCAGTTTCCTTGAGCACCAATTGCACATCACGCCGCCGCCGCGCGCGGTGCTGTCGTTCGCGCTGATCCTCGGCCTGCTGGCGGTGGTGCGCTGCGGCGAGCAGGTGATCGTCAAGGCCATGAGCCTGATGGTGTACCCGTTCATCGTCGCCCTGGCGTTCCTGGCGGTGTACCTGATCCCGCACTGGACCGGCGGCATCCTCACCACCGCCTCGCACGTGCCGGCGCCTTCGGCGTTCCTGCATACGCTGTGGCTGGCGATTCCGGTGATGGTGTTCTCGTTCAACCACTCGCCGATCATCTCGGCGTTCGCGGTGGACCAGAAGCGCCGTTATGGCGTCCACGCCGATGAGCGCAGCTCGCAGATCCTGTCCCGCGCCCACGCCCTGATGGTGCTGATGGTGCTGTTCTTCGTGTTCAGCTGCGTGCTGACCCTGTCGCCGGAGCAACTGGCCGAGGCCAAGGCGCAGAACCTGTCGATCCTGTCGTACCTGGCCAACCACTTCAGCAACCCGACCATCGCGTTCGCGGCGCCGCTGATCGCGTTCGTGGCCATCTCCAAGTCGTTCCTGGGCCACTACATCGGCGCCAGCGAAGGCCTCAAGGGCCTGATCGTCAAGAGCGGCAAGCGTCCGGGCGCCAAGGCCCTGGACCGCATCGTCGCGGCGTTCATGCTGGTGGTGTGCTGGATCGTGGCCACGCTCAACCCGAGCATCCTGGGCATGATCGAAACCATCGGCGGCCCGGTGATCGCAGCGATCCTGTTCCTGATGCCGATGTACGCCATCCGCAAGGTGCCGGCGATGGCCCGCTACCGCGGTCAGGCGTCCAACGTGTTCGTCACGGCCGTCGGCCTGGTGGCGATTTCCGCGTTGATCTATTCGCTGGCGGCATAACCGCGCAGGGCCTCGCGCCCCGGCAGATACACAGCTACAGTGGCCGCTGCGCACGATGTGCGCAGCGGCTTTTTTTTCGCCTGGAGACAGAGGATTGTCGAGCGTTCCCCCTTCCGTCGCACCTGCCAACCGCTGGCAAGACCTGTTGGCCGGGCTATCGATCGCCGGCCTGCTGCTGCCCGAAGCCGTGGCCTATTCGACCATCGCCGCGTTGGCGCCCCAGGCTGGGGTGATCGCGCTGTTCGCCGGCCTGCTGTGCTACGGACTGCTGGGCTCCAGCCGTTTCGCCATCGTCTCGGCGACCTCGTCGTCGGCGGCGGTGCTGGCGGCGGCCACGGCGACCCTGGCCAACGGCGACCCGCAATTGCGTTCGACCCTGGCGGTGGGGCTGGTGCTGGTCACCGGCGCGCTGTTTCTGCTGGCCGGGGCGTTCCGTTTCGGCAGCGTCACGTCCTTCATCGCCAAGCCGGTGCTGCGCGGGTTTGCCTTCGGACTGGCGCTGACCATCATTCTCAAGCAAGTGGCGAGCGTGGTCGGCGTGCACCTGACGGACGCCAACCTGGTGCGTTTCGCCCCGCAATTGCTGGAGCAGTTGCCGCAATGGAACTGGCCGTCCGCCGCTGTCGGCGCCGCGGCGCTGGTGCTGCTCGGGGTGCTTTCGCGCCATCCCCGGGTGCCCGGCGGTCTGCTGGTGGTGGTGATCGGCATTGCGGCCGGGCAATGGCTGAACCTGTCGGATCACGGCGTGAAGCTGATCGGCGCCATCGATCTGGGCCTGGAGGTGCCCAACCTGCCGGCGCTGCCGTTCGCCGACTGGCTGCGCCTGGGGGAGGTGGCGTTCGCCATGGTGATGATCCTGTACGCCGAATCCTACGGTTCGATCAGTGCGTATGCGCTCAAGCACGGCGACCGCGTGACCTCCAACCGCGACTTGCTGGCCTTGGGCGCCGGCAACTTGCTGTCCGGCCTGTTCCATGGCATGCCGGTGGGGGCCGGCTATTCGGCGACCTCGGCCAACGAAGCCGCCGGCGCCACGTCACGCTGGGCAGGCGGCATCGCGGCGCTGACGGTGCTGATCATCGTGCTGACCGTGCTGCCGTGGATTGCGCTGACGCCGGAGCCGGTGCTGGCGGCCATCGTCATGCACGCGCTGGGCAGGGGCTTGAGCCTGCAGCCGCTGGGGCGCTATTTCATCTGGCGGCGCGACCGGGTGCTGGTGGTCTGCGCGGTGACGTCCGTGCTGGTGCTGGGGGTGCTGGACGGCTTGCTGGTGTCGGTGGCCATCAGTGTGCTGCTGATGCTCAAGCAGCTGTCGGCGGCGGACATCCAGGTGCTCGGGCGGATCGACGGCGGCCATGACTTTGTCGACCTTCAGCGCCATCCGACGGCGGCCACCGAGCCGGGCGTGCTGATCGTGCGGCCCGGCGAGGCGCTGTTCTTCGCCAATGTCGAACGGATCCTGGGCGGCGCGTTGCGGCTGGTCCGCCACTCGCAGGTGCCCGTGCACACGGTGATCCTCAGCCTTGAGGAGTCTCCTGACCTGGACGGCACCAGCCTTGAGGCGATGCAGGAGTTCTTCGTGCGGGTGCATCAGGCGGGCAAGCGGCTGATTCTGGCCCGGCTCAAGCACGAGGCGCTGGCGGCGCTGGATGCGTTGCCGCAGACCCAGGCCAATGGCGTGATCCTGAGCGGGTTGAGCGTGGACGGCGCGGTGCAGAAGGCGCGCGATCTGGCGCCCTGAGCGATGATTCCCTGTGGGGGCGAGCCTGCTCGCGATGACGGGGTGCCTGCCTGAGAGATGCTGGATATGCCGACGCCATCGCCGGCAAGCCGGCTCCCACAGTTTGCTCTGGCGTACACGGAATCGGCGAACGCCTTCGATCCTGTGGGAGCGAGCCTGCTCGCGATGGCGGTGTGTCTGGCTGAGAGGATGCTGGATGTGCCGGCCCCATCGCCAGCAGGCTGGCTCCCACAGTTTCTTTGGCGCTCACGGAGGAACCTGTGGGAGCCGGCTTGCCGGCGATGGCGATGGGTCAGGCGCTGGCGATGTCGGCTGTGCCGGTGCATCGTCAGCAGGCTGGCTCCTGTACGGGGGATTGAAGGCATAAAAAACGCCGCCCGTCTCGCGACGGGCGGCGTTCTTCATTGCCTTGCAGCGTTAGGCTTGAACGACCGGAATTTTGGCGTTCGCAGCAGCCTCACGGAACTCGGCGATCTGGTCGAAGGACAGGTAGCGGTAAACGTCGGCCGCCATGCTGTCGATCTTGCCGGCGTATTCCATGTACTCCTCGACGGTCGGCAGGCGACCCAGGATCGAAGCCACGGACGCCAGCTCAGCCGAAGCCAGGTAGACGTTCGCGCCGTCGCCCAGACGGTTCGGGAAGTTACGGGTCGACGTCGACACCACGGTGCTGTTCGGCTCAACGCGTGCCTGGTTACCCATGCACAGCGAGCAGCCTGGCATTTCCATGCGGGCGCCGGCCTTGCCGTAGATGCCGTAGTAGCCTTCTTCGGTCAGTTGGTGAGCGTCCATCTTGGTCGGCGGCGACAGCCACAGACGGGTCGGCAGCTGGCCCTTGACCTGATCCAGCAGCTTGCCGGCGGCGCGGAAGTGACCGATGTTGGTCATGCACGAACCGATGAACACCTCGTTGATCTTCTCGCCGGCAACGCTGGAGAGCAGACGGGCGTCGTCCGGGTCGTTCGGCGCGCAGAGCACAGGCTCCTTGATGTCGGCCAGGTCGATCTCGATGACTTCGGCGTATTCCGCGTCCTTGTCGGCTTCCATCAGCTCAGGGTTGGCCAGCCAGGCTTCCATCGCCTGGGCACGGCGTTCCATGGTGCGGGCATCGCCGTAGCCTTCGCCGATCATCCAGCGCAGCAGGGTGATGTTGGACTGCAGGTACTCGGCGATGGCCTTTTCCGGCAGCTTGATGGTGCAGCCGGCGGCGGAACGCTCGGCGGAGGCGTCGGACAGTTCGAACGCTTGCTCGACGGTCAGCTCGTCCAGGCCTTCGATCTCCAGGATGCGGCCGGAGAAGGCGTTCTTCTTGCCTTTCTTCTCGACGGTCAGCAGGCCTTTCTGGATCGCGTAGTAAGGGATGGCATGAACCAGGTCACGCAGGGTGATGCCAGGCTGCAGCTTGCCCTTGAAGCGAACCAGGATCGACTCAGGCATGTCCAGCGGCATGACGCCGGTGGCGGCGGCGAACGCGACCAGACCGGAACCGGCCGGGAACGAGATGCCCATCGGGAAGCGGGTGTGCGAGTCACCGCCGGTGCCCACGGTGTCCGGCAGCAGCATGCGGTTCAGCCACGAGTGGATGATGCCGTCGCCCGGACGCAGCGAAACGCCGCCACGGGTCATGATGAAGTCAGGCAGGGTGTGGTGGGTGGTCACGTCGATCGGCTTCGGATACGCCGCGGTGTGGCAGAAGGACTGCATCACCAGGTCGGCGGAGAAGCCCAGGCACGCCAGGTCCTTCAGTTCGTCACGGGTCATGGGACCTGTGGTGTCCTGGGAACCGACGGTGGTCATCTTCGGTTCGCAGTAGGTGCCGGGACGCACGCCTTTGCCTTTCGGCAGGCCGCAGGCCTTGCCGACCATCTTCTGCGCCAGGGTGTAGCCCTTGCCGGTGTCGACAGGCGCTTCAGGCAGCTTGAACAGGTCGGTCGGGCCCAGGCCCAGCTCGGCGCGCGCCTTCTCGGTCAGGCCACGGCCGACGATCAGCGGGATACGGCCGCCGGCGCGGACTTCGTCCAGCAGCACCGGGGTCTTCAGTTCGAAGGTGGTGATGACGTCGTCGGTGCCGTGCTTGCACACTTTGCCGGCGTGCGGGTAGACGTCGATCACGTCGCCCATGTTCAGGTTCGACACGTCGAACTCGATCGGCAGGGCGCCGGCGTCTTCCATGGTGTTGTAGAAGATCGGAGCGATCTTGGAGCCGAAGCAGAAGCCGCCGGCGCGCTTGTTCGGCACGTAAGGGATGTCGTCGCCGAAGAACCACAGCACCGAGTTGGTGGCGGATTTACGGGAGGAACCGGTGCCGACCACGTCGCCGACGTAGGCGACCGGGAAGCCCTTGGCCTTGACTTCTTCGATCTGCTTGAGCGGGCCGATGGCGCCTTGCTGCTCAGGCACGATGCCGTCACGGGCCATTTTCAGCATGGCCAGGGCGTGCAGCGGGATGTCAGGGCGCGACCAGGCGTCCGGGGCAGGGGACAGGTCGTCGGTGTTGGTTTCGCCCGGGACCTTGAAGACGGTCAGGCTGTACTTGTCGGCGATGGCAGGCTTGTTGGTGAACCACTCGCCGGCGGCCCAGGATTCCAGCACGGCCTTGGCGTGGGCATTGCCCGCCTTGGCTTTTTCGGCCACGTCGTGGAAGGCGTCGAACATCAGCAGGGTGTGCTTGAGCTGTTCAGCGGCGACGGCAGCCAGTTCGGCGTCGTCCAGCAGTTCAACCATGGTGGCGATGTTGTAGCCGCCCTGCATGGTGCCCAGCAGCTCGACGGCGCGTTTCTTGTCGATCAGCGGGGATTTGGCTTCGCCCTTGGCGACGGCGGACAGGAAACCGGCCTTGACGTAGGCGGCTTCGTCCACTCCTGGCGGAACGCGGTTGGTGATCAGGTCAACGAGGAAGGCTTCTTCGCCAGCCGGGGGATTCTTCAGCAGCTCGACCAGGCCTGCAGTTTGTTCGGCGTTGAGCGGCTGGGGAACGATACCCAGTGCTGCACGCTCTTCGATATGTTTGCGGTAGGCTTCAAGCACAGTTATTACCCTCATCAGTGGTCCCAAATGGGTGTCCGGGACGCTCATCCCGAAATGGACGTATTCATGCGCTGCGTGGCGTTGTGAGCCGCTTAGCCAGAATTACCGACCATTCCTTACAGAAGCTGCTTTCAAAGTTTTACGCCTGCAGAACGGGAGCTGATGAGGGTTGGCGTCGGGCTTTTCCCCGCTGGAAAAACCGTTCGCCAACACCGCTCTGAAGGAACGACTGTGCTCGTGACGCTTTGAAAACAGCTTCTTGACGGACATTGGCGCCTAAAAAGGCTGGCTGATTCTACGGCAAAAAAAAATTAAAGGTAAGTCGGCCGGCATTGGACTTTGGTGGCGGGTCGGACGGCCCGTCCCAGGGCCCGCCGGCCGCTTGACCCTGCGAACGGAGGGGTGATCAACGGCGGACAAAGGGCTACCATACCGGCCTGTTCCGCGTTGCCGTGTTTTGCCCCCTTATGCCCAATCAGACCATCAAGACCCCCTGCGTCGGCCTTTGCTCCACCGTTTACGGTGACCTGGTGTGCCGCGGCTGCAAGCGTTTCCACCATGAGGTGATCCACTGGAACGGCTACGGCGAGGAGCAGAAGACCGCGGTGTGGCTGCGTCTTGAGCAGTTGCTGTCACAAGTGATGGCGAGCAAGGTCGAGGTGTTCGACCGGGCGCTGCTGCGCCAGCAGCTGGAGCAGCGCAAGATCCGCTTCGTGCCGCACCAGTCGGAATATTGCTGGGCCTACCAGCTGATCGCCCGGGGCGCGCGGGTGATCGTCAACCTGGAGGCGTACGGGATGGTGCTGATGCCGGAATTTCGCGACTGGAACCTGCCGGAGTTGCGCGACGCCATCGACCGGGAGTTCTTCCTGCTGTCGGAGGCGCACTACCAGCGGTACATCGCCCCCGGGTTCCTCAAGGATGCCTTGGGCGACTGAAGGCATCGCCAGCAGGCTGGCTCCCACAGAGATGGCGGGTGCCTGTCATTTCGGCGGTCACCACCGCAGCCCCCACAGGGTTTTGTGGTGTACCTACATCCTGCAAACACCCGGGATACCTGTGGGAGCTGGCTTGCCAGCGATGAGGCCGGCCCGGGCGCCGCAAGCCTCAGTGCTTGACCGCCAGCTCCACCAGATGATCCTCGACCTCCTGCGGCTTGAGCACCAGCACGTCGCTTTCCAGCGCATCGAGCACCACTTCGGCGGTGTTGCCGATCAGTGCGCCGGACAGCCCGGTGCGGGCCACGGTGCCGATCACGGTCACCGCCGCCTGCAGTTTGTGGGCCATGAACGGGATCAGCACGTCGGCCGGCCCTTCCTCGATGTGCAGGTGCGTTTCATCGATGTCGAACTCGGCCTGGAACGCCCGGCACTGCTCGCGGTAGCGCGCCTCGATGGTTTCCTTGAGCTGGAAGGTCGGGTCGGCCGCCGACAGCATCGGCGACGGATGGGCGCTGATCACGTGCAGGTGCCCCTTGGCCAGGCTGGCGATGTCGTAGCCGTGGTCGATGATGGTGGTGTGCAGGTGGCGGTGTTCGCCGTCGGCGTTGCCCACGTCGACGGCGGCCAGGATCACCTTGTCCTTCCAGGAACCGGCGGTCTTCACCAGCAGCACCGGGGTCGGGCAGTGACGCAGCAGTTTCCAGTCCGCCGGGGTCAGCAGGGCCTTTTTCAGCGAACTGTCGGGAAAGTGCTGCTTGATCACCAGCCCGCAGCCTTCGGCCTGCTGCACGTCGATGATGGTTTCGTGCAGGCTTTCGTTCCACGCCTGTTCGGTGGTGACGCTGTAGCCGTCCGCCAGCAGCGCGGCCTTGAGCACGCTGAGCATGCCGGCGTGGTCGTGCTTCTTGTCGCACACCAGCAGGTGGAGGTGGGCCTGGGTCACGCCGGCGATCAGCTTGGCGCGCTTGAGCGCCAGGCTTTCCGAGTGTTCGGGTTCGATGACCACCAGAATGCTGCGAATGGCTTGCATGAGCGGAGTCTCCAGCAATGAAAAGGCACGGCGTTGCACAACTATAGTTGCTGCGCCCGCGCCTGCGGCTTGATGCATATCAATGGCGGCCGCTGGTGGTCTGCGGACAGGCCGGTATAATCGCGCCCTTCGCTTGATACCCATTGCCCGTGAGCCCCATGAACCTTCCCGAAATCCACGAATTCCTTGGCTGCCGCACCCCGGACGCCTGGGTCCAGGCCGCGCTGGCCGATCAGGAGACGCTGCTGATCGACCACAAGAACTGCGAGTTCAAGGCCGCCAGCACCGCGTTGAGCCTGATCGCCAAGTACCATTCCCACGTCGATCTGATCAACATGATGTCGCGTCTGGCCCGGGAAGAGCTGGTGCACCACGAACAGGTGATGCGCATCATGAAGCGGCGCAAGGTCGAACTGCGCCAACTGCATGCCGGGCGCTACGCCTCGGGCCTGCGCAAGGTGGTGCGCAGCCACGAGCCGGTGAAGCTGGTCGACACCCTGGTGGTCGGCGCCTTCATCGAGGCGCGCAGCTGCGAGCGGTTCGAGGCGCTGGTGCCGCACCTGGACGAAGAGCTGGGCAAATTCTATTTCGGCCTGCTCAAGAGCGAGGCGCGGCACTTTCAGGGTTACCTGAAACTGGCCTACCAGTACGGCGACGCCAAGGACATCGCCCTGGTGATCGAGAAGGTGCGGGCCGTCGAGCAGGACCTGATCGAATCGCCGGACGTGGAGTTCCGCTTCCACAGCGGCGTGCCGAGCGCCGCGTGACGGTACTTGTAAAAAACTCTTAAGACGATGAAACATCACAGGAAACCGGCCCTTGCGGCCGGTTTTTGCTGCCCACGGTAACCGCCCGGACACCGATTGCCGCCATAATGTCGCCCACTTCACAGAGGTCGGCAGACAGTCGTTATGGATAACCTGGGTTTTGGCAAAGTCCTGCTGGTGGAAGACGATGAGCGCCTGGCCACACTGATCGCGCATTTTCTGCGACAGCACGGCTACGAGGTGCGCACGGTGCACCGCGGCGATCTGGCGGTGGCCGCGTTCGTCGAATTCAGGCCCAAGGTGGTGGTGCTCGACCTGATGCTGCCGGGGCAGAGCGGCCTGCACGTGTGCCGTGAGATCCGCAGCGTGTCGGACACGCCGATCGTCATCCTCACCGCCAAGGAAGACGACCTCGACCATATCCTGGGCCTGGAGTCCGGCGCCGACGATTACGTGATCAAACCGATCAAGCCGCCGGTGCTGCTGGCCCGCCTGCGGGCGCTGCAGCGGCGTCAGGTGCCGGACGCCGGCGTGTGCAACGCGCTGACGTTCGGCCACCTGGCCATCGACCGCAGCCGTCGCGAGGTGCGTCTGGGGGACGAGGCGGTCGAGCTCACCACCATGGAATTCGAGCTGCTGTGGCTGCTGGCCAGCGCCGCCGGCAAGATCCTGTCCCGCGACGAGATCCTCAACCGCATGCGCGGCATCGCGTTCGACGGCCTCAACCGCAGCGTCGACGTCTACATCAGCAAACTGCGCGGCAAGCTCAACGACAACCCCCGCGAGCCGGTGTGCATCAAGACCGTGTGGGGCAAGGGTTATCTGTTCAATCCGTTCGCGTGGGAGTTGTAGATGCTGCGGCTATTCCTCGGGCTATTCGTGGTGATGACCATCGGGCTGGTGCTGGCGCTGCAGACGGTGGAGCACACCTTCGATGCGCTGCTCGACTACCAGATGCAGGACTACAACCGCGAAGCCGTCCGCGGCCAGGCCTGGACCCTGGGCGAACAGTTGCGCGGGCTGGACGGCCCGGGCCGCGAGGCGCTGCTGCAATCCATCCGTCCGCACTACGGCCTGGAGCTGACGCTGGTCGAGGCCGGCGAGCTGGGCCTGACCGACAAGGAACAGGCCGAACTGGCCCAGGGCCTGCTGGTCATCCGCGACAAATACATGCGCTACATCGCGTCCATCGACGGCGGCACGCAGTTGCTCAGCATCCGCTTGCCCGGCGAGCCGAGCCTGATGCCGTTCTACATCGTCGGCGCCTACCTGATGGTGGCGGTGATGATCGGCATCGTCCTGTTCTTCTGGGTGCGCCCGCACTGGCGTGACCTGGAGAAGCTGCGCCTGGCGGCGGTGCGTTTCGGCGACAACGACCTGTCGGCGCGGATCCAGCTGTCGAAGCGTTCGAACATCCGCGACCTGGCCGGGCACTTCAACCTGATGGCCGCGCGGATCGAAACCTTGATCGCCAACCAGCGCGAACTGACCAATGCGGTGTCCCACGAGCTGCGCACGCCGATCGCGCGGCTGTCGTTCGAGCTCGACCAGCTCAAGCAGCAGCCTGAGGCGGGGCAGCGTCGAGAACTGATCGCCGACATGTACGCCGACCTGGGCGAACTGGAGGAGATGGTGTCCGAACTGCTCACCTACGCCAGCCTTGAGCGCGGCGCGACGGTGATCACCCGGGAGAACATTCAGGCCTTCAACTGGCTGGAGAGTGTGGTCGGCAGCGTGGCGCTGGAGGCCGAGGCGGCCGGGGTGCAACTGGTGATCCGCGATTGCGGGGTCGACGAAGTGCGGATCGAGCCGCGGTTCATGGCGCGGGCGGTGATCAACCTGCTGCGCAACGCCATTCGGTACGCCGAGTGGCGGGTGGAGGTGTCGCTGTCGCGCAGCGGCGATCAGTACGAGGTGCAGGTCAACGACGACGGACCGGGCGTGCCGCTGGCGGGCCGGGAAAAGATCTTCGAACCGTTCTCGCGCCTGGACGCCAGCCGCGACCGCCGCACCGGCGGCTTCGGCCTCGGCCTGGCGCTGGTGCGGCGGGTGTCGCAGTCCCATGGCGGGCAGGTCGAGGTCGGGGATTCGGCGTGGGGCGGGGCGTCGTTCCGCATGACCTGGGCGCACCAGGACTGACCGGCGCCGCCGTTCCCTGTGGGAGCCAGCCTGCTGGCGATGGCGGTGGGTCAGGCAACACAGATATCAGCAGTGCTGGCCTCATCGCTGGCAAGCCAGCTCCCACAGGAATTGCGGGTGGATGCGGAACCTGTGGGAGCCAGCCTGCTGGCGATGGCGGTGGGTCAGCCACTGCAGATGTCGGCAGCGCCGGCCTCATCGCTTGCAGGCAAGCTCCTACAGGTTTTTGCGGTGGGGCGCAGAATCTACGGCCGCTGCTGAGTCCTGTGGGAGCCGGCTTGCCGGCGATGAACGATGACGCGGTCTAGCGGGTCGGCACCCGCCACAGGTACCAGGCCGCCACGGTGCGGTGCGGGCTCCAGGCGGAGCCGATCTCGATCATCTGCTTGCGGGTCGGCTGCGCCTCCAGGCCCTTGAGCCGCCGGTAGCCTTCGCGCACGCCGAAATCGTCCGCCGGCAGAATGTCGGGCCGTTCCAGGCTGTAGATCAGCAGCATTTCGACCGTCCAGCGCCCGACCCCGCGCAGGCTGACCAGGCGTTCGATCAGCGCCTCGTCGTCCATCGCCAGCGCCGTGGCGTAGTCCGGCACCACGCCGTCGAGCGTGGCCTGGGCGATGCCCTGGATCGTCGCGATCTTGCCCGCCGAAAACCCGCAACTGCGCAGCCGGTCGAAATCGGTCGCGAGGATCTGCTCCGGGCGGGGAAACGCCTGATCCGCAAACAACCCCACCAATCGCCCGACGATCGCATCCCCGGCCTTGGCGTGCAGTTGCTGATAGGCGATCGCCCGCACCAGCGACTCGTAAGGGTCGCGGGCCGGGTGGGGCTGATGCAGGCAGGGGCCGACGGCGGCGATGTGGCGCTTCCAGTCTGCGTCTAGGCCGGCCAGGAAGGCGGTGGCGGGTTGATAGGCGTCAGGCATGGTCTATTTCCGTCGGCCTTTGGCTTGGCCACGGGCTAACGCCTTCTCGCGGCGGGTGTCGAGCGTTCTCATGGAAATCCTTGGCGGTGTGGCGGCCCGATCAGAAGGCCAATGGCTGCGTGAGTTGCACGGCGGCGTTTTCCAGCCTGAGCAGGAACGCCTTGCGCGGCTGTCCTCCACCATAGCCGGTCAGCGAGCCGTCCGCGCCGATCACCCGATGGCAGGGCACCACGATCGACAGCCGATTGTGCCCGTTGGCCAGGCCCACCGCACGGCTGGCGCCCGGCTTGCCCAGGCGGGCGGCGATGGCGCCGTAGGTGCTCGTGTGCCCGTAGGGGATCTGCAGCAGTTCGGCCCACACCTGACGGGCGAACTCGCTGCCGGGCAGGTGCAGCGCCACCGTGAACTCGTGGAGCTGCCCGGCGAAATACTGTGCCAGTTGCGCTTCGATCCGCCGCAGATGGTCGTTGTGCCCCGGTGCGACCACATAGCCGAAGCGGTTCTGCAGGTCTTCGACCTCCCGGGTCAGCGCCGGCCGGTCGAGGAACTCCAGCAGCACCAGCCCACGGCGCTCGGCCATGGCGATCATCGGCCCCAGCGGTGTGGTCAGGCGGGTGAACAGCAGCGGCTCGCTGGCCGCCGCACGCCCCGGCGTGATGTGGAACGATTTCTGGAACGCATCGCGAAAGCCGCTCAGGGATTCGTAGCCGGAATCGAACGCGGCATGGTCGATGGACGTCCCTTGGCGGATGCCGCCCAGGGCCATGCCGAGCCGGCGGGTGCGCAGCCAGGCGTGGAAGGTCATGCCGAAATGCTGCTTGAACCAGCGCCGCAGCTTCAGCGGCTCAATGCCCTCGGCGAGCAGTTGCGCATCGCTCCAGCGCAGCTCCGGGTCGGCGTCCACGGCCTTGAGCAACCGCTGCACCCAGTCCGGGGCGATGGCGGCGGCGTCCAGCGGTTTGCAGCGCAGGCAGGCGCGGTAACCGGCGGACAGGCAATCGTCGGCGTGGGCGAAGAACTCGACGTTCTCCGGTTTTGGCTTGCGCGCCGTGCAGCTGGGGCGGCAGAAGATCCCGGTGGTTTTCACGGCCGTGAAGAACACGCCTTCATAGGCGGTGTCGCGTTCGAGCATGGCGCGAACCATTTCGGCGTGGGGCGGCAGGACAGCGGTCTGTATATTCATGGGCCGAGGATAAATCCGCTTTTGCGATGGCTCCACCGAAAAATCGACAGTGAATTTTTTCCCGGTTGCACTAGAGTGGGCGGGTCGTTTCAGCCCAAGGATTGAATGCATGACGCCTTTTACGATTCAACGCATCGACCACATCGTGCTGCGGGTGGCGGATCTTCAGCGCAGCATCGAGTTCTACGACCGGGTCTTCGGCGCCGAGCTGGTCAAGCGCAACGAGAAGCTGGGCCTGGTGCACTTGCGCGCCGGCACCTCGATGATCGACCTGGTCGACCTCAACGGCGAGATCGGCCGCAAGGGCGGTGCCGCCGCCGGCGCCGAGCGGCGCAACGTCGACCATTTCTGCCTGCGCATCGAGCCGTTCGATGAGCAGGCGATCACCGAGCACCTGCAATCGGCCGGCCTCACGGTGGAGAAGGCCGCGACGCGCTTCGGCGCCGAGGGCAACGGCCTGTCGCTGTACTGCTTTGACCCGGACGGCAACCAGGTCGAACTCAAGGGGCCGTCGCAGGCCGAGTGAAGGGAGGGCGACCTCCGCTGTCGCCCCGGCCGGTTCAGCGGGCCAGTTCCTTGAGCAGCAGGTCCGCCACCGCGCCGCCCGACGCCGGGTTCTGGCCGGTGATCACGCGCCGGTCGGCCACCGCGTAGGCGGCCCACGGCTGGTCGGCCTTGACGTAGCGGGCGCCGCGCTTGACCAGTTCGTCTTCGGTGAGGAAGGGCACGTACTGGTCCAGTTCGGCCAGGCGCTCTTCCTCGTTGGAGAACCCGGTCACCTGCTTGTCCTTGACCAGCGCCTGGCCGTCGGACCGCGTGATGTTCAAAAGGCCCACCGCACCGTGGCAGACCGACGACACGTAGCCGCCGTTCTCATAGATTGCGGCGCTGAGCTTCTGCAGGTCGGGGTTGTCGGGGAAGTCCCAGATCACCCCGTGGCCGCCGGCGTAGTAGATCGCCACGTAGTCCGCGGCATTGACCTGGCTGGCCGGCAGGGTGGCGCCGAGCCGGTTCATGAAGGCCTTGTCGTGATACCACGCCCAGTCCACCGGCTCGGCCATGGCCAGGCTGTGGGGATCGATCGGGGTGTAGCCGCCCTGAGGGCTGGTGTAGTCCACGGTGTAGCCCGCCGCCTCGACCTTCTTGACGAAATGCACCGCTTCGCCCAGCCACAGGCCGGTGGCGCGGTTCAGGTTGGGGTACTTCTCGACGCTGGTCAGCACAACCAGAATTTTCCTGGACATCGCAAGACTCCTCTTGTGAATGAGCGACGGTCGTCGCACTGCCGGTGAAGTCTAGAAGCCGTCGGCGGGCGGCCCAATACACAAAATCCCAAATGGCTTGCCCAATCCTCCAGGCACACGGCGCCGGGCTCGCCCGCCGCGCGTTCGCTGGCCTACCATGGGACTTTCGTGGATATCGACGGGTGGCAAGGCACATGACGGACGGGGCGAACGTACGCCAGCTATTGATCGACCGGTTGCGCAGCCTGGCGGCCAACGACGGTTTCACCGCCGCGCCGCTGGACGGCATCACCTACATGCGCGCCGACACTTCGCAGCCCAAGGCACCGGTGCTGCAGGAGCCGAGCTTCGTCCTGCTGGCCCAAGGGATGAAGCGCGGTTACCTGGGCGCAGAGACCTACACCTACCACGCCGGCCAGTGCCTGGTGGTGACGGTGCCCATGCCGTTCGACTGCGACACGCAGGTGGGCCCCGACGGTGCGATGCTGGCGGTGGCGGTGCGGATCGACAGCAGCCTGGTCAGCGAATTGCTGCTGACCATGGACGCGCCGCCTCAGGCGTCGGCGAATCCGGGCGAGCGGGGGATGATGATCACCGACATGACGCCCGGCCTGCTGGATGCCTTGAATCGCTTGCTGGCGGCGCTGGCGTCGCCGATGGACACCCGGGTGCTCGGCGCTGCTCTGCTGCGCGAGTTGCACTACCAGATGCTGCTCGGCCCGGCCGGCGAATGCCTGCGCTCGCTGGTGTCCCGGCAGGGCCGGTTGGGGCGGGTGCGGCGGTCGATCGACAGCCTGTACCGCGACCCCGCCGCGCCGTTCTCCGTGGCGGCGCTGGCGGCAGAGGCCGGCATGAGCCAGTCGGGCTATCACCAGGCCTTTCGCGAGGTGACGGGCCACGCGCCCATGCAGTACCTCAAGAATCTGCGCCTGCACCGGGCCCGTCAGTTGATCGTGCAGCAAGGGTTCGGCAGCGCCCAGGCCGCCTACGAGGTGGGTTACGCCAGCGCGACGCAGTTCAGCCGGGAGTTCAAGCGGCTGTTCGGCTGCCCGCCGTCCGCCATCGCTCGGCAACCGTCCGAAGCTGCCGAGTGAGCCCTCAGGCGCGTTTGGCCATCAGCAGCACCGAAGCCGCCGCCGACAGCAGCCCCGCGCAGCAGCGGTTGAAGATCCTTTTGCCGCGCGGTTCGGCGAACCAGCGCCGCATGTGCAGGCCCATGTAGGCGTAGGCGCTGATGGCGATCCATTCCAGCGCCAGGAACAGCAGGCCCAGCACCATGAATTGCGGGGTGATCGCCCGGGCCGGATCGACGAACTGCGGCAGGAACGCGGTGAAGATCAGGATCGCCTTGGGGTTGCCCGCCGCCACCAGGAATTCCTGGCGGGCCAGGGCCAGGATCCCGCTGGGCGCCGCGTCGGCGCTGCTGTGTGCCGTCGGTTCGGCCCGCCACAATTGCCACGCCAGGTACAACAGGTAGCCGGCGCCGAGGATCTTGATCCCGTAGAACAGCAGCTCGGACGTCTGCAGCACCACCGCCAGGCCCGCCGCCGCGAGGGCGATCATCCCGGCGAACGCCAGCAGCCGGCCGATCCCGGCCACGCAGGCGCGGCGGTAGCCGTAGCGGGTGGCGTTGCTGACCGACAGCAGGTTGTTCGGGCCGGGCGCCATGTTCAGGGCGAAGCAGGCGGGCAGGAACAAGGTGAGGGTGGCGAGGTCCATGGCGGTGGCTCCGGTGGCGGGTGTGCCTTTTTACCACGGGGCGCGTGCGTTCGAACCCATACAGTCAGGCGCGGCCGTCGCGGTACAGGCCAGGGGTGTTTTGTTCAATACGGGTGTTGCGCAGGCGGTTAGGGTGACGACCGGTTCAACGGAAAGGGAACAGGTGTGCGATGAGTCTGATGGTGTCGATGGCGGCGTTCGCCCTGGTGGCGTCGATTACGCCGGGGCCGGTGAACATTGTGGCGTTGGGGGCGGGGGCGCGGTTCGGCTTTCTGGCCAGTCAGCGGCATGTGGCCGGGGCGACCCTGGGCTTCGTGCTGTTGCTGGTGCTGATGGGGCTGGGCCTGCACGAAGTGCTGAGGCTGTGGCCGGCGCTGACGCGGGGGGTGCAGGTGGCCGGGGTGGCGTTCCTGCTGTTCATGGCCTGGAAACTGTTCACCGATGACGGAAAACTGGGCGCGGGGGAGGCGCAGCGTGCGCCGTCGATGCTGTACGGCGCTGTCATGCAGTGGCTCAACCCCAAGGCCTGGCTGGCCTGCGTGGCCGGGATGGGCGCGTTCGTCGCCGATGGCGAGGCACGGCTGGTGTGGCAGTTCGCGGCGGTGTACCTGGTGATCTGCTACCTGTCGGTGGGGTGCTGGGCGTATGCCGGGACGTTCCTGCGCGGCTATCTGGAGAATCCCGCCGGGATGCGCCTGTTCAACCGGACGATGGCGTTGTTGCTGGCGGGGAGTGCGGTGTATCTGCTGATTCCGTAAGTTTCGCGCGCGGCCCTTGCCCGGTTCGACAGGGCAAGGGCCTCGCTGAGCTGGCGTTAGGCCAGGCCGCTCAATGCCCCCTCTGAGGCGGGCGCCAACGGGCTGAAGCGATTGGCGCGCAACTCGTGGATCGCGTACAGGGCCCGGGCGGTGCGACCGTTGCCGTCGGTGAAGGCATGGAAGCCCGTGACCGCACCGTACAGCTGTTTGCCGAAGTGTTCATGGCCAGCATCCAGCCTTGGCAGATGCCGGTCGAGCATGATGCTGCCGCTGATGGAAGACGGGTAGCCCGTCTCGGGTTTCGGTGTCCGCAGGGCCGGAACGGTGGGGACGAGGCGTTTGTGCAGTTCCCGCACCACCGCCGGATCGCTCAGCGCCAGGCCGTTGCCGCTGTACTCGAGCAGCAGCGCCTTGAGCGTTGCGAACTCATTGCCTTTGGAGCTGGAGGCATTGAGGATCCAGGCTGTCGCTCGGTCCGCATCATCGGTCAGGCCGGTGGGGTTGAATCGCCCTTCTTCGTACACCTGGTGATACTTGGCGTCGCTCAGGCCTTCCGACGTCAGCAACGTTCGATGGTGTTCGTTCAGGGCATTGATGTTTTTGACGTCGATGGTGACCAACGCTTCCATCGACTCGACCACGTTCGTGGTTTTTCGCGCGGTTTCGTAGTGCTTGAAGTAGGTCGACTTGATGCCGCCCAGCAGGTCCTGCAAGGGTTGCTTGCCGATCAAGGCCTTCAGTGCCTGGGCCGGTTGCAATTTCGCCGAGGCTTCGATCAGAGCCTTTTCGAACAAATGATCCAACTCCGACAGGGGAATGCCGTCGGGCGGCAGGGCCTTGTCGCCCAACCGCTTGAGCACATGCCCGGCGGTTTCCAGCGTTTCGTCCCTGAACAGCGCACGCCCATGCGCCACGGTCCCAAGGGTCATGCGGATCTGGGCGGCGGAGCCGGTCTTGTCCAAGGCCTTGATCAGGTCATAGGCGCCGCTGCCGCCGGTGAACAAGCGCAACTGGTCGGCGCCGGTGCGGGTCATGGCCTTGCCCAGGTGGTTGAGCTTCAGCGCGGTCTGGCCGACGAGTTTGGCGCCGCCGTGAATCAACTGCGGCACGCCGTCCAGTGGGTTGAACAGCGACAGCAACGAACGTGCGGCCACCTTGCTCAGGTTCAACAGTCTGGAACTGCTGGCCAGGGCTTTGGTGAACAGTCCGGCTCCGCCCGCAAAAACGGTGACGACGGCAGTGACGTCCATGATGCAGCTGAAGAGGGCACCGCTTCGCCGATCCGGGTCGCCGGACGCCAGGTCTTCGATGCAGCCTTTGAAAGGGATGACGGTGTTCAGGATGGTGTCGAACGTGTTGCTGATGGCCTCGTTCCGTTCTTCGATACCGGTCTTGTCGTAGGCGATGGCGTAGAAATGTTCGTAGGTCAGCGGAGAGCGGTGTTCGGCTATCAGTCGGCTGATCTGTTCGAACCGTGCCGAACGGAAACTGCTCATGGGGCTGAAGGAGAAGGGCTGCGGGCCGTCGTTGTAGTCGAGTTCGGCGAAGCGCTCCATTCCCATGTTCGTGACGTCGTATACCGGTGGGCCGTCTGGCGAGCCGCCCGCAAAGTAAGCCCGCGTGTCGAAGTCGGCGACTCTCATGTGGGTCAATGCTTTGAAATCATCGTTGTTGCCGTTCGGGCCTTTGGAGAACCAGCCCCCGCTTTCGTCCAGCACGTAGCCTTTGACATAAGCTTGGGCCAGTGCCGGATTGGCGCGGCACAGGCCTTGGTGGGGGAACACTTCAACGCAACGGATCTGGCTGTCGTGCCGGCAGAGAACAACAACGCCGAAACCCGCGATCTGGTTTTCACGCAGATCTGCTCCGCCGTCGAGGGTTCGGGACAGATTCTTGCGCACGTAATAGAGGCCGATTTTTCCACGCTCAAGCGCGATCCGGTCATCGTTCGGCAAGCGCGACATCGCCAGGCGCAGCATCGTCGCAATGGCGGCCTTGTAGCGTTCGGTATGTGCCTTCGTCCGCGCGGCGTACAGGTCGTTGATGGGCGGCAGCGTCAGGAGGTCGGGATTCTCTTTGTAAATGCTGGTGCCCAGCCTTCTGTCGTACCGTTTCTCTTTCAACACGCCTGCCAGATAGAGATCGATAAGCGACTCTGAGGAGTAGCTGTTCAGTGGCGCCCATACGGACAGCATTTCCATGGGGTCTTGCTTGTAAAGCGACAGTTGGTCTTTTGCCAGCAGGCGGCGATTGACGGGTCGAGCGCCCATTGCGTCATGGGCTTCTTCGAGCGTTCTGGCGTGTGCCGAGTATTGCGTCAGCGCATTCTTCACGAGGTCCTGTTCCGCATCGCTGTGCGCATCGTCCTCCAGGTCGTTGACCGTTGCCCAGTCCTTGATGCCCTGCAATGTCACCCAGTCGTGGAGGATCTGCTGTTGAGGGCTGGCGGGCGCAATCGCTCCCAGTTCCATCAACTGTGCATACGACAGGTTTCGGGACAGGCCTGGAGCAATGCTTTCCGTCAGCATGACCGATCTGCGCAGCGTGACCCACTCCAGTGAGCCGATCGTCACGGACACGGGGGCATCAACCAGAAACTCCGGCGCCAGTCCTGCGAGTATCAGTTCAATTGCCAAGGGGAGAGCGGCTTCGTCGACGCCGCTCAACCAGTCCTTTATTCCTTCCCGTACCTGGTAGACGTTGGCTTGCGCATTGGAGCGGGCATACAGCAGGGTGCGGCGAAAATCGGTGTTCTTGTCATGCGTGCCAAGGTCGAGGTCCTCGATGATGGCGGATACCAGTACCCGGCTGTACAGTTCAACCGGCAAGTCGGTTTCGGCTGACGATGCGTCAAGTCCCAGTGCCTCGATGTACGATTGGGCGATTTGCTTGATAAACGGGAGCTCCAACAGCAGTGCCCAACTTTCTCGTGGGTATTCGCGCAGAAACGTTGAGGTTCTCTTTTCGTAAAGCGCCTTGCTCAGGTAACTGATCAGTGGTTCCCGGGCAGACGTATTCCTCATTTTCGTCAGTCCGTAGGTGTGCTGATGAAGGATTGAATGCTGCTCTTCATCGATGAAAAGTGTCGGCTCGCCGGCCTGTTGGACGTCACCCCAGTAATTGCCGTGCAGCGGGGGCGTCGGCAGTTCAAGTGTCAGCAGTGCAATCAGGTTCTGTATGTCACCGACAGTCTTCGGCACGTTCAGTTGGTGAAACTGCAGCCAATTGACGAGCGGGACGACATTGGACGAGGAAATGACGCCGCCCGCGAGGGCAGCAGCCTTTGCGATGAGTTCGATGTTGCCCTTCTGGCTGGCGAAAGTTGCACGGTCAAGCGCTTCCAACTTCAGAGAGGGGGCCGGCGAGGTTGGAACGTTAATGGCCCGATGAACCTCACCTGCCGGGTTCACCATTATCCAGAAGTCATGGTCGGCTGCCTTGAATGTTTGCTGCGCAATTGTTCGCCTGAGCAATTGCCTCGCCGAGTGTTGGGCGATGTCGAAGCGGCTGCCCGTATTGATGAAAGTGCCTAATGCTCGAACATCGGGTTGCTGATGAGTTTCGAACTCAAGCGTAGGGCCGATGGCCTGGCTTGCTGCCTGGGCCGTCAGGGAAGTTGCGCTCTTGAGTGTCGCGGCAATGGCCCGGCTTTCAGCCTGATCGACAGATAATGTTTGCGGGTGCAGCAAATTGAACCAGTGTTTCATGTCGGCGTCCGTACCGAGTGTTTGATGTGGACGCAGACTACGTAAGTTTGAACTGCCTGACGGGTGAGTATCGTTTCGGCTTGTAAGTCTCAAGTGAAGTGTGGGGTTGCGGCGGCTGAATATGGGCGGGCAGTTGAGGGTCGCGGCAATGTTTAACCGGAAGTTATCGGCTGCGGATAACTAAGGCCATCATCCGCGATATTGCCCCGGCGTCGCCGCCAAGTGCTGTTTGAACACCCGCTGAAAGTGCGCCTGATCGGCAAATCCCGCCTCCAATGCGACGTCGGCGATCAACTGCCCGCTGCGCAGGCGCTCCCGGGCGAACTGAATGCGCTGATTGACCACATAGGCGTGGGGCGTCATGCCGTAATGCTGCTTGAAGGCGCGGATCAGGTACGAGGGCGACAATTGCGCCGCCGCGCAGATGTCGTCGAGGCTGAGCAGTCGCGTGCAGTGTGCCCGGATGAAGGCGGCCGCGTGTTCGAGCTTGCTGTTCGGCTCGCGCACGGGCGCCGCCGCAGGGTTCAGTCGGGTTTGCAGGTCGCTGAAGAACTCCACCGCCGCGCTCTCTTTGCGCAGCACGTCTTGCTGGTCGTCGACGAGGATGCGGTACAGCGCCTGAAGATCGCGGAACAGGCCGGGATCGTTTGAACGGGTGGCGCAGAAGCGCCGGAACTCAAGGTCGGCGCTGAACCCCAACTGGTGCTGCAGGTCGGTCAGCCAAGGGGTTTCCACGTACAGCATCAGGTACGACCAGGGCTGGTCGTCGATCGGGTTGCAGGCATGCACGTCGCCCGGGTTCATCAGCACCACGGTGCCGGCGGCGACCTCGTGCTGCGATTGCTCGTGCACATAGGTGCTGCGCCCGGCGGTGATGGCGCCGATGGAGAAGTGCGCATGGGAGTGCCGGGCGTAGCAGACGTCCCGGCCATCGGCGATGGCCCGCGCCTCGATGAAGGGCAGGGCGTCGTCGCGCCAGAAGCGCGGCGCTTTCTCAGGGTGCTTGGCGGCACTGTGTCTCATCGTCGTGGATCCCGGCAGGCCAGGGCTGGAGTGTATTAGCTCTGGCCCGCGAATGCCCGCTCAAGTTCAGCGATGTCGAGCTTTTTCATCCCGAGCATGGCCTGCATCGCCCGTTGGGTCTTGGCCGTGTCGGGGTCTTGCATCATGTGCATGAACGCCACCGGCACGATCTGCCACGACACCCCGAACTTGTCCTTGAGCCAGCCGCACTGCTGCGCCTGCGAAGGTCCCCCGGAAGACAGGTTGCCCCAGAAGTGGTCGATCTCGTCCTGGGTCTGGCAATTGACCTGGAACGACACCGCCTCGTTGAACGTGAACACCGGGCCGCCGTTGAGGCCGGTGAAGCTTTGGCCGTCGAGTTCGAAGCTGACGGTCATCACCGAGCCTTCCGGGCGCTTGTGGAATTCCTGGCCGGCCTTGCCGTAGTGGGTGACGGCGGTGATTTTCGAGTGATCGAAGATCGAGCAGTAAAACTTCGCCGCCGCTTCGGCCTGGTCGTCGAACCACAGGCAAGGCGTGAGTTTCTGGAAACGTTGCATGGCGGTTGTCCTCGGCAGGTTAGACACGCTGGATTAACAGCGTAGTCAGTCCGGGGGACGTGCGGGATGCCGCAGATCGGCCGCAAGGTCATGGTTTGGTCGTTATGACTCTATTGGTAGTCCTAATGACCATGTCGGATTCGAGTCATATCGACTCAGTCGCTGCCAAGGCCCTGATTTGACGGGGCCTTGAAACTGGCACGGGAGTTGTAACGTTCCAGGCACACATCCAGCCGCACGAGGATACGAAAAATGCTCGCTTTCTTCGAAAGTCCGCTGAACGTCCTGCGCCTGTCGAGCCGCGTGCTTGTCGCCGGCCTGGCCTTGCTGTCGGTCGGCCTCTACGGGGCCTATCTGCATCAAGGGCACTTGCCGCTCGGGTTGCTGGTGACGATGCATGCCTTGACCGTCATCGGGCCGACCCTGCTCAAGATCGGCTACGTGATGCGGCTGGTCTCGGAGCGTCGCTTGGGGCTTGTGCATGCGCCAGCGGAGGCTTGCCATGCGTAACCTGTCCGATGCGCCGCTGTTCAGTGTCGGCTTTCGGCCGCTGTTTCTCGCCGGGGCCGGGTTTGCCGTGCTGGCGGTGATGGTCTGGGGTCTGTGGCTGCACGGCCATTGGCTTGCCCTGCAACCGGCGGGCGGCATGCTGGCCTGGCACCGCCATGAGATGCCGTTCGGGTTCGCAGCGGCGATCGTCGGCGGCTTTTTGCTGACGGCGGTGCCGAACTGGACGGGCATTGCGCCCCTGCGCGGATGGCCGCTGATCGCGCTGGTGTCGGTCTGGCTGGCGGGGCGTCTGGCGTGGTGGGTGCCATTGCCCGTCGGTGCGGTGCTGCTGGTGCAAGGGGCATTTCTGCCCTTGCTGGCGGGGCTGCTGGGACGGGATCTGATCGCTGCGCGCAAGCGGGACAACTACCCGATCGTGCTGGTGCTGGCGTTGATGGCGGGCTGTCAGGCGCTGACCCTGTCCGGCCTTCACTTGGATGACGCCGGTCTGCAACGTCAGGGCGTGCTGGCCGCGCTGTGGCTGATCGCGGCGCTGATGACCGTGATCGGCGGGCGGGTGCTGCCGTTCTTCATCCAGCGCGGCTTGAACCGGCCGCCCGCGCCGCCGGCCGGTGCATGGCCGACGCGGCTGTTGCTGCCCGCCAGCCTGCTGATCGCCGTGACCTTCGCCGCCGGCCTCAACGATTCGCCGAGCCTGTGGCTGGCGGCGCTGTTCGTCCTTGTCGGCGGTTTGCAGGTGTGGCGCCTGATCCGCTGGCATGACCGCGGACTGTGGCGCGTGCCGCTGCTGTGGTCGCTGTACCTGGCCTATGGCTGGATGGCGCTGGCGACCCTGGCCATGGCGCTGTGGCACCTGGAACTGATCGGGCAGCAGAGCCTGGCCACCCATGCGTTGGCGGTCGGCGGGGTGGGCGGGCTGATTCTGGCGATGATCGCCAGGGTCTGCCTCGGGCACACCGGGCGTCTGTTGCAACCGCCCAAAGGCATGGTGTCCGGGTTTGCGCTGGTGCTGGCCGCGGCGGCCTGCCGGGTGTGGGTCGTGCCGTTCTCCAGCCTGGGCCTGGGCTTGTCGGTGTTGCTCTGGTGCGCCGCCTTCGGCTTGTTCCTGCTGCGCTATACCGGGATTCTGTTCAGGCCGAGGGTCTAGGGCCGCTGGGGCACTGCGCCGTCTCAGTCCCGCCGTTCGGCCACCAGCAGCAGCGACTGCGGCACGGGACTTTGCGGGTGCTGGGGTTCGCGCAGTTCGGCCAGCCGCCAACCGGCCATGTCCAGTGCGCAGGTCCAGCTCGACAGGGTGCGCATGTACCACGGCATCGGTTGCCAGTGCCCCTTGAACCCGGCGAACGACTCTACGCGCCAGCCGTCCTGATAATCGCCCGCCGCTGCGGCCCAAGGGTGCAGCGTCTGGATCACCAGCGCGCCGCCGGGGGCGAGCAGGGCGTTCAGGGCGGCGAGCAGCGGGATGATGTCCTGGTGCAGCAGGGAGAAGTTGGCGCAGATCAGGTCGTAGCCGTGACCGATGTCCACCCGGCCGTCCGCCAGTTCGTCATAGCTGGCCACATGCACCGGCGCAGAGCCCGCCGCCCGTGCGGCCTCCACCAGCGTGGCGTCGCCGTCCACGCCCACCGCCTCGATCCCTCTTTCGCTCAAGGCCCGCAGCAGCCAGCCTTCGCCGCAGCCCAGGTCGAGCACGCGTTCGGGCTGCCGGCCGAGGATCGCCAGCAGGATCGCCTGGTCGGTGACGGTGCGGCGGCTCTCGATGGCGCCGCTGCGCACCGCGCAGATCCAGGCCGCAGCGTTCTGGTGCCAGCTGTGCAGGAGGGCGGCTTCGGGGGTGGGCATCGCGGGCTCCTCTATCGTGGACTGCCGGCAAGCATAGGCCATCGGCCAAAGGCTAGCTGTGATCGGCCACCCGCAGGCTGTTGCGGCCGCCGCGTTTAGAGGCGTAGAGCGCGCTGTCGCCTTGCTCGATCAGCGCCGCCAGGCTGGCCGGCGGATGCTCGAAGATCTTGGCGCCGATGCTCAGGGTCACGGCCTGCGGGGTGGCGAAGTCCTGCGTGGCGGCGGCGTGGAACCGTTCGCGCAGGGTGCCGCCGAGCGCCATGATCCGCTCGTGGGACGCGTCGCCCGTCAGGATGACGAACTCGTCCCCGCCCAACCGCGCCGCCAGCGCGCCTTCGGGCAGCGCCGCGCGGATCAGCTCGCTGAGCGTTACCAGCAGACGGTCGCCGGCGACGTGGCCGTACAGGTCGTTGACCAGTTTGAAATGGTCGATGTCGATCAGCAGCAGCGCACCGGGCCGGGCGCTGGAGACGCCGTCCAGCAGGCGCGGCGCCTGCACTTCCAGGGCGCGGCGGTTGTAGAGGCCGGTCAACGGATCCTGCGCCGCCAGCCGCGCGATCTGGGTTTCCCGGCGGTGGCGTTCGGTGCCGGTCATCGACAGGGCGATCAGCATGATCGCCATCGCGCCCTCGACCAGGGAGATCTGAATGATCTCGCCGCGCAGGGCCGCGAGGTCGATCAGCGTGCCCGGCACCACCGCCGTCAGGGCCTTGGCCACATAGAACAGCCCGTGGATCAGCAGCACATAGCGCAGTTGCACGGCGCCGATGCTCAGCGACTTGCCGTGGGGGCGCAGCAGGAAACTCGCCCGCAGGGTGACCAGGGCCACCAGCAGCGAATTGCTCATCAGCATGACCTTCGACCACAAGGCGTCATCCGGCAGCCACAGCAGGCCGAGCCAGGCCGGGACGATCAAGTACCAGCCTCCCGACAGGCGCTGGCGGGTGAACCGCGCCACCCCCAGCAGGAACAGCCAGTGGGCGACCACCAGCAAGCCGTTGGCGAACCAGATGCCGATCAGCAGATAGCCGCCGCTGCGCAGCAGGGCGAGGGTCGAGCCCACGGTGATGGTGGCGAAGCCCGCGCTCCAGCACAGCAGCGAGGCTTCGCGGATGCTGCGCCATTCGACCGCCAGGTAAAGGGCCGCCGCCGCAGCCAGGGCGGTGGAAATGGTCAGCATCGTGAGGGGGTCGAGCGCCATGGACGGGCGGGCCTGCGTGGGAGGTGAAAAGGCGCACGATTGTAAGCGTTCGCCCCGGCGCCTGCTATTTTCACTCACCGGATATTCCATTTTGCGGAGGTGCAGCATGGATCGGTTCACGGGCGGTTGTCTGTGCGGCGAAGTCCGTATCGAAGCGACGGGCCGGCCTTACCGGGTGGGCATCTGTCACTGCCTCGATTGCCGCAAGTTCCATGGCGCGCTGTTCCATGCGTCGGCGATCTTTCCCGAGGGCGCAGTGACGGTCACCGGCCAGCCCGGCAGCTACGGCGGGCGATTCTTTTGCCCGCGCTGCGGCTCGTCGGTGTTCTCCCGCTCGGGCGACGAAATCGAAGTGAACCTGGGCTCGCTCGATGCGCCAGACCAGCTGCAGCCGACCTATGAGCTGTGGACGGTGCGGCGCGAATCGTGGCTGCCGGCGTTCGCGCTGGCCAGGCACTACCCGCGCGACCGCGAAGGGACGGGGCGCGAGGAAGGGTAGGTGAACCGGGGCCGTCCGGCCCCGGCCGCCGTTGCGTCAACTGCGGATGAACGCCAGCAGGTCGGCGTTGATCGTCTCGGCGTGGGTCGTCGGCATCCCGTGGGGGAAGCCCGGATAGATCTTCAGGGTGCTGTTCTTCAGCAATTTCGCCGACAGCACGCCCGAGTTCTCGTAGGGCACGATCTGGTCATCGTCGCCGTGCATCACCAGCACCGGGATCGTCACGCGCTTGAGGTCTTCGGTGAAGTCGGTCTGGGAGAAGGCCACAATGCCGTCGTAATGGGCCTTGGCGCCGCCCATCATGCCCTGGCGCCACCAGTTCAGCACCACCGCCTCCAGCGGCTTGGCGCCGGGCCGGTTGTAGCCGTAGAACGGCCCGGCGGGCACGTCGTGGTAGAACTGCGAACGGTTGGCCGCGAGCTGCGCCTGCAGGTCGTCGAACACCGATTTGGGCAGGCCGCCGGGGTTGGCGGCGGTCTTGACCATCAGCGGCGGCACCGCGCTGATGATCGCGGCCTTGGCCACCCGATCCTCGCCGTGCCGCGCGATGTAGTGGATGACCTCGCCGCCGCCGGTGGAGTGGCCGACGTGCACGGCCTTCTGCGTGCCCAGATGGTTGACCACCGCCGCCACGTCGTCGGCGTAGTGGTCCATGTCATGGCCGTCCCAGACCTGGCTCGACCGCCCGTGGCCGCGGCGGTCGTGGGCCACCACCCGAAAGCCTTGGGCGAGGAAGAACAGCATCTGCGCGTCCCAGTCGTCGGCGCTCAGCGGCCAGCCGTGGTGGAAGTGGATCACCGGGGCATCCTTGGGGCCCCAGTCCTTGTAGAAGATATCGACGCCGTCTTTCGTGGTGACATAGCCCATGTTCGCGACTCCTCAAAACAGGGTGGTTTGTTGACAAGCGTTATCAACTCTAGGATTGAAGCGGGCTTTAAGGTCAAGGAATTTACGAACGGTCGCGGCCCCTCGCCGATCAGTCCCGTGAATGACGGACGACAGGCGCCATCGGCTTGACCTTAAAGTTCGGTTGAATCTTAGAGTGAGGCGCACCGGCTCTCTGCCGGGCCACTCACCGAGAAAGGTCAGCCAACATGAGCAAGCGCTTTACAGAGGTCGAATTCGGGCCGCACACGGTCGAGGTGCTGGAGGGCGGCTACTACGACCGCTTCCGGATGAACCCCGACCTCGATCAGGTGGCCCGGGACAAGGCGGCCGGCAACATCGACTTCTTCCGGCGCATTCCCAAGCAGCAGGTGGCCTCCCGCGTAGGACCGACCTGGGCGCCGAACTTCTATTACCGCACCGGCAGCGTCCAGCTGCTGTTCCTGGCGCCCTTGGACCGGTTGCGCGCCACCTTGCCGGCGCCGCTCGAACCGCTGCGGGCCTTTCCCGGCTACGGGCTGGTGGCGCTGACGTTCTTCACCTATTCGGTGTGCGACAACGACCCCTATGACGAAGTGTCGGTGGCGGTCGTCGTGCGCCGTCCCGGGGCCCGTGGCTCCCACGCGCTGGAACTGATGGACGCCATGCGCCGGCGCAGTTTCACCGCCCATGTGCTGGCGCTTCC
The DNA here is from genome assembly GCF_002113645.1 of Pseudomonas sp. B35(2017). NCBI lineage: Bacteria > Pseudomonadati > Pseudomonadota > Gammaproteobacteria > Pseudomonadales > Pseudomonadaceae > Pseudomonas > Pseudomonas sp. B35(2017). The sequence continues at coordinate 68,275 of NZ_NEIZ01000012.1, read as the reverse complement.
GGTGAACACCGAGATCGCCCGTGTGCGCGGTGTTCACGGCTATCAGCTGCCCAAGTGGCGTGCCGACATCGAAGTGAACATCGGCGCCGAGGTCAGCGCCCGCATCGCCGGGCCCAAGGGCTTGCCGGACCTGCAGCTCAAGGTGCCGCTGCCGCCGCTGAGCCACGTGCAGCCCCAGTCGCGCATGGGCACCGCCACCATGATCCATCAGGTCGACGGCCTGTGGCACCAGAGCGTGGTGCAGAGCAACACACTATCCTTTGCCCAACGCCTGTTCCCCCGAAACGTGCGGCTGGAGCGCACCGGCGGCCCGCTGAGCCAGTTGCTCGACGGCCTGGGGGCTTCGCGGATCCTGCGCCTGGACGTGATCAAGGATGCGCAGATCGTGCTGAACCTGCCGGTGCCGCTGAACGCGTTCGGCCAGACCGCCACCCACCGGAGCGAGTGATCGAAATGACCCGCCGGATCCTCCATGTCGTCACCAACGTCGCCCATTATGCCGACCCGTCCGAGCCGACCGGGCTTTGGCTGGGTGAGCTGACCCACGCCTGGCAGGTGTTCGCCGCCAAGGGCTTCGAGCAGCGGCTGGTCAGCCCGCTCGGCGGCGCCAGCCCCCTGGAGCCGCGCGCCCTGAAGTGGCCGATGCTCGACCGTTCGGCCAGCGCCTGGCTCAACGAACCGGCGAGCATGGCGCTGCTGGCCGAAACCGCCAGCCCTGACCAGGTCGACACGGCCGAATTCGATGCGATCTATTTCACCGGCGGGCACGCGGTGATGTGGGACTTTCCCGAGGACGCCGGCCTGCAGCGGCTGACCCGGGAGATCTACGAGCGGGGCGGCATCGTCTCGTCGGTCTGTCACGGCTATTGCGGGCTGCTCAACACGCGGCTGTCGGACGGCAGCCTGCTGGTGGCCGGGCGTAAGGTCACCGGTTATTCATGGTTCGAGGAAGTGCTGGCCGGCGTTGCGGGCAAGGTGCCGTACAACTCGGAACAGCAGATGAAGGCACGCGGCGCGCGCTACGAAAAGGCGCTGCTGCCGTTCACTTCCAAGGTCGTCACCGACGGCCGGCTGGTGACCGGGCAGAATCCTCAGTCGGCCAAAGCCACGGCGCAGCAGGTGGCGGCGATGCTGTGAACGGATGACCGGCGGTCGCGGCGGCTGGCCGTCGGGGCAAATTGCGCTTAGCTCAAAGGGATAACCGAGGCGCGCGCAGGCATCGACCGCCGCAGCGACGCCCCCTTCAGAACACCGTGAGTCTGAGGAAGTCCCCGATGCTGACCTTGAACATCAACGGCAAGGATCAGGAGCTCGATGTCCCGGCGGACATGCCGTTGCTCTGGGTCCTGCGCGACGTCGCGCACCTGACCGGCACCAAATTCGGCTGCGGCATGGCCCAGTGCGGCGCTTGCACCGTCCACGTCGACGGCGCGCCGATGCGCTCGTGCATCACGCCGGCCACCGCCGTGGCCCATGGCCAGAAAATCCTCACCATCGAAGGCCTGTCCAGCGACGGCTCGCACCCGGTGCAGCGGGCCTGGGCCGAGCTGGACGTGGTGCAGTGCGGCTACTGCCAGTCCGGGCAGATCATGTCCGCCGCCGCGCTGCTGGCGAAGATCCCCAAGCCCACCGACAGCGACATCGACCAGGCGCTCTCCGGCAACATCTGCCGCTGCGGCACCTATCCGAGAATCCGCGCGGCGGTCAAACGCGCGGCCGACATCGGATGAGTCCGGCCAAAGGAGGCGAGCGATGAACGGTTCCGTATCCCGTCGGGGATTTCTCAAGGGCAGCGCCGTGCTGGGCGGCGGGCTGGTGGTGGCGTTCAATGTGCCCGGCGGGCATCGTTTCGCCAGGGCGGCGGACAATGAAGGCAAGGTGTTTGCGCCCAACGCGTTCCTGCGCATCGGCGCCGACGACAGCGTCACCGTGCTGCTGGGCCATTCGGAAATGGGCCAGGGCATCTGGACCGGCCTGACCATGCTGATCGCCGAAGAGCTGGACGCCGACTGGTCGAAGATCCGCGTCGAGCATTCGCCGGCGTCGGCGGCCGACTACGGCATGCCGGCCTTCGGCGGGATGCAGATCACCGGCGGTTCGACCTCGACCTGGATGGAGTTCGACCGCTACCGCCTGGCCGGGGCCACGGCGCGGCAGATGCTGGTCGAGGCGGCGGCCAAGCGCTTCGGGGTGGCGCCTTCGGCGATTCGCACCGAGTCCGGCGTGGTGATCGCCGGCGACCAGCGCGCCACCTACGGCGAACTGGCGGACGCCGCCGGACAACTGCCGGCGCCGGATCCGAAAACCATCGTGTTCAAGCAGGCCAAGGACTGGAAAGTCATCGGCAAACCCACCAAGCGCCTCGACACCCCGGAGAAAATCACCGGCCGCGCCAAGTTCGGCATGGACGTGCAGTTCGACGGGCTGATGACCGCGATGGTCGCCCGGGCGCCGGTGTTCGGCGCCACCGTCAAATCCTTCGAAGGCGCCGAGGCGCTGGCGGTGCCCGGCGTGCACAAGGTGGTGCAGGTGCCCAGCGGGGTGGCGGTGATCGCCGAGCACTACTGGGCGGCCAAGTTGGGCCGAGATGCGCTGAAGGTCGATTGGGATCCGGGCCCCCACGCGGACCTGAGCAGCGAGAAGCTGCTGGACAGCTTCCGCAAACTGGCGGCCACCCCGGGCACCTCCGCCAGCCAGGCCGGGGACGCCAAGGGCAACTTCGCCAAGGCCGCGAAGAAGATCGAGGTCGAATACAGCGTGCCGTACCTGGCCCACGCGCCGATGGAGCCGCTCAACTGCACGGTGAAGATCAGCGCCGACAAGTGCGAGATCTGGACCGGCACCCAGTTCCAGACTTTGGATCAGATGATCGCCGGCAAGATCACCGGGCTGAAGCCTGAGCAGGTCGAGATCCACACCGAGTTCCTCGGCGGCGGCTTCGGCCGGCGGGCCAACCCGACGTCTGACTTCGTCGCCGAAGCGGTGCAGGTGGCGAAGGCGGCGGCCATGCCGGTGAAGACCGTGTGGTCGCGGGAGGACGACATCCGCGGCGGCTACTACCGCTCGATGTTCCTGCACCAGGCCCGGGTCGGGCTCGGCGCCGACGGCCTGCCGCAGGCCTGGCAGCATGTGCTGGTCGGGCAGTCGATCATGACCGGCACCTTGCTGGAAGCGACCATGGTCAAGAACGGCATCGACCCGACCTCGGTCGAAGGCGTGGCCGACAGCCCTTACCTCAAGGAACTGGCGCACCGGCAGGTCGAACTGCATTCGCCGCAGACCGGCATCAACGTGCTGTGGCTGCGCTCGGTGGGGCACACCCACACCGCGTTCGTCATGGAGTCGCTGATCGACGAGCTGGCCGCAGCGGCGGGCAAGGATCCGGTGGAGTACCGGCGCACCTTGCTCAAGGCCCATCCGCGCCACCTCGGGGTGCTCAACCTGGCGGTGGAGAAGGCAGGCTGGAAGGCGCCGCTGCCCGACGGCCACGCCCTCGGGGTGGCGGTGCACGAGTCGTTCGGCAGTTACGTGGCGCAGGTGGCCGAGGTGTCCCAGGACAACCTGGCGATCCGCGTGCACCGGGTGGTGTGCGCGGTGGACTGCGGGATTGCGGTCAACCCGCAGAGCATCGCCGCGCAGATGGAGTCGTGCATCACCTTCGGCCTGGGCATGGCGCTGCACAGCAAACTGACCGTCAAGGACGGGCGGGTGGTGCAGTCCAACTATCACGACTATCAGGTGCTGCGCCTGAACGAGATGCCGACGGTCGAGGTGCACATCGTGCCCAGCACCGACAAGCCCGGCGGCATCGGCGAGGCAGGGGTGCCGCCCACCGCGCCGGCGGTGGCCAACGCGCTGTACGCCCTGACCGGGCAACGCCTGCGGGAACTGCCGCTGCAACTGTCGGGGGTGTGAGATGAGACGCCATCTGCTGTTGGGCACGGTGATTCTGATCGGTCTGGGCGGCTACGCCTCGGATCTGTTCGCCGACGATCAGGAAGCCTTGAAGGCGTTCGGCACGGTGCAGAAGGTGTTCCAGAGCCCGCGCTGCCAGAACTGCCACATTCCCGGCGATTCGCCGTTGCAGTTCGACGCCGGCACGCCCCATGCGATGAACGTGGTGCGCGGGCTGGACGGCAAGGGCGCCGCCGGGCTGCCCTGCGCCACCTGCCACGCCGAAAGCAATCCGCCGGCCAGCTACGGCCCCCATGCGCCCCCGGGAGCGCCGCACTGGAGCCTGCCGCCGGCCGCGCACAAGATGGCCTGGATCGGCCTGCCGCCGGACAGGCTGTGCGCCATGATCAAGGACCGCGCCAGCAACGGCGACCGCGACTTCGCGGCGCTGATCAAGCATGTCAGCGAAGACAAGCTGGTGCTCTGGGGCTGGAACCCCGGCGCCGGGCGCCAACCCGTGCCGGTGCCGCACGATATTTTCGTCGAACAGTTCAAGCTGTGGGCCGGTGCCGGCGGGCCGTGTCCGGTGACGGGCGGCTGATGGTCTACGCTCAGGGGCAGACCCCTCAATGGAGTGAGCGATGTTGCCCCCCGGAAAACCCGTCAATGAGCAGGCCCGCGTAGCGACGCTGCACGGGCTCAATGTCCTCGACACCTTGCCTGAGGAACGCTTTGACCGCCTCACCCGCCTGGCGCGGCGGGTGTTCAACGTGCCGATCGCGCTGGTCAGCTTGGTGGATGCCGAGCGCCAGTGGTTCAAGTCGTGCGTGGGGCTCGACGCCACGGAGACCGGGCGTGACGTGTCGTTCTGCGGCCATGCGATCCTGGGCGATCAGATCCTGCAGGTCGACGATGCGGCGCAGGACGAGCGCTTCCACGACAACCCGCTGGTCACCGGCAATCCCGGCATCCGCTTCTATGCCGGTTGCCCGCTGACGGTCGGTGACGGCAGCAAGCTGGGCACGCTGTGCCTGATCGACACCAAACCCCGCCGGCTCGACGACGAAGAGCGCGAACTGCTGCGCGATCTCGCCCGGATGGCCGAGCAGGAGCTGATGGCGGTGCAGATGGCGACCCTGGACGAGCTGACGCTGCTGTCCAACCGCCGGGGCTTCAAGGCCTTGGCGCAGCATGGCCTGGACGCCTGCGTCCGGCTCGGCAAACCGGCGACGCTGCTGTTCTTCGACCTCAACGACTTCAAGCAGATCAACGACCTGTTCGGCCACGCCGAGGGCGACAGCGCCCTCAAGACTTTCGCCGACGTGCTGCGCATCGCCTTCCGGGAGAGCGACGTGGTGGGCCGGCTCGGCGGCGACGAGTTCGTGGCGCTGCTGACCGGCTCCAGCCATGTCGAGACCACGTCGATCATGGCCCGGCTCAAGGACATCCTCGACGAGCGCAACGCCACCCTGCAACGCGGCTACGACATCCGCTTCAGCGTCGGCCAGATCGAATATGACCCGCAGCGGCACGACACGGTGGATCGGCTGCTGGCCGACGCCGACGGGGCGATGTATGCGCACAAACAGGCGCTGAAGCGCCGCTGACCGCAGGGGCTCGCGATGGCGGTGGGTCAGGCAACAGAGATGTCAGCAGTGCCGGCCCCATCGCCAGCAGGCTGGCTCCCACAGGGTTCGGTGGTGTGCAACCCATCTTGCAGACACCTGCGGTTCCTGTGGGGGCGGGCTTGCCCGCGATGGCGGTGGGTCAGGCAACAGAGATGCCGGCAGTGCTGGCCTCATCGCTGGCAAGCCAGCTCCCACAGGTTTCGGTGATGTTTGCCGATTCTGCAGACACCTGCGGTTCCTGTGGGAGCGGGCTTGCCCGCGATGGCGGTGGGTCAGGCAGCAGAGATGTCGGCAGTGCTGGCCTCATCGCTTGCAGGCAAGCTCCCATAGGGTTCAGCGGTGTGCAACCAATCTTGCAGACACCTGCGGTTCCTGTGGGAGCGGGCTTGCCCGCGATGGCGGTGGGTCAGGCAGCAGAGATGCCGGCAGTGCTGGCCTCATCGCTAGCAAGCCAGCTCCCACAGGTTTCGGTGATGTTTGCCGATTCTGCAGACACCTGCGGTTCCTGTGGGAGCGGGCTTGCCCGCGATGGCGGTGGGTCAGGCAACAGAGATGTCAGCAGTGCCGGCCCCATCGCCAGCAGGCTGGCTCCCACAGGGTTCGGTGGTGTGCAACCCATCTTGCAGACACCTGCGGTTCCTGTGGGGGCGGGCTTGCCCGCGATGGCGGTGGGTCAGGCAACAGAGATGCCGGCAGTGCTGGCCCCATCGCCAGCAGGCTGGCTCCCACAGGGTTCGGTGGTGTGCAACCCATCTTGCAGACACCTGCGGTTCCTGTGGGAGCGGGCTTGCCCGCGATGGCGGTGGGTCAGGCAACAGAGATGCCGGCAGTGCTGGCCTCATCGCTTGCAGGCAAGCTCCCATAGGGTTCAGCGGTGTGCAGAGATCCTGCGGGCAGGTGGGATCCACTGTGGGAGCCAGCCTGCTGGCGATGAGGCCGGGACAGTTGATACCTTCATGCCTGACACGCCGCCATCGCATGCAGATGCTGCATTCCCACGGGGACCCCGGGGAATGCAGGATCCACAGGCACAAAAAACCCGCCGGATGGCGGGTTTTTCGTCGGCTAACCGAAGATCACTCTTCGATGTTGCCCATGGCGGTGGTGTTGAAGCCGCCGTCCACGTACATGATTTCACCGCTGATGCCCGACGCCAGGTCGGAGCACAGGAAGGCGCCGGCGTTGCCGACTTCTTCGATGGTGACGTTGCGGCGCAGCGGGGTCTGCGCTTCGTTGGCGGCCAGCATCTTGCGGAAGTTCTTGATGCCGGAAGCGGCCAGGGTGCGGATCGGGCCGGCCGATACGCAGTTGACGCGGGTGCCGTCCGGGCCCAGGGAGCCGGCCAGGTAACGCACGCCGGCTTCCAGCGAAGCCTTGGCCATGCCCATCACGTTGTAGTTCGGCATGGTGCGCTCGGCGCCCAGGTAGGACAGGGTCAGCAGGCTGCCGTTGCGGCCTTTCATCATCTCGCGGCCGGCCTTGGCCAGGGCCACGAAGCTGTAGGCGCTGATGTCGTGGGCGATGCGGAAACCTTCGCGGGTGGTGGCTTCGGTGAAGTCGCCGTCCAGTTGGTCGCCCGGGGCGAAGCCGACGGAGTGCACGATGCAGTCCAGGCCGTCCCACTTCTTGCTCAGCGCTTCGAAGACCTTGGCGATCTCTTCGTCGCTGGCCACGTCGCAAGGGAAGCACAGATCCGCGCTCGAACCCCAGCCTGCGGCGAACTCTTCGACACGACCTTTCAATTTGTCGTTCTGATAAGTGAAGGCAAGCTCAGCGCCCTCGCGATGCATGGCGGCAGCGATGCCGGATGCGATGGACAGCTTGCTGGCGACACCGACGATCAGTACGCGCTTACCGGCGAGAAAACCCATGTGTTGCTCCTCTTTCAGGTTATTGCGCAGAGGCTGGCGCCAAAAAAGCGGCTTCCAGCAACTGCTGTGTATACGGATGTCGGGGGGCGGCAAAGATGTCTTGCGCGTCCCCCTGTTCGACCACTTGGCCATGCTTGACCACCATCAGCTGGTGGCTCAGCGCTTTGACGACAGCCAGGTCATGGCTGATGAACAAATACGTCAGGTTGTACTTGGCTTGCAGTGAACGCAACAGCTCCACCACTTGCCGCTGCACCGTCCGGTCGAGCGCCGAAGTGGGCTCGTCCAGCAGGATCAGCGCCGGCTTGAGCACCAGGGCCCGGGCAATGGCGATACGCTGCCGTTGCCCACCGGAAAATTCATGGGGGTAGCGGTGCCGGGTCTCCGGATCCAGGCCTACCTCCTTCAACGCGGCGATGATCGCCGCCTCTTGCTCCGCTTCGGTGCCGATCCCGTGGATCCGCAGGCCTTCGCCGACGATCTGGCTCACGCACATGCGCGGGCTCAGGCTGCCGAACGGATCCTGGAACACCACCTGCATCTCCCGGCGCAGCGGGCGGACTTCGTTCTGCGTCAGGCAGTCTAGCTGCTTGCCCTCGAAACGGATGCCGCCGCGGCTGCCGATCAGCCGCAGGATCGCCAGACCCAGCGTCGACTTGCCGGAACCGCTTTCGCCCACGATCCCCAACGTCTGCCCCTGAGGCAGGCTGAAGCGGATGCCGTCCACGGCCTTGACGTGGTCCACCGTGCGCTTGAACAGGCCTTTCTTGATCGGGAACCAGACCTTCAGATCCTCGACCTCCAGCAGCGGCGCCCCGGCCTTGTTGCCCGCCGGGCCTCCGCTGGGCTCCGCCGCCAGCAGCTCCCGAGTGTACGGATGCTGCGGAGAACGGAACAACTCGGCGCACGATGCCTGTTCGACGATGCAACCGCGCTGCATGACACATACGCGGTGCGCAATTCTTCGCACCAGGTTCAAATCGTGGCTGATCAGCAGCAGCGCCATGCCCAGCCGGGCCTGCAGTTCCTTGAGCAGATCGAGGATTTTCAGCTGCACGGTCACGTCCAGCGCGGTGGTCGGCTCATCGGCGATCAGCAGCTCCGGCTCGTTGGCCAGGGCCATGGCGATCATCACCCGCTGGCGCTGGCCGCCGGAGAGTTCGTGGGGCAGGGCCTTGAGCCGCTTGGCGGGTTCGGGGATGCCGACCATCTCCAGCAGCTCCAGGGTGCGCCGGGTGGCGACCTTGCCGGTCAGGCCCTTGTGGATGCCCAGCACCTCGTTGATCTGCTTCTCGATGGAGTGCAGCGGGTTGAGCGAGGTCATCGGCTCCTGGAAGATCATCGCGATGCGGTTGCCGCGGATGTGGCGGATGGTCTTTTCCTTCAGGTCCAGCAGGTTCTGCCCGGCGTAGTTGATGCTGCCGGCCGGATGGCGGGCGAGCGGGTAGGGCAGCAGGCGCAGGATCGAGTGCGCCGTCACCGACTTGCCGGAGCCGCTTTCGCCGACCAGGGCCAGGGTCTCGCCGCGCTTGATGTCGAAGCTCACGCCCTCCACCACCCGCTGGATGCGGTCGCCCAGGCCGAACTCGACGGCGAGGTCGCGCACTTCGATCAGATTTTCCTGATTCATTTCACTTCCTCGGGTCGAAGGCGTCGCGGGCGGATTCGCCGATGAACACCAGAAGGCTCAGCATCAGGGCCAGCACGGCGAACGCGCTCATGCCCAGCCACGGCGCCTGCAGGTTGGATTTGCCCTGGGCCACCAGCTCGCCCAGCGACGGGCTGCCCGCCGGCAAACCGAAGCCGAGGAAGTCCAGGGCCGTGAGGGTGCCGATGGCGCCGGTCAGGATGAACGGCATGAAAGTCATGGTCGAGACCATGGCGTTGGGCAGGATGTGGCGGAACATGATCGCGCCGTTGCGCATCCCCAGCGCCCGGGCCGCCCGCACGTATTCCAGGTTGCGCCCGCGCAGGAACTCGGCGCGCACCACGTCCACCAGGCTCATCCAGGAGAACAGCAGCATGATCCCCAGCAGCCACCAGAAGTTCGGCTGCACGAAACTGGCCAGGATGATCAGCAGGTACAGCACCGGCAGCCCCGACCAGATCTCCAGGAAGCGCTGGCCGGCCAGGTCGACCCAGCCGCCGTAGAAGCCTTGCAGTGCGCCGGCGATCACGCCGATCAGCGAACTGAGCACCGTCAGGGTGAGGGCGAACAGCACCGAGATGCGAAAGCCATAGATCACCCGCGCCAGCACGTCGCGGCCCTGATCGTCGGTGCCCAGCAGGTTGACCGCCGAGGGCGGGGCGGGGGCGGGGACCTTCAGGTCGTAGTTGATGCTCTGGTAGCTGAACGGAATCGGCGCCCACAGCACCCAGGCGTCCTTGCTCTGGAGCAGTTCGCGGATGTACGGGCTCTTGTAGTTGGCCTCCAGCGGGAATTCGCCGCCGAACGCGGTTTCCGGGTAGCGCTTGAGCGCCGGGAAATACCATTGGTCGTCGTAGTGGATCGCCAGCGGCTTGTCGTTGGCGATCAGTTCGGCGCCAAGGCTCAAGCCGAACAGGATCAGGAACAGCCACAGCGACCACCAGCCGCGCTTGTTGGCCTTGAACAGTTCGAAGCGGCGGCGGTTGAGAGGGGACAGGTTCATCTCAATGCTCCCGGCTTTCGAAGTCGATGCGCGGATCGACCAGGGTGTAGGTGAGGTCGCCGATCAGTTTCACCACCAGCCCCAGCAGGGTGAAGATGAACAGGGTGCCGAACACCACCGGGTAGTCGCGGTTGATCGCCGCCTCGAAACTCATCAGGCCGAGGCCGTCGAGGGAGAAGATCACTTCCACCAGCAGGGAACCGGTGAAGAAGATGCCGATGAACGCCGACGGGAACCCGGCGATCACCAGCAGCATCGCGTTGCGGAACACATGGCCGTACAGCACGCGGCGGCGGGTCAGGCCCTTGGCCTTGGCGGTGACCACGTACTGCTTGTTGATCTCGTCGAGGAAGCTGTTCTTGGTCAGCAGGGTCATGGTCGCGAAGTTGCCGATCACCAGGGCGGTCACCGGCAGCGCCAGGTGCCAGAAGTAGTCGAGGACCTTGCCGCCCAGGCTCAGTTCGTCGAAGTTGTTCGAGGTCAGGCCCCGCAGCGGGAACCAGTCCAGGTAACTGCCGCCGGCGAACACCACGATCAGCAGGATCGCGAACAGGAACGCCGGGATCGCGTAGCCGACGATGATCGCCGAGCTGGTCCAGACGTCGAAGTGGCTGCCGTGCCGGGTGGCCTTGGCGATCCCCAGCGGGATCGACACCAGGTACATGATCAGCGTGCTCCACAGGCCCAGGGAGATCGACACCGGCATCTTTTCCTTGATCAGGTCGATCACCTTGGCGTCGCGGAAGAAGCTGTCGCCGAAATCCAGCCGGGCGTAGTTCTTGACCATGATCCACAGGCGTTCCGGGGCCGACTTGTCGAACCCGTACATGTGCTCGATTTCCTTGATCAGCGCCGGATCCAGGCCCTGGGCGCCGCGGTAGGACGAACCGGCCACCGACACCTCGGCGCCGCCGCCGGCGATGCGGCTGGTGGCGCCTTCGAAGCCTTCGAGCTTGGCGATCATCTGCTCCACCGGCCCGCCGGGGGCGGCCTGGATGATCACGAAATTGATCAGCAGGATGCCGAACAGGGTCGGGATGATCAGCAGCAGTCGCCGAAAAATGTACGCCAGCATCTGATTACTCCGTGTCCGCTGGGGCGGCCTGCAGTTGGGTCTGGACTTCTATCGCCGGTTTGGCGTCGGGCTTGATCCACCAGGTATCAATGCCGATGTCGTACTTGGGGGAGACTTTCGGATGGCCGATGTGGTTCCAGTACGCTACGCGCCAGGTCTTGATGTGCCAGTTGGGGATCACGTAGTAGCCCCATTGCAGCACGCGGTCGAGGGCCCGGGCGTGGGCCACCAGGCTCTTGCGCGAATCGGCGTTGATCAGTTGCTCCACCAGCCGGTCGACCACCGGATCCTTCAGGCCCATCGAGTTGCGGCTGCTGGGCTTGTCGGCGGCGGCGCTCATCCAGAACTCGCGCTGCTCGTTGCCCGGCGAGTTGGACTGCGGGAAGCTGCCGACGATCATGTCGAAGTCCCGCGAACGCACGCGGTTGACGTACTGCGAGACGTCCACGCGACGGATCACCAGGTCGATGCCCAGGTCGCTCAGGTTGCGCTTGAACGGCAGCAGCACCCGCTCGAAATCGGTCTGGGCCAGCAGGAACTCGATGACCACCGGTTTGCCGTCGGCGTCGACCATCTTGTCGTCGACGATCTTCCAGCCGGCCTCTTGCAGCAGCTGGTAGGCCTCGCGCTGCTGCGGGCGGATCATGCCGCTGCCGTCGGTCTTGGGGTTTTCGAACGCCTCGCTGAACACCTGGGCCGGCAACTGGCTGCGGAACGGGTCGAGGATCGCCAGTTGGTCGGCGTCCGGCAGGCCGGTGGCGGCCATTTCCGAGTTCTCGAAATAGCTGCGGGTGCGCGCATAGGCGCTGTTGAACAATTGCTTGTTGGTCCACTCGAAGTCCAGCAGCAGGCTCAGGGCCTGACGCACCCGCACGTCGTGGAACACCGGACGGCGCAGGTTGTAGACGAAGCCCTGCATGCCGGTGGGGTTGCCGTTGGGGATCTGCTCCTTGATCAGCCGCCCCTCGGTGACGGCGGGGACGTTGTAGGCATTGGCCCAGTTCTTGGCGGTCATCTCCAGCCAATAGTCGAACTGCCCGGCCTTGAGGGCTTCCAGCGCCACGGTGTTGTCGCGGTAGTAGTCGGTGGTCATCACGTCGAAGTTGTAGAAGCCTCGGTTGACCGGCAGGTCCTTGCCCCAGTAGTCCTTGACCCGCTCGTAGCGCACGGAGCGTCCGGCCTTCACTTCAGCCACACGGTACGGGCCGCTGCCCAGCGGGATCTCCAGGTTGCCCTTGTTGAAGTCGCGGCTGGCCCACCAGTGTTTCGGCAGCACCGGCAACTGGCCGAGGATCAGCGGCAGTTCGCGATTGTTGGTGTGCTTGAACTTGAACAGCACCTTGAGCGGGTCTTCGGCGATGACGTCGTCGACGTCATTGTAGTAGCCGCGGTACAGGGGCGAGCCGTCCTTGGTGAGGGTCTGGAAGCTGAACACCACGTCCTCGGCGCGCACCGGATGGCCGTCGTGGAAGCGCGCCTCCGGGCGCAGGTAGAAGCGCACCCAGCTGTTGTCCGGGGCCTTTTCGATCTTGCCGGCGATCAGGCCGTATTCGGTGAAGGGCTCGTCCAGGCTGTGGCGGGTGAGGGTGTCGTAGATCTGCCCGATGTTGTCCGCCGGCACGCCTTTGCTGATGAACGGGTTGAGGCTGTCGAAGCCGCCGAACCCGGCCTGGCGGAAGATCCCGCCCTTGGGTGCGTCGGGGTTCACGTAGTCGAACTGCTTGAAGTCGGCCGGGTATTTGGGCGGCTCGTTGTACAGGGTCACGGCGTGCTGCGGGGCGGCGCAGGCCAGCCCGGCGAACAGCAGGCCGCTGGCCTGCAGGAGCAGGGCGCGGAAGGGTTTCATCGATCTTTCTCCGAAGACTTCAGCCACCACGCGCTCAGGCCCAGGGTGTAGGGGGGCGTGGTGACGAAGGCGAACCGGTTGCGGTAGGCCAGGCGGTGATAATTGAGGTACCAGTTGGGAATGCTGTAGTGCTGCCACAGCAGCACGCGATCCAGTGCCTTGCCGGCGGCCACCTGCTCGTCCCGGGTGCGGGCGGCGAGCAATTGCTCGAGCAGGTGGTCGACCACGGGGTCGGCGATGCCAGCGTAGTTCTTGCTGCCCTTGACGGCGGCTTGGCTTGAGTGGAAGTACTGCCATTGCTCAAGCCCCGGGCTCAGGGTCTGGTTGAGCGTCATCAGAATCATGTCGAAATCGAACTGATCCAGGCGTTGCTTGTACTGGGCGCGGTCCACGGTGCGCAGCCGGGCGTCGATGCCGATGCCGTTGAGGTTCTCGACATAGGGCTGGAGGATCCGCTCAAGGTTCGGGTTGACCAGCAGGATCTCGAAGCGCAAGGGTTGCCCGGCGGCGTTCTGCAAGCGTTGGCCGTTGAGCGTCCAGCCCGCTTCGGCCAGCAGCCCCAGGGCCTTGCGCAGGGTGTCCCGGGGGATGCCGCGGCCGTCGGTCTGCGGCAGCCTGAAGGGTTCGGTGAACAGGCGGGCCGGGAGCTGATCCTTGTACGGCTTGAGCATCAGCCATTCATGGCCCACCGGCAGGCCTTCGGCGCTGAATTCGCTGTTGGGGTAGTAACTGACGCTGCGCCGGTAGGCATCGCTGAACAGGGCGCGGTTGGTCCATTCGAAATCGAACATCAGGCCCAGGGCTTCGCGCACCTTGATCTGGGCGAAGACCGGACGCCGGGTGTTCATGAACAGGCCCTGGCTCTGGGTCGGGATCCGGTGCGGGATCTGCGCCTTGATCACCTCGCCGCGGCGCAGGGCCGGGAAGTTGTAGCCATTGGCCCAGTTCTTGGCCTGGTGCTCGATGTAGATGTCGAACTCGTCGGCCTTGAACGCTTCGAAGGCCACGTCGCTGTCGCGGTAGAACTCGACCTCCATGCGGTCGACGTTGTACTTGCCGCGGTTGACCGGCAGATCCTTGCCCCAATAGTCCTTGACCCGTTCGAAGACCAACTGGCGCCCGGGCGTCACCGAGGTGATGCGGTAAGGGCCGCTGCCCAGCGGCGGTTCGAAGGTGGTGGCCTTGAAGTCGCGGCCTTTCCAGTAATGCTGGGGCAGCACCGGCAGTTCGCCCAGGCGCAGGATCAGCAAGGGATTGCCCGAACGCTTGAGCACGAAGCGGATGCGCTGCGGGCTGAGGATGTCGACCCGCGACACCTCCTGAAGGCTGGTGCGGTACAGCGGATGGCCTTCCTTGAGCAGCAGGCGGTAGGAAAAAGCGACGTCGTAGGCGGTGATCGGCGTGCCGTCATGGAAGCGCGCCTGCGGACGCAGGTTGAACACCACCCAACTGCGGTCTTCGCTGTATTCCACCGATTGCGCGATCAGGCCGTAGCTGGAGGCAGGCTCGTCCCCGGAGGGCGCGTACTGGCCGGTGCCGACCATCAGCGGTTCGTTCAGCTCGTTGATGCCGTACTGCAGGAAATTCGGCGTGGTGACCGGGCTGGTGCCCTTGAAGGTGTAGGGGTTGAGCGTATCGAAGGTGCCGAACGCCATCACCCGCAACGTGCCGCCCTTGGGCGCCTGCGGGTTGACCCAGTCGAAGTGGGTGAAGCTGGCCGGGTACTTGAGCGTGCCGAACTGCGCGTAACCGTGGCTTTCGGTGATGGTCGCGCTTGCGGGAGAGCTCAAGGCCAGGCTGATCAGGAACAGGAGGAAGGGACGCTTCAAGTCGGATCCGGTCCAGGCGGCTTGGGCTATGTGGCCCGTACAGTAACAGCTTGTCCGGACAGGAAAAAGACAGCGCTTAATGCGCCGTTAATTGTGCGGGCCCCACAGGGTTGGGCAATGAACATGAATCCGCCGTGCGAACGTCAATCACTGTGGGAGCCAGCCTGCTGGCGATAGCGTCAGTTGAGCCGCCGCCGAACACGATCAAGACAGTTGTTCCCACAAAAAAGCCCTGCAAGCGTAACGCTGCAGGGCTTATCGGTCAGGCTGTCAGTGCGGCTGGTAGACCGTGAGCATCTGCCCAGGCTTGAGGGCCTTGCCCGCGCCCGGATTCCAGCGCTTGAGGTGCTGCATCTCGACGTTGAAGCGCTTGGCCACCACGTACAGGGTGTCGCCTTGCTTGACCTTGTACTGGGTCTGCTTCTGGGCGTCGGCCTTGGCGCCGCCCTTGCTGTTGGCCGCGACCACGGTGTTGATGCGGCCGCCGGCATTGCGGGCCGGGGTGCGTTTGGTGGTGTCGCGCATCACCAGGGTCTGGCCGACCTTGAGGTTCTTGCCGGACAGCTTGTTCCAGCGCTGCAGGTCCTTGACCTCGACCTTGTTGGCCTTGGCGATGGAGGCGAGGTTGTCGCCGCGCTTGACCCGGTAGGCGCGCTTGAGCTGTGCGACTTCGGCAGGGTCGGCCCCTTCGAACACCGGTTTGAGCGAGCGCGGGCTGATCAGCTCTTCAGGCCGCATGGTCTGCAGGCTGGCGGTCAGCAGCTGCGCCTTGGACGTCGGCACCAGCAGGTGCTGCGGGCCGTCGATGGTGGTGCGCTGCTTGAACGCCGGGTTGAGCTGGAACAGCTCGTCTTCGTCGATGTTGGCCACCGCCGCGACCTTGGACAGATCCATGCGCTGGTTGATCTCGACGACCTGGAAATACGGTTCGTTGGCGATCGGGTTGAGGTTCACGCCGTAGGCTTCCGGCGCCAGGACCACCTGGGACAGGGCCAGCAGCTTCGGCACGTAGGCCTGGGTCTCGGCCGGCAGCGGCAGGTTCCAGTAGTCGGTCGGCAGGCCGAGGCGCTCGTTGCGCTCGATGGCGCGGCTCACCGTGCCTTCGCCGGCGTTGTAGGCCGCCAGGGCCAGCAGCCAGTCGCCGTTGAACATGTCGTGCAGGCGGGTCAGGTAGTCCATTGCCGCGGTGGTGGAGGCGGTGATGTCCCGGCGGCCGTCGTAGAAGCGGGTCTGGCGCAGGTTGAAGGAGCGCCCGGTGGACGGGATGAACTGCCAGAGGCCCACCGCGTCGGCCCGGGAGTAGGCCATCGGGTTGTAGGCGCTTTCGATCACCGGCAGCAGCGCCAGCTCCAGCGGCATGTTGCGCTCTTCGAGGCGCTCGACGATGTAATGGATGTAGAGGCTGCCGCGTTCGCCGGCGTTCTCGAGGAACGACGGGTTGCTGGCGAACCAAAGGCGTTGCTGCTCGATGCGCGGGTTGACCCCCAGGCCCTCTTGCAGCTGGAAGCCTTCGCGCATCCGCGCCCAGATGTCCTGGGGCACCTGCGGGCTGGGCTTCTCGTTCAGCCAGATCGGCTTCTGTTTGGCCCGGGCAGCGATGTTCGGCGCGTGGGTCGCGTCAGTCTGCGGCGCATGGCTGGAGCAGCCCGCCAGGGTGGCGGACACAGCCACCGCGATGGCTTGCGCCAGGCGGGTCAGTGCGTCTGAGTTGACGGACTTGCGTATGGATGACGACATTGGCTGGAAGTAAGTTCCGGGCAAAAATGTCGGGCGATTCTAGAAAGCGCACCCCCAACGGTCAACCGTTCAGAACTTTTGTACCGTTTGGGGAATGCCTCAAAACGTGTCTTTCCAGGCCCGCAGTGCCGCAAAAACCTCACTCGGCGCCCGGTTTTGAGGGCCGCTCCGTTCGTCCACTTTTTGTTTAACTAATGTTTCACCCGTCCGCAGAAAGGGGTTCGTGAGCTTTTCCAGGGCCAAGGTCGAGGGCAGGGTCATCACGCCGTTTTCCCGCTGCTGGCGGACTTTTTCCAGACGGGCGGCGATGTCCGGGTTGGCCGGTTCGACCGCGGCGGCGAACTTCAGGTTGCTCAACGTGTATTCGTGGGTGCAGTAGACCAGCGTGTCTTCCGGCAGCGCGGCCAGGCGGCTCAGGGAATGGTGCATCTGCTGCGGCGTGCCTTCGAACAGGCGGCCGCAGCCGGCGGCGAACAGGGTGTCGCCGCAGAACAGCAGGCCATGGCGGTAGTAGGCGATGTGGCCCAGGGTGTGGCCGGGCACGGCGTAGACGTCGAAGTCCCAGCCCAGCACGCGGGCCTTGTCGCCGTCCTTGAGCGCGATGTCGCGGCCGGGGATCTTCTCGCTGGCCGGGCCGTGGACGGTGGCGCCCGTGGCCGCCTTCAGCGCCTCGACGCCGCCGACGTGGTCATGGTGGTGATGGGTGATCAGGATGTCGCCCAGCACCCAGCCCGGATGGGCGTCGAGCCAGTCCTGCACCGGCGCGGCATCCCCCGGATCGACCACCGCGCAGCGGTGGGTCGCATGATCCTGCAACAACCAGATGTAGTTGTCGGTGAACGCGGGGAGGGCACTGATCTGTATCATCTTCGGATTCGCCAAACGGGTAACATTGGCGCATCTTAGAGCTTCGTGGCGCTTTGGAGAACGACATGACCGATAAAGCGTTCGCTCAGGCCGATCCTGACTGGCTGGCCCTGATCAGTTCGGCCCGGGAGTGGCTGTCCGGGCCCCTGGGCCAATTCCTGCTGGACGAGGAGCGGCGCATGCTCGAAGACGAGCTGGGCCGTTTCTTCGGCGGCTACCTGGTGCATTACGGCCCGTCCGCCGAGACGCCGCCGTCGGCGCCCCAGGTGCAGCGCAACGTGCGCCTGGGCGCGCCGTTGCCGGGGGTGGAGATCGTCTGCGAAGAGCAGGCCTGGCCGTTGAGCGAGCACGCGGCCGACGTGGTGGTCATGCAGCACGGGCTGGATTTCTGCCTGTCGCCCCACGGCCTGCTGCGCGAGGCGGCCAGCAGCGTGCGCCCCGGCGGGCACCTGCTGATCATCGGCATCAACCCCTGGAGCGCCTGGGGCCTGCGCCATGTGTTCGCCCATGACGGCCTGCGCAAGGCGCGCTGCATCTCGCCCTCGCGGGTCGCCGACTGGCTCAACCTGCTGGGCTTCGCGCTGGAGAAACGCCGCTTCGGGTGCTATCGTCCGCCGCTTGCGTCGTCCGCGTGGCAGGCGCGCCTGGCCGGCTGGGAACGCCGCGCCGGCGCCTGGCAACTGGCCGGCGGCGGCTTCTACCTGCTGGTGGCGCGCAAGATTGTGGTCGGCCTGCGCCCGGTGCGCCAGGAGCGCCGCGAACCGATGGGCAAGCTGATCCCGCTGCCGATGGCCAAGGTCAACCGCCGCCGCATCGAACCGTAGACACCTTCTTTATATTCCGGCCGGGCCTGTCCCGGCCTCGGCCATCGTCGGCCGCTGTCCGGCGAGGCACGGCAATTTCTGGATGACTGGCATGACCGATAACGTAGAACTGTTCACTGACGGCGCCTGCAAGGGCAACCCCGGCCCCGGCGGCTGGGGCGCCTTGCTGGTGTGCAAGGGCGTCGAGAAGGAACTGTGGGGCGGCGAAGCCAACACCACCAATAACCGCATGGAGCTGCTCGGCGCGATCCGCGGCCTGGAAGCCCTCAAGCGCCCGTGCGAAGTGCTGCTGGTGACCGACTCGCAATACGTGATGAAAGGCATCAACGAGTGGATGGCCAACTGGAAGAAGCGCGGCTGGAAAACCGCCGCGAAGGAGCCGGTGAAGAACGCCGACCTGTGGAAGCAGCTGGACGAGCAGGTCAACCGCCACAAAGTCACCTGGAAATGGGTGCGCGGCCACATCGGCCATCACGGCAACGAACGGGCCGACCAATTGGCCAACCGTGGCGTCGACGAAGTGCGTGGCTACAAGCAGGATTGATTCCGGCCGTGCACCGTGATGCGGCCGATCGCCAGCAGGCTGGCTCCCACAGGGTACTGATGCATTGTGCAGATCCAATGTGGGAGCCGGCCTGCCGGCGACGGGCACGACGCGGTCCACCTGAAACCCCGCGGCGAGCGTGATACCATCGCCGCCTTTGTCCGATTGCACCCGTTGAGAGCTGAACACTGATGGCCACCAGATCCGTTGTACTCGATACCGAAACCACCGGCATGCCGGTGACCGACGGCCACCGGATCATCGAGATCGGCTGCGTCGAACTGATGGGTCGGCGCCTGACGGGCCGGCACTTTCACGTGTACCTGCAACCGGATCGGGAAAGCGACGAGGGCGCGATCGGCGTTCACGGCATCACCAACGAGTTTCTGGTCGGCAAGCCCCGCTTCGCCGAAGTGGCCGACGAGTTCTTCGAGTTCATCAACGGCGCGCAGCTGATCATCCACAACGCGGCGTTCGACGTCGGCTTCATCAACAACGAATTCGCCTTGCTGGGCCAGCAGGACCGGGCCGACATCACCCGCCACTGCTCGATCCTCGACACCCTGATGATGGCGCGGGAGCGCCACCCCGGCCAGCGCAACAGCCTCGATGCGCTGTGCAAGCGTTATGGCGTGGACAACTCCGGCCGTGAGCTGCACGGCGCGTTGCTCGACTCGGAGATCCTCGCCGACGTCTACCTGACCATGACCGGCGGCCAGACCAGCCTGTCCCTGGCCGGCAACGCCTCCGACGGCTCCGGCGAAAGCAGCGGGCGCGCGTCCGAGATCCGGCGCCTGCCGGCCGACCGCCAACCGGGCCGGATCATCCGTGCCAGCGAAGACGAACTGGCGCAGCACGCGGCGCGCCTGGAAATCATCGCCAAGTCCGCCGGCGGACCGGCGCTGTGGACGCAACTGATCGAATCCCAGGCCTGATCCGGTCCCTCGTCACAGGATCGGCGCAAGCACCGCTTCCCCGGACATGAAGCCAACTGGCCACCCTCGCAACAACGGCGTTGACCCTCTACCCTGAGGACATTGGCACGCTGCGCGCTGCCGCCTCAGGACTCTGGGCCCCATGTACAAAGATTTGAAGTTTCCGGTGTTGATCGTCCACCGCGACATCAAGGCCGACACGGTTGCCGGCGAGCGTATCCGGGGCATCGCCCGGGAGCTGGAGCAGGAAGGATTCAAGGTCGTTTCAGCCACGGACTACACCGAAGGCAGGCTGGTGGCGTCCACCCATCATGGCTTGGCGTGCATGCTGATCGCCGCCGAAGACGCCAGCACCAACTCGCATTTGCTGCACAACATGGCCGAACTGATCGGGCTGGCCCGGGTGCGGGCGCCGGAGCTGCCGATCTTCGCCTTGGGCGAGCAGGTGACCCTGGAAAACGCCCCGGCCGACGCCATGGCCGAGCTCAACCAGTTGCGCGGCATTCTCTACCTGTTCGAAGACACCGTGCCGTTCCTGGCTCGGCAAGTGGCGCGGGCGGCGCGCAAGTACCTGGACGGGCTGCTGCCGCCGTTCTTCAAGGCGCTGGTGCAGCACACCGCCGACTCCAACTATTCCTGGCACACCCCCGGCCACGGCGGTGGCGTGGCGTACCACAAGAGCCCGGTGGGGCAGGCGTTCCATCAGTTCTTCGGCGAAAACACCCTGCGCTCGGACCTGTCGGTGTCGGTGCCCGAGCTCGGTTCGCTGCTCGACCACACCGGTCCCCTGGCCGAAGCCGAAGCGCGGGCGGCGCGCAACTTCGGCGCCGACCACACCTTTTTCGTGATCAACGGCACCTCGACCGCCAACAAGATCGTCTGGCATTCGATGGTCGGGCGCGATGACCTGGTGCTGGTGGATCGCAACTGCCACAAGTCGGTGCTGCACGCGATCATCATGACCGGTGCGATTCCGCTGTACCTGTGCCCGGAGCGCAATGACCTGGGGATCATCGGCCCCATTCCCCTGAGCGAGTTCAGCCGCGAGTCGATCCAGGCCAAGATCGACGCCAGCCCGCTGACCCAGGGGCGCGAGCCGAAGGTCAAGCTGGCGGTGGTCACCAACTCCACCTACGACGGCTTGTGCTACAACGCCGAGCTGATCAAGCAAAGCCTGGGCAACAGCGTGCAGGTGCTGCATTTCGACGAGGCCTGGTATGCGTACGCCGCGTTTCACGAGTTCTTCGCCGGCCGCTATGGCATGGCCACCTCCCGCAGCGCCGACAGTCCGCTGGTGTTCACCACCCATTCCACCCATAAACTGCTCGCGGCGTTCAGCCAGGCGTCGATGATCCATGTCCAGGACGGCGGGGCGCGGCAGTTGGACCGCGACCGTTTCAACGAAGCGTTCATGATGCACATCTCGACGTCGCCGCAGTACAGCATCATCGCGTCGCTGGATGTGGCGTCGGCGATGATGGAAGGGCCGGCCGGGCGTTCGCTGCTGCAGGAAACCTTCGACGAGGCCTTGAGTTTCCGCCGGGCGCTGGCCAACCTGCGCCAGCACATCGCGGCCGATGACTGGTGGTTCTCGATCTGGCAACCGCCGGGCGTCGAGGGTACCGACCGGGTGAAGACCGAGGACTGGCTGCTGCGGCCCGAGGCCGACTGGCACGGGTTCGGCGAGGTCGGCGACGATTACGTGCTGCTCGACCCGATCAAGGTGACGTTGGTGATGCCCGGCCTGAACGCCGGCGGCGCCTTGAGCGAAAGGGGCATTCCGGCGGCGGTGGTCAGCCGGTTCCTGTGGGAGCGCGGTCTGGTGGTGGAGAAGACCGGCCTGTATTCGTTCTTGGTGCTGTTTTCCATGGGCATCACCAAGGGCAAGTGGAGCACGTTGCTGACCGAGCTGCTGGAGTTCAAGCGCAGCTATGACGCCAACGTCGGCCTCGCCACCTGCCTGCCGTGCGTCGCCCAGGAAGATGCGGTGCGCTACCGCGGCATGGGCCTGCGCGACCTGTGCGATCAATTGCATGGCTGCTACCGCACCAACGCCACGGCCCGGCACCTCAAGCGCATGTACACCGTGCTGCCGGAGATCGCCATGAAGCCGGCCCACGCCTACGACCAACTGGTGCGCGGCGAGGTCGAGGCCGTGCCCATCGATGAGCTGGAAGGGCGGGTGGCGGCGGTGATGCTGGTGCCTTACCCGCCGGGCATCCCGTTGATCATGCCGGGCGAGCGCTTCACCGAGGCCACCCGTTCGATCATCGAATACCTGAAGTTTGCCCGCACGTTCGATGCAAGCTTCCCCGGTTTCGTGGCTGATGTGCATGGACTGCAACATGACGACCATGGCAACGGACGGTCGTACACCGTCGATTGCGTCAAGGAATGAGGACGTACAACCCTATGCAAGCGCTTATGAACCCGAAACATCCCGGCCTGTCGGTGCGGGTCGCCGACGACGGCTTTGCCGCGTACATCTGGGGCAGCGACTTCAGCTTCGAGGTCAGCGCCTACGGCGCCGCCGAGATCGGCCGGCCTGTGGCGGCGTGGGCCGTGACGCCGATCGTGCCGTACCGCAAGTGCTACGGCATCGACCCTGAAGAATTCAGCAGCTACCGCGACGCCGCCGACAGCGAAATCTTCATGGCCTACCTGGGCGACGAGCCGGTCGGTCATCTGGTGGTCAGCACCAACTGGAACGGCTTCGCCCATATCGACGAATTGGCGGTGCATGCCCCGGCGCGGCGCCACGGCGTGGCCAAGGCATTGCTGGATGTGGCGCAGTTCTGGAGCCGCAAGAAGAAACTCCCGGGCATCATGCTCGAAACCCAGAACAACAACCTCGGCGCCTGCCGGCTGTACGAGCGTTGCGGCTATGTGATCGGCGGCATCGATCACCTGCGCTACCGCGGCATCGACCCGAACACCGCCGAAGTGGCGCTGTTCTGGTATCGATTGTTCGATAACCCGCTGGAAGGGCCGGTCAGCCCGCCAACATCGCCGCGGCTTGTTCCGTGACGAGGGCGAGCAGCGTCTGGATGGCCGCCGGCGACGGGGCGTGCCGGTAGGTCAGGGCGTAAAGGCTGACCGGCACCGCCGGCGACAGCGGGCAGGCATCGAGGCCGGCGGCACGGGCGCCGAGGGCGGTGAACGGGTCGACGATGGCCAGGCCTTCGCCGGCCTCGACCATGCTGCGCATCATCTGGTGGGTCTGCACCCGGGTGCGGATGCTCGGCGCCGGACGCAGCGCCTGGAGCTTGTGCTCCAGCGCGGGGCTCAGCGGATCCTGGCCCTCCAGGCCGACCATCGCCTGGCCGGCCAGATCCGGCAGGGAAACGTACTTCTGCTTCGGCTGCAGCCAGCCGTGGGGCGCCAGCAACTGAAGCTTGCCTTGGGCCAGCGCCTGGCAATGGATGTCGGGGTGTTCGGGATCGTGCAGGCTCAGGCCCAGGTCGCATTCGCGCAGCAGCAGGCGGCGGACGATGTCGCGGGTCGGTTCGCTGAACAGGGTGCAGGGGGCGTCCGGCAGGCGTCGGCGCAGGGCGGCGAGGCTTTGCGGCAGCAGTTGCTGGGCCAGCGGCGGTGTGCCGGTGATCCGCAGGGGCGGGGCGAGGTATTGGCGCAGGCTGTCGGCCAGACGCTGCACCGGCTCCAGCGCTTCGTAGATGTGGCCGATCTCGACTTGCAGCGCCTTGGCTTCCGGGGTGGCCTGGAGCCGTCCGCGAACGCTGGCGAACAGCATGAACCCCAACTCGCTCTCGGCCTCGCGCAACCGCGCTTCGACCTCGGCCGTCGACAATTGCAGCCACTCGGCCGCGGTGCCTGCATGGCCGGTCTGCAGCAGCGCCTGAATCACTTCGATATGACGTAAACGCATGCGGCAAGTCCATGTCCGGCGGTTGGGGTCAGTGGCTGAATCCTACCCCAACTCGGCACGGAAGACTTCTGCTCATAACGACCGGTTATGAAGCGATGACGGAGTCGGGTTCGCGGATCAGGGTGATGCCGGACTGCACCAGCAGGAATTCGTTTTCGTCGATCTTGTTGATGCGATCGCCGATCGCCAGCTTGTAGGTGGTGACGGGCTCCGTGCCGGTGAGTCCGTCTGCCGACGGGTTGGATTCCTGGTACTCATGCACGGAATAAACGCGGCCTTCCGCATCTCTTGCATGGAACTGACCGACGAGTACTGCTGCCATCTGTTTAGAACCTCTGGAGATAAAACGCTGGATTGACGGCTGGGTAGACCGTCATCGGGCGCGGTAAGTTTTCCTACAGGAAAAAAATAATGCGAGCACCGGGATTTCCCGGCCGTCTGGTGAAAACGCCGACGGATCATCTATAACTACAGGCTCCTCCCACGGACAGTCGAGAGTCTTCCCATGAGCAATGTCTACAACGTCGCAGTAGTGGTCGGCAGCCTCCGCAAAGCGTCGCTCAACCGCAAGGTGGCCCTGGCCCTGGCGGAGCTGGCGCCGGCGAACCTCAAACTGAACATTGTCGAAATCGGCGATCTGCCGCTTTACAACGAAGACATCGACGGTGATTCGCCGCCGGCAGCCTACAGGACTTTCCGTCAGCAAGTGGCTTCATCCGACGCAGTGCTGTTTGTCACCCCGGAATACAACCGTTCGGTGCCGGCGCCGCTGAAGAACGCCATCGACGTCGGTTCCCGGCCTTACGGCAAAAGCGTCTGGAGCGGCAAGCCCGGGGCGGTGATCAGTGTTTCGCCCGGCGCCATCGGCGGTTTCGGCGCCAACCAGCATCTGCGCCAGTCTTTCGTGTTTCTCAATGTGCCGTGCATGCAACAGCCTGAAGCCTACCTGGGCGGCGCCGGCTCGGCGTTCGACGAGGCGGGCAAGCTGAATGAGTCGGTGCGGCCGTTCCTGCAGGGGTTCATCGATGCCTACGGGCAGTGGGTGGAGCAGCACAAGAAGTGATTTGGCGGCCGGACTGACGGGGTAGCCTTGATGTCTTGCGGCGCCCCGGCTGACGCCATCGCCAGCAGGCTGGCTCCCACAATGTTCTGCGATGAATGCAAACGCTGCGTCCAACGGAGATACCTGTGGGAGCCAGCCTGCTGGCGATGGCGTCTTGTCATTCACAACCGATGTGAATGACCGACCGCTCCCGCAGGCTTTTTTCCTGTCCCACATTCGGGCATTGTCCGCGTTTCCATTTCATGAAGGCTTTCGCGGATGCTGGCTGCGTCATTGATATTCCTGCTGACCATCACACTGGTGATCTGGCAGCCCAAAGGCCTCGGCGTCGGCTGGAGCGCGACGTTCGGTGCGGTGCTGGCGCTGCTGTTCGGCGTGGTGCACCTGTCTGACATACCGCTGGTGTGGCAGATCATCTGGAACGCCACCGGCACGTTTGTCGCGCTGATCATCATCAGTCTGTTGCTCGACGAAGCCGGGTTCTTCGCCTGGGCCGCGTTGCACGTGGCGCGCTGGGGGCGGGGCAGCGGGCGCAAGCTGTTCGCGTTCATGGTGCTGCTCGGCGCGCTGGTGTCGGCGCTGTTCGCCAACGACGGCGCGGCGCTGATCCTCACGCCCATCGTGATCTCGATGCTGCTGGCGCTGCGGTTTTCCCCTGCCGCGACCCTGGCGTTCGTGATGGGGGCGGGCTTCATCGCCGACACCGCGAGCCTGCCGCTGGTGGTGTCGAACCTGGTCAACATCGTTTCCGCCGACTTCTTTCACATCGGCTTCAACCGCTATGCGGCGGTGATGGTGCCGGTCAACGTCGTGAGCGTGGCCGCGACGCTGGGCATGCTGCTGTGGTTCTTCCGGCGCGACATCCCCAAGGCCTACGACCCCGAGCAACTGGAACGCCCGGAAACGGCGATCCACGATAAACCCACGTTCTACGCCGGATGGGCGGTGCTGCTGATCCTGCTGGCGGGCTGCTTCGCCCTCGAACCGCTGGGCATTCCGATCAGTTTCATTTCCGCCGCGTGCGCCGCGCTGCTGCTGGCCATCGCCGCCCGCGGGCATCGGATCTCCACGCGCAAGGTGATGAAAGAGGCGCCCTGGCAGATCGTGATCTTCTCCCTGGGCATGTACCTGGTGGTCTACGGCCTGCGCAACGCCGGGCTCACCGGCTACCTGGCGGGCTGGCTCGACGTCTTCGCCGGGCACGGCGTATGGGGCGCGGCGCTGGGCACCGGGGTGCTGACGGCGTTGCTGTCGTCGATCATGAACAACCTGCCGACGGTGCTGATCGGCCTGCTGTCCATCGACGCCAGCCAAGCCACAGGCGTGGTGAAGGAGGCGATGGTCTACGCCAACGTGATCGGCAGCGACCTGGGGCCGAAGATCACCCCGATCGGCAGCCTGGCGACCTTGCTCTGGCTGCATGTGCTGGCGCGCAAGGACATCCGCATCGGCTGGGGGTACTACTTCAAGGTCGGCATTGTGCTGACGGTGCCGGTGCTGCTGGTGACGTTGGCGGCGCTGGCCGTTCGGCTGTCGCTGTAACCGCGTCGGCCCCATCGTCAGCAGGCTGGCTCCCACATAGGGATGTCTGTGGGAGCCAGCCTGCTGGCGATGGGTACGCCGCCGACCTCAAGCCTGGCCCGGCACGTTCGGCCACAGGTCGGACACCAGGAACAGCCGCTCGGCCTCTTCCCATTCGCCGCGGGCGTTTTCGGTCAGGCGCACCATCAGCTGCGCCGGGGCCAGCGGTTCCAGCGCATCGAGCCAGGCTTGGAGATGGCCGTTGCTCCAGGTCTGGTCCGCCGGATAGTGGGCCGGCGCCAGCCAGGCGTGGCGGGGCAGGGGTTGCCAGCGTCCGGCGGGCCGCTGTGCGACGAACGCCGGCCAGTCCTTCTGGTGCAGCCAACTGCCGCGCAAGTGCTGCGGATGGGCACCGTTGGGCGGTTGGGATTCTCCGGGCCACGGATACAGCAGATAACCGCCAAGCCACAATTGCGCGCTGAACGGCCCGACATCCAGCGCCGCCAGCGCTTCGCGGCTTTCCGGCCGGGCGGAGATCGGCAGCTGATGCTCGCTCAGGTGCGCCAGCTTGCGGTCCAGCCGGTCATGGCAGCCGGGCCCCAGCCACTGCGCCGGATCCTGGCCGCCTCCGTTCTGCGGGCCGAGGTAGAGCTTGATCGCCAGTTCCAGGTGATGCACGCCGTCACGGTCGCGCAGCAGCATGTCCAGTTCGCCCAGGGTGTGGCCGTCGCGGCGGATCGGCAGGTTGGCGGCGATCAGTTCGATGCCCGGCGCGTGCTCCACGGCAAACTGCCACAGCCGTTCGTAATACAGGCCCAGCCGCCGGGTGCGGGCCTGGGACAGCCAGTGCAGCAGGCCGTAGCTGTCGCGGTCGAGCCGGCGCAGCCAGTGCTCCAGCCGTTCAGGATCGCTCACCCAGTCGCTGGCGGCCAGCGGATGGCGCTGCGGCCACGGCGTGGCGGCCAGCATCGGCGGGGCGAGGATCACCCACGCCAGATCGCGCACCTCAGGGTGGCGCAGGCGGTGGGGCAACTGGAGCAAATCGGGAAATAGGATCATCTTGCGAGCATAGCCCCAAACGCGGGTACGCCCTTGTGGCTGAAAGGATTTTGTCTATGCGCCGCTTTCGCCCATAATCGTGCTTTTCGCCGCATCCGCCCCGCAGGAGTCCCATGGAGCAATTTCGCAATATCGGCATCATCGGTCGCCTGGGCAGCTCCCAGGTGCTGGATACCGTCCGCCGACTGAAACGCTTTCTGCTCGATCGCCACCTGCACGTGATCCTCGAAGACACCATCGCCGAAGTCCTGCCGGGCCACGGCCTGCAGACGTCCTCGCGCAAGATGCTCGGCGAGGTCTGCGACATGGTCATCGTCGTCGGCGGCGACGGCAGCCTGCTCGGCGCCGCCCGGGCGCTGGCCCGGCACAACATACCGGTGCTGGGGATCAACCGCGGCAGCCTCGGCTTCCTCACCGACATCCGCCCCGACGAGCTGGAGGTCAAGGTCGCCGAAGTGCTCGACGGCCATTACCTGGTGGAGAACCGCTTCCTGCTCCAGGCCGAAGTGCGCCGCCACGCCGAAGCCATCGGCCAGGGCGATGCGCTGAACGACGTGGTGCTGCACCCCGGCAAGTCGACGCGGATGATCGAGTTCGAGCTGTACATCGACGGCCAGTTCGTCTGCAGCCAGAAGGCCGACGGCCTGATCGTCTCCACGCCCACCGGTTCCACGGCCTACGCGCTGTCCGCCGGCGGCCCGATCATGCATCCCAAGCTCGACGCCATTGTGATTGTGCCGATGTACCCCCATACCTTGTCCGGGCGGCCCATCGTGGTCGATGGCAACAGTGAGCTGAAAATCGTCGTGTCCAAAGATATGCAGATCTACCCGCAAGTGTCCTGCGACGGGCAGAACCACTTCACCTGCGCGCCGGGCGACACCATCACCGTCAGCAAGAAGGCGCAGAAGCTGCGCCTGATCCATCCGCTGGACCACAACTACTACGAAGTCTGCCGCACCAAGCTCGGCTGGGGCAGCAGGCTGGGTGGCGGAGGCGAGTGATGCTCGATCCTGCGCGAAGTTACGACCTGATCGGTGACGTGCACGGCTGCGCCCTGACGCTGGAGCATCTGCTGGACCGGCTCGGCTACCACAAGCAGGGCGGCGTCTGGCGGCATCCGTCGCGCATGGCGGTGTTCGTCGGCGACATCATCGACCGCGGCCCGCGGATCCGCGAGGCGCTGCACATCGTCCACGACATGGTCGAGGCCGGCCAAGCGCTGTGCATCATGGGCAACCACGAATTCAACGCCTTGGGCTGGAGCACGCCGGCGCTGCCCGGCAGCGGCAAGCAGTTCGTGCGCGAGCACACGCCGCGCCACGCGCGCCTGCTGCACGAGACCCTGACCCAATTCGAGCAGCACCCGCACGACTGGCACGACTTCCTGCAATGGTTCTACGAACTGCCGCTGGTGGCGGACGCCGGGCGTTTCCGCGTGGTGCACGCCTGCTGGGACGCCGGCATGATCGAACCGTTGCGCGGCCTGTTCCCCGATGCGCGCATTGACGAACACTTCCTCCAGGCCTCGGCCGTGCCGGGCAGCTTCGCCTGCACCGTGTTCGACCGCCTGCTGCGCGGCACCGACATGCGCCTGCCGGACGGCCTGACGATGACCAGCGGCGACGGCCTGGTGCGTTCGTTCTTCCGCACCAAGTTCTGGGAGGACGATCCGCAGACCTACGGCGACATTGTGTTCCAGCCCGACGCGTTGCCGGAGCCGGTGGCGCAGAAGCCTTTGACCTCGAGCGAGAAAAACAGCCTGCTGCGCTACGGCATCGATGAGCCTTTGCTGTTCGTCGGCCACTACTGGCGCAGCGGCAAGCCGGCGCCGATCCGGCCGAACCTCGCCTGCCTGGACTACAGCGCGGTGCTCTACGGCAAGCTGGTGGCCTATCGCCTGGATCAGGAAACCCGCCTCGATCCGCACAAGTTCGTTTGGGTCGACGTCGAGCGGCCGGAGGTGCTGCGATGAGCGCGGTGGCGGTATTGCGTCTGCCCTTGGCGGCGGACCTGAGCGGCTTCGTCAAACTGCTGCAGCGCATGCAGGTGCCCCACCGCGTCAGCGAAGAGGCGGGCGAGCAGGTGCTGTGGGTGCCGGCGGAGATCAGCGACGACGTGCGCTCGCTGTACGAGCGCTTCCCGGCCGGCGACCCCGACCTGCAACTGGACATCCCGGCGGGGCAGCCCCTCAGCCGTCCGGGCTTCGTCGAACAGCTGAAGTACGCCAAGGCCACGGCGTCCGTCCTGCTGCTGACGTTGATCGTCGCCGCGCTGACCCTGCTGGGCGACAACCTCGACACGATGCGCTGGCTGACCTTCCTCGAATTCCGCGTGGTCGGCGAGTACATCCAGTTCACGCCGCTGGCGGACAGCCTCGCGGCGGGGCAGTGGTGGCGGCTGGTCACGCCGATGCTGATCCACTTCGGCATCCTGCACCTGGCCATGAACGGCATGTGGTACTGGGAGCTGGGGCGGCGCATCGAGTCGCGCCAGGGCGGCGTCAACCTGATCGGCCTGACGCTGCTGTTCAGCCTGGTGTCGAACTTCGCCCAATACCTGTTCAGCGGCCCGACCCTGTTCGGCGGCCTGTCCGGCGTGCTCTACGGCCTGCTCGGGCACTGCTGGATCTTCCAGCTGCTGGCGCCGAACCCGGCCTACCGCCTGCCGCGCGGCGTGCTGGTGATGATGCTGGTGTGGCTGCTGGTGTGCCTGTCCGGGCTGGTCTCGGCCATCGGCTTCGGCCAGATCGCCAACGCCGCCCACGTCGGCGGGCTGTTCATCGGATGCTTCACCGGCCTGTTGGGCGGTTTGTACAACCGCCGTAAACTGGCCGCCTGAACCGTTTACTGGAAAAAGAGACCGGAGACCCTGATGTCCTCTTTCAACGAAATGATCAAAAACATCACCCCGGACATCTACCGCAGCCTGAAGCTGGCGGTGGAGATCGGCAAGTGGTCGGACGGCAACAAGCTCACTGCCGAGCAGCGCGAACTGTCGCTGCAGGCGATGATCGCCTGGGAGATCCAGAACCTGCCCGAGGAAGAGCGCACCGGTTACATGGGCCCGCAAGAGTGCTCGTCGAAGTCGATCGAAGTGCCGAACATCCTGTTCAAGTCGGACGCCATCCATTGATCGAGATCGGCCGCGGTTCCATCAGCAAGATGTCGGCGCGCCTGGACGGGGCCGACGTGCAGTACGCGTTTCGTCTGGACGGCGTCGAGGTGCCGGTCAACCCGTTGATCGGCAGCACGCTGCGTCTGGAGTACCTGGGGGCGATCCACTGCACCCATTGCGGACGCAAGACCAAGACCAGCTTCAGTCAGGGCTACTGCTACCCGTGCATGACCAAGCTGGCCCAGTGCGACGTGTGCATCATGAGCCCGGAGCGGTGCCACTACGATGCCGGCACCTGTCGGGAGCCCGAGTGGGGCGAAAAATTCTGCATGACCGACCACGTCGTGTACCTGGCCAACTCCTCCGGGATCAAGGTCGGCATCACCCGCGCCACCCAGCTGCCGACCCGCTGGCTCGACCAGGGCGCCAGCCAGGCGCTGCCGATCCTGCGTGTCGCCACCCGCCAGCAGTCGGGGTTCGTCGAGGATCTGCTGCGCACCCAGGTGGCGGACAAGACCAACTGGCGCGCCTTGCTCAAGGGCGATGCCGAGGCGGTGGACCTGGTGCAGGTGCGCGACCGGTTGTTCGACAGCTGTGCCGAAGGCCTGCTGGGCCTGCAGCAGCGATTCGGCCTACAAGCGATTCAGAAAGTTACCGACGTACAACCGCTGGAGATCCGCTATCCGGTGGAGCAATACCCGGCCAAAATCGTCAGCTTCAACCTGGACAAGAACCCGATTGCCGAAGGCACCCTGTTGGGGATCAAGGGCCAGTACCTGATCTTCGACACCGGCGTGATCAACATTCGCAAGTACACGGCCTACCAGCTCGCCGTGCATCAATAAGGACGCCAGCATGCGCACCGAACAACCGAAGATGATCTACCTGAAGGACTATCAGGCGCCCGAGTACCTGATCGACGAAACGCACCTGACCTTCGAGTTGTTCGAGGATCACAGCCTGGTGCACGCGCAACTGGTGATGCGCCGCAACCCGGCCCGCGGCCCGGGCCTGCCGCCGCTGGTGCTCGACGGCCAGCAGCTGGAGCTGCTGTCGGTGACCCTGGCCGACCAGGAACTGGGCGCCGCCGACTACCAACTGACCGACAGCCACCTGACCCTGCACCCGGCCAGCGAGACCTTCACGGTCGACACCAGCGTGCGCATCCACCCGGAGAGCAACACCGCGCTGGAAGGCCTGTACAAGTCCGGCCGCATGTTCTGCACCCAGTGCGAGGCCGAAGGGTTCCGCAAGATCACCTATTACCTCGACCGCCCGGACGTGATGAGCAAGTTCACCACCACCGTGGTGGCCGAGCAGCACAGCTACCCGGTGCTGCTGTCCAACGGCAACCCGGTCGCCTCGGGCCCCGGCGAAGACGGCCGGCATTGGGCGACCTGGGAAGACCCGTTCATGAAGCCGGCCTACCTGTTCGCGCTGGTGGCCGGTGACCTGTGGTGCGTCGAGGACAGCTTCACCACCATGAGCCAGCGCACCGTGGCGCTGCGCATCTATGTCGAGCCGGAAAACATCGACAAGTGCCAGCACGCCATGAACAGCCTGAAGAAGTCCATGCGCTGGGACGAAGAGGTCTACGGCCGCGAGTACGACCTGGACATCTTCATGATCGTCGCCGTGAACGACTTCAACATGGGCGCCATGGAGAACAAGGGCCTCAACATCTTCAACTCCAGCGCCGTGCTGGCCCGCGCCGAGACCGCCACCGACGCCGCGCACCAGCGGGTCGAGGCCATCGTCGCCCACGAGTACTTCCACAACTGGTCGGGCAACCGCGTGACCTGCCGCGACTGGTTCCAGCTGTCGCTCAAGGAAGGCTTCACCGTGTTCCGCGACGCCGGTTTCTCCTCGGACATGAACTCGGCCACGGTCAAGCGCATCCAGGACGTGGCGTACCTGCGCACCCACCAGTTCGCCGAAGACGCCGGCCCCATGGCCCACGCCGTGCGCCCGGACAGCTTCATCGAGATCTCCAACTTCTACACCCTCACCGTTTACGAGAAGGGCTCGGAAGTGGTCGGCATGATCCACACGCTGCTGGGTGCCGAGGGCTTCCGCAAGGGCAGCGACCTGTACTTCCAGCGCCACGACGGCCAGGCCGTGACCTGCGACGATTTCGTCAAGGCCATGGAGGACGCCAACGGCGTCGACCTGACCCAGTTCAAGCGCTGGTACAGCCAGGCCGGCACGCCGCGCCTGGCGGTGAGCGAGTCCTACGACGCCGCTGCGAAGACCTACAGCCTGACGTTCCGCCAGAGCTGCCCGGCGACCCCGGACAAGGTCGAGAAGCTACCGTTCGTGATCCCGGTCGAGCTGGGCCTGCTGGACAGCCAGGGCAACGCCGTCGCGCTGCGCCTGGCGGGCGAAGCCTCGGCGCAGGGCACCTCCCGGGTGATCTCGGTGACCGAGGCCGAGCAGACCTTCACCTTCGTCGACGTCGCCGAGCAGCCGCTGCCTTCGCTGCTGCGCGGCTTCTCCGCGCCGGTGAAGCTCAGCTTCCCGTACAGCCGCGACCAGCTGATGTTCCTGATGCAGCATGACAGCGACGGCTTCAACCGTTGGGATGCCGGTCAGCAACTGTCGGTGCTGGTGCTGCAGGAACTGATCGCCCAACAGCAGAAGGGTGAGCCCCTGGTGCTGGATCCGCGCCTGGTGTCGGCCCTGCGCACCGTGCTGGCCGACGAGTCGCTGGACCAGGCCATGGTCGCGGAGATGCTGTCGCTGCCGAGCGAAGCCTACCTGACCGAGATCAGCGAGACGGCCGACGTCGACGCGATCCACACCGCCCGGGAGTTCGCCCGCCGGCAACTGGCGGACAACCTGTTCGAAGCGCTGTGGCTGCGTTACCAGGCCAACCGCGACCTGTCGAAGAAGACGCCGTACGTGGCCGAAGCCGAGCACTTCGCCCGCCGTGCGCTGCAGAACATCGCGCTGTCGTACCTGATGCTCAGCGGCAAGCCTGAGGTGCTCGCCGCCACGCTTGAGCAGTTCGACACCTGCGACAACATGACCGAACGCCTGACGGCGCTGGCCGTGCTGGTCAACTCGCCGTTCGAGGAGCAGAAGGCCAAGGCCCTGGCCACGTTCGCCGAGCACTTCAAGGACAATCCGCTGGTCATGGACCAGTGGTTCAGCGTGCAGGCCGGCAGCACCTTGCCGGGCGGTCTGGCCCGGGTGAAGGCGCTGATGCAGCACCCGGCGTTCAGCATCAAGAACCCGAACAAGGTACGTGCGCTGATCGGCGCGTTCGCCGGGCAGAACCTGATCAACTTCCACGCGGCGGACGGTTCGGGCTATCGCTTCCTGGCGGACCTTGTGATCGAACTGAACGCGCTCAACCCGCAGATCGCTTCGCGGCAACTGGCGCCGCTGACCCGCTGGCGCAAATACGACAGCGCCCGTCAGGCGCTGATGAAGGGCGAACTGGAGCGGATCCTCGCGTCCGGCCAGCTGTCCAGCGATGTGTATGAAGTGGTGAGCAAGAGCCTGGCCTGAGGTAGATGTGGGGCTGGCCAAGAGCCGGCAACCCCACAAAACCCTGTGGGAGCCCGGCCTGATGTGGATGTGGGGTTGATCCAGGTGCCGGTCACTCCACAGAACCCTGTGGGAGCTGGCTTGCCAGCGATGACGTCTGACCAGGCAATGCGTCAGTGTCTGTCATCGCGGGCAGGCCCGCTCCCACCGGTTTTGGCTTGACGCTATTTCAGGTCAAACCGGTCCAGCTCCATCACCTTGCTCCACGCTGCCACGAAGTCCTTCACAAACTGATCCTTCGCATCGGCACTGGCGTACACCTCGGCCAGCGCACGCAGCTGCGCGTTGGAGCCGAACACCAGATCCACCCGGGTCGCGGTCCATTTCACGTTGCCGGTCTTGCGGTCCTTGCCTTCGAACTCATCGGCGGCTTTCGACGTCGGCGCCCATTCGACGCCCATGTCCAGCAGGTTGCGGAAGAAGTCGTTGGTCAAGGTGCCGGGACGGTCGGTGAACACGCCATGCTTGGTTTGGCCGGCGTTGGTGTCCAGCACCCGCAGGCCGCCGAGCAGCACGGTCATCTCCGGCGCCGACAGGGTGAGCAGTTGCGCCTTGTCGATCAGCAGCGCTTCGGCCGATACCCGGTACGTGGCCTTGGCGTAGTTGCGGAAGCCGTCGGTGTGCGGTTCAAGGAAACCGAAGGAGTCCACGTCCGTCTGGTCTTGCGTGGCGTCGGTGCGGCCGGGCGAGAAGGGCACGGTGACCGAATGCCCGGCATTTTTCGCCGCTTGTTCGACGCCGGCATTGCCGGCCAGCACGATCAGGTCGGCGAAGGAGATTTTCGTGCCGCCATGGCTGTCGTTGAACTGATTGCGGATGCCGTCGAGTGTCGCCAGCACCTTGGCCAGTTGCTCGGGCTGGTTCGCCGCCCAGAACACCTGAGGCGCCAGGCGCAGACGCCCGCCGTTGGCGCCGCCGCGTTTGTCAGAGCCGCGGAAGGTGGATGCGGCGGCCCAAGCGGTGGAGACCAACTGCGACACCGTGAGCCCTGAGGCGAGCACTTTGCTCTTGAGCTCGGCGATTTCGCTGTCGCCCACCAGCGGGTGATCGACCGCCGGGATCGGATCCTGCCAGAGCAGTTCCTCGTTGGGATTTTCCGGACCGAGGTAACGGGACAGCGGGCCCATGTCGCGGTGGATCAGCTTGTACCAGGCCCGGGCGAAGGCGTCGGCCAGTTGATCGGGGTTGGCCAGGAAGCGCCGCGAAATCTGCTCGTAGGCCGGGTCGAAGCGCAGGGCCAGGTCGGAGGTCAGCATGGTCGGGTCGCGGCGTTTGCCGGGGTCGTGGGCATCGGGAATGGTGCCGGCGCCGGCGCCGTTCTTCGGTTTCCACTGATGGGCGCCGGCGGGGCTCTTGGTCAGTTCCCATTCGTAGCCGAACAGGTTCTCCAGGTAGTTGTTGCTCCATTTCGTCGGCGTGGTGGTCCAAGTCACTTCCAGGCCGCTGGTGATGGCGTCGCCGCCCTTGCCGGTGCCGAAGGTGCTTTTCCAGCCCAGGCCCTGCTGCTCAAGGCCTGCCGCTTCCGGTTCCGGGCCGACATGGTCGGCGGGGCCGGCGCCGTGGGTCTTGCCGAACGCGTGGCCGCCGGCGATCAGGGCCACGGTCTCTTCGTCGTTCATGGCCATGCGGCCGAAGGTTTCGCGGATGTCCTTGGCCGATGCCACCGGGTCGGGATTGCCTTCAGGGCCTTCCGGGTTGACGTAGATCAGGCCCATCTGCACGGCGGCCAGCGGGTTTTCCAGATTGCGCTCGCCCTGGTTGGTGCGGCTTTCCTCGCTGCCGTGGATGGCCGGTTCGGCCACCAGGGTGCCGTCGCCCGGCGGCTGCACGTCCGGGCCTTTGCCGTAGCGGTTGTCGCCGCCGAGCCAGGTGGTTTCCGAACCCCAGTAGACGTCTTCATCGGGTTCCCAGACGTCCGGGCGGCCGCCAGAGAAGCCGAAGGTCTTGAAGCCCATGGACTCCAGCGCGACGTTACCGGTCAGCACGATCAGATCGGCCCAGGAGATGTTGCGGCCGTACTTTTGCTTGATCGGCCACAGCAGGCGCCGGGCCTTGTCGAGGCTGACGTTGTCCGGCCAGCTGTTGAGCGGTGCGAAGCGCTGCTGGCCGGAGCCGGCGCCGCCGCGGCCGTCGGCGGTGCGGTAGGTGCCGGCGCTGTGCCAGGCCATGCGGATGAACAGCGGGCCGTAGTGGCCGAAGTCGGCCGGCCACCAGTCCTGGGAGTCGGTCATCAGCGCCGTCAGGTCGCGTTTGAGGGCCTGGAAGTCCAGGCTCTTGAAGGCCTTGGCGTAGTCGAAGTCCTTGCCCAGCGGATCGGACTTGGGCGAATGCTGGCTGAGGATCTTCAGGTTCAGTTGATTGGGCCACCAGTCGCGGTTCGTCGTGCCACCGCCGGCGGCGTGATTGAACGGGCATTTCGATTCGTTTGCCATGTCCGGGTCCTTATCAGGTCTTCTGCGGCCGGCTCGTGCCGACTTCGGACTAGTAAGGCTAGTCCCGACTCCGGCAGTCGGCTAATAGGCCGACTATTGGAGGCCGATAGGGGAAAGCTTTCAGGTCTTTACGGGGTGATGCGCCGTGTTGATACGTGGGATGCACCCGCGAGAACCGCGTGGTTGAGCGGTTGCCGCATCTCGGCTGGCAGAACAGTGATGGCAAATAGAAATGTTATTGTATAACATTAATTTTGTTTCATCCTGTCTCGGTGTGTCGTCCATGACTGCCGGCGACGTTCACTCTTCTGTCTATGGAATCCAGAAATGTCTGCCCGTCCTCTCCCTTGGCGCCTGACGCCCCTGGCCGCTGCGCTGCTGTTCGCATCGCCCCTGGTCGCCGCCGAACCCCTCGAACTGCAACCGCAGGTCATCACCGCCAACCCGCTGGGCAGCCAGACCCTCGCAGCGCCGTCGACGGTGCTGTCCGGCGATGACCTGACGTTTCAGCAGAAGGGCAGCCTCGGCGAAACCCTGAACAAGCAACCGGGCGTTTCATCGTCGTACTTCGGCCCCGGCGCGAGCCGGCCGATCATCCGGGGCCAGGACGGCGACCGCATCCGCATCCTGCGCAACGGCGTCGGCGCGTTGGACGCCTCGTCGCTGTCCTATGACCATGCGGTGCCGCTGGATCCGGTCAACGTCGAGCGCGTCGAGATCGTCCGTGGCCCGGCGGCGCTGCTGTACGGCGGCAGCGCCATCGGCGGGGTGGTCAACACCTTCGACAACCGCATTCCCACCGAAGCCATCGACGGCATTCACGGTGCCGGCGAGTTGCGCTATGGCGGCGCCGACACCACCCGCAGCAGCGCCGGCAAGCTGGAGGCGGGCAATGGGCAATTTGCGTTGCACGTAGACGCCAGCGCCCGGGAGTTCAACGACCTGAAGATCCCCGGCTACGCCAAGACCGGCCGTGAACGCGCCGACGATGACGGTGATGCGAAAAAGCACCGTCTGGCCAACAGCGACGGTCGCCAGGACGGCGGCGCGGTGGGGAGTTCCTACACCTGGGACGACGGTTATGCCGGTCTTTCCTACAGCCATTACGATTCGAACTACGGCTCGCCCGCCGAAGACGACGTGCGCATCCGCATGCAACAGGACCACTACGCCTTTGCCTCGGAAATCCGCAACCTGGACGGCCCCTTCAGTTCGGTGAAGTTCGACGCCGGCTACACCGATTACGAACACCGGGAAATCGAAGGCGGCGAAACCGGCACCTCCTTCAAGAACAAAGGATACGAAGCGCGGGTCGAGGCCCGGCACCAGCCGCTGGGGCCGCTCAATGGTGTGATCGGCGCCCAGGTCAGCCGCAATGAATTCTCTGCTCTGGGCGAAGAAGCGTTCGTGCCGCAGACCGACACCAACGCCGGCGCGCTGTTCCTCCTGGAGGAACTGCAAGCCACGGACCGGTTGCTGCTGACCCTGGGCGGACGCCTGGAACACACCACCGTCGACCCCGACGCCAAAGGCAAGGAGCGTTTCGCCGAGGCCGGCCGCTCCAGCAACTTCACCGCCGGCAGCCTGTCGTCCGGTGCGGTGTACACCCTGACGCCTGTCTGGTCGGTCGCCGCGACCCTGGGCTACACCGAACGGGCGCCGACGTTCTACGAGCTGTATGCCAACGGCGCCCACGTGGCTACCGGCACCTACGAGGTCGGCGATGCCGGCCTGTCGAAAGAGAAGGCGGTGTCCAGCGACCTGGCGCTGCGTTTCGACAACGGCACCCACAAGGGCAGCGTCGGTGTGTTCTACAGCCACTTCTCCAACTACATCGGCCTGTTGAGTACCGGTCGCACGCTCAATGATGAAGGCGAACAAGACGCCGACGGCATGCCGGAGTACGCCTATTCGGGCGTGCGTGCGCGCTTCAGCGGAATCGAGGCGCAGGATCGCTGGGAGCTCGGCGAAAACGCCTACGGCAAATTCGCCCTGGAGTTGTCCGGCGACTACACCCGGGCGAAAAACCTCGACACCGGCCAAGACCTGCCGCGCATCGCGCCGCTGCGCCTGAACAGCGGGCTGGTCTGGAGCCTGGACCGTTGGCAGGCGCGGCTCGATGTCGAGCACGCCAGCTCGCAGCACCGCGTGCCGGACAACGAAAGCCGAACTGACGGCTACACCACGCTGGGGGCCAATGTGGGTTACAACTTCGATGTCGGCCGGAGCAAATGGCTGGCCTTCGTCAATGCCGAGAACCTGACTGACCAGACCGTACGCTACGCCAGTTCGATCCTGCGCGACATTGCGCCGGCGCAGGGGCGCAGCATCCAGGTGGGGTTGCGCACCACGTTCTGATCCACGGATCCGCCGACGTCCCACGCTAGGCGGGACGTCGGCGCCGGCCTCAGCTCGACTGCGCCGTGTCGTCCGCCGGCACTTCGTCCAGCAGGTCATCCTGGCCGGGCAGTTCGGTGATCACGCTGAAGTCACTGACCTCGACCGCGCCCGCCCCGTAACCCAGCAGGTGGAAGGAGAACGCCTTGCGCGCCATCGGGTTGTCGAAGCTGAAGTCCATCTCCAGCGGCTGATCGGCGGTGGCGACCATTTCCGTCGGCAGGCCCAGTTGCACGTCCTGCTCCATTTCCTTGGCCTTGAGCTGGATGAAGGCGGCCTGCGCCGGATCGACCGAGCGCACGGTCAGGCGCACGCGGGTGTGGGAACCCTTGGGCATCTCCAGGTACTGCGCGCCGATCAGGTTGTCGGCCCAGTCGTCCTTGATCTGCGCCTGCAGCGGGATCACGTTGGAGCTGCCGAACTGGTAGCGCTGATTCAGCGGCGAACGCAGCAGCGACAGGTCCAGCGCCGTGGCGCGGGCGGCGATCTGCCGTGCGCTCTGGCCGCTGGCGTTGCCCTTGAACGTGGCGCTGTCGGCGATGAAGCCGGCGCTGGCGTAATCCCGGCAGCGGCGCGGCATGTCGCACTCGGTCAGCACGCCCTGGCCGTTGTGGTAGCGCAGCTTACCGTTGGTGAAGGACATGATCTCGCGGCCCGTGTCGTAGTCGCGAAACAGCGAACGGCCGCTCAGGGCGGTGGGCACCGGCAGGTCGAAGTAGTCGAGGATCGATGCGCTGAGGTCGACATGGCCGTAGACGCCTGCGTTCAGCCGCGGCAATTGCGCGTGCTCCGGGGCCAGGGTCAGGTTGAAGCCCCAGGACGAGGCCAGGCGCACGCCGTCGATGCCGTGGGACTCGTCGGAGGTGATCACCACCAGCGTGTCCTTGAGCACGCCCTGGCGTTCGAGGCCGGTCAGGAACACTTCCAGCGCATCGTCCAGATACCCGACGGCGGCCTGTTTCGGCGTGTCGTAGCGTTGCAGGTACTCGTCCGGCGCGGAGTAGGGCTGGTGGGTGCCGACGGTCAGCAGGGTGAGCATCCACGGCTGCTTCTGCTTCTTCAGTTGGGCGACGTAGTCCAGCGCGCCTTCGAAGAACGCCTTGTCGTCCTTGCCCCACGGGAATTCCAGGTAGTTGGCGCGGGTGAACCATTCAAGGCCGTGGGTCGCATCGAAACCGATGTGCGGCATGATCTTGTCTTTGGCCATGAACCGCAGGCCGGCGCCTTGCAGGTAGTGGGTGGCGAAACCGTGCTGGCGCAGTTGGGACGGCAGACAGGCCTGGTTGCGTTCGTTCTGGGTGAGCATCTCGACGCCCTTGGGCGTGCCGTTGTCGAGCTTGTCGTAATCGCCGCAGAGCATGGCGTACAGGCCGCGGATGGTCTGGTGGGTGTGCAGCACGTAGTCCGGGGTGTTCATGCCGCGCTCGGCCCAGCGGCTGAGGTTGGGCATGAGGTTTTCCCGGTAATGGCTGCCGATGGCCTCACGGTTGGCGCCGATGTAGGCGCCGGGGATGCCTTCCAGGGCGACGATCAGGACGTTGCGGGCCTGCCCCGGGGCGCTCAGCAGCTTGTGGCCGTTCAGGTCCAGGTCGGTGAGCCCGGCCATGGGCGGGGCGGTGTGTTCGACGTCGCCCGCCAGCCATTCTTCGGCCTGCATCTGCGCGTCGGCGACCTGGGCGGCGAGCAATTGATGGGGCAGGTTGTACAGGCGCCACGGGTCGGCGTCGCTGGGGGCGACATGCTGCGCGGCCCAATGGGCGCCGAACAGCAGCAGCGGTGCCGCCCAGGCGGCGCGGGGCAATGCCTTGGCTTCGGTGGTGCGGCCGGCCCAACGGGTCAGCAGCCACAGCGCCAGGGCCAGCAGCAGGGCAACGGCCACGCCGGGATGGGCGAAGCCGCCGCCGGTGGAGTTTTCCACGAACTGCGGGTCGATCAGGTAATGCAGGTCCGCCGGGTTCGGCAGGCGGCCGACGGCGCTGACAAGCTCCGCGGTCGCCACCGCCAGCAGTCCCCAGAACAGCAGCAGCGGCAGCGCCAGCCACCACGGCCGGCGGTGCAGCAGCACCACCAGCAGGCTGCCGATGGCCAGGTCCGACAGGTAACCGAACGTGGACGACCATCCCAGCGCCGCACGCAGGCACACGGGCACGATCAGCGCCAGGGTGATCAGGGAGAAGAGGCGGGCGTGAGGATGCCGCAACCGGTGAAAGAGAGCGTTCACGAAAAAAGACCTTCCAGCCATCAAACCGTCATAAAAGTGTGCGCGATGATACCAAGGGCAGGCATTCGGATCGCGCGATTAAACGCAGGCCAAGATCGGCCCCGGACACATCCGGCGGGCACGGGCCGGCGAATCGCGGGCGCGGGCGGTTGGGACAGGGGACGCTTTTTTGTATCAACCTATTTAAAAAGTATTAATGCCTTTGATCCGGCCCGGCTGCATTTGCGAAACATTGCGATTTACAATGCGCCACCTCTGATGGAGTCCGATCCTCGTGGATGTGTTCGCGCAACTCTCGACAGGCCTCAACCATTTCGTGATAGCTCCGGTCACCGGGCAGTTCCTTGGCCTGTTCGATCTGAACGGGCGCCTCGGCGTGGTGTTTCTGCTGGCCTCCTACGCCGTGGCCTACGGGCTGTTCCGTCACCGCAAACGGCGTGGCCTGACCGGGGCGGGTTCGTTCTGGCAGTTCATCGGTGGCGGCCGGATCCACGGCCACCGCTCGGCGTGGCTGGATTACCGCTACTACTTCATCAAGGCCATCCTGCGGGTCGCGCTGGTGCTGCCGGTCGTCGGCCTGGTCGATCCGTACATCCTGCGCTCCGGCGACTACCAGCGGTTTTTCACGCAACTGTGGGGCGCCCGGGAACAACTTCCCGATCATCCGTTGCTCGCCGTGTCCTACGGGCTGGGCGTGTTCCTGTTCAGGGATTTCCTGCATTACTGGATCCACCGGGCCTTTCATTCCCGCTGGCTGTGGGAATTCCACAAGGTCCACCATTCGGCGCCGGTGCTGGTGCCGGCCACGGCCAGCCGGATCCACATCGTCGAGTCGCTGGTCGAGCGGCTCGTCATCACTGCCGGCCTCGGCGCCTTCGCCGGTGCGGTCTGGTATGCCTGCGGCGGGGAGGTCAGCCGCTACACCCTGTTCGGCGTGACCTGGCTGGTGCTGATTGTCAACAGCCTGGGGGCCAACCTGCGCCACAGCCATGTCTGGCTGTCGTTCGGGCCTGCGCTCGAGCATGTGCTCAACAGCCCGGCCCAGCACCAGATCCACCACAGCGACGCCCCGCGCCATTTCAACAAGAACTTCGCCATCAACCTGTCGCTGTGGGACTGGCTGTTCGGCACGCTATACGTGACTACACCGAAGCCTGAGGCCTTGCGCTTCGGCACGGGGGAGCAGGATCGCGAGCGTTACCTGACGCTGTACGGGCTGGTCATCACGCCGTTCGTGGAGACGGCGCGCAAGCTGTTCCCAGAATCCGTGTGGGGGCGAGGGTGGTGGGTCAGGCACCGGTGATGTCGCCTGTGCCGGCCTCATCGCTTGCAGGCAAGCGCCTACAGTTTTGGTGGTGTGCATGAATCTTGCG
The DNA here is from genome assembly GCF_002113645.1 of Pseudomonas sp. B35(2017). Taxonomy (NCBI): domain Bacteria; kingdom Pseudomonadati; phylum Pseudomonadota; class Gammaproteobacteria; order Pseudomonadales; family Pseudomonadaceae; genus Pseudomonas; species Pseudomonas sp. B35(2017). Next base: position 25,953 of record NZ_NEIZ01000012.1, on the reverse strand, counting down.
AACGCCCGGCATTCCGTGAACGCCCGTCTATAGTGAGAAGGCTGTGCGAAATGGGTGGTGCGCCTGTCGGTGATCGGCGGGGCGCCGAGACGACAGGCTGTGCCTCTGAATCAGGAGATCGCCATGAGCCAGATCGATAAAGTGCTGTACACCGCAAAGACCCACACCACCGGCGGACGTGACGGCGCTTCGCGCAGTTCCGACGGCATCCTTGACGTGAAACTGTCCTCGCCCGGCAGCAACGGCGGCGGCACCAACCCGGAACAGCTGTTCGCCGCCGGCTGGTCGGCGTGCTTCATCGGCGCGATGAAGGCGGTGGGCGCGCAACAGAAGATCAGCATTCCGGCGGACGTGGCCGTGGACGCCGAAGTGGACCTGGGCACCAATGCCGGAGGGTATCTGCTGCAGGCGCGGCTCAACGTGAGCCTGCCGGGGATGGAGCGCGCCGCCGCGCAGAAGCTGGTGGAGGATGCGCATCAGGTGTGCCCTTATTCCAAGGCCACGCGCAACAACATCCAGGTCGAGGTGAAACTGGTCTGAGCCCAGGCGGCCCGCCCGCGTTGCGCGGGCAGGCCGGTTCAGCCGGGGATCAATGCATCTTGCTGTGATCGTGGCCTTGCATGTGGGTCAGCGAACGCACGGCGGCCTTCACTTCAACCGTTTCCTGCTCGCCCTTGGCGTTCTCGACGGTCAGGGTCAGCGGCACGCTGTCGCCTTCCTTCACCTGGCCGGTCAGGCCCATCAGCATCACGTGGTAGCCGCTCGGGTCGAAGGTCACGGCCTTGCCGGCCGGCAGGTCGACGGAGGCCACCGGGCCCATCTTCATCACGTCGTCCTTCATGCTCATTTCGTGGATCTGCACGTCCTTGGCCACCGGCGACGCCACCTTGACCAGTTTGCTGTCGCTGTCGGCGGTGACGGTCATGAACGCGCCGGTCGCCGGCTGGCTGGCGACGGTCGCGCGCACCCAGGCGTCATCGACCTTGGTCTGCGCCGACGCCTGGAAAGCCAGGCCCAGCAGGGACAGGGCGCAAGCGGCACGTTTGAGGGTGTTCAGAACGGGGTGCATCAGCAGACCTCCATAACGGTAAGCAAATCTTCCGTGCACTCTTGTGCCGAAAGCGATTGGGACAGGCCCAGGCGCAGTTCGCCCCGGGAGTCGTAGACGTAGCTGGTGGCGGTGTGGGAGATCGTGTAGGTGTCGCCGGCCGGCACCTTCTCGAAGAACACGTCGAATTCCTTGGCCGTGGCCTTGGTCTCTTCCAGGGTGCCGTACAGCGCGACGAAACTCGGGTCGAAGGCCTTGACGTAGGTGTCGAGGATCTGCGGCGTGTCGCGCTCAGGGTCCAGGGTGATGAAGATCACCTGCAGGCGGTCGCCGTCCTTGCCCATCAGCTTCTTGATCTTCGCCGCGCGGGCCAGCGTGGTGGGGCAGATGGCCGGGCATTGGGTGAAGCCGAAGAAGACCATCGGCATCATGCCGCGAAAGCTCGACAGCGTCAGGGTGTTGCCTTCGGTGTCCTTGAGCTTGAAGGTGCGTCCCAGGATCTTGTTGCTCAGATCCTTGCCGTACTTGTACGACAGTTCGCCACGGGTGTCGCAGCCGGCGAGCAGGCCCAGGCCCAGCACCCCCATGCCGGCCAGCACCTGGCGGCGGGTCAACGAAGCGGTCATCGATTTAGCGCCCTTTGCGAGCCCGTCGGCGTGCAGCCGTCCGGGCGGGGTTACCGTAAAAGCGGCGCATGATAGCAAAGCGGGGAGCGCTCCCGGCTGCCGAACGGCGGTCTAGACACATGGTGCGACAAATGGCCGCGATCAGTGGGCGGCGTCCGGCAGCGCCTTCCAGCCCCCGCCCAGGGCGGTGTACAGGTTCACTTCGGCGACCAGTTGCGCCAGCCGGTCGTTGATCAGGCCTTGCTGGGAACTGAACAGCGAGCGCTGGGCGTCGAGGAACGTCAGGCTGCTGTCGACGCCGCTCAGATAGCGGTGCTGCGCCATGTCGTAGTAGTCCTGGGTGGCCTGCACGAGGTCGTGCTGGGCCTGAAGCTGATCCCGGTAGGTCTTGCGCGCCGCCAGGCCGTCGGCCACTTCCTGAAACGCGGTCTGGATCGACTTTTCGTACTCGGCCACCGTGATGTCCTTCTGCAGCTTGGCGTAGTCCAGGCTGGCGCGCAGGCTGCCGGCATTGAACACCGGCAGGTTGAGCTGCGGCTGGAACGTCCAGGCGCCGGAACCGCCCTTGAACAGCCCGGCCAGGTCGGTGCTGGACGTTCCCGCATTGGCGGTCAGGCTGACGCTGGGAAAGAACGCCGCCCGCGCCGCGCCGATGTTGGCGTTGGCGGCCTTGAGCTTGTACTCGGCCTGAAGGATGTCCGGGCGGCGCTGCAGCAGGTCCGACGGCAATCCCGCCGGCAGCTGCGCCACCAGGTCGTTGGCCAGCGGCAGCGCCGGCAGGTGTTCCGGGATCGGCGCCCCCACCAGCAGCGTCAGGCTGTTCAGGTCCTGAGCCACCTGCCGCTGATAGCGCGCCAGGCTGGCGCGGGTGCTGTCGACGCTGGTCTGCGCCTGGATCTGCTCCAGCGCCGACGATTTGCCGGCCTCGCGGCTGCGGGTGGTCAGGCGCAGGCTCTGTTCGTCGGCGGCCAGGGTTTCCTGGGTCAGGGCCAGCAGTTCCTGGTCGGCGCGCCAGGTCAGGTAGGCGCTGGCGACGTTGGCCACCAGGCTCAGCTGTGCGCTGCGCCGGGCCTCTTCGGTGGACAGCCAGGTCATCAGCGCCTGCTCGCTGAGGCTGCGCACCCGGCCGAAGAAGTCCAGCTCGTAGGCGCTGACCCCGAGGTTCACCGCATAGGTCGAGGTGATCATCGCCTTGGTCCGGGTGACGCTGGGCGGCATGCGCCGGCGCAGTTCGTTGCCGTTGGCCGACACCGCCGGAAAGAGGTCGGCGCGTTGGATCCGGTACTGCGCCTGGAAGGCCTCGACGTTGAGCGCCGCCACCCGCAGGTCGCGGTTGTTGGCCAACGCGCTTTCGATCAACTGTTCCAGGGCCGGATCGTTGAACAGCCCCCGCCAGTCGTCGACGCCGACCGCAGGCTGCGTGTTCGCCGCGTAGGCCGGGCCTTGCGGATACTGCGCGGCATTGGGCGACTCGGGGCGGCGATACTCGGGAATCAACGAACAGCCGCTCAAAAGCAGGGCGGCGCACAGCAGGGAAAAGGGCAACCTGGACATCAAACAGCCTCATGCACGCAAAGAACGGGCGCCGCTGTGCAGGGGCCCGAAGTGAACCGACCGCCGGATCAGGCGCCGGCCATCCATTTCGCCAGACCGTGCCGCCCGCTGACGCCCAGCTTGGCCGTCGCGCGTTTGAGGTAGGTCTCGACGGAGCTGTTCTTCACCCGAAGCCGCTCGGCCAGTTGCGGCACGGTGCCGCCGGTCAGCAGGCCCAGGCAGACTTCCTTTTCCCGCACCGACAGGTTGATTTCGCTGAGGGTCAGGCGCTCCTCGAACACCTGGTGCAACGGCGCCTGGTCCTGGTCGGCCACGGGCGGTCGCAGGTGTCGGGCGGTGGTCTGCCGGCTGAGGTGGGCGTGGCGCTCGATCAACGGCAGCAGGGTGTCGGACAGGCTCTTGAGGAACGACAGCTCCGGCAGGGAAAACACCCGGTGCGTTTGCGGGCGGTAGAACGAAATGACGCAGCGGCGATTGGAGTTGCGCGACACCAGATTGCATTGATGGACACCCAAATGCGGGTGGCGGTGCTGGAGCGAGGCCTTGAGCTGGATCAGCAGCGAGTCGTTCATCTCGATCATTTTCTGCAGCAACGGATGGTCGTCCGGCCGCTGCAGGGGATCCGGGGGCGGGAACGTCTGCGGCTGGCCGGCGCTGCCCAGTGCCTTGACCTCGACCACGCTGGCCTGGCGCTCGTCCAGCGTCCATTCGCTCAGGTCGACCCGGTTGACCGGCACCAGGGTATCGACCAACTGGAACAGGTTGGTGGCGAACCGTTCGTCGCCGGTGCTGGCGATCAATTCGCCCAGTTGCCAGTAGAAGTGCGGGTTTTCCGTGTTGCGGATACTGCCGGTCAGATTCATGTCTTTGTCATCCTTGTCTTCACGCCTTTACCGAATCGTCTGCCGTGCACACGCCCCTGCAAGTCCCGTTTCTCCTTGAGCAGGGATTTAAGCCTATGGGTTTGTCTTGCGTCTGTAAGGGAAAGCGGGGACACAAATTGCCATCTTTTCTGAATTGATGCGCCCACGATTCCTACGCGGAATGGGCTGCGAAAATCGCCCCGGTGATTGAACGGTTAATCACAGGGGCACTAAATCGGGAGGATCGGCGAGATTGGCCGGCAAAACCGGATCTAGAGCGGGCTGCAGGTATGGCAATTGTCCTACAAGACTTTCAGCTATTCCTTTCGGGACGTAAGGGGCGGTTGCCGAGCGCCCGTCGTGGCCCCGCGCAAAAGGCAGGCGCGGCGCCCGGCACGGGTGTCCGGGTTTCACGTGTCATGCCGCTTCCGGGGCCGGTGCTTGAATACCGGCACAATCACATGAGAAGGATCTTATGAACTCATTTGCTGCCGATGCGGCGGACGGACTGTCCGCGACCGCCGAAACCTTTGCGCTGACCGCCGCCCAGAGTGACATCTGGCTCGATCAACTGCGTCAGGGCGATTCGCCGCTGTACAACATCGGCGGCTATGTCGACCTGAGCGGCCCGCTGGAGCCTGAGCTGATGCAGGCGGCGCTCGAACGCCTGGTGGCCCGCCACGACGCCGTGCGCACGGTGCTGCTGCCGGGGGCGGGCGAGCAGGGCATGCCGCTGCAGCGCTTTGCGCGGTCGCTGCCGGCGCCGATGCCGCTGCATGACTTCTCCAGCCATCCCGACCCTGAAGCGGCGGCGCGGGCGTTGATCCAGGAGCGCATCGAACAGCCCTTCACGCTGGACGGCGGGCCGCTGTTCCGCTTTCTGCTGATACGGCTGGACCGTCAGCGGCACTGGCTGTCGATCCTGGCCCACCACCTGATCACCGACGGCTGGGGGTTCGGCGAGATGCTCAAGTCGCTGGACGAGATCTACAACGCGCTGGCCAGCGGCGACCAGCCACCCGAAGAGGCGCCGTCCTACGTCGACTTCATCCTCGACGATGCGCGTTACCACGGCAGTGCGCGGTACGAACAAGACCGTGCCTACTGGCTGGACAAGTACCGCCACGTGCCCGAGCGCCTGCTGCTGCCCCGTCATCAGGAACGCCACGGGCCGGCTGCGGCACCGAGCCGGATCTTTTCCCAGCCGTTCCCGGTCAGCCTGCACGAGCGCATGAAGCAGGTGGCGCGGGAGTTCGGCGCCTCGGCGTTCCATGTGCTGCTGGCGGCGATGCACGTCTATTTCAGCCGCTCCGCCCAGCGCGACGAATGGGTGGTGGGGATGCCGCTGCTCAACCGCTCCGGGGCCCGTTTCAAGTCCACCCTCGGTCTCTTCACCCAAGTCAGCGCCGTGCGCATGGGGTTTGGCCGCGAGCTGTCGTTCAGCCAATTGATCGTGGCGATCCGCGATGAGCTGAAACAGGACTTCCGCCATCAGCGCTTTCCCCTCAGCGAAATGAACCGGGCGCTGGGCCTGCTGCGCGAGGACCGCTCGCAGCTGTTCGAACTGACGGTGTCCTACGAGCAGGACATCCACGAGTACCGCTACGGCGAGGCCCGAGGGGAGGTGGTCAAGGTCTCGAACCACGAGGAAGGCACGCCGCTGTCGGTGCATCTGCTCAGCAACCGCAGCAACGAAAAGGACAGCCTGTACCTGGTCTACAACGAAGCCTATTTTGACGCCGACGACATCAAGGCCCTGGCCGAGCGCCTGCTGTGGGTGCTGGAGCAAGGGCTGGAGGACGCCGGCCTGGCGGTGGCCGACTTCAGCCTGGCCACCCCGGCGGAGGCGGCGTTGCTGCAGCGCTGGAACAATACGCGCACCGACTTCCGCCAGGGCCAGCCCGTGCACCGGCGTTTCGAGGCGCAGGCGGCGGAGCGTCCCCAGGCCCTGGCGGCCATCCATGAAGGCAGGCCGTTGACCTACGCCGATCTCGACGGGCAGGCCAATGGCTTGGCGCACCACTTGATCGGCCTCGGCGTGCGCCCCGACGACCGGGTGGCGGTGGTCGCCCGGCGCGGGCTGGACACCCTGGTCGGCCTGCTGGCCATCCTCAAGGCGGGCGCCGGGTATGTGCCGGTGGATCCGGCGCACCCGGCCGAACGGCTGCGCTATCTGCTGGAGGACAGCGCCCCCGTGGCGGTGCTGACCCAGAGCGATCTGCGCGAACGCCTGCCGAACTCCGCCGTGCCGGTGGTTGAGCTGGACCGGCGCCGCTGGCCGATCAACCCGGCCAGGCCCGATGTGCCGGCGCTCACCCACCGGCACCTGGCCTACGTGATCTACACCTCCGGCTCCACCGGCCTGCCCAAGGGCGTGATGGTCGAGCACCGCACCCTGTCGAACCTGATCGACTGGCATTGCGAGGCCTTCGGCCTGCGCGCCGGCAGCCATGCGTCGAGCCTGGCCGGGTTCGGCTTCGACGCCATGGCCTGGGAAATCTGGCCGGCGCTGTGCGTGGGCGCGACCCTGCACCTGGCCCCGGTGCAGGCCCCGCTTGAGGAGGGCGGCGAAGACATCGATGCGCTGCTGGCCTGGTGGCGCGCGCAACCTTTGGACGTGAGCTTCCTGCCGACGCCGGTGGCCGAATACGCCTTCAGCCGTCAGCTCGGCCACCCGACCTTGCGCACGCTGCTGATCGGCGGCGATCGCCTGCGCCGGTTCGACCGCGAACAGACGTTCGAGGTGATCAACAACTACGGCCCGACCGAAGCCACGGTGGTCGCCACGTCCGGGCGGGTCGTGGCGGGGAAGGCGCTGCACATCGGCAAGCCGATCGCCAACGGCACCGTGCACCTGCTCGACGACCGGCAGCGTCCGGTGCCGGTCGGCGTGGCCGGGGAGTTGTATGTCGGCGGCGCGGGGGTGGCGCGGGGTTACCTGAACCGGCCCGAACTCACCGCCGAACGCTTCCTCGACAACCCGTTCGCCGAAGGGCGGATGTACCGCACCGGCGACCTCGCCCGCTGGCGCAACGACGGCACCCTCGAATACCTGGGGCGCAACGACGATCAGGTCAAGCTGCGCGGCGTGCGCATCGAGCCCGGCGAGATCGAGGCCGCGCTGCTCAGCCACGACGCCGTGCGCGAGGCCGTGGTGCAGGTGCGCGACGGCCAGCTGCTGGCCTGGTTCACCGAGGGCCGGGCGCTGGACATCCGCGAGCTGCACGAGCACCTCAAGGCCCGTCTGCCGGGCACGCTGCTGCCGGGGGCCTACGTGCGCCTGGAGACGCTGCCGCTGACCGCCAACGGCAAGCTGGACCGCAAGGCCTTGCCGGATCCGGGGCCGGAGGCCCAGGTTCGCCGTGAATACGAAGCGCCGTCGGGCGATGTGGAAACCGTGCTCGCGCAGCTGTGGGCCGAGGTGCTGCAAGTGGAGCGGGTGGGGCGTCACGACCACTTCTTCGAACTGGGCGGGCACTCGCTGCTGGCGGTGGGGCTGATCGAACGCATGCGCCAGGCCGGCCTGAGCAGCGACGTGCGTGTGCTGTTCGGCCAGCCGACCCTGGCGGCCCAGGCTGCGGCGGTGGGCAGCGGCCGCGAGGTCGAAGTGCCGCCCAACCGCATTGCGCCCGGCTGCACGCACCTCACGCCGGACCTGCTGACGCTGGTGCGCCTGGACCAGGCGGCCCTCGACAGGATCGTCGCCACGGTGCCGGGCGGCGCGGCCAACGTGCAGGACATCTACCCGCTGGCGCCGTTGCAGGAAGGCATCCTCTATCACCACATCACCGCGCAGCAGGGCGATCCGTATCTGCTGCAATCGTGGCTGGCGTTCGATGACGCCGAACGTCTCGACGCCTTCGCGCAGGCACTGCGCCGGGTCATGGCGCGCCACGACATCCTGCGCACGGCGGTGCTCTGGGAAGGGCTGGACGCAGCGGTGCAGGTGGTGTGGCGCACAGCCGAACTGCCGATGGAGGAAGTCGTTACCGACCCGGCACAGGGGGACGTCCTGGCGCAGTTGCACGAGCGCTTCGACGCCCGCCGTTACCGTCTCGACATCAGCCAGGCGCCCTTGATCCGCTTGGTCTACGCACGGGATCCGGCCCATGGGCGGATCGTCGCGACCCTGCTGTTCCATCACCTGGCCATGGACCATATCGCGCTGGAGGTGATGCGCGAAGAAATGCAGGCCAGCCTGCTGGGCCTGAGCGAGCCGTCGGCGCCGGCGGTGCCGTACCGCAACTATGTGGCCCAGACCCGGCTCGGCGTCAGCGAACAGGAACACGAGGCGTTCTTTCGCGGGATGCTCGGCGACATCGACGAGCCGACGCTGCCCTTCGGCCTGCAGAACGTGCAGGGCGACGGCCGCGGCATCGAAGAGGCGCAGCGGTCGCTGCCGGCGGACTTGGACCTTCGCCTGCGCGCGCAGGCCCGGCAACTGGGCGTGAGCGTGGCGAGCCTGCTGCACCTGACGTGGGCGCGGGTGCTGGCGGCGACCTCCGGACAGGAGCGGGTGGTGTTCGGCACCGTGCTGATGGGGCGGATGCAGGGCGGCGAGGGCGCCGACCGGGCGTTGGGGGTGTTCATCAACTCACTGCCGTTGCGGGTGGACGTGAACCTGGGCGTGCGCGCCGCCGTGCAGGCGACCCACGCCCGGCTGACGGCGCTGCTGGGGCATGAGCATGCGTCGCTGGCGCTGGCCCAGCGCTGCAGCGGGGTGGCGTCGCCGTCGCCGCTGTTCAGTGCGCTGCTCAACTACCGGCACACGGACGAGCGCACCCAGGACGCATCTGCCGTTCAGGCGTGGCAGGGCATCGAGACCCTGGCCAACGAAGAGCGCACCAACTACCCGATGACCCTCAGCGTCGATGACCTGGGCGACGGTATGCGCTTGACCACCCGGGCCGTGGCGGGCATCGGCGCGCAGCGGATCGGCAGTTACGTGCAGACCGCATTGCAGGCGCTGGTCGAGGCCTTGGAGCAGAGCCCGCACCAGCCTGTGAACCGACTGTCGGTGTTGCCGCCGCAGGAACTTGAGCAACTGCTGGTCGGGCTCAATGCCACCGAAGTGGATTGTCCGCTCGAACAGCCCGCCCATGTGCTGTTCGAGGCGCAGGTGCGGCGCAAGCCGGACGCCGTCGCATTGCAGTTCGAAGGGCAGTCCCTCACGTACCGCGAGCTCAACGAACGGGCCAACCGCCTCGCCCATCACCTGCGCGGGCAGGGCGTGCAGCCGGACGCGCGGGTGGCGATCTGCGTCGAGCGCAGCCTGGAACTGGTGATCGGCCTGCTCGCCATTCTCAAGGCCGGCGGCGCCTACGTGCCGCTGGATCCGGACTACCCGCTGGAACGCCTGCACTACATGCTGCAGGACAGCGAACCGGTGGCGCTGCTGATGCACGGGGCGACCCGGCGACTGCTCGGCGAGCCCGGCGTGCCGCTGATCGAGATCGACCGCGGCGACTGGCAGGACGCGCCGGCCGGCGACCTGACGGTGCCGGGCCTCGGCGCTTCGAACCTGGCGTACATGATCTACACCTCCGGCTCCACCGGCACGCCGAAGGGGGTGATGGTCGAGCACCGCAGCCTGTGCAACATGGTGCACTGGGGCTCGCAGATCAGCCCGCCGACCGAGCACGGCGCGCTGTTGCAGAAGGCGCCGTTCAGCTTCGACAGTTCGGTGTGGGAGATCTTCTGGCCGCTGTGCGCAGGGCTGCGCCTGGTGCTGGCGCGCCCGGACGGCAACCGCGATTCGGCCTATGTGACGCAAGCGATCCGCGAGCAGGGCGTCACCGTGGTCAAGTTCGTGCCGGCGCTGCTGCAGCAGTTCATCGAGCAGGACGACGTCAGCCAGTGCACCGGCCTCACCGACGTGCTCAACGGCGGCGGCGAGCTGACCGTCGCGTTGGCCCGTGCCGTGCGCCGGCGCCTGCCGTGGGTGCGCCTGCACAACGTGTACGGCCCGACCGAAACCACGGTGGACAGCACCGGCTGGACACTGGAGCCCCACGAGCCGGTGCCGGAGGGCGCGATCCCCATCGGCAAGGCCTTGAGCAACACCCGTCTGTACGTCCTCGATGCCCACGACCAACCGGTGCCGATGGGCGTCAGCGGCCAGCTGCACATCGGCGGCGTCGGCGTTGCGCGGGGCTACCTGGGGCTTGCGCCGATGCAGGCTGAGCGCTTCATCGACAGCCCGTTCGTGCCGGGGGACCGGCTCTACCGCACCGGCGACCTGGTGCGCTACCGCCCGGACGGCCACCTTGAGTTCCTCGGGCGCAACGATTTCCAGATCAAGCTGCGCGGCCTGCGTCTGGAGCCGGGCGAGATCGAGGCGCGGCTGACCGAACACCCGGCGGTGCGCGAAGCGGTGGTGACGGTGCGCGACGAGCGCCTGGTGGCGTACTTCACCGTGCGCGAGGGGTTCGCGGCGCCGGCCATCGAGGCCTTGCGCGCCCATGTGCTGGAGCGTCTGCCCGAGTTCATGGCGCCGGGGGCCTATGTGAGGCTGGACGCGTTGCCCCTGACCCCCAACGACAAGGTCGACCGCAAGGCCTTGCCCGCACCGGGGGCGGAGGCGGTGCTCAGCCGCCGCTACGAAGCGCCGCAGGGCGATGTGGAGATCCGCCTGGCGCAGATCTGGGCCGAAGTGCTGGGGCTTGAGCAAGTCGGGCGCGACGACCACTTCTTCGAGCTCGGCGGCCACTCGCTGCTGGCGGTAAGCCTGGTGGCGCGCATGCGCCAGGCCGGGCTGCACGTGGATGCGCGCACGCTGTTCAGCCAGCCGACGCTGGCGGCCCTGGCGGCGCACACCCAAGGCCAGGCCCGGCAGGTGGACATCCCGCAGACCACCATCCCGGTGCTCGACCGCAAGCGGCGGCTCTGACCGGCCCCTGTGGCAAGGGAGCCCTCGCCACAGGGGATTGTCCCCGCTTCCCATGTCAGCCCCACGGGGCTTGATGTTTTAGCTTTTCCAGGCTGTGCGCAGCGGGCACGGACTCGATGCTGCGCGCTTCTTTTTTCGAAATTACAGCAGGTTACCTCATGCAATTCAGTGAACTGATGGCTGTTATCTCCACCCATGCGATCCGCCTTCAACAGGACGATGAAGATCTGGTCATTCTGGGCAACGACGACGCGCTGGACGATGCGTTGTGGGACAGCCTCGCCGAACACAAGGCGCAATTGCTGGAACTGGTGGCCCGCCACGGCGGCGACTGGCAGAGCCCGGCGCTGCGCATCACCCCGGACATGCTGCCGCTGGCGAAACTGGATCAGGACACCCTCGACCGCCTCGTCGCCGCCGTGCCGGGCGGGGCGGCCAACGTGCAGGACATCTACCCGCTGGCGCCTTTGCAGCAGGGCCTGCTGTATCTGCACCTCTCGGCGGCCGAGGGCGATCCCTACGTGTCCCAGGCACGGTTCACCTTCGACGGCCGCGAGCGGCTGGAAGCGTTCGCCGACGCGCTGCGTTGGGTGATCGGCCGCCACGACATCCTGCGCACATCTTTCGTCTGGGAGCGCCTGGACGAACCGCTGCAAGTGGTGTGGCGCGAGGCGCCGCTGGTCTGCGAAGAAATGCCGCTGGACGGGCGCGGGGACGTGCTGACGCAACTGCTGGCGCGGCACGACCCGCGGCATTTCCGCCTCGACCTGCAACAGGCGCCGCTGCTGCGGCTGGCGTTCGCCGAAGATCCGGCCAACGGCCGGGTGGTGGCCCTGCTGCTGTTTCACCACATGATCATGGATCACGTCGCCCTCGACGTGGTGCGCCGGGAAATCCAGGCACACCTGCTCGGCCGCGGCGAAGAGGTTGCGGCGGCCGTGCCGTTTCGCAATCACCTGGCCAAGGCCCGTCTGGAGGCGGACGAGGCGGCGCAGGAGGCCTTCTTCCGCGACATGCTCGCCGACATCGACGAGCCGACGCTGCCCGGCGGCCTGCACGACGTGCAGGGCGACGGCCAAGGCATCGAAGAGGCCTGGCGCATGCTCGATAGCGACCTGAGCCTGCGCCTGCGCGGGCAGGCCCGGCAGTTGGGGGTGAGCGTGGCGAGCCTGATGCACCTGGCGCTGGCGCGGGTGCTGGGGCAGTTGTCCGGGCGCACGGCGGTGGTGTTCGGCACCGTGCTGCTGGGGCGGATGGAGGCGGGCGACGGCGTCGAGCAGGCCCTGGGCATGTTCATCAACACCCTGCCGCTGCGGGTGGATGTCGGCGACGGCAGCGTGCGCGACGGCGTGCTGGCGACCCATCGGCGCCTGACCGCGCTGCTCGCCCATGAGCAGGCCCCGCTGGCGCTGGCCCAGCGCTGCAGCGCCGTGGCGGTGCCGACGCCGCTGTTCAGCGCCATGCTCAACTACCGCCACAGCAGCGCCGAAGAGGTGGCCGAGGTGATCGACCTGGCGCCGGGCGTGCAGGTGCTGGGCGCCCGCGAACGCACCAACTACCCATTGACCGTCAACATCGACGATCTGGGCGAAGACCTGCGCATCACCGCGCTGGCCGACGAAGCCCTGGGCGCCGAGCGTATCGCCGGCTACCTGCACACGGCGCTGGAGAGCCTGGCCGATGCCTTGCAGGAGCGCCCGCAGGCGCCGCTGCACAGCCTGAACATCCTGCCGGCCGCCGAGCGCGAATACCTGCTGCATGGCGTCAACGCGCCGTTGCGCACGTTCCCCGACACGCCGCTGATCCATCAGCAGTTCGAAGCCCACGCACAGGGCCGGCCCCAGGCCGTGGCGCTGCTGTTCGAAGGCAAGACCTACAGCTACGGCGGGCTCAACCGCCAGGCCAACCGGGTGGCCCACCGCCTGCTGGCCATGGGCATCCGCCCGGATGACCGGGTGGCGATCTGCGTCGAACGCGGTCCGCAGATGATCGTCGGCCTGCTGGCGGTGCTCAAGGCCGGCGCCGGTTATGTCCCCATCGATCCCGCCTATCCGCTGGAGCGGATCGCCTTCACCCTCAAAGACAGCGCGCCTGTGGCGGTGCTGATGCAGGCCGGCACACGGAACCGGCTGGGGGCAACCACGGCGCCGGCGGTGGACCTCGACGACCACGACCTGCAGGCCGAACCGGACTTCGACCCGCAGGTCCCGGAGCTGACACCGGCGCACCTGGCCTACGTGATCTACACCTCCGGCTCCACCGGCCAGCCCAAAGGGGTGATGGTCGAGCACCGCAACGTGGCCCGGCTGTTTTCGGCGACGCACGACTGGTTCCAGTTCAACCCGAAGGACGTCTGGGCGCTGTTCCATTCCTTTGCCTTCGACTTTTCGGTCTGGGAGATCTGGGGCGCGCTGGCGTTCGGCGGGCAGTTGCTGGTGGTGCCGCAGCGCATCAGCCGTTCGCCGGACGAGTGCTACGCGCTGCTGTGCCGCGCCGGCGTCACGGTGCTCAACCAGACGCCCAGCGCGTTCCGCCAGCTGATCGCAGCCCAGGGCCGCAGCCCGTTGCAGCATTCCCTGCGCGAGGTGATCTTCGGCGGTGAGGCGCTGGAGCCCGGTTCGCTCAAGCCCTGGTACGCGCGGGTCGGCAACGCCGGCACCCGGCTGGTGAACATGTACGGCATCACCGAGACCACGGTGCACGTGACCTATCGGCCGCTGGAGGCGGCGGACGCCCAATCGGTCGGCGCCAGCCCCATCGGCGTGCGCATCCCCGACCTGCAACTGTATGTGCTCGACGCCCGCGGCGAACCGTTGCCGGTGGGTGTGGCCGGTGAACTGTACGTCGGCGGCGCTGGGGTGGCCCGCGGCTACCTGAACCGAGAGACCCTCACGGCCGAACGCTTCATCGCCGACCCGTTCAGCCACCGCGCCGAGGCCCGCCTGTACAAGACCGGCGACCTGGCGCGCCGGGCGGCGGACGGCAGCCTCGAATACCTGGGGCGCAACGACGATCAGGTGAAGATCCGCGGTTTCCGCATCGAGCTGGGTGAGATCGAAGCGCGCCTGGCCGAGTGCGACGGGGTGCGCGAAGCGGTGGTGATCGCCCGCGAGGACAGCCCCGGCGAGCCACGCCTGGTGGCGTACTGGCTGGCCGACGAGGGCTTTGAGCCGAGCGCGGCGCACCTGCGCGACCGCCTGCTGCTGTCGCTGGCCGACTACATGGTGCCGAGCGCGTTCGTGCGGCTCGACGCCTTCCCGCTGACCGCCAACGGCAAACTGGACCGCAAGGCGTTGCCGCAGCCTGACGGCGAGGCCTTCGCCCGTCGTGGCTTCGAAGCGCCGGTCGGCGAAACGGAGACCCGCATCGCCGCGATCTGGCAGGCGGTGCTGGGGCTGGACTCGGTCGGCCGGCATGACAACTTCTTCGAACTGGGCGGCCATTCATTGCTGGCGGTCAAGCTGATCGAACGCATGCGCCAGCAGGACATGCACTGCGACGTGCGCGTGCTGTTCGGCCAGCCGAGCGTGGCTGCGCTGGCGGCGACCCTGGGCGCGGCGCAGACGGTCAGCGTGCCGGCCAACCGCATCGAGCCTGGCTGCACCCGCATCACCCCGGACCTGCTGCCGCTGGCCACGCTGGACCAGGCGGCCATCGACCGCATCGTCGAGACCGTGCCCGGCGGCGTCGCCAACGTGCAGGACATCTATGCCCTGGCCCCGCTGCAGGCCGGGATTCTCTACCACCACCTGGCCACCGCCGACGGCGATCCGTACGTGCTCCAGGCGCAGTTCGCCTTCGATACGCTGACGCAGGTCAAGGCGTTCGTGCGGGCCTTGAACAGCGTCATCGCCCGTCACGACATCCTGCGCACCAGCGTGGTCGGCGAAGGCCTTGAGGAGCCGGTGCAAGTGGTCTGGCGCGAGGCGCCGCTGGCGCTGGAACGGGTCGATGTCGATCCGCTGGACGGCGATGTCCTGCGCCAGATGCAGGCACGCTTCGATCCGCGCCGCTATCGCCTGGATCTCGAGCGCGCGCCGCTGATGCGGTTCGCCTACACCCAGGATCCGCAACGCAACCGCTGGGTCGGCATCCTGTTGCTGCATCACATCGTGCTCGACCACACCGCCCTGGAGGTGCTGGTGGCGGAGATGGGCGATGCCCTCAACGACCGCGCCGCTCAAGGGCCGGCGGCGGTGCAGTACCGCAACTACGTGGCGCAGGCGCGGCTCGGCGCGGCGGCCGAGGCCCACGAGGCGTTCTTTCGCGAGATGCTCGGCGACATCGAGGAGCCGACCGTGGCGTTCGGTCTGCACGACGTGCACGGCGACGGCAGCACCGTCATCGAAAGCGAGATGGCCCTGGACGACAGCCTCGTCGAACGCCTGCGCGAGCAGGCCCGACGGCTCGGCATCAGCCTGGCGAGCCTGGTGCACCAAGGCTGGGGCCAGGTGCTGGCGCAGATGTCCGGCCGCGACGACGTAGTGTTCGGCACCGTGCTGCTCGGGCGGATGCAGGGCGGCGAGGGCGCCGACCGGGCGCTGGGCATGTTCATCAACACGTTGCCGCTGCGGGTCGGCGCCGGATCGGCGCCGGTGGAAGAGGGCGTGCGTGCCACCCATCAACGGCTGGCGCAACTGCTCGGCCATGAACAGGCGTCACTGGCCCAGGCCCTGCGTTGCAGCGGCGTGCCGGGCGCGTTGCCGCTGTTCAGCACCTTGCTCAACTACCGCCACAGCGCGCCGCAGGCGCCGGCGCTGGACTGGGACGGCATCCACGTCCTCAGCTCCCGCGAGCGCAGCAACTACCCGCTGGCGGTCAACGTCGACGACTTCGGCCAAGGGCTGCGCCTGACGGTGCAGGCCGTGCCGGACGTGGACGGGGCGCGGGTCTGCCACCTGCTGCAGACGGCCCTGCTGGGGCTGGCCGACGCACTGGAGCACGACCCGGCCAAGCCGCTGCATCAGGTGTCGGTGCTGTCGCCGGGCGAGCGCCAGCGGCTGCTGATCGGCTTCAACCTGACCGGCCGCGAATACCCGTGCAAGCAGACCGTCCACCGCCTGTTCGAAGCCCAGGCCGCGCTGCGTCAGGATGCGCTGGCGGCGGTGCAGGGCGAGGCGCAGTTGAGCTACCGCGAACTCAACCAGCGCGCCAACCGGCTCGCCCACTACCTGATCGAACTGGGCGTGCAGCCGGGCCACAGCGTGGCGACGCTGCTGCCCCGGTCGCTGGACCTGTTGGTGGCGCAACTGGCGATCGGCAAATGCGCGGCGGTGTACGTGCCGCTGGACATCAACGCCCCGGCCGAGCACCAGGCGTTCATGGCGCAGGACAGCCGGGCGGTCATGCTGCTGACCCGCACCGACGAGGCCGCCGAATATGCCCCGTGGCGCCTCGACCTCGACACCCTGACGCTGGACCATCACCCGGTGCACAACCCGGAGCTGCGCCAGTCGTCCGAATCGGTGGCGTACATCATGTACACCTCCGGCTCCACCGGCACCCCCAAAGGCGTGCTGGTGCCGCACCGCGCCGTCGCGCGGCTGGTGATCAACAACGGCTATGCCGACTTCAATGCCGAAGACCGGGTGGCGTTCGCCTCCAACCCGGCATTCGACGCCAGCACCATGGACGTCTGGGGTGCGCTGCTCAACGGCGGCCAGGTGGTGGTGATCGACCACCGCACCTTGCTCGATCCGCAGGCGTTCGGCCGGGCGCTGACGGCGTCCGGGGTGACGGTGCTGTTCGTCACCACCGCGCTGTTCAACCAGTACGTGCAACTGATCCCGCAGGCGCTCAAAGGCTTGCGCATCCTGCTGTGCGGCGGCGAGCGCGGCGATCCGGCGGCGTTCCGCCGTCTGCGGGCCGAGGCGCCGGACCTGCGCATCGTGCATTGCTACGGACCGACCGAAACCACCACTTACGCGACCACCTTCGAGGTGCGCGACGTGGCGGCGGACGCCGAGAGCGTGTCCATCGGCGGGCCGATCTCCAACACCCAGGTGTACGTGCTCGACGCCCGGCAGCAGCCGGTGCCGTGCGGCGCGACCGGTGAGCTGTACATCGGTGGGGACGGCGTGGCGCTGGGTTACCTGAACCGGCCGGACCTGACCGCCGAGAAATTCCTCAAGGATCCGTTCAGCGACCGGCCCGGTGCCTTGCTCTACCGCACCGGCGACCTTGCACGCTGGATGGCGCCGGGCCAACTGGAGTGCCTGGGGCGCAACGACGATCAGGTGAAGCTGCGCGGTTTCCGCATCGAACTCGGCGAGATCGAGACCCGCCTCGCCGCCTGCGCCGGCGTCAGCGAAGCCGTGGTGCTGGTGCGTGAGGCCGAACCGGGCGACAAGCGCCTGGTGGCGTGGTTCATCGCGGGCAACAACGCTTCGGCGCCGACCGCCGCCGAACTGCACGCGGCCCTGCAAGGCCAACTGCCGGACTACATGATCCCGTCCGCCTTCGTGCGCGTGGACGCCTGGCCGCTGACCGCCAACGGCAAGCTGGACCGCAAGGCCTTGCCGGCGCCGGACCGGGAGGCGCTGATCAGCCGTGGTTTCGAAGCCCCGCAGGGCGAGGTCGAAACCGCCCTGGCGCAGATCTGGGCGAGTTTGCTCAAGGTCGAGCGCGTCGGTCGGCACGACCATTTCTTTGAGCTGGGCGGCCACTCGCTGCTGGCGGTCAGCCTGATCGAACGCATGCGCCGGATCGGCCTGAGTACCGACGTGCGCGCCCTGTTCAGCCAGCCGACCCTGGCGGCGCTGGCCGCTGCGGTGGGCAGCGGGCGTGAGATCGACGTGCCGGCCAACCGAATTCCCGAGGGCTGCACGCACATCACCCCGGACATGCTCACCCTGACCGAGCTGGATCAGGCCGCCATCGACCGCATCGTCGCCACGGTGCCGTTCGGTGCCGCCAACGTGCAGGACATCTACCCGCTGGCGCCGCTGCAAGAGGGCATCCTTTATCACCACCTCAGCGCCGAAGAGGGCGACCCGTACCTGCTGCAGTCGCGCATGGCCTTCGACAGCGTCGAGCGCCTGCATGCCTTCGCCGCGACGTTGCAGAAGGTCATCGCCCGCCACGACATCCTGCGCACCAGCGTGGTCTGGGAAGGCTTGCCGAGCCCGCAGCAAGTGGTCTGGCGCCATGCCGACCTGGCGTTGCAGCACGTGGCGCTGGCGCCTGCGGACGGCGACATCCTCGAACAGCTGCACCAACGCTTCGACGCCCGCCATCACCGCTTCGACCTGAGCCGCGCACCGCTGCTGCGCATGGTCTACGCCGAGGATCCGGCGCAGCGGCGGGTGGTGGCGATCGTGCTGTTCCATCACTTGATCCTCGACCACACCGCCATGGAGGTGGTGGGCCAGGAAATGCGCGCGTTCATGTTCGACCGCACCGACACGCTGGCCGCGCCGACGCCGTACCGCAACTATGTGGCCCAGGCCCGGTTGGGCGCGGGCCAGCAGGAACATGAGGCGTTCTTCCGCGACATGCTCGGCGACATCGACGAGCCGACGCTGCCTTTCGGTTTGCACGATGTGCAAGGTGACGGACGCGACATCGAGGAAGCCCAGCAACCGCTGGACGACGGCCTGAGCCTTCGCCTGCGCGGCCAGGCGCGGCAACTGGGCGTCAGCGCCGCGAGCCTGATGCACCTGGCCTGGGCGCAGGTCGTGGGCGTGCTGGCCAACCGGCGCGACGTGGTGTTCGGCACCGTGCTGATGGGCCGGATGCAGGGCGGCGAGGGCGCCGACCGGACGCTGGGGGTGTTCATCAACACCTTGCCGTTGCGGGTCGACGTCGGCCAAGGCGTGCGCGACGGGGTCAGGGCCGTGCATGGCCGGCTCACCGCGCTGCTGGGCCATGAGCATGCCTCGCTGGCGTTGGCCCAGCGTTGCAGCGGCGTGCCGGGCTCGTCGCCGCTGTTCAGCGCGCTGCTCAACTACCGCTACAGCGCGGCCGAACACCAGGCCCGCGACGGCGAAGGGATCTGGGAGGGCGTGCAGCTGCTGGGCGGCGAAGAGCGCAGCAACTACCCGCTGACCCTCAGCGTCGATGACCAGGGCGAAGGGTTCGCCCTGACGGTGCTGGCGGCGGGCGGGATCGGCGCGCAGCGCATCTGCGCCTACATGCACACGGCGCTGGAGCGCTTGGTCGACGCGCTGGAGCAGTCGCCGGAGGTGGCGCTGAACTGTCTGCCGATCCTCTCGACCGAAGAGCAGGCACAATTGCTGGAAGGCTTCAACCCGCCGGTGACGGCCTATCCCCGGGGCGCGACGATCCATGCCCTGGTGGAGGCCCAGGCCGAGCGCGACCCGCAGGCGCCTGCGGTCATCCAAGGCGCGGAACAACTGACCTACGCTCAGCTCAACCGCCGCGCCAACCGCCTGGCCCATCATTTGCTCGGTCTCGGCGTGCGGCCGGACGATCGCATCGCGATCTGCGTGAACCGCGGCCCGGACATGCTGGTGGGGCTGCTGGCGATCCTCAAGGCCGGCGCCGGCTATGTGCCGGTGGATCCGGCGTACCCGGCCGAGCGCATCGCTTACCTGTTGCAGGACAGCGCCCCGGTGGCGGTGCTCGCGCAGGCTGCGACCCTGCACCTGACCGGCCCACTGCCGGCGGTGAACCTGGACGCCGGCGACTGGCAGGCGCAGCCGGACAGCAACCCGCAACTGCCGACCCTGACCCCGGCGCACCTGGCCTACGTGATCTACACCTCCGGCTCCACCGGCCAGCCCAAGGGCGTGATGGTCGAGCACGCGACCCTGGAGAACCTCGTGCACTGGCACGCCGAAGCCTTCGACCTGCACGCCGGCAGCCACACCGCCAGCGTCGCCGGGTTCGGCTTCGACGCCATGGCCTGGGAAGTCTGGCCGGCGCTGTGCATGGGCGCGACCCTGCACCTGCCGCCGGCCGCGATCGGCAATGAGCACCTGGACGAACTGCTCGACTGGTGGCGGGCGCAGCCGTTGCAGGTGAGCTTCTTGCCGACGCCGGTGGCCGAGTACGCGTTCAGCCGCGAACTGCAGCACCCGACCTTGCGCACCTTGCTGATCGGCGGCGACCGCCTGCGCCAGTTCAACCGCGGACAGACCTTCGCGGTGGTCAACAACTACGGCCCGACCGAGGCCACGGTGGTCGCCACCTCCGGGCCGGTGGAGGCGGGCGGCGCGCTGCACATCGGCAAGCCGATGGCCAACGCCCGGGTCTACCTGCTGGACGAGCAGCAGCGTCCGGTGCCGGTCGGCGTAGCCGGCGAGCTGTACGTGGCCGGCGCCGGGGTAGCGCGGGGTTACCTGAACCGGGCGCCGCTGACGGCCGAACGGTTCCTCGACGACCCGTTCAGCGATGAGCCCCAGGCGCGCATGTACCGCACCGGCGACCTGGCGCGCTGGCGGCCCGACGGCAACATCGAGTACCTGGGCCGCAACGACGATCAGGTGAAGCTGCGCGGCGTGCGGGTCGAGCTGGGGGAAATCGAAGCGGCGCTGACCCGCCATCCGGCGGTGCAGGAGGCCGTGGCGCTGGTGCGCGACGGGCAACTGCTGGCGTGGTTCACCGCCCAGGCAGCGGTCGGCATCGACGAACTGCGCAGCCATCTGCACAGCCTGTTGCCGCAGGCGCTGGTGCCGGCGGCCTATGTGCGGCTCGACGCCTTGCCGCTGACCGCCAACGGCAAGCTGGACCGCAAGGCCTTGCCCGAGCCGGGGCCGGACGCCTGGCTGAGCCGTGGCTACGAAGCGCCGCAGGGCCCGGTCGAAACCGCGCTGGCGCAGATCTGGGCGGACGTGCTGAAGGTGGAGCAGGTCGGCCGCCACGATCATTTCTTCGAACTGGGCGGGCATTCGCTGCTGGCGGTGAGCCTGATCGAGCGCATGCGCCAGATCGGCCTGAGCACCGACGTGCGCGTGCTGTTCAGCCAGCCGACCTTGGCGGCGCTGGCCGCGGCGGTGGGCAGCGGGCGCGAAGTGGCCGTGCCGCCCAACCGTATCCCGGACGGCTGCACCCGCATCACCCCGGACCTGCTGACCCTGATCGAGCTGGATCAAGACAGCATCGACCGGGTGATCGCCACGGTGCCCGGCGGTGCGGCCAACGTGCAGGACATCTACCCGCTGGCGCCGTTGCAGGAGGGGATTCTCTATCACCACCTCAGCGCCGTGGAGGGCGACCCGTACCTGCTGCAATCGCAGATGGCGTTCGACAGCCCGGCGCGGCTGGCGACCTTCGCCGCAGCGCTCGATCAAGTCATCGCTCGGCACGACATCCTGCGCACCGGCGTGGTCTGGCAGGGGTTGGCGACGCCGGTGCAGGTGGTCTGGCGCCATGCCGCGCTGTCGCTCGAAGAGGTGACGGCGGATCCGGCGCAGGGCGACGTGGCCGGGCAGTTGCAGGCGCGGTTCGATGCGCGGCAGGTGCGCCTGGACATCAGCCAGGCGCCGATCATCCGGCTGGTGCATGCGCAGGATCCGGCCAATGGCCGGATCGCCGCGATGCTGCTGTTCCATCACCTGACGATGGATCACACGGCGCTGGACGTGGTAGGCCATGAAATGCAGGCCATCATGCGGGGCGAAGACCGCGTGCCTGTGGCCTCGGTGCCTTACCGCAACTACGTGGCCCAGACCCGTCTGGGCGTCAGCGAGCAGGAGCACGAAGCGTTCTTTTGCGACATGCTCGGCGACATCGACGAACCTACGTTGCCGTTCGGCTTGCAGGATGTGCGCGGTGACGGCAATCGCATCGAAGAGGCCAGCCGGGCGCTGCCTGAAGCGCTGGCCCTGCGCCTGCGCAGCCAGGCGCGGCTCGCCGGGGTGAGCGCCGCCAGCCTGTTCCATCTGGCCTGGGCGCGGGTGCTGGGGGCAGCGTCCGGCCAGGAGCGGGTGGTGTTCGGCACCGTGCTGCTGGGCCGGATGCAGGGCGGCAGCGGCGCCGACCGGGCAATGGGCATGTTCATCAACACCTTGCCGCTGCGGGTGGACCTGGGCGAGACCGGCGTGCGGGCCGGGGTCAAGGCGACCCATGACCGGCTCACGGCCCTGCTGGGGCATGAGCACGCTTCGCTGGCGCTGGCCCAGCGTTGCAGCGGGGTGGCCGCGACGTTGCCGCTGTTCAGCGCAATGCTCAACTATCGCCATGGCGAAAGCGAAGCGCGACAACAGGCCATCCGCGAGGCCTGGCAGGGCGTCGAGGTCCTGGCCAGCGAGGAACGCACCAACTATCCGTTGAGCCTGAGTGTCGACGATCTGGGCAGCGGGTTCACGCTCACGGCGATGACACCGGCCCGCATCGGCGCCGCGAAGGTGTGCGGCTACATGCAGCAGGCGCTGACGGCGCTGGTCGACGCCTTGGAGCAGTCACCGCAGCAACCGTTGAACCGGTTGGCGGTGCTGCCGGACGAGGAGCGCCGCCAGGTGCTGTCCGGCCTCAACGCCGCCGAGATCGGCCACGACCTGGAGCGGACCGTCCACGCGCTGTTCGAGGCCCGGGCGCAACGTTCGCCGCTGGCCGTGGCGGTGCAGTGCGGCGGGCAGCGCCTGAGCTACGCCGAGCTGGACGGGCAGGCCAACCGCCTGGCCCATCACCTGCAAAACCTGGGCGTCGGGCCGGACTCGCGTGTGGCGATCTGCGTCGAGCGCGGGCCGGACATGGTGGTCGGCCTGCTGGCGATCCTCAAGGCCGGCGGTGCCTACGTGCCGCTGGATCCGGGCTACCCGGCGGACCGCTTGGCCTACATGCTCAAGGACAGCGCAGCGGTGGCCGTGCTGATGCACGGCGCCACCCGCGCCTTGCTGGAGGGCACCGGGGTGGCGCAGGTCGACCTCGAACGCTGCACCTGGCAGGCCAACCCGGACACGGCCCCGCCGGTGCCGGGCCTGAGCCCGTCGAACCTGGCCTACGTGATCTACACCTCCGGCACCACCGGGCGGCCGAAGGGCGTGATGGTCGAGCACCGCAGCCTGGTCAACCTGGTGCACTGGAGCGCCCGGCACTGCCCGCAGGCGGTGGATGGCGCCCTGTTGCAGAAGACGCCGTACAGTTTCGACGCGTCGGTGTGGGAGCTTTTCTGGCCGCTGACCGCCGGTCTGCGGTTGGTGCTGGCCGGCCCGGACGACCACCGCGACCCGGCCGAGCTCGTGCGTTTGGTCATCGAGCAGCGCATCAGCGTGATCCAGTTCGTGCCGGTGCTGCTGCAGCAGTTCATCGAACTTGAGCAGGCCGGCCAGTGCACCTGCCTCACCGATGTGTTCTGCGGCGGCGGCGAGCTGAGCGCCGCGCTGGCGCGCAAGGTGCGCGAGCGTCTGCCGCAGGTGCGTTTGCACAACGTCTACGGCCCGACCGAAACCACGGTGGATGCGACGGTGTGGACGCTGGACCCGTCCGCTCCCGCTCCGCAGCACGCGCCGCCCATCGGCCGTGCCGTGGACAACACCCTGCTGTACGTCCTGGACTCCGGGCAACAACCGGTGCCGCAAGGGGTGCCGGGCGAGCTGTGCATCGGCGGGGTGCAGGTGGCCCGGGGGTACATGAACCGACCGGAGCTGACCGGCGAGCGTTTCCTCAAGGATCCGTTCAGCGCCCGGCCGGGCGCCCGGATGTACCGCACCGGCGACATCGTCCGGTACGGGGCCGACGGCCAGCTTGAGTACCTGGGGCGCAACGACGACCAAGTGAAACTGCGCGGGCTGCGTATCGAACCGGGCGAGATCCAGGCGTGCCTGGAGCAGGTCGACGGCGTGCGCGAGGCAGCGGTGCTGATCCGCGAAGAGGCGTCCGGAGGCAAGCGGCTGGTGGCCTACTGCACCGGCGAGCGGCAAGACGCCGCGAGCCTGCGCAGCCATCTGCTGGCGCGCTTGCCGGACTACATGGTGCCGACCGCGTTCGTGCACCTGGAGGCGTTGCCGCTGAGCCCCAACGGCAAGCTTGACCGCCGGGCGCTACCGGCGCCGGATGAGACCTCGGTCATCACCCGCGAATACGAAGCCCCGCAGGGGGAGACGGAAATCATCCTCGCGCGGCTGTGGGCCGAACTGCTCAAGGTGGAGCGGATCGGCCGGCACGACCATTTCTTTGAATTGGGCGGGCACTCGCTGCTGGCGGTCAGTCTGATCGGCCGGTTGCGACAAGAAGGCATGGAAGCCGACGTCAGGGCGCTGTTCGAACACCCGACCCTGGCCGGTTACGCGGCAATTACGGAAAGAATGGAGATCGTTCTGTGAACCTGATCGAACTGTTGGCGACACTCAAAGCGAAAGACATCCAATTGGCGGTCACGGACGACCAACTGCGGGTGCAAGGCAACAAGCAGGCCCTGAGCGATCCGGCGGTGCTGGCGCTGCTGCGCGAGCACAAGGCCGCGCTGATCGAGCTGATCAAGGCCGGCGGGTATGCCGCCGCCAAACACGGCCAGGTGGAGGTGCCGGCCAACGGCATCGTCCCCGGCACCACCCGCATCACCCCGGCGATGGTCACCCTGGCGGAGCTGAGCCAGGACACCCTCGACCACCTCGTCGCCGACGTACCGGGCGGCGCCGAAAACGTGCAGGACATCTACCCGCTGGCGCCGCTGCAGGAGGGCATCCTGTTTCACCACGCCAGCGGCGGCGAAGGCGATCCCTACGTGATGCAGGCGCAGTTCGCGTTCACCGACATGCAGCGTTTCCAGGCGTTCGCCCAGGCCTTGCAGACCGTGATCAACCGCCACGACATCCTGCGCACGGCCGTGGTCTGGGAAGGTTTGGACGCGCCGCTGCAAGTGGTCTGGCGCCGGGCGCACCTGCCGCTGGAAGAATTCGTGCCGCAGGACGGCGAAGCCGATGCGCTGGCGCAATTGAATGAACATTTTGACCCACGGCATTTCCGCCTGGACGTCAGCCGGGCGCCGATGGTGCGTCTGGCGTATGCCCAAGACACCGCCGGGCAACGCATCATCGCCACGCTGCTGTTCCACCACATGGCGATGGACCACTCGGCGCTGGAGGTGGTGAGCCACGAGATGCGCGAGTGCCTGTCGGGGCAGGGCGCACGGCTGGGGCGGCCGGTGCCGTTCCGCAACTACGTGGCCCAGGCGCGGCTGGGCATCAGCGAAGCGGAACATGAGGCGTTCTTTCGCGACATGCTCGGCGACATCGACGAACCGACGCTGCCGTTCGGCTTGCAGGACGTGCAGGGTGACGGTCAAGGCATCGCCGAGCTGGGCATGCCGGTGGAGGCGGAGCTGGGGCAGCGCCTGCGCACGCAGGCGCGGCAACTCGGCGTGAGTGCGGCGAGCCTGTTCCACCTGGCCTGGGCACAGGTGCTGGCCACGCTCACCGGCAAGCCGTCGGTGGTGTTCGGCACGGTGCTGATGGGGCGCCTGCAAGGCGCCGAAGCCATTGACCGGGCCCTGGGCATCTTCATCAACACGCTGCCGGTGCGGCTGGACATCGACGGGCAGGGGGTACGCGCCGCCGTCCAGGCGACCCACGCGCGCCTCACCACCCTGATGCGCCACGAACATGCGCCGCTGGCGCTGGCCCAGCGGTGCAGCCAGGTGGCCGCGCCGACGCCGTTGTTCAGCGCGTTGTTCAACTACCGCCACAGCCATGGCGCGGCGGCTGCGCACGCTCAGGCGCAGACGGCCTGGGAAGGCATCACCAACCTGCATGCCGAGGAACGCAGCAACTATCCGCTGACGCTCAGCGTCGACGATTTCGGCGACGCCTTCCGCCTGATGCTGCTGGCCTCCACGCAACTTGATCCGCAGCGGGTCTGCGGTTACATGCATAGCGCCGTGGAAGGCCTTGTCCAGGCGCTGGAGCAGACGCCGGATCTGCCCGTCCATGAACTGTCGGTGTTGCCAACGGCCGAGCGTGAGCAAGTGCTGTTCGGCTTCAACGCCACCGCCGCCGACTACCCGCAAGGCCTCACCACCCAGCAACGCTTCGAGGCCCAGGCCGCGCAACGGCCCGACGCCGTGGCCGCCGC